>CAXTVQ010000030.1:23034-55703 GCA_964247705.1 uncultured Acetobacteraceae bacterium | reverse complement strand
GTGTTCTGCAACCTCTAGGCTGAGAGCCATGTCAAACCGGCGGCCAAGGTCAAAAGGCTGGGTAAGGTCGTGAATCGCGACCTGATCCGCCGGAATCAGCAATCGCGTCATATCGGTCCAAGGACCATCTACACCAAGGATGGTAGTGGCGCCTCTCGCCCAGAATGCGGCAAGCCAACGCCCATCACCACACCCAACATCCAAAACTGCGTCCATATCAAAGACCGGTGCAAGCAGGTCGATGATCCTCTCGGCAGACGTTGTCGTCTTCTCGCCGTGATCCTTATGCCATTCGAAGTCATACATTGGATCGTTCCCGTAGCAGCTGACAACGAGGGTATCACATTTGGCGGCTAACGGGTTCCGATGAACGCGAGAGCTCACTACCACTTAAGTCTCGAAGTAGGCCTACCCTTTTAGGTGCGGTCTTCCGACCGTATCTGGAGCGACATAGTCGTGCGAGACTTGACGCTGAAGAGCGGCTACTGGCAAGGGCTCGGTGCCTGAGGGCATGCCCCGATGATTTATGCATTCAGGGCCGCAAGCACCGAAGGCTCACGCAGGCTGGTGCCGTTGAGGATGGGCCCCCGCCGCGTAGCATGGTGTCCGCACGCGTCGACCCGTTCATTCTCCCGAGTGGGCTTCTCACGACATGAAACATGCCAAGGACCTGGGACGACCCGGGTGCCGCTACTTGTATAAACGGCTCTCCCGCGTGCTGCCTTGTGTTTTGATCCTGACCGCCCTCGCGCTGATCATCTAGACTAAACGCGGATAGCACGTCAGAGCCGCGCATCTTACCCCAAAGCTATTGCAAGTGTCCTTTGGGTCAAGTTTGCCGCCTGTATTTGGCACGCTATCGTCCTGCTAGGCTCGTTACTGAGGGACGGACTTTGGCAGGTATTCGGCTCTTACGGCTATACCAAACTGAGTTGTGCATCCTGGTGGCCAAGCAGGGACAGTTAGTCTATGGTTGCCCACGACGGCGGGGCCCGTTGTGTCGCTTGGCACGCGCATGGGCGCCGAAACGGTGAAGAAGCTCAAAACATTGGAAGCAATCCGGGGCGTCGCGGCGCTCCTTGTGTTGCTATATCATCTTCAGGACGTTTTCTCGGCCCGGGCAGGTATAATTCCGTTCGGTGGTGCTTTTGCGGTCGGTGACTGCGGCGTTGACCTGTTCTTTGTCCTGAGCGGTTTCATCATCACGACAATGCACGCCAAGGACCTGGGGCGACCCGTTCGGTTATACAGCTTCTTGTATAAACGGCTATGCCGCTTACTGCCCAGTGTTTGGATACTCACTGCCCTAGCGCTGATGATCTATACGCTGCCGATTGGCAATATAGCCAAACTGGGCAAGCTCGCACCGTCGAACATTGCGGCCAGCTTCATGCTGCTGCCGCAGGCGCAGCCGGCCCTTGTCAACGTCACATGGACGCTGACGTACGAGATGTTCTTCTACGGCCTGTTTGCGGTGGCAATCGTCAGCCGCCCAGTCGGCCTAGTTGCACTGGCCTGCTGGCAGCTTGCGACCGGCCTGGCCCTGGTCGGCGTATGGCATTCTCAGACATGGCTGGGCACGTACTACCTGCGCCCAATCTGCCTCGAATTCGGGATCGGGATGATCTGCGCGGTGATTGCCCAGCACGAGCAACTGCGCCGACGCCTTCCGGTTGCGGTCCTGGGCGCGCTCTTGCTGGCGGGTACCACGTTATTCATTGGTGGCATGGTGTTCGAGGATGCAGTGCACCATCATCTGCTTGGTCCAGAACGGCTGCTGATCTATGGGCTCGGACCCGGCCTCCTGATATTCGGGTGTGCTGCTATCGAGTTCGACCGGCAAGTACCGGTACCGAAGCTACTGGTCTGGCTTGGCACTGCCTCCTATGCTATCTACCTCACAAACTATTCGGTGTTGACACTCATCGCAGTCGTGATGCTGCATCTAAACGTGATGCCGGTCGGCTGGATCTCATCCGCGGGGTTTGCCGTGCTCGCGGTCGCCGCCGGCGGCGCGTTTCATGCGCTGATCGATCAGCCAATCCAGGACCGTTTGCGTCGCCGGACGCGACAACCTGTCGACGCGCGGCTCGAGGTGCCGGTACTCGAGCCCATCACAATCCTCGTTCAGCGGTCGGATTAGAGCGGGAACCCCGGCGAGCCGGCTGAGATCAGGGCCTGGCCCTGCTACGGGCACGTGGCGTATTGTCGAGGCTTTATTGGGCGATCGTGGTGAAGTAGCCGCTGAGCCGGCCAAGCAACGTGCGCCAGTAATACTTCACATGCAGCAGACGGAGGCGCACTAGGCTCCAGAGCACACCGCCGGCCGGGCGCAAGAAAAACTGCCAGGCAATCAGCTTTGCGACCTGGTGCTTGCGAAGCACCCGGCCCAAGCCCGCCCCATAGCTGAACGCACGTGCAGTCGCGGCCAAGGTTAGTTGCTTTTGCGGATGAATCACACGCAGGCCGGGGTCGTAGACTCCCCGCCTGCCGGCACGAATGAGGCGAATAGTCAGATCGGTTTCTTCGGCCGAGCCGAACCGTGCGCCAACACCGAGCGCTTCGTCAAACCCGCCCACCGCCGTCACCTCGGCACGGCGGATAAAGAGGTTGAATGCGATGACGGTCGTCCACACGGTCATCAACGTGATCTGGCCCGCCGACCGAGACCAGCGCCCGGAGCTCAGTTGACCGTCGCTTGCAATTGCCGGACCCGACAGCACAGCCAGATCAGGCTCGGCCGCGAACCGTGCGTGGACGCGCGCCAGCGTGTCAGGTTGATACAGACAGTCATCATCCGGAAAACCAATAAACTCGCCAGTGCATGCGGCAATGCCGAGGTTGCGGGCCGCCGACAGCGCCTTGACCGTGCACCGTAGATGCGTCAGCCGCAAGTTTGGAAAGGCGTGCAGGATTGGAACCAAGCGGTCCCCTTCGTTCTGATCGACGATAATCACTTCGAAGTCACAGAATGTCTGTGCTGAAAGTGACTCTAGCAGGGCCACCAACTCGATCGTCCGATTGAGAGTGGCGGTAATCAGAGAAAACCTCATACCCAAAACTCTGCAAGGCCGTGACACCGACCCACCAAGGCGCCACGACTTGCAACCCTCCCGCATCTTCTACACAGCACGTCACCGGTACCAGCCTTCACGTCTGTCGCACCGGCCGTGCGGCGCTCACCCCTGGCAACCGATTGCGAACGAATTGGCGAACCTGGGCGAGTTCGCTTGCCTCAAGCAGCAGGCCGATATTGACTACAGGCACCGCGATCGACAGTCCCAACACGGCCGACAGCCTTAAGGCGAGCGGGCCGGCGGAGGCGCAGAGCACTAGCGCCGCGGCGCCGCCGAAACTTACGATCAGCAACTTTGAGACGACTGGAGAGGCGGCTGGTCCGAGTCTACAGCAGATCAGCAGGCGGGCGGCGCAATTGAGCAGGGCGCGCAGTGTCCAGGCAAGGGCGGCGCCTTCGATACCGAAGCGCACCGCCATGAGCATCACGACAGGCGGGAACAGGACTGCCTGAACGAGCAGGGTGATCGTGCCGATCTCGGGCCGGCCGATCGCGTCGGTCAACGTGCCGGGCATGATGGCGATGCAGTTGAGGTACATGCCAACGGCTACAATCGTCAGAACCGTCCCACCGTCGACTGCGAAGCGCGCGCCCAGCCACAACGAGAGCAACTCGTGAGATAGCCCGGCCAGGATGGCGCATGCGGGGAACACCACAGTCGCAGTTGCCAGGACGCCGGTGCGTAGCAGGGCGCGCGTCCGCTCTGGCATTGTCCGGTGGCTGGTGGCAACGGCCGGAAACAGCACGGCCGCGACCGCCATCGGTACCATAAGCAGGCGCATCACGAGGTCCAAGGATGTCGAATAGTAGGAGACCGCCGCGAGCGACAAGGTCGCACCGACGACGAAGCGGTCAACGTAGAGCATCACGGGCCAAAGTACGTTCGATACGGTGACCCAGGCGCCGATGCGTAGGAGCGGCTTCAACAGTCTCATATCGAAGCGAGGCCAGTTGCGTAGGCCCGGCACAACTCGTAGTACGAGTACGCCACAAATGATTGCCTGTAATAGCCGTGCGACGACCAACGTCGCTATGACCCATGCCAAGCTATCCCGTATCAGTAAAATTGCCATCGGGCCGACGTAATACAAGACGCTAACCGGTATGTTGGAGAGGATGACGGCACGAAATCGCTGAAAGGCGGATAAAACACCCCAAAGCGCACTATTAACGACGATGAGCGGCCCCGAGAGACACAGCACGTGGAAAGCGTTTATTGCCTCCTGGCGCAGACCCGGTGGCACATTCAGCAAATGGTCGATAATTTGTGAAGTGAATATCCAGACCAGGATGGCGCTCGCAGAGCTGGTGAGCGTCAGTAATGCTATTGCCACAACGATGATCGGCGGCGCTTCGCGCTCCTCCGGCGTGCCTATCCGCTCCGCTAGCGCCCGTGTGAGCGCGGCGCTGACACCAAAGTCGAGAATGCCGAAGCTACCCGCTAAACTCAGTGCGAGTGTGAACAACGCCCATCGATCGATGCCGAGATGACGGATAAGAACTGGCGTCGTCAGCAATGCGACGATAATCGGCAGAACGCGCCCAAGCCCGTTCCAGAGAACCCCGGTCAGGAGTGTCCGGGTGCTGCAGAGTGCTTCGATGCGCGAGTTCAGGGGATTTTCCCTTGCTAGCCGGAGACTATGGCTATGCGACCGGTTCTGGTGGCGCGACGCGCGCGGCCAGCGTGGTGGGCGCGGCGATCCGGCGGTCAGGCCGATGCGCGGGTGGCTCGCTGCCACCGCGGCTGGTTTGCCGTTGTCGACGCATGTCGGCCTCCACCATCATCGTGCAAAGCTCCTGCACGGTCGTCGTTGGACGCCAACCGAGATCGCGTGCCGCCTTGCTACCATCGCCCATCAACGCGTCCACCTCTGCCGGACGGTAAAACTCAGGCGAGACACGGACTAGTTCGCGCGACGTACGCGCGCATAGGCCGCGTTCGGCTTCACCAGCGCCGTGCCAGACAATATCGATCCCGGCAGCATGGAATGCCATGGTCGTGAAGTTGCGGACCGACTCCGTTTCGCCGGTAGCACAGACATAGGTGTCGGGACGCTCGGCTTGTAGCATTTGCCACATGCCCTCGACATATTCCTCAGCGTAGCCCCAGTCGCGAAGAGCGTCGAGGTTGCCGAGTTCAAGCACGATGTCCTCGCCCGTAGCAATCCGGGCGACGGCGTCGGAAATCTTGCGAGTGACAAACTCGAGGCCGCGCAGAGGCGACTCGTGGTTGAAAAGTATGCCGCAGCTTGCAAACAGCCCATACGACTCGCGATAGTTGATCGTCATCCAGTGCGCGTAGAGTTTGGCGACCGCGTAAGGGCTGCGAGGATAGAACGGTGTACGCTCCGATTGCGGCACGGCTTGCACTAGGCCGAACATCTCGGCCGATGACGCTTGATAGAACCGTGTCGTGCGGTCGATTGAGCGTATTGCTTCGAGTAGATTCAATGTGCCGATGCCGTCCACCTCGGTCGTAGCAACCGGCTGGTCGAACGACGCGGCGACGAAACTTTGCGCGGCGAGGTTGTAGACCTCGTTCGGCCGCACGCTGTCCAGAAGCCGGATGCACGCCCCTGGATCGGTGATGTCACTGACACAGAGTGACAGGTTGGGGTGGTTGCGTATCCCGAGTTCCTCGAGACGCCAAGGATTAGGGGTGCTCGTCCGGCGATAGCTACCATGGACGTGGTAGCCCTTTGTCAGCAGAAGCCGCGCCAGGTAGGCACCGTCCTGTCCGAGCACCCCGGTAATAAGCGCACGCTTCATACGATCAAGCCCCTAGCTGAGAGCAAGCACACGCGGCGCCGGCTCGTTCGTGATCTGAGGAACGGGTGCTTGCGCTGATAGGTTCAGGCGCTCCCGGTGCTCCTGCCATTTCGTGTCGACGTACCGCCTGAACTCAGCGCGGAACCGTTCCGTTGAAAACTTAAGGCTGTGCTCGCGAATGGTTAGCGGATCGAAGCTGTCTTCGTTGAGTTCGAACTCCTCGACGACTGCGCATATGGCGCTGATGGTTTGCTCCTCGAACAGCAACCCGGTGACACCGTCGATCACCGTCTCCGCCGCGCCACCGCGGCCGAAGGCCAAGACCGGTGTGCCGCAAGCCTGCGCTTCGACCGGCGTGATGCCGAAGTCCTCCTCCGCGGCAAAGATGAAGGCACGGGCACGCTGCATGTGTGAGAGCAGCACCGAGTGCGGCTGATAGCCGAGCAAGTGGACGTTGGGACCGGCAAGCGCTTTGCATCGATCGAACTGCGGGCCGGTGCCAATTACGATTAGCTCCCGGTCGGGCATCTTGGCAAAAGCTTCGACGATCAGTTGCATCTTTTTATATGGGACCATGCGTGAGGACGTTAGGTAGAAGTTTTCACGGGAACCACCGATGACAAAGTCTCCGACCGCGACATTTGGATAGATCACTGTCGATTCGCGATGATAGGCCTTGCTGATGCGGCGGCCGATATAATTCGAGCAGGCGATGAAGTGATCGACGTTCTGTGCTGCCCGGTGATCCCAAGTCCGGATCTGGTGCAACTGCCACCGCGCGATCAGGCTCCGCAACCCAAACTTCAAACCGGATTCCGAGAGGTATTGTGCCTGCAGATCCCATGCGTAGCGCATCGGTGAGTAACAATAGCAGATGTGGAGTTGGTTCGGGCCGGTGATCACGCCCTTTGCCACAGCGTGGCAATTACTGATGACGACGTCATACTGCGACATGTCGAACTGCTCGATGGCAAACGGCATCAGCGACAGCGTATAACGGTAGATGCGGTCGATGAAGGGGATGTGCTGGAGATAGGTCGTCTTGATGGACCGGCCTTTCAGGTGCCGGCGATGCTCCTCAGGAAGATGATCGATCACGCAATAGAGCTCGGCGTTCGGGAACTCGGAAAGCATCACCTCGAGCACTTTCTCGGAGCCGGCATACGTCGTAAGCCACTCATGGATCAATGCAATCTTCAATTTCACGATCCTTGAAACATCGAGCAACTGTTGGGCGAGTTATGCATAAATTACCCCGCATGAAATTCCAGGCAGCCGAAGGGGCAGTGCCGACTATTATCACACCAAAACGAGGTAGGTCGCCGCGGGCCTGCATTTACCTAGCCGAGTCGCGCAGCAACGGAAGCAGGTTCGATCGGTGCTTCCCGCTATCGAACGTATGGTTGCGGAGGCGGGCGGGGGACCAAAGGTGGGCTCTGATCTTATGCACGCGATCCATCGTCGGAGATCGCGAGAGTCATACCACAAATGTATGAACAAGGCTTGGCGGACACGTTCCATTAGGTGCATTGCCACGGTCTAAGCCGGCGTGTTCGTCTTTAATCAGTCAAGACTGCATGCCCTCTCGTCCTCGGAGTTTCAAATGGAACATGTCGCATGGTGAAAGATGTTTTTGCGACGCATGATGATCGAATCAGTATAGCGGATCGGTGACACGTCTCCGTTTGCCTGCGGGGGTTGCCCGTTGAATGCATTACACCTGACGACTTGACGACCCTGGTTAAGCTCGAAAGAAGCGGATCGTGAGAGCCTGGCGTCACTGAGGTCCGTTTATGCAGATTTTTAGCTAAGTCGAAGCACATGGAGGTCACCGTGGACACTGTCGAGCTACCAGCATACAAGACGACCATTCGGAATATTTGCCAACTCAATTGGTCCATGCTGGATGGCAGCGACCTCGTCCTGGTTGCGTGGGCTTACTATTACTTCTCCATCCAGTTCCGGGAAAATCTCGAGATTGCGGTAAGCCGCGATCCGGACGATGAGAAACTCCAGCAACTCTGGACGGAAGAATGCAATACACCGAACCTCTCACCGTGGCCGGGGGTAGCGGGCTCCGATGAACGCATGAACCACGACGAGTTCATGAGACGTACGCTGATGCTCGCACCGATCGATGACGCGACGCGTACTGAGCTCACCCTGATCGGAGAAACTTACCTGCGGACCGTCCGGGGACATAGCGATCGAAGCCGCGCGATGAGCATCGCAAGCTACGAGGACGGCGGGCTGGAAAGCGTGTTCCGAGCGATCCTCACCGCGCCCAATTGGAGCGGACCGGTTCTCGCGGCATTTCATCATTTCCTGTCGGAACACATCCGCTTCGACTCCGATCCTGAGCAAGGCCATGGTGCGCTGAGTCGCCACATGGCGCCCGAAGATAGCATTTTGCCGCTCTGGGAGGAGTTCCGGACACTTCTGACACGCTCAGTTCCGAAGCTGGCTCGTGGTTCATTTGTGGCCTAGTTACGATCGTTGTCAGTCGAGAGGAATCGTGAGGCCTAGAGAGAACTCGGCGCGAAATCCAAAGTGAACGCTTCAAGGCCGAGCATGTTGGCTGACCGTTGCGTCGTCGATGACGACGTCTGGTCGGGTGATCTCGCTCACGGCTTTGAAGCAGGTTGGACGTTCCCAAACCGGTATGTCGTCCTAAAGGCTGAGATCACGTTGGTTCCGTCGGCGATGAAGACCTGTCTTACTCGGTAAGACGATTAACGCGACCCGCATGAAGGCTCCAAGCAATGACTGACGCCGACATATTGGCAACTTTGCTGCCGGTTTTCCGGAATGTCTTCGATAATGATGCTTTGAAGATTACACCGGAAACGGCGATCGACGACATCGCCGGTTGCGATTCAATGGTCAAGGTCACGCTGGCTGTTGAAGTCGAACATTGTTTTGGGGTCAAGTTCAAGACCTCGGAGATGGAGGCGTTGGGTGAGGTCGGTGACCTGATAAAGTTAGTCTCGTCTCGCCAGCGTCCTGGCCTGTCGTAAAAATGGCCTCACGCTAAGCTGGAAGTGGACGGTCTTGCTCTTCAATTCCTACGGATTCTTATTTGCATTCTTACCGTTGGCGTTGGCAGGGTTCTACGTTTCCAGCCGAATAGGGCGTCGACCTGCGGCAGCCTGGTTGATCGTGGCATCCTTCTTTTTCTACGGCTGGTGGAATCCCGTATTTGTCATACTGCTGATCGAGTCGATTGCATTTAACTATGCGGTTTCGACGCTCATTCGCTTAACGTCATCGAGAAGGCTTGTTCAGTCGACGTTCGTGGTCACGGGCGTTGCGGTGAACCTCGGTGCATTGGTGTATTACAAGTATTTCGAGAGCCTGCTCAGTTTCACGGGCGGGCTCGGCCTGACGTCGTGGCGCATATCCCCGATCGAGCTTCCACTGGGAATCTCGTTCTTCACCTTCACGCAAATCGGCTATCTGTTCGACGTGCAACAGGGTGAGGCAAAGGACACGGGCCTGCTGAACTACATCCTCTTCGTGACCTTCTTCCCACATCTGATCGCGGGTCCAATCCTGCATAACCGGGAGATCATGCCGCAGTTCGGCAACAACGCTGTTTATCGCTTCTCTGCCGAGAACCTTGTTGTCGGGCTTTCTATCTTCGTCATCGGGCTTGCTAAGAAGTGTGTCTTCGCAGACTCACTTGCGGGAGTCGTCGCACCGGGGTTCCAGGCCGCCGACCATCTCGGCCTGTGGTCGTCCTGGGGCGTGGTGCTGTCCTATTCGCTGCAGCTCTATTACGATTTCTCCGGTTATTCCGACATGGCGATCGGGATCGCCTGGATGTTCAACATCCGTTTTCCAGTCAATTTCAACTCCCCGCAGAAGGCCATCAGTATCATAGACTATTGGCAGCGGTGGCACATGACGTTGACACGCTATCTCGCCCTGTATCTCTACAACCCGATCGCCCTGTCCGTGACCCGGAGGCGGGCGGCGAGAGGCCTTCCTATCACCTCGAAGGCTCAGGCAACGCCCGGCGGTTTCCTGTCGATGGTTGCCGTACCGACGATGTTGACGATGGGCGTTGCGGGCATTTGGCATGGCGCCGGGTTGCAATATCTGATCTTCGGCCTGCTGCATGGATCCTATCTGACGATCAACCATGCTTGGCGCATCTTTCGCCGCCGCACCGGGAAGAGCCGCGTGGACACTCGTCTGCAGCGCTGGACCGGTGCCCTGCTTACGTTCCTGGCGGTATTGGTCGCGCTCGCGTTCTTCCGCGCGCCGTCAGTCGCTGCTGCGGTTGGCCTGCTCGGCGGCCTTTCCGGTTTGCATGGTGTCGAGGCAGTCTCGGTGCCCACGGCCATTGTAGGCATGCTCGGCGACTTTGGTGGAAGGCTTGTCGCGCAAACTTGGATGGTCGGTGTCAGCCCGACTGACTTCGCGTCCTCGCTGGCCCAGTGGGTCTGGTTAGCCGGTCTGTATGGCGTGGTGTGGTGCATGCCGAACAGTCAGGAGATCATGGCCAATTTTTCGCCAGCCCTGACTCGAGTGCGTTCGAGACCGGCTCCCTGGCTGGTTTGGCAACCTTCTCTTGGCTGGGCTCTGGGTCTGGGCACGGCAGCGACGGTAGCCGTGCTCGCGATGGGCAGCACCTCCGAATTCCTTTACTTCAAGTTCTAAGCAGTCATCGCAAGCATGAGCGTTATAGAAAAATCACCGGTCTTGCTGGATCGTCGCGGAGGTGCGCGAACGGCATTGCTGCCGAGGGTGCGCGGTCGCACGGTATTGCCGTTTCGTAGCTTTCTGGCATGGCTGGCGGTGTCTTTCCTGGTGTCCTTCGTTCTGGTCTGGATTTACGTCGTGGCGATGCCGATGGCGTTTCTCAGCCGAGACTATCCGCTCTGGATAGCGAAGCGGACCATGATGGATGAATGCCAGCCGGAGACCGTCGCGGTATTCGGGGACAGCCGCGCTGTCGCCGGCATTGTGCCCGGGGTGATGCAGCTTCGTGTCAACAATTACGCGCTGTCCGGTAGTAGTCCGGTCGAGACCTACTTTGCAGTGCAACGTGCTCTCCGCTGTACCAGTCGGCCCAAGCTGGTCTTGATTGCCCACTCCGCTGTCAAATACACCGAGGACACGGACTTCTGGTCGTTCAGCGCCCGCGCCGGGTTCCTGAGCCATGCTGACATCCGCAGGGTCGAGATCGATGCCGCAAGGTTGCATGACCCACAGCTCGAACTGGCAAAGGGCGGCCTCCAGCTATCGCCTTGGCTACGCGATGCACTCTTTGCACTTCGTTTCCCACCGATCTACTTCAGAAGCCTTACCGACGGTTTCGTGGGTTTGCGCTGGTGGCACAACCGTGCGGCGCTGCAGGCGGCTGTCGCGTCGCGCGGTCAGGCATTGTTCGGGCAGAGTTCCGGCTCGGCCTTGGTAGCCGATGAAGTGAATTTCGGGCCGTTTCGTGCCATGCCGTTGACCGACCTATACTTCAGCAAGACGTTGGCGTTGCTGGCCGATCGGCAGGTTCCGGTCGTGGTGCTGACCATGCCGATCAACCATGCAACCCATGAACTGACGTCTCCTGAGTTGGCCTCTCGTTTCAGCCGCTACTTGCATGACAAAGCCGGCGGATTGAAGAATATTCTCTCGATCGATGGCCATCTACCGTGCTGGCCGGACAGCTATTTCGGCGATGCCTGGCATTTCAACCAGCGTGGCGCCGAAGCCTACAGCCGTGTCCTCGATGAGAGACTTCAGGCCCTTCTCACGGGATCGAACGATTACAGCCCGCTCGATCGCTGCGACTGATCTCCACGTCGACGCTACCCAAATTGGCCGAGAGACCCCGCGATCTGCACCGAATTACGAGCTGTCTTTGCTTACCAGCAACGTGTCAGATCGCGATGACATGCCAGCAACTGAGGTCGATCTAGCACTTCTCCAATTCCAGCGGACAGGTCTGGTATTTTGATCACCGTATCCTTTAACGGCTGCTTCGGATGGCTGCACCGTCCCAGTTACGGGCTTGCGGCCGAAATCGGCGTGCTCCTCTGCACCGGTCTCAGTCAGGACGCAAGCGGCGCTCACCGGCCGTTTCGGCAATTGGCGAACAACCTTGCCGACGCTGGGTATCCTACTGTCAGGTTCGACTACCCCGGCACAGGTGACAGCTTGGACCTCGATGGTCGTGAACCGTGGCAAGCGTGGCAGCAAAGCGTTCATGAGGCTGCCGAGTGGATGCGTACGACGGTCGGTGTCCGCCAAATCGTGCTCGTTGGCCTGCGTTTCGGCGCCATGCTATCGGCGGTGGTTGCCGAGCAGCGCGATGACGTTGTCGGCCTCATCCTGCTGGAGCCGGTCTTGCGAGGGCGGTCGTACATCAGCCAGCTCAGCGTCGAGGCGAAGCTGCGAAGCGGCGTGCCCGCAGACGGCACTCGGGGCATTGAAGTGGGTGATCTGGTTCTAGACCCGGACAGCATGCGGTTGATGCAGGCGGTCGATCTAATAAACATCAGACCGTCCGCCGGATGCCGGACCGTGATCTATACCAGGGCTCAGACTGCTGCTTTGTCATCGCGCGCCGAGGCTTGGCAGATGAGCGGCTTCATGGTCGATTGTCAGGACTTCGAGGGACTGGAGGCATTTCTACGGCCAAGCCACCAGACCGACGAGCCCGATGGTGACTACTCTCGCATCGTTTGTTGGCTCAACGAGGCGCTCTCGGTGCAGTGGAAGCCGGCCGTACATGAGACCGCTCTTCCATCCGCAGCGATGCATGGCGAGGGTTGGATCGAGACGCCGTTGCGGTTCGGAGCGGGCGGCCAATTGTTTGGTATGCTCTGCCGGCCGGACGACGCTATGGCGGATCTCGTTGTCGTCATCGGCAATTCCGGCGGGAACCCGCATCATGGGTTTGCCAGGTTCTCCGTCGAATTGGCCCGGTGTCTCGCACGCAACGGCATTGCGTCGCTCCGGATCGACTTCGCCGGGCTAGGCGACAGCGAGGCGCGCGAGAACGGGGTCGAGATGGTGACCCGGGTGTTCGAGGTGGACCGCTCGTCGGACATGAGCAGGGCGGTCGATGCCTTGGCGAGATTGGGCTATCGTCGTTTTGTCGCATATGGCCTGTGCTCCGGCGCGTATCACGCTCTGTACGCGGCGCTGGCGGACAGCCGTTTCGCTGCCGCCGTGTCAGTCAACCTTCCCTGGATCAGCTTGAGGCCGGAGCGACCAGGGCAGTCGAGCAACTCGCAAATGGTGATCAATGAGGTTGTTCGCCGTGGCATGTATCTGCTTCTGCTCTCGGCCGAGAGCGACAGCGGCGTCAAAGGGTTGGAGAAGCATTTCGGGCATGGCTGCACCGGGTTGGCAATCTTCCCCACCATCACCGTCGTAATCGTTCCTGGCCTTGACCATGATCTCACGACCGCCCCGATGCGCAGCACCGCGACCAACTACATGCTCGATTTTCTCAAGCATGTCGTAGGGCACAGTCATCATGTCACTCCTCAACAGGAGCATCACTGCCGACCGGTCTGATCCTTCGCCGACACTCTCGATTCGGGCCGCCGTAATCGCACAAATCATCGAAGTTGCCAGGCAGCAAGGGAAATTGGCCCGGCAGCTTTACAAGCCGCTGTGGGCGGCGAATAGTTCGCACGCGGCGTGACATCGTGAAACGGCGAAAGCGGAGCAACCGCTCGGATTTGGGGGAGTGCAGCGGATGTCCAGCATCACGCGTCGGGCTTTTCTGCCGGCCGTGGTCATGGCGCCGGCTTTGCTCTACGGGCAGCGCACGAGAGCGGCTGACAAGCCCGTCAAGATCGGTGTCCTCAGTGACCTCTCGTCCTCCTACGCCGATGTGGCCGGCAGGGGCAGCGTTGAAGCGACGCGAATGGCGATCGAGGATTTTGGCGGGACGGCGCTGGGCCGCCCGATCGAGATGGTGTTCGCGGACGGGCTGAACAAACCCGACGTCGCCCTGTCCATCGGCCGGCAATGGTGGGACACGGAGGGCGTAGACGCGATCGCCGACGTTCCGACCTCCAACATTGCGTTCGCGCTGATGGGACTTTCGGCGGAGAAGCGCAAGACGCTGCTCATCTCCAGCGCTGCCAGTTCGGATATCAGCGGCAAGGCGTGCTCGCCGTTCACCACGCAATGGGTCTACGACTCCTACGCCATGGCCTACAGTACCGGCAATGCGTTGTTCGACCGGGGGGCAAAGACCTGGTACTTCATCGCGGCTGACAACGCGTTCGGTGCGTCCCTCGTCGCCGACGCGTCTGCCGTGGTGAAGGCGCGCGGCGGTACGATCGTGGGGCTGGTGCGCGCCGCGATGGGCACGCCGGATTACTCCGCCTATCTGCTGGAAGCCCAGTCGGCCAAGGCGGACGTGATCTGCCTGGCGAATGGCGGGTTGGACATGATCGCCACCATGAAACAGGCGGCGGAATTCGGCATCACCCGCAAGGGTGAGCGGATGGCCGGGCTGGTGATCCAGGAGACGGATATCCGCAGCCTCGGGCTGGAAGCCGGGCAGGGACTGATCCTGACGACCGCATTCTACTGGGACCGCAACGACGAGACCCGGGCGTTTTCGAAGCGTTTCCTGGCCCGCATCGGCCACATGCCGACCATGCTGCAGGCCGGCGCCTACAGCCAGGCGCTACATTACCTGAAAGCGGTGGAACGGTCCGGCACCACGGACGCCGTGGCGGTCGCGCGCGCGATGCAGGCGATGCCGGTGGACGACATGTTCGCCCGCAATGGCAAAGTGCTGCCGAATGGCCGCATGGTGCACGACATGTACCTGATGCAGGTCAAATCCCCCGCTGAATCGCAGAGCGAGTGGGACATTTTCAAGCTGCTGGCCACCGTGCCCGGCGACCATGCCTTCCGCAGCGTCGCCGAAAGCGGTTGCCAGGCCGCTACGCTATGACGGGCCGCCCGGCCCCCTACACAAGGGCGGACATGGCGCGGTTGATGCACCCGCGCAGCGTCGCCATCATCGGCGCGTCCGACCGTAAAGGCTCGTTCGGCAATCGTGCGATGGAGAATTTGGCGGGCTTCGATGGCCCGGTCCACCTCGTCAACGCCCGCTACCGGGAGATCGCGGGCAAACCATGCTACCCCGATATCGCAGCCCTGCCGGAGGTGCCGGACTGCGTCTTCATCGCGATCGGGCGGGAGGCGGTGGAGCCGGTCGTCAGCCGATGCGCCGAGCTTGGCGTGGGTGGCGCGATCGTGGTCGCATCCGGTTACGTCGAGACGGCACGGCCGGAGCGGGCGGCGGAGCAGCAGCGCCTTGCCGCCATCGCGCAGCGCAGTGGCATGCGTTTGGTGGGGCCTAACACGATCGGCATCGTCAATTACGCGATCGGCGCCGGGTTGACGTTTTCCGCCATGCCCGACCGGCGGCCGTTGCTGCCGCACGCGATCGGGATCGTCAGCCAATCCGGCTCGCTCGGCTTCTCCCTGGCGCAGGCGGTCGAGCGGGGCACGTCCATCAGCCACGTGCTCACCTCCGGCAACTCCTGCGACGTGGACGTGGCGGACTACGTCGCCGCATTGGCGGAAGACCCGGCCTGCCGCGCCATCGCCTGTGTGTTCGAGGGCATGGCCGACCCGCGCCGCATGATCCGCGCGGCAGAGATCGCGTGGCGCGCGGGAAAGCCGCTGATCCTATACAAGATGGCGACCGGCACCGCGGGGGCGCAGGCAGCGATGTCGCATACCGGGTCGCTCGCCGGGTCGAACGAGGCCTATGCTGCCGCCTTCGCCCGCGCCGGCGTGGTGCAGGTGGACAAGCTGGAGGCGGTGGTGGAAGCCGCCGCTTTCTTTGCCAAGGCGCCGCCACCCTCGGCACCCGGCGTGGCCGTCATTGCGACCAGCGGCGGCGCGACCATCATGGCGGCGGACAAGGCGGAACTGCACGGCGTTCCCCTCCCGCAACCCGGCGCCTTCGCCGCCGGCGTGCTGGCGGAACGGGTGCCGGAGTTCGGCTCTCCGCGAAACCCTTGCGACGTGACGGCGCAGGTGCTGACCGACCCGGGCGCGCTGGTCGCCTGTACCGATGCACTCCTGGCGGACCCGGCCTTTGCAGCCTTGGTGACGTCGCACGCCTACGCCTATGCCTCCGCCACGGCGCGGCTGGCTGTGTTCAGTGCCAGCGCGGCCAAGCATGGCAAGATCGTCTGCAATCTGTGGGCGCCGGAATGGCTGGGCGGGCCCGGCGCGCGGGAGACGGAGGAAGACCCGCATCTGGCGCTGTTCCACTCCACCGACCGCTGTTTCGCCACCCTGGCCGCCTGGCAGCGCCGCGGGGCGCTGACCCGGCAGCCGGCGCGCGACCCGGCCGCCCGCATCACCGGTCCCGGCGTCGCCGCCCAGGCCCGCGCCCTGCTGCAAGCGGCTCCGGCCCAGGCGTTGACGGAGAGCGAGGCGAAGCGGGTGATGGCGCTGTACGGCATCCCCGTGGTGGAGGACCGCCTGGTGCAGACGCCGGACGAGGCGGCCAGCGCAGCCGAGGCGCTCGGTTTTCCCGTGGTGCTGAAGGTTGAAAGCCCGGACATCCTGCACAAGACGGAGGCGGGAGTCGTCCGGCTGAACCTGGCAACGGCCGATGCTGTGCGAAGCGCCTGCCGGGACATCCTGGCGGCTGCGGCGGCCGCGGAGCCTATGCCGCGGATCAACGGCGTTCTGGTCCAGCCCATGCTGCCGCAAGGCGTCGAAATGCTCATCGGCGGGCGGACCGACCCGCAATTCGGCCCGTTGATCGTGGCCGGCCTGGGCGGCGTGTTCGTGGAAGTGCTGAAAGACGCGGCGCTCGCTTTGGCGCCGGTGCAGCAAGGCGAGGCGCTGGCGATGCTGCGCAGCCTGAAGGGTGCGGCGCTGCTGAGCGGCTTCCGCAAGTCCGAACCGGTGGATCTGGACGCACTGGCCGACATCGTCTGCCGCGCATCCGAACTGATGGCCGATATGAACGGGATGGTGGCGGAGATGGACATCAACCCGCTCATCTGCGCCGGGTCGCGCATCACCGCCGTCGATGGGCTGATCGTGAAGGCGGCGGCGTGATGTACGAGACGATCCTGTACGAGGCCGACCGCAACGTACTCACGATCACGTTGAACCGGCCGGACCGCCTGAACGCCTTCAACGCGCAGATGCGGACGGAGCTGATCGGCGCGTTCGATAAGGCCGATGCGGATGACGCGGTGCGCGCCATCGTCATCACCGGCGCCGGGCGTGGCTTCTGTGCCGGAGCGGATCTTGCGGAGGGCGCCAAGCGGTTCGACTACTCCGACCGCGCCGGCGCCGTCGGTGCAGATGGTTCGGTGGATTGGAGCAACGAGGCCGTGCGGGATTCCGGCGGCTTGCTTGCGTTGCGCATCTTCGCCTGCCTCAAACCGGTGATTGCCGCCGTCAACGGCGCGGCTGTCGGCGTGGGTGCGACGATGCAACTGCCGATGGACATCCGGCTCGCGTCGGAGGACGCGAAATTCGGCTTCGTGTTCGCCCGGCGCGGATTGGTGCCGGAGGCGTGTTCGAGTTGGTTCCTGCCGCGCATCGTGGGCATCTCCCGCGCGATGGAGTGGGTCGCCACTGGCCGGGTGTTCGGCGCTGGCGAGGCACTGGCGGCCGGCCTGGTGCGCAGCGTCCACCCACCCGCAGACTTGCTGCCGGCGGCACGGGCATTGGCCGAGGAGATCGCGGCCAACACGTCGCCCGTGGCCGTGGCGCTCAGCCGCCAGATGATGTGGCGGATGCTGGGCGCCGACCATCCGATGGAGGCCCACAGGATCGACAGCCGGGGCGTGTTCGCGCAAGGGCGGGGCGGCGACGTGAAGGAGGGCGTTGCGTCCTTTCTGGAGAAGCGGCCGGCGGCGTTTCCCGGCAAGGTGTCGACGGACATGCCCGCATTTTTCCCGTGGTGGACCGACCGCCGTTACGATTGAACGGCGGCCGGTGACCGCATGCCTCGGCCAGCGGTTACGGCGGCAACACGCGCTGGCGCTGCAACTCCGCCAGTTCCCAGCCGAGCGACTCCTCGGTGTCGATGCAATCCGCGAAGCCGGCCTGGCGGATCTTGATCGTGCTCAGCAGCGACGCGGTGGAGTGGGTGCGGGAGAACGCGAAATCCGCGAACTGCCAGGAGCTGCCCACCAATCCCTCCAGCGTATTGGCGGCCAGGCCGTGCTGCCGCACCAGCGCGTCCCATACCTGCGCCTTGCCGGGCATGACCGTGGCCAGGGGCATCGGGTGGGGCAGGCCAACCGCCATGGCGAATTGGCGGGCCACCAGCGGCCAGACGTTCTGCCACACGAACACGTCGCCATTGGTGATGTTGAACGTCTCGTTCCGTGCACCCGGCGCCTCGCCCGCCCAGGCGATGGCGCGGGCCAGCAGGCGCACGTCGGTCGCCTCGGTGATGCGGTGGCCGACGCCGGGGTAGACCAGCGGCAGGCCCAGTGCGCGGCTGATCGCGGCATAGGCGCCGATCGCGGCCAGCATGTTCATGGCGCTGCCAGGCGCGAAGCCCAGCACCACTTGCGGGCGAAAGATCGTCCAGGCCCAACCGGCGCGGGCCTGGCGCTCGCGGATCAGGTCCTCCTGGGCCCAGTAGAAATTCGGGTGGATATGGCGCGGCGCACTTTCCCGCGCGGGGATCGGGATCTGCCCCAAATGCACGCCATACGCCTTGGCGCCCTGCAGCACCGTGATGTGCTTCAGGCCTGGGTTGGCCGGTTCGACTGCGTCCAGCAGGTTGCGGAGCATCGCGAGGTTGGTCGCGATCTGGTCAGCCTCCAGCCACCCGGCGCCGAGGTCGGGCTTCTCGAACAGCGCAGCATAGACGATGTGGCTGATCCCGGCGAGGCTGCCCAGCTTTGCCGCGCACTCCGCCGGGTTCGTCAGGTCCACCGACACGAAGCGGCCTGGCGTGCCGGCGGGCGGGGCGCGGCGGGACAGGCCGATCACATCCTTCCCAGCCGTGATCGCGTGGGCCATGGTGGCACGCCCGACGATCCCGAGTGCGCCCGCAACCAGGACGGCGTCAGCCATTGCGTTTCCTATGCGTCTTGTTGTTACCTGCAGACTAAAAAGACCGCTGCCGAGCCGTCAACAAAGATAGAAGACTGGCCTGAGGGAATAAACCGAAGTGTCATAAGACACTCGTCCAAGGAGAACGATCGTGTTTCGCCATTTGCTGCTGGGTTGCGTGTTGGCCGGGTTCGCTTTGTCTTCCCCGGCCCGTGCGGCGGACCCGATCAAAGTCGGTGCGATCTTTCCGCTCAGCGGCGGCGCGGGCAAGCAAGGCCAGCAGGTGACCCAGGCGATCCAGGCGATGGCCGCCCTGATCAATGCCGCAGGCGGCGTGCTGGGCCGCCCGATCGAGGTCATCGTGCGGGACGATGAGAGCACCCCGGCGGTCGGCGTCGCCAAGGCGAACGAACTTGCGTCGATGGGCGTGGCGGTGGTGATCGAGGGCTGGAACAGCCCCGTCACCCTGGCCGAGCAGTCCATCCTGGCGCGTGCGGGCGTGCTGGATATCACGGCGATCTCGAAGGCGGACGGCATCCTGGCCAGCGCGTCCAATCCGTTGGCGATCCGGTTGAACAGCTCGAACGCGCAAGATTCGGATGTGATCGTGAAGTATCTGGCGCGCACGATGAAAACCGGACGCATCGGCTTCGCCACCGAGAACGACGCCTACGGCAACGGTGCGCAGCAGGGGCTGGAAGCGGGGTTCAAGACCGCCGGGCTGCCTTACCAGGTGGCGACGACACAGAGCTTCCCGTTCGCGCAGACCGATTTCCGCGTCGAGGTGACGAACCTGAAGGATGCCAAGCCCGATGCGGTGATTTCCATCAATGCCAACGAAGGCGCCGGGCTGCCGGCGTTTCTGCAGCAATATGCGCAGGCGAAGGTGGGCGTGCCGATCATCTGCTCGGTCGGCACCGTCAGCCCGAGCGTGGTGGAGGCGGCAGGCCCGGCGGCCAATGGCGTGGTCAGCGCCGATATCTATTTCCCGGATGTGGAGCCCTTCGCCAGCAGTCCCGCCAACCAGAAATTCGTGGCGCAGGTGCAGAAGCAGTTCAACGTGACGCCCGACAAGTTCATGGCGCTCGGCGGCGGCTCGCTGCAGGTATGGGCGAAGGCGGTGGAAGGCGCCAAGAGCCTGGACCGCAAGACGGTGGCGGAGGCCATCCGCGGCCACACGATCAAGGACACGATCTTCGGCGACGCCGTCTTCGCCCCGAACGGGCAGATGCAGTCCAGCTACGCCGTGTTCACCGTCGACGGCGGGAAGCTCGTCGTTGAGAAGTGACGCCGAACCGGTTCTGCAGGTCATGGGGCTCGGCGTCCGCTTCGGCGGGTTCCAGGCGCTGGAGGACGTGTCGTGGTCCGCGCGTGCCGGGCAGATCCTGGGGATCATCGGTCCGAATGGCGCCGGCAAGAGCACCTGCTTCCAGGCCGCGACGAACATGGTGCGGCATACCGGCCGGTTGGTGCTGGATGGCCAGGATGTCACCACCACCGCGCCGAACCGACTGCCGGGCCTGGGGCTGCGGCGGACCTTCCAGCAGAACGCGTTCTTCGGCGGCATGACGGTGTTGCAGAACATGGTCGGCGTGCTGGGAGAGGGGCGGCGCGCCTCGCTCGCCACCTCCGTGTTCGCGCCGTGGCTGGAGATTGCCGGGCGCCGCCGTCTGGAGGCAGAGGCCCGGGCGCATCTGCTGGGCTACGGCGTTCCGGCCGGCTCCCACGACCGGCTGCCGGCGGAGTTGCCGTACGGCACCCAACGCATGCTGTCGATCGCACTCGCCTGCGCACCCGGCGCCCGGGTCGTGCTGCTGGACGAACCCGGGGCCGGCTTGGGCGGCGCGGACATGGCGGCGCTGGCCGTCCTGCTGCGCCGGCTGCGGGACGGCGGCGTGGCGGTGGTGCTGATCGAGCATCACATGGATCTCGTCATGGGCATCGCCGACGAGGTCGTGGTGATCGAGCAAGGCCGCATGCTCGCCCAGGGCCCGCCCCGCGCCATCCAGGCCGACCCGCGCGTCATGGAGGCCTATCTGGGCCGCGCCGCATGACACCGGTTCTGGACGTCCAGAACCTAACCGTGTCCTATGGCGGTGACCCGGCGGTCGCCGTGGCGTCCCTTGCGTTGCCGCCGGGCACGTTGTCGGGCGTGGTCGGCGCCAATGGCGCGGGCAAGAGCACGCTGGTCAACGCCATCGCCGGCTGGTCACGCGCCGCCCCCCGTGTCACCGGGCGCGTGATGCTGGACGGGGAGGACGTCGCGAGCCTGCCCGCGCACGAGCACGTGCGCCGCGGTTTGCTGCTCGTGCCGGAGGGGCATGGGGTTTTCCTGGGTTTGAGCGTGGAGGAGAACCTGCGCGCCGTCCGCAGCCCACCGACGAACACGGGGCGCCGCGCCTTTTCGGTGGACGAGGTCTACGATCTGTTCCCCCGGCTGCGCGAACGCCGGGCGAATGCCGCCGGGTCGATGAGCGGCGGGGAGCGGCAGATGTTGGCCGTGGCGCGCGCGCTCCGCCTTGGTCCGCGGGTGCTGCTGCTGGATGAACCCTCTATCGGCCTGGCGCCACTCCCCGTGGTGGCTCTGTTGCAAGCCGTGCGCCGCCTGGTGGATGACGGTATGACGGTGCTGCTGGTGGAACAGAACGTGCGCGCGGCGGTGGAGGTGGTGGACACGCTGCATTTGCTGGAGCGCGGCCGCATGATCGCCAGCGGCCCGGTGGCGGCCATGCGGGACGACCCCCGGATCATAGACGCCTATCTCGGGGCGAGCCACGGATGAACGTCGCGCAGCAGGTGGTCAACGGCATCACCATAGGTCATTCCTACGCTCTGGTTGCGGTCGGGTGGACCTTGCTGCTGGGATCCGCACGGTTGGTGAATTTCGGCCATGGGCAGATGTACATGGTGGGCGCCTTCGTGGCCTGGTGGGTCATGCGGATGACCGGGCTGCCCTATCTGCTGGCGGTTCCAGCGGCCGTCCTGGTGGGGGCGGGGATCGGCGCCGCCATGCAGACGCTGATGCTGCGGCTGACGCTGGAGCAGAACCTGGTCAGCCTGATGATCGTCACCCTCGGCTTCGGCCAGATCCTGGAGGGCGGGGCCGGCTTCGCGTTCGGGGCGCAGCCGCAGCGCCTGGTCAGCCCGCTGGAAGGGATCGACGTCCGGTTCGGCCCGGTGTGGTTCACCGCACAGGATGCTCTGCTGGTGGTGGCCACGATCGCGCTCTTCCTGGTGTTGCGCTGGGTGTTGGCGCGCACGGTGCTGGGATCGTGGGTCCGCATGGTGGCGGAGGACCCGAAGCTCACGCAGTTGGGCGGCGTCGATGTCGCCCGCGTCTACATGGGCATCTTCGCGTTCGAGGGTGCAGCCGTCGCCTTCGCCGCCACGTTGGTGGCGCCCCGCACGCCGATCATGACGTCGATGGGGTTCGACCAGGTGATCATGACGTTCGTCGTCGTCGTGCTGGGCGGCATCGGCAGCGTCGGGGGCAGCTATGCCGCCGGGTTGGGGCTGGGGTTGTTCACCGCCTTCTTCGGCGCGCTAGTCTCGCCGGCCTACACCACGACAGCCGTATTCGTGCTGCTGATCGCCGTAATGGTGCTGCGGCCGGGTGACCTCGCGGCCGGGCGGGGGTTTGCACGGTGAGGCGGGGCGCCGTCGCGCTGCTGCTGGCGGTTGCCGGGTTCCTGCTGCCGCGCCTGCTGGGTGGCTCCGCCCTGGTCTACGACACGCTCGTGGTGATCGCGATCTTCGGCACCATGGCCTACGGGTTGGACATCATCCTGTCCGATCTGGGGGAGATCAGCCTCGCGCATACCGCCTTCTTCGCCGCCGGAGCGTATGCGGCGGCGCTGCTGTCGGTGAACGCCGGGTGGGGGGCTTGGGCGACACTGGGGGGCGCGATCGCCACGGCGCTGGTGTTGGCGTCCGTGCTGGGGGCGATCACGTTGCGCACGCGGGAATTCGCATTCTCCCTGGTCACCTACGCCGCCGCCGTGGTGTGCGCGAACATCGCCTCCAATTGGAGCGTCCTCGGCGGGTCGGATGGCGTGGTCGGCATTCCGCTGCTGGATTTGTCGATCGGCCCGGTCACGTTGCAAGCCGGGACCAATATGCAGTTCTGGCCGTATGCTTACACTTTGCTGGTGTTGACGATCTATCTGGTTCACCGCTTCCGCCAGTCGCGTTTGGGCCAGGCGGCGCTGATGGTGCACATGAACCCGCGCTTGGCGGTAATGAACGGGCTGGACGGACAGCGCATCCGGCTGATGGTGTTCTTGGTGTCGGCGCCGATCAGTGCGGCCGCTGGCTGGCTGTACGCGTATCAGCGCGCCTATGTCGGGCCGGATCTGTTCGACACGTATTTCCTGGTGTTGATGCTGACGGCGGTCATCCTGGTCGGGCGGCGGAACCTGCTTGGCCCCGTCTTGGGGACGGCCATCCTGCTGGTGCAGAAAAGCTTCGTGTCGCTTGGCGCGTACGGGGACAAGTTGGTGCTGGGCGCGGTTCTGGTCGCGGTGCTGTGCCTGTTCCCGAAAGGGCTGGCGAGCATTCGGTTCCGCCGTCCCACTCGGTCCGCGGCGATGCGGCCGATCGCGGTCGATAAGCGGACGGTTTGACGCCGAGCCCCGAACCGGGGCCGCCAATTCGCCAAGACAGTGGCCCAGGCTCGTGTTTGCGCGCCTTGTGTCGTAGCCGGTCCGGGATGGTGGTTTTCGGAAATGGAATTCGTTACAACGAACCGCCACCGGCGTTACGCGCCCACATAAAAGGAAACTCGCCGGTGAGAATCACCGCTTTCAGCGCGCTCATCATTGCCATGTTGGCGTGCGTTGGTCCGGCCGGTGCGGAGATCCCCGGTAATAAGATAACGGTCGGGGTATTGACCGATATGAATGCCGGCAATGCCGACGCGACGGGGCAGGGGTCTGTCGTCGCGGCCCGACTGGCGGCGGAGGACGCAGCGGCGTTCCTACCCGGTGTGAGCATCGAGGTCATCGGTGCCGATCACCAGAACAACCCCAACACCGCGTCCACCATCGCACGCGAATGGATTGCCAATCGTGGCGTGAACATCATCGCCGATGTGCCGTTCTCCTCCGCCGGATTGGCGGTCAGCGAGGCGGCCCGCGGCGCACCGCGTACGGTCTTCGTTGCCTCCGGCTCCGGCACCAGCGACATGACGGGCAAGGCGTGTTCGCCCAACACGGTGCAGTGGACCTATGACACGTATGCCACCGGCAACGTCGTCGCCCGGGCGCTGGTGGCGCAGGGAGAGAAGACGTGGTTCTTCGTTGCCGCCGATTATGCGTTCGGCGCCGCGCTCGAGCGCGATACCAGCGAGACGATCAAGGCGCTCGGCGGCAGCGTCGTTGGCGACGTGAAGAACCCGCCCTTCGCCTCCGACTTCTCATCGTATCTGCTGACCGCGCAGGCCAGCGGCGCCCAGGTGGTGGCGATCGCCAACGCATCGATCGACATGATCAACCTGGTCAAGCAGGCTCATGAGTTCGGCATCGGCCGGGACCCTAAAGGGCCGCGGCTGGCAGCCTTGCTGACCCTGATCACCGATGTGGAATCGTTGGGGCTGGAAACGGCGCAGGGCCTGTATCTGGCGTCGCCGTTCTATTGGGATTTCGACGAGCGCACCCGCGCCTTCTCTGCCCGTTTCAGCGCGCGCATGAACGGCCGCAAGCCGACCATGTTGCAAGCGGGGGTGTATTCCGGCGTGCTGCACACCTTGAAGGCAGTGAAGGACGTGAACGACACCGCGGCGCCCGAGGTGATGGCGGCAATGCAACGTCTTCCCGCCGACGATGACGCCTTCGGCAAGGGCGCGGTCCGTAAAGACGGCCGGGCGATCCACGACTTCCATTTGTTCCAGGTGAAAACGCCGGCGGAGTCCAAGGGCGCATGGGACGACTACCGGCTGATCTCGACAGTGCCGGCGGCGGAGGTGTTCCGCCCGATGTCGGCAGGAGGCTGCCCCTTGGTGCAGTAACGAACCCATCGACGGCTCATAAGAACACGACAGAGGAAGCACCATGACGAACCAGCCGACGGGCCCGACCCGCCGCCGAGTGCTCGCTACCGCCGCGGCTGCTGCGGCAGTGTTGCCGATGCGACGGGCGCGGGCACAGGCAAGCCCGCCGGTCAGGATCGGCGTGCTGACGGATTTCTCGGGCATCATGATGGATTATTCGGGTGCAGGAACGCTCGCTTCCGTGACGATGGCAGTCGAGGATTTCGGCGGCAAGGTGGGGGACCGCCCGATCGAGATCCTCAAGGCCGATCATCTGAACAAGCCGGATATCGGCTCCGCCATCGCTCGGCAGTGGTATGATTCCGGCGTGACGGCGATATTCGATATCGGGTCCACCGCGGTCGCCATCCCGGTGCAGACGATGGCGAAGGAGAAGAACCAGCTCATCGTCTTCACCGGGTCAGCCAGCGCCGACCTGACGGGCAGCAACTGTTCACCGAACGGCATCCATTGGACGTTCAACAACTACTCCCAGGCGCTCGGGGCGGTCCGCTACCAGAGCGAGCATGGCGCCAAGACGTGGTATTTTCTCACCATCGACTACGCTTATGGCCGCAACGTGCAACGGGACACCACGGCGATGATCGAAGCGGCGGGCGGCCGCATCCTCGGCACGACTCTGCATGGCTTCGACACGGCGGATTTCTCCTCCTCGATCCTGGCGGCGCAGGCTTCCAAGGCCGACGTGATCGCGCTCGCGACGACGACGGCCCACGCGGCGAACCTGGTCAAGCAGGCGGATGAATTCGGCATCCGCGCGTCCGGGCAGAAACTGGCGCCGTTGAGCCTGACGCTGCACGACGTGAAAGCCATCGGACTGCCGTCTGCCCAGGGCATGATCGAAACGGCGCCGTATTACTGGGACCAGAATGAGGAGACGCGGGCCTTTGCCGCCCGGTATATGAAGCGTGTGGGCAAGATGCCCAACATGGTGCAAGCGAGCGCGTGGGGGGCGGCGACGCATTATCTACGGGCCGTGCAGGACATCGGCAGCACGGCGACCGAGCCGGTGATCGCCAAGATGAAGGCCACGCCCATCAACGACTTCATGACCAAGAACGGCACGATCCGCACCGACGGCCGGGTGATCCGCGACATGTATATCCTGCAGGTTAAAACCCCGGCCGAGTCCAAGGGCGAGTGGGATCTGGAGACCGTCGTTGGCACGATCCCGGGCGCCGAGGCGTTCCAGCCGCCCAGCCCGGCCTGTTACCTGAACAAAGCGTAAGACGGGAGCACGCGCATGAAGGCTTGGGTCGTCGTCCGCAACGAGCAGCCGTTGGAATGCGTCGAACTGCCCGACCCGGCGGCCACGGGCAGCGAGGTCGTGCTGGACGTCACGCGCTGTGGCGTCTGTCACTCGGATCTGCATTTCTGGCACGGGTCGTACAACATGGGCGGAGGCAAGGTGATGAGCCTGCAGGACCGCGGTGTGACCTTGCCACGCGCGCCAGGCCACGAGATCACCGGGCGGGTCGTGGCGTTCGGGCCGGCGGCGGAGGGCGTGGCCGTGGGTGACGAGCGGATCGTCTATCCCTGGATCGGCTGCGGCCACTGCGCCCGCTGTGCCGCCGGGGACGACAATCTGTGCCTGGCGCAGCGCAGCCTCGGCGTGCTGGAGCATGGCGGCTTCGGCAGCCGGGTGAAAGTCCCGCATGCACGCTACCTCGTGCCCTTCGACGGGATCGATCCGTCGCTCGCCGCGACCTATGCCTGCTCGGGTATCACGGTCTACTCGGCCATCCGCAAGGTGATGCCCCTCGAGGCCGACGAGCCGGTGCTGCTGATCGGCGCCGGGGGGCTCGGCTTGGCCGCAATCGCGATGCTGCGGGCGCTGGGCCACCGGCGCATCCTGTCGCTGGACATCTCGGCCGAGAAACGCCGTGCCGCGGAACAGGCTGGAGCCACGGAGACGGTGGATGGCACGGGTGAGGACGTGGTCGCCCGCATCCAGGCGGCCGCGGGTGGGCCGGTGACGGCGGCGATCGATTTCGTCAACACGTCGGAGACCGCGCGCACGGGCCTGGACGCGTTGGCCAAGGGGGGCCGCTTGGTGCTGGTCGGCGTTGCCGGGGGCGAGCTGACGCTGTCACTGGCCACCATGATCTTCCGGGCTCAGAGCGTGCTGGGCAGCAATACCGGGACGGTCGCCGATCTGCGCGCGGTGGTGGCGTTGGCCCAATCCGGCCGGCTCGCCGCCACTCCGGTGCAGGACTATCCGAAGGACGCCGCCAACGACGCGTTGCTGAACCTGCAGCACGGGCAGGTCACGGGCCGTGCCGTGCTCGTCGCGGGATGACGGCCGCACCTCTGCGCATCGGTGGCGGCTCCGCTTTCTTCAATGACCGCCTGGACGCGGCGTTGGAACTGGTCGAGTGCGGCCGTATCGACGTGCTGATGGTCGAGACGCTGGCCGAACGCACGCTGGCCATGCTGCAGGCGGCGCGCGGGGGTGGGCAGCCCGGCTATTTCCCGCGCTTGTCGAAGCGGCTGGAGGTGCTGCTGCCGGCCTGTCACCGGCATGGTACGCGCCTGGTGAGCAACGGCGGCGGCGCCGATCCCATCGCGGCAGCGCGGATGGCGCGGGACGTCGCGGCACAGGCCGGCTTGCGCGGCACGACGATCGCCGCGGTGCTCGGTGACGACGTAGCGGAGCTGGTCCGGCAGGTTGACCCGGTGTTGGTCGAAACCGGAGAGCCGGCGTCACGGCTGCCGGCACCGATCGTATCGGCCAACGCCTATCTAGGGGCGGCGGGCATTGCCGAGGCGTGCCGGGCCGGGGCGCACGTCGTGATGACCGGGCGCGTCACCGACTCCGCCTTGGCGCTGGGGCCGTTGCAGGCGCATTTCGGCTGGACGGCGCTGGACGCGCTGGCGTGCGGCGTGGTGACCGGGCACCTGCTGGAATGCGGCGGGCAGGCGACCGGCGGCTACTTCGCCGATCCCGGGGTGAAGGAGGTGCCGGGGCTGGACCGCCTCGGCTTTCCCATTGCCGAGGTGTCGGACGACCTGGTGGTCCGCATCAGCAAACCGCCGGGCACGGGCGGACGGATCGACCGCCACGTGATCACCGAGCAGTTGCTGTACGAGGTGCACGACCCCGCCCGCTACATCACCCCGGACGTGGTGCTGGACCTGACCGAGGTGGACCTGGCGCAGGACGCGCCGGACGTCGTGCGGTTGGCCGGCATGCGCGGCCATGCCGCGCCGGACACGCTGAAGGTGCTGATCGGGGTTGCAGGCGGGCAGCATGTGGAGATCGAGATCTCCTACGCCGGGCCGGGTGCGGAGGGGCGGGCGCGGTTGGCTGCGGAGATCGTGCAGCGGCGTCTGGCCCGCACCGCAATGCGGGACGTGACGGTGCGCTACGATTTGATGGGGCTGAACGCACTGGCGCTGCCGGGCCAGGTGGCGGTCACGTTGCCGGAGGTTCGGCTGCGTGTGGCGGCGCGCTGCCCGGATGTGGACCTGGCCGAACTGCTGGTGACGGAGGTGGAGTCGCTCTACGTGAACGGCCCGGCGGGTGGCGGCGGCGTGCGTTTCTCTGTTCGGCCTGCGGTGCGCACGCTGACGGCCTATCTGCCGGCCGCTGATATTGCGGCGCGGGTCGAGTATGTGGAGATCAGGTAAGATGGCGACGCTGAGCCTCCATGCGCTGGCCCATAGCCGGACCGGGGACAAGGGCGATAGCCAGACGCTGTCGGTGATCGCCTACGACCCGGCCGACTACGCGTTGCTGCGCGATACCGTGACGGAAGCAGCGGTTGCCCGGCATTTCGCCGGGGTCGTGCACGGCCCTGTCACGCGCTACGAATTGCCGCGCTTGTTCACCTTGCATTTCGTGCTGGAACGGGCGTTGGCGGGTGGGGTGAACGACAGCCTTGCCTTGGACACGCACGGTAAGTCCCGCAGTTCGCTGCTACTCGATATGCTGATCGAGGTGCCCGACGATCACGGGGCGGTCGCCCGCGGGCTCACCCCGGTGCGGTGATCCCGCGGCTGCCGAGCCACCCGCCGGGCTCAGTTATGCGCGCCGGCAAGTGGGCGGCCAGGCGTGGCTCTCGACAATAGCCGGCGTTTCCGTCAGGCCCATTCACCCCGCCGCATCAGGGGTTCGGTGGCGCCGTCGGCGTGGATGCCCGTGATGTCCACCTCGCCGGAGCCGATCATCCAGTCGATGTGGATCAGGCTGGAGTTGGCGCCGCGTTCGGCGAGTTCAGCGTCGCCGGCCGTCGTGCCGCCCTCCAGGCAGGTGCGGTAGGCCTGACCGATCGCGACGTGGCAAGCGGCGTTCTCGTCGTACAGCGTGTTGTAGAACAGCAGGCCGCTGGCGGAAATCGGCGAAGAGTGCGGAACGAGCGCCACCTCACCCAGGCGCCGTGCGCCTTCGTCGGTATCCAGAACCTTGTCCAGAACGTCCTGGCCGCTGCTGGCGCGGGCACTGACGATGCGGCCCGCCTCGAAGCGAACCTCGATGTCACGGATCAGCGTTCCACCGTAGGAGAGCGGCTTGGTGCTGCGGACGGTGCCGTCGCAGCGTGCCAGGTGGGGGGTGGTGAAGATCTCCTCCGTAGGGATGTTCGGATTGCAGGTGACGCCGTTTTTTGCCGCCTCGGAGCCGCCCATCCAAATATGCCCATCGGAGAGGCCGACGCGCAGATCAGTGCCTGGCCCCTGGAAATGCAACGTCGCGAACCGCTTGGCATTCATGAGGGCGGTGCGGGCATGCAGGGTGGCGTTGTGGCTGACCCAGGCCGCTACCGGGTCCGGTGCGTCCACGCGGGACGCGGCGAAGATCGCGTCCCATAGCTTGGCGACCGCCGCATCCTGTGGCAGGCCGGGGAACACCTGCGCAGCCCAAGCGGGCGTGGCGGCGCTGACGATGGACCAGTTGGTCGCGAAGTTGGTGATCAGTTCCAGAGCGGGTTGATACGCCTTGGAGCGGGCACGGTTGGCACGGGACACGCGAGCCGGATCCTGCCCGGCGAGCAAGGCCGGGTTGTCGCCGGCAATGGCCATGCGGGCAGCCCCTCTGCGGTAAGCGCTCGCCATGCCCTCGAACAGCCATGCGGGCGCGTAGTCGAATATGTCGTCCGCGCCATAGCGGTACCGAGCCAAGGTGGCTTCATCGTCCGAGAACAAGGTCGTGACGTGACTGGCGCCTGCCTGGTAGGCATGGGCGGTGATGCGGCGAACCAACGGCAACGCGTCGAGCGGTGCGGTGAGGACCACTTCCTGACCGGCTCGCAAGCCAAGTCCCACGCGCACGCCGATCTCAGCGAGCCGGTCCAGCCGTTGTTCGTGGGTGACAGCGTCGTTCAATTGCACTCTCCATCCAGGCTGACCGGGTCAGTCCGCTCGTACGTTCCGGTCTTCGACAGTGCCGAACATCAGGCCATCCAGTGCCAGCCGCAAGGGCGCACCCTGGTCGTTGCGGCTTCTTCGCACGGTCTGTCGGGGGCGGAAGGCGAGGCCGTCAGATCGGCTGGGTGAGATGGGCCGTGGCTTCGGCGCTGGTCGCGATGCCGAACAGCACGCCCGCCCGGGTCAGTTGGCCACTGGCAAGCGCCCCGCCCCAAAGCGCTTGGGCTGCCATGTCGGCCCCGTGACCGAGACCTGCCTGATACAGGCTGTTCACGTAGTCGGCGTTGCCTTGCCCGGCGTGGTCCGCCAGGAACTCCGGCGTCGACGCAATCTGCTGGGCCACCTGCAACGCCGTCAACCCGGCTTGCAGCATCTCGGACGTCGCGAACTGGACACCGGAAACGTCGGGTTCGCGGGCGAGGGCTGTCTGGAGCAATCGGTCCGCGGCCGCTGCCGTCGGCTGCTCGACATAAACCTGGCTCGTCGTACCTGCCAGGGCTGCCTGGGACTCCGGCGCGTTGGCGATCTCCGCCACGAGTGCGCCGCGGGACGTGCCGTTGGCCAGCAAGGTGGTGAACGTCGAGACGTCGCTGGCGGAGAGGGTGCGGCCGAGGAGGCCCTGGCCGATCGTTGCCACAAAGCTCGCATCCGAGGCGGTGCCGTAATGCTGCACGCCTTCGGGCGTGGACAGGATGTCGGCCGCGATCTGGCTTTGCGAGATACCCGACGCAAGCTGATCGTCCGCGAACCCCACCCCGACCGGGTCCGGAGCATGGCCCAGGACGCCCTGGAACACCCGTGCCAAGAACGCTTCGTTCGTGCCCGTGCCCTCGCTCAAGGTGCCGTCCAGGAGCTGGATCGCCTGGGTGCCCGGGAGGAACTGCAACTGGAAGCCTTGGCCGATGACGCTGGCGATGTCGCCCGAGGTGTCGTCCGGCGTACTGACGCCGCCGACCGGCGTTGGCAAGACGAACAGCTTCACTGGGCTGGACGTGGCCGAGACCCCCGTGGACGTCGTCGCGGTCGCCACGAGCGTGTTGGCGCCGAGGGGCAATGCCGCCGCTGGGGCAAGCGCGAAAATGCCCGTCTGCGCATTGGCGCTGGCCGTGCCGAGCACGCTGCCGTTCGAGAGCAAGGTGATCAGGCTTCCAGGCGCGGCCGTCCCGGTCACCGTGGGCGTCGCGGTATCGGTGATCAGGTTGGCGGTGGTCAGCATGGGAGAGGATGGCGGCGCCGTAGCGGGCGCTCCGGCCCCGATCGCGAGGGTGAACGACCCGGCCGAGGTGTTTGCCGCCGGGTCGGTGACGCTGTAGCCGAGGGCTGATTGGGTCTTGGAGGCTCCGTTCACCGGCAGGAAGGTGAGCGAGGTGAGCTGGGCCACGCTTAGGACCTGGTTAAGTGCGATGCGCGTCACGCCGTCAGCCAGGTCCACGGCGCCATCGGTTGGCAGGGCGGTGATGCGGATGGCGAGCTGTCCGGGGCTGAAGTTGGGATCGGCCGGAGCTTGGATGCCGATGTTGGTCGCTGCCTGGCCGGGAGAGACGGTCAGGGTGCCGGCCGTGGTGACCGGGCCCCCCACGGACGGCCCGACCGCCAGGGTGGCCGTGCCGGTGCTCGCGTTGCCGGCCGGATCGCTGACCGAGTAGGTGAACGCCGAGCTCGCGTTGAACGCTCCTGAAGCGGGCTTGAACAGCAAGCCCGTCAGTTGAGCGGCGCTCAGCACCTGGCCGGCCGTCACCGGCGTGACCCCGTCGGCCAGAAGCACCGTGCCGTCGCTCGGCAGCGCGCCGGCGGTGATGGCAAGCTGCGAGGCGGCGGCGTTCGGATCGGTCGGGGCGGCGATGCCGATGGCCGTGGCGGGTGCGTTCTCGGCCACGGTCAGCGACGGTGATGACACGATCGGGCTGCCGGACGCGGGGCCGGTTGCCAGGGTCGCGGTGCCGACGCTGCTCAATCCAGCCGGGTCGGTCGCCGTGTAGCTGAACGCCGAGCTTTGGTTGAAGGCGCCCGGTGTCGGCGTGAAGGCGAGCGCGCCGATCTGGGCGGCCGTGAGTTGGGCGGGCAGGGCGGCACCGTTCAACGACACCGACCCGTCCGAGGGCAGGCTGTCCACGGTGATTGTGAGCTGCGCGGCGGCGAAGGACGCGTCCGACGGCGCGATCAGCCCGATGGGGGTGGCGGCGGCGTTCTCGGCGACGGTCAGGCTGGCGGACGGCGTGACCGGCCCCTTGGCGGGTGCGCCGATCACGAGGGTCGCCGTGCCGGTGGCCGTCGCCGCGGACGGATCGGCGACTTGGTAGGTGAAGGCCGAGCTGGCGCCGACGGCGGCACCCGCACCCGGCGTGAAGGTGAGCCCGGTCAGTTGTGCCGTGGTCAGCG
>CAXTVQ010000030.1:0-22934 GCA_964247705.1 uncultured Acetobacteraceae bacterium | reverse complement strand
GCGGCACCCGCACCCGGCGTGAAGGTGAGCCCGGTCAGTTGTGCCGTGGTCAGCGTCTCCCCCGCCGTCACGGCCGTGACGCCGTTGGCCAGGGTGACGGTGCCATCCGTCGGCAGCGTCTCGGCGGTCACCGTGAGCGGGCCGTTCGGGTAGCTTGCGTCGGCCGGCGCGGTGATGCCGATCGCCTGCGCTCCGAGGTTGGCGGCCGCCGTCAGCGTGGGGGAGGACGCAGCCGGCCCGGCCGCAGCCGCTCCGACCGCGAGCGTGGCGGTGCCTTTCGCGGTCGCGGCGGCGGGATCGGCGACGCTGTAGGTGAAGGCGGACGAGGCGCCGGCAGCCGCACCCGGCGTGGGCTTGAACTCGAGCGTGGTGAGTTGTGCCGTGGTCAGCGCCTCGCCGGCTGCCACGGCGGTGACGCCATCCGCAAGCGTCACCGTGCCGTCCGCTGGCAGGGTCAGTGCCGTGATGGTGAGCGGCCCGGCGGGATAGCTCGCGTCGGTGGGCGCGGTGATGCCGATCGGCGTGGCCGGCCCGCCGGAGGCGACCGTCACGCTGGGGGAGGCGGCGACCGGGCCGGCCAGGGCGGCACTGATCGCCACGGTGGCGGAGGCGGCAGTGGTCCGGCCCGCCGGGTCGGCCAGGGTGTAGCTCAGCGACGAACTGCGCCCGGCCAAACCCGGCGTGGGCGTGAAGCTGAGGCCGAGGAGGTCGCTCTCGTCGAGCGTGGCGCCGGCCGCGACTGCGGCGCCGCTGGCCGTCGCGATCGTGCCGTTGGTGGGAAGGCTGGTCACCAGCGCCGTCAGCACGGAGCTGGCGTAGGCGCCGTCGATCGGCGTGGCGATGCCGATCGGGGTCGCCGCCGCGTTCTCCGCCACGTTCAGCGGCGGTGTATTGCCGGCCGATGGCGGCTGCGGCAGCACGCCCGGACCGGCCGGCAGAGCCTGGCTGCTGTCGCCGGCGGGCTGGACCACGTCCTCCTCGATCGTAAGCGTCTGCGCGGCGAGTGCACCGGCGTAGAGGCTGGCATTGGTTTGCGTCGGGGCCAGCGTCAGGGTGACGGTCTGCTCGCCCAGGGTGCCGTCGCCGGGTGTCGCAGTGATCACGCCCTCCGCCTGGCCGCCCGCCAGGCCGGTGAAGCTGCTCGTGCCGCCGAGGGTGATGGTCCCCGTACCGCCCGTGGTGAAACTCCCGGCCAGCACATCGGCCGTCGCGGCTGCGTCGTTCGCGACGGCGAGTGTGGTCACCAGCGCGGTGCTGCCCTGGACGACCTGGCCCAGGTTGAGGGTGACGTTGCCGGAGCTGCCGGTGGTGAGCGTGCCAGGGCCGTTGGTGATCACGAAGGCGGGCTGCGCGTCCGCGCCTTCCTGCGGCGTCGCGTTGCCGACGGTGACACTGGCCGTGCCGCCCACGATCGCGTCGCCGCTGGGTGGCGTGATCATGACCGTCAGCGTGTCCTGCGGATCGGCGCCGAGCGCGTTGGCGGGCAGGTTGACGGTGAAGTTGGCCTGACTGGCGCCGTTCGGGATCGTGACGATGCCGCTCGGCAGCGTGCCGCCGAAATTGGCCGCGGTCAGCGTGCCCGCATTGCCCGCCACGACGGCCCAGTTGACCGGGGTGGCGGCGGACACCGCGCCGATGCTGTAGACGGTGAACGTTACGGGTATGGCCGCCGAAGCCGACTCCGTGACCGTGGCGCTGGGTGCGAAGACGCCGAGTTGCGCGCTGCCGCTGGCCGTGCCGGTGTCGGCCGTGCCGGTCGCACTCAGCGGGCCCGTCACGGTGGGTGTCACCGTGTTCTGGGTGTCCTGCACGGCCTGCGTGATGATGCTGGGATTGTTGGACAGCGCGTAGTCCAGCACCGCGTCCTGCCCGGCCGACGAGTTGGGGTCGAGCCCGGCGGCCGCGACTGCCTGCTGCGCGTTGGCCACGAGCTGTGACGGCAGGTTCGACAACTGCGGTTGGCCCAACGGGAAGGCGGTGTTGGTGTACGCCTCCGTGTCCGCGGCGCCGCCCGGGTATTGCAGGATGCTGTCCTGGTCCGTCACGCGCCAGGCATTGGCGAATTGCTGGTATAGCTGGCCCGGCTGCAGCGGCTGGGCGAGCACCGTGCCGTTGGCCAGCTCGAAGTCGTTGCCCGCTATGCCGTCGTCATTGCCCAGCAATCCCTCGGAGCCGCCATCGCCCGAGGCGCTGTGCGCGACCGAAATCGAGTAGGCGAGTGCTGCGGGCGTGCTGCCGTTGTTCGTCCCGGCGTATACGGTCACCTGCTCGCCGGTGACCAGGTCGACCTGCCACTCCATGCTGGTGATCTGCTTGACGATGCCGCCGGCCAGCACCGCCACCCCGTCGGTGAAGGCCGGGGCCGCGCCGTTCACCTGCAGCACGCTGCCGTTCGCCCGCGTCGCGTCGAAGTCGACCACGTCCGAGCCGACCTGGACCGCAATCTGGTAGGTTCCGGCCACCGACGTGCTCGTGCCGCCGAACGGGGCCTGCCGCACCTGGACCTGGAAGCTGTCGCCGAGAGCGGTCGACTTGGTGAGCACGAACTCGCCGTCTTGCTGGAAGTCGTAGCGGACACCGTCGTAGGTGGTCAGATGCGGGTCGCCCCAGCCGCCGCCATTGCCGCCCGGCCCCTGATTGTTGTTGTTGTCGTCATCGTCGCCTGGCCCGCCGCCACCCCCGCCGCCGCCGCCCCCGCCTCCGCCGCCTCCGCCACCGCCGCCGCCCCCGCCGCCGCCTCCCCCGCCGCCGCCGCCTCCACTGCCGCCTCCACCCCCGCCACCGCCGCCGCCCCCGCCGCCTCCGCCACCGCCGCCTCCACCGCCGCCACCGAAGGCGAGGAACTGGTAAGGAGGAATGTTCAAGAACGGGTTCGTGTTTTGGATGCCGCCATACGGATCGCCACTCGAGCCGAATGTCGCGATCGGGGCGCTCGCGGTGTAATTGCCGACATCGACGCTCAGCGTCTCGCTCGGCAGTGCCACGCCGTTGGCGGTGGAGGTCACCAGGAAGGTCGCGCTGCTGCCGTCCTGCACCGTCAGGTCGGGGCCGAGCCCGATATCGCCTGCCGCGTCCGTGGTGTCGCCGCCGGGCAGGATCGCGTTGACGGTGGCCGGGCCGCTGCTCGCCGCGATGTCGCCGCCGCCCAGCAGCGTCCAGGTCACGCTGATCGGGTCGGACCCGGTGTCGCGGTTGGTGGCGGTCAGGGAGAAGGGCAGCGCCGTGGCGCCGGTGGCCAGCCCGGGCAGTTCGAGCAGCCAGTTGCTGCCGGTCTGACCCAGGAAGTACGGGCTGGACGTGCCGGCGCTGGCCGCCTGGCCGGCGAACGAGATGCCCAGCGCCGGCGCGTAGTCGTCCCCGTTCACGGCGGTGCCGTAGGCAGTCCCTAACTGGTCCTGCGGTGTCGGCAGGATGGTCGCGGCGATGCCCTGGGCGCCATCGAAGCGCAGCTCGATCCCGTTGGACGCGTTGGCCGTTCCGGTCGCCGGCAGCGTGGCCGTGGCGCCGTCGTCCAGGTTCAGCTCCAACTGGCTGCCGGTGGCCTCGGCGCCCGCCACGGCGATGTTGCGCAAATCGACGGTGTCGCCAGCGGCGAGTCCGGCAAGCTGCCCGGTGAAGTCGGTGCCGATCTCCAGCTCGCCACCCGGCGTGCCGAAGGTGACCGTCTGGTCGGTGGGGCCTTTGATCAGCAGCACGCCGGTCGGGCCGACCACGAAGCTGCCGGTGCCGGTCACCGGGCCGTCGATTTCCAGCTCGCCGCCGTTGACGTCGATCGTGCCGTTGTTGACCACGCTTCCGGTGACCAGGCCGTAGCCGGTGATGGTGGCTCCGGCGACGTTGGTCAGCGAGGCGAACGTGCCGCCCTTGAACGCGATTGTGCCGGTGTTGGTGAAGTCCGGGCTCGTGTAGGACGATGTCGCGTCCACCTCCAGCGTGCCATTGTTGATCAGGCCGGGCGTGACGAGTGTGCTGCCGTCGGTGAGGATGATCGTGCCGTCGTTGACGAGGGCGTTGGCGGCTTGGAAGGTCTCGCCGTGGCTGACCATCAGCGTGCCTTGCCCGCCGATGGTGGTCAGCGAACTCTCGAGCGGCGTTCCGTCTACCGAGAAGGTGCTTGGGATGTAGAGGCCGTAATCCCCCAACCCCTCTGCGCCGCTCACTTCCACCGTGGCGTCGAGCGTCGTGACCGGTTGCGAGCCGTTGCCCGCGATGTACAAGACGCCGCCGCCGCCGTAATAGCCGTCCCGCCCGCTGGCAGCGTAGGTTCCTCCTGTCAGCGTGCCATTGGCCAGGTTGGCAAGCGCCAGGTTGACCGTGACCTGGTTGCCATTGGTGGCGCTGATCGTGCCGTTGTTTTGCAGGGTTACCTGGTCGCCGGAATAGCCGGTGATCGTGCCCGTGCCGGACACGCTGCCGCCATAGCCGATCGTGGCGGTCACTGCCCCGCCGGATCCGGTGCCGAGATCGAGCGTCGCATTGGTGAGCGTGAGCGGCTGGGACAACGAGGCCTGGCTGCCGCTGTTCAGCAGGTTGAGGGTGCCGTTCGCGACGCTCACCGTGCCGAGTTTGGATTTGGTGGCGTCGGAGTAGACGGTCGAGCCACCCTCGATCGTGACGTCGGCGGGCTCCCCGTAGGCGAGCTGGTTGATGGACAAGTTGCCCGTGACATCCGCGCCATCGAGGGTTCCCTCATAGGCGACCAAGCCGAGACCCGGCTGGTCCACGGTGCCGTCCGTCAGCGTTCCGCCGTCCAGTTCCAGCCCGGTGAGGGTCGAGCCTGCCCCGTAGGCCTGCCCGCCGAGGTCCAGCGTGCCGTAATAGGTGACGGCGAGCGTGGCGCCCGCCTGCGACCGGATGTTACCCAGGTCGGCCACCGTCTCGTTGCCGCCGAAGAGGAGGCTGCCGCCGCTGCCGATGGCGATCACACCGTCGTTAAGCCAGGTGCCGCCCTCCTCGGAGATCTCGATCGTGCCGCCGTTGGCCGTCAGCGTCCCGTCGTTGGTGAACGGACCGGAGAAGTCGACCGACCCGTTGCTCGTCGCCTGGACCGTGGCGGTGGATGCGAGGGTGTAGGGTGTGTTCTCGCCGGACCCGACCGCAATCTGGACCGAGGCGTAATCCGATGCGGCGATGCTGCCCTCGTCGCTGAACGACGTGAGGTCGAGGTTGAGGTCGTTGAAGTTGCCGCTCGCTCCGATCGTGCCGCTCGCCTGGTTGTCGAGGGTGACGGCCCCGACGTTCAACCCTCCGAAGGAGCCGTTGCCGGTGCTGACGGGAATGGCTTCGATCAGGCCTTGGTTTAGGATCGTGACGGGGGCGTATTGGCCGAACCCGCTATAGCTGCCCTCACCCGACGGATAGATGGTGCCAGCGCCCGTGAAACCTCCCGTTGGACCGATGGTCAGCGTGGCCGGCTGCTTCGCTGTCCCGATGACGTCGCTGCCGGAAGTGTTGATCACCGAATTGAGCTGGTAGCTGCCCGGAATGAACAGGTTGGCGCTTAGGCCCAGCATCATACCGGCGTACTGGGTGAGCGTGGCGTCGGTGTAGAACGCGGTGCCGTCCAGCAGGGTCAGCGCGGCGCTGCGGTCGACCACGACCGGGCCGATCACCGTCACCCCGTCCAGCGTGGTCGTGCCGGTGATGTGAACGGTCCCCGAAGAGGCGTCGATCGTTCCGCCAATGATCGTTTCGTTGTCCAGGTCGAGCGCCCCGAACGCGCCGGGTGCGAGGGTCGCGCCGGCATTGTTGTACGTGCCGTTGGCCAAGCGCAGGGTGGGGGCCACGGTCGTGGCGGACCCATCGGCGTTGGTTTGCGTGCCGTTCGTGGTCGCGATGGCGAATTTGCCCAGCGTCGTGCCGTCTGCCGCGCCGTCGAACTCGAGCGTGCCGCCGTTCACGGCGATGCTGCCCGTGTTGCTGAACCCGGCGGCGGTGTTGAAGGCGAGAGTGCCGCCGACTCCGGCCGTGATCGTGCCCGTGTTGACGACGGCGGCGTCCACGCTCACGACGCCGTCCGCTCCGGCCGTGATGGTGCCGGCATTGTCGAGCGTGGAGCCGGTCCCCGTTCCGAGGACCACCGTGCCGAACTGGTTGGTTTGGCTCGACACGGCACCGCTCGCCGCGATCGTGGCGCCGGCCGCGTTGGCGATCGGTCCGGTGACGGCAAGGGTCAGGGTGTAGCCGCCCTGATAGCTCGCCACGCCCACGCCGCCGATGGCGCCGATCGTCGCGTTGTTGGTCAGCGACTGCGCCGTGACGGTGCCGCTGCCGGTCGCGGTGGTGGTGATCGCGCCGTCATTGGTCAGGTTGTTCGCTGACGTGATCTGGCCGGAGCCGGACAATGTCTGCGTGGTTCCCGCAGCCAGCACCAGCATCACGGCGCTGTCGTTGTCCTCGATCGTGCCGGAGGAGAGCAACGAATTGAATGCTATGGCCGATTGCGCCGGGCCGGTGAGGATCACCGTCGAACCGTTGAGGGAGACCAACCCCGGCGTGCTGTGGGACGCATCGGCGAACACGGTCGTGCCGTTCTCGAAACCGAGCGTGCCAAATGCGAGGTTCAGGCCGCCCTGGATCGTCACCCCGCTCAGCGCGGCCGGGATGACGCCGGGCGCCCCGTAATAGCCATTGGTCATCGAGCTCGTATTGTCCGCCAGCGTTCCGCCGGCCAGCACGCCTCCCGTGGTGAAGCTCAGTGTGCCCGACTGGGTCAAGTCCAGCGTGCCGCTGAGCTGCAGCGTGCCGCCGAGTTCGAGGGTATTCTGCGCGATGGCGAGGTTGCCGACCTGCTCTGTCTCGCCATTGCGGATCGTGACGAACACCGGGTTGGCCGGGTCGATCGTGGCGGAAGCGCCGTTGGGCGGGGCGCCTTCGCTCCAATCCGCGCCGTTGGCCCAGTCGTCGCTTCCACCGACCCAGGAGTCCAGACCCGCCGCGCTCGAACCGCTCATGGCTACGCCTTCAAAATAAGATATTGAAGCAGTAGCCGGCGCCTCGCGCGGTCGCGTCATCCGTTCGCACTACGCTGAGACGACACAACGAAATAAATTTAGCGATGGAGCTTCCGAATTAGGACGGGGATGGTGGACCCCGACGGGACACACGGCAGATCCGGCGGGTCATCCCCGCCGTGTTCACGCGCGGCGGCACCAGCAAGGCGCCGATGCTCCGCACGCGAACTCAGAGTTGGATGATGCCGGTGCGCGCTGCATGCGCCACGGCGTCGGTTCGCCCTGTGGCATCGAGCTTGTCCAGCAGCGAGCTGACGTGGAATTTGGCGGTGTGAACGGAGATGCCGAGCCGCCTCGCGACGTCCTTGTTCGACGCTCCTTCCGCAAGCAGTGCCAGGACCTCGACCTCGCGCGGTGTCAGTGCTGTGTCCGCCTCGGAGCGGGGGGCGGAGATCGTGGCGTCCGCCGGTTCACCCCGTTGCACCAGGCGCAACCCTTGGACCGGCGCGAGCAGCGCAATCAGCCGGTCGGCCAGCTCGCCCGACCCGATGTCGAGTTCGATGCTGACCGGCTCGTTCATCCGGCTGGCCTCTCACCCACGACGAGGCGCACGTCCAGCAACTCCCCGCCGCGCCTGACGGCCAGGACGATGGTGGTTCCGACGCTCTCCGGGCCGAGCACACGCAGCATGGATGGGACCGACCCGGCCGGCTGCCCGTTCAGGGCCACGATGACGTCGCCCTGGTGCATGCCGGCGGCCTTGCCGGGTCCGTGCCGGTCGACACTCATCACCATGACGGCCGCGGAGCCATCCGGCGTCCGCACCGGCTGCATGCCGAGGCCGAGGTAGCCGCGCGCCACCCGGCCATGCTGCTCCAGGCGGGCTGCCACCCGCTCGATCGTCGAGCCCGGGATCACGAGCACCCGGCGCCGTGGGCCGAAGACCGCCATGCCGATGGCCTGGCCGGACGGGTCGAGCACCACGCCCCCCTCGGAGGAGCGGCGGATCGCCAGGTCGAGTTCGATGCGGGCATCGATGGCGCCGCCCCGCATCGAGCGCCAGGCCGGACCGGCGCTCGCGACCACGCCCAGCGCCGCCGAAGGCAGGCCGTCATGGCAGCCGACCGCCACGGCGAGCGACCCGGCCCTGGTTCCCGGCGATGCGAAGACGACGGGTGGCAGCGTGCCGGCTTCGGGCACGCGCAGGACGGCGATGTCCGTCGTCGCATCGCGTCCGGCGAGCGTGGCCGGGGCGGTCCCTCCGGCGTACGATATTTCCATCGCGCCCTCGTCCGCCAGCGCTTCGTCCGCGGTGACGACGAGGCCGGGTCGCCAAATGAACCCGCTCGACCGGGCACGCCGGGAATGCACGGCGACGACGCTGCCCGCGATGCCAGCGACGATGTCGGCGACTGCCTCGGAAAGGCCGTGGAGGGGTGAGCTGGGCATGGTGCATCTCCTGACGATACGCCGACCATCACAGTCCGCGGTTCAGGCCGCCACTGCCCAGATGGCTAGGCCGCCGCTGCTTGCACACCGTCCCGCCAGCAACTTATCAGCCCCCGACCGGCGCGAGGGTTGGAAATCCATGGGCAAGGCTGGAGAGGGTTCCGGCGTGGATTGCTCGATTGCGTTATGCGTGGCGGCTGGCGTCCGGGCTGCTCGCGCCGTATGGGGCACAGGCCGGGGTCGCGGCGTTCGTCGCGGGTCCGGCGGAATCATTTTCGGGGTTCCCTGGCCGATGCGGGCTCGCCGGCGCGGGAGCTTGCTGCCATCGTTGTTGCCCGCAGTTCCATGCGGCACGTCAGAATGAGGCTTCCGATGCCGCCTGCTGAGAACCTGTTGCGCCGTGAACGCTCGCCGTACTTGCTGCAGCACGCGGACAACCCGGTACACTGGCGGCCGTGGGGGAAGGCGGCGTTGGCCGAAGCACGGCAGATGGACCGGCCGATCCTGCTCTCGATCGGCTATGCTGCGTGCCATTGGTGCCACGTCATGGCCCACGAATCCTTCGAGGATGACGGCACGGCGGCGCTGATGAACGCGTTGTTCGTCAGCATCAAGGTCGATCGCGAGGAGCGGCCCGATATCGACCACATCTACATGTCCGCGCTCCACGCCCTTGGTGAGCGGGGCGGGTGGCCGCTGACCATGTTCCTGACCCCGGATGGCGAGCCATTCTGGGGTGGCACCTACTTTCCGCCGGAGGCGCGGTGGGGCCGGCCCTCGTTCCGGCAGGTTCTGCAGGGCGTGGCGACGGCCTGGGCCAGCGGCGACCAGGCCGTGCTGCGAAATTGCGAAGCCCTGGGCCAAGCGCTCGTCCGCATGTCCGAGCCGACCCCTGGCGAGGCGATCACGCCGGCGATGCTCGAGGCGGTTGCCGACGCGTTGCTGGCCTCGACCGACCGGGAGCGCGGCGGTCTCGGCAGCGCGCCCAAATTCCCCAACCCGCCGGTGTTCCGCTTCCTGTGGCAGGAATACGCGCGGACCGGCCGCGACGATGCCGCCGCCGCGGTGCGCCTGCTGGTGCGAGCGATGTCCCAGGGCGGGATCTACGACCATCTCGGCGGCGGCTATGCCCGCTACTCCACGGACGCCGAGTGGCTGGTGCCGCATTTCGAGAAGATGCTGTACGACAACGCGCAGATCCTCGAGCTGCTCGCCCTCGTGGCCGCGGAGGCGCCCGACCCGCTGCTGGCCGAACGTGCCGAGGAGACCGTCGGCTGGTTGTTGCGCGACATGACGGCCGAACGCGACGGCGAGGGCCGGGCGGCGTTCGCGGCATCGGAAGACGCTGATAGCGAGGGGGAGGAGGGCCGCTTCTACGTCTGGTCGGCGGACGAGATCGACGCCTTGCTCGGCCCGTCCAGCCCGGCGTTCCGCGCGGCCTACGACGTGACGGCGGCGGGCAACTGGGAGGGCCGCACCATACTGCGCCGGGTCGGCGCGCAGCGGGACGCGGCGGCGGAGGCGGATTTGGCACGCTCCCGCGCGCTCCTGTTGCAGGCGCGCAGCCGCCGGGTGCGGCCGGGGCGGGACGACAAGGTGCTGGCGGACTGGAACGGTCTGGCCGTGGCCGCGCTGTGCCGCGCTGGCTCGGTGTTCGACCGTCCGGACTGGATCACCCGGGCGGGCGAGGCGTTCGACTTCGTGCGCCATGCCATGGCGGCAGCCGGCGGCCGCGTGGCCCATGCCTTCCGCCACGGCGCCGTGACGGCGGCGGGGCTGCTCGACGACCAGGCGGCCATGGCGCAGGCCGGGTTGGCGCTGTTCGAGGCGACGGGGGAGGCCGCGCGCCTGCGGCAGGCTCAGGGCTACGCGCAGGCTGCGCTCGACTGGTTCGCCGACACGGATGGCAGCTTCTTCACCACGGCCAGCGACGCCGCCGACATTCCCGCCGCGCGTCCGCGCACCGCCGGGGACAACGCGACCCCATCCGGTAACGGCGTGATGGCTGGCGTGCTTGCCCGCCTCTACCACCTGACCGGCGAACCCAGGTGGCGCGATGCCGCCGAAGCGGTTGGCCATGCCTTTTCCGGGGCTGAACGCGCGCTGGCGGGTATGCCGGGCCTGCTGGCGGCCGCCGACCTGCTGGAGAACATGGCGACAGTGGTCGTGGCCGGCCCTGCCGACGACCCGGCGTCACGGGCACTCGCCCGGGTCGTATTGACCGCGGCCGACCCGGCGGTGTGCCTGTTGCGGGCAGACGGCGGCGTCGAGCTTGGTCCCGATCATCCGGCCTACGGCAAGACCGCTCCCGGCGACCGGGCAATGGCCTATGTGTGCCGCGGCGGAACCTGCAGCCTGCCACTGACCGACCCGGCGGCGTTGCGCAGTGCGTTGCGCCGGGTCGGCTGACCAGAGGGCGCACGCCTCCGACGTCCGTGATGGAGAGCTATGAGCCCGCTTGCCGCGCGCTCCGGGCTGCCGCTAGATTGCTCATAGGTGCATCAAGCACTTGCGGAGGAAATCCATTGTCTTTCAAGGCGCGCCCCGTGCGGCTGCTAGCCATCCTTACCGTTGGTTTTCTTCTGGCTGGCGCTGTGGGCGCTGCGGCGCAGACCACTGCGGAGATCGTCAAGCGCGGGCGGGTCCGCATCGGCGTCCTGACCGGCTCGCCGCCGATGGGGATGGTCGACAGCACGGGTAATCCGATCGGCTTCGACGTCGACACGGCCAATCTGATTGGCAAGTATTTGGGCGTTCCGGTGGAGCTCACGCCGCTGACGCCGCCGGCGCGCATTCCGGCGCTGCAGTCCGGCAAGGTGGATTTCGTCGTGGCGTCGATGGCGCCGACCCCGGCTCGGGCGCTGACGGTGGACTTCACCATTCCCTACAACGCGTTCAAGCTCGCGGTGATGGCCAAGAAGGGCAGCACGGTGAAGAGCATCGATGACCTCAAGAACAAGACCATCGGCGTGAACCGCGGTTCCAGCCAGGAAAGCGCGCTGCAGCGGCTGACGATACCGGGCCTGAAGATCACGCGCTTCGAGGATGACAGCACGGTGGTGCAGGCCCTGGTTGCGGGGCAGGTCGATACGGTCGCGGTTCCGGACACTGTCGGGATCGACTTTCTGAAGGAGCGCAGCGACGCCGACATCGAGGACAAGTTCATCCTGTTCGAGCAGCCGAACAGCATCGTCGTCCGCAAGGGATCGGACGAGCTCAGGCAGTGGCTGAACAACACGATCTATTTCATGAAGGTCAACGGCGAGCTCGATGAGTTCTACAAGAAGTGGACCAACACACCGTTGCCCAACCTGCCGACGTTCTGAGGCCTGAGGGCCGGTGCCGTTCAGCTTCGACTTCGGGCCGGTCTTCGCGAACTTCTCCACCATCCTCGATGGCGTGTACCTGACGCTCTGGCTGTCGGGGGTGGGAATCCTGCTGGGCCTGGCGCTTGGCATCGTTCTGGCGATGTCGCGGGGCCTGGTGCCCAGGCCGGTGCAGAAAGTGGTCGATGGGTATGTGGAGCTGATTCGCAACACGCCCTTCCTCATTCAGCTATTCATGATTTTCTTCGGGCTGCCCAACCTCGGCTTGCGCCTGGATGCGACCCAGGCCGCCGTGTTGACCATCACGCTCAACCTCGGCGCCTATGCCACCGAGATCATCCGGGCTGGCGTCGACAGCATTCATCCGTCCCAGATCGAAGCGGCGGCCTCGTTGGCGATGACCAAGCTGCAGGTTTTCCGCCACGTGATACTCCTGCCTGCGTTGGCCCGGGTGTGGCCGTCGCTGACCAGCCAGTTCGTGCTGACGCTGCTGAGCACGAGCATCTGCTCGTTCATCTCGGTACAGGAACTGTCTGGAGCCGCATCGGTCGTCGAGAGTGACACGTACCGGAGTTTCGAGACCTACATCGTCGTCACGCTCGTGTATCTCGGCCTTTCCTTGCTGCTGCGGCTGATCTTGTTGCTTCTGGGCGGGGTGTTGTTCGCGCGTGGGCCGGGCTCGCACCAGCAGGCCGCGGCAGGCCGGCGATGACGCACGGTGTCGGGGCCGACCAGGTCATCTTCATCGTTGGCGCGCTGCGGTGGACATTGCTCCTGGCGGCGCTGTCACTGTTGATCGGGGGCGTGGCTGGCTTCCTGGTCGCCATAGCCAGGGTGAGCCGGGTGGCCGCGGTCCGCTGGTTGGCGTCCGGTTATATCGGTGTCATCCAGGGTGTTCCCGCCCTGATGCTGCTATTCCTGGCCTATTACGGCCTGTCATTGGCTGGTCTCGATCTGCCGCCCTTGGTCGCCGCCTCCGTGTCCCTGGCGCTGTATGTCAGTGGGTATCTCGCCGATATCTGGCGCGGCGCGATCCAGTCCGTGCCGTGGCAGCAATGGGAGGCGTCGAGCAGCCTGGCCATGACCCGGCTGCAGCAGTTCCGCTACGTGGTGCTGCCGCAGGCGCTGCGCATCGCGACGCCGCCGACCGTGGGGTTCGCCGTGCAGGCGGTGAAGAACACGTCCATCGTGTCCATCGTGAACGTGGTGGAGATCGCCCGCGCCGGACAGTTGGTGAACAACGTGTCCTACCAGCCGTTCCGGGTGTACGGCCTGGTGGCGCTGCTGTATTTTCTTATTTGCTGGCCGATGTCGAAACTGGCAGCCCGGCTGGAGAGGAGGCTCGATGCCCGTCGTCAGCGTTGAGGGCGTCGTCAAGCGCTATGGTCCGCTGGAGGTGCTCAAAGGCGTGTCCTTGAGCGTCGAGGCAGGGCAGGTGGTGGCCATCATCGGCCGCAGCGGCTCGGGCAAGAGCACCCTGCTTCGATGCCTGAACGGGCTGGAGGCGATCCAGGACGGCAGCATCGTGGTCGCCGGCCACACGATGGACCAGGCGGGCAAGGGCTTGCGCGCGCTGCGCAAGGACGTCGGGATCGTGTTTCAGAGCTACAACCTGTTTCCCCATCTCAAGGTCGGCGAGAACATCATGCTGGCGCCGCGCATCGTGAAGCGCCTGCCGGCGGCGGAGGCCAAACGGATTGCCCAGGCCGTGCTGGCCGACGTGGGTTTGCCCGAGAAATGGGACAGCTTCCCCGACAACCTCTCCGGCGGGCAGCAACAGCGCGTCGCCATCGCGCGGTCGCTCGCGATGCAGCCCAAGGTGATGTTGTTCGACGAGGTGACGTCGGCCCTGGACCCGGAGCTTACGCTCGAGGTGCTGGCGGTGATGGAGCGGCTTGCCAGGCAAGGCATGACGATGCTGCTGGTGACGCACGAGATGGCGTTTGCGCGCCGGATCGCCGACCAGGTCGTGTTCATGCACCAAGGCAAGGTTTGGGAAGCCGGACCACCTGCGGACATCTTCGGCAAGCCGCAGACGGCCGAGTTGCGCCAGTTCATCCGCACTGAGGCTGCGCCTCAGGGTTGAGCTCGCATCCAAAGCGATCGGTGCGGATCAGGTAAAGAGCTGCTGCTCGGTGATCAGGGACCGCATGAGGTCGAGCACCTGCTGCAGCTTCGGGCCGAATTCGCTTGCCTGGTAGCAGAGCGACACGCGATGGCCGCCCATGGCGGGCGAAACCTCGACATGCTGCGCGGTGCGCTGCCGGACGTGCTCGGCCATGAGGCGAACCGGGACGAGCCCCATGGCCAACCCCTTCAGCACCGTGAGTATGGTGACGGGCAGGTTGTTGCAGAGGCTGACCTGGCCCGGCGTGGCGCCGCCATGGGCGAACCAGGCCATGGCGGTCGCATGCAGCCGTGCGCTCGGCGGACTGATGATCAGGTGGAAGCGTGCCACGTCCCGCGGCGAGAGCGGCTGCGGCGGCAAGCCGAGATCCTTGCCCACGAACCAGCCGAGCCGGTTGAGCCCGATCGGCAGCGTTTGCACGTGCGGCGCCAGGTCCGCTTCCGAGACGATCCCCACATCGAGCCGCCGGTCGTTGAGCAACCGGCCGACCTCGGCCGCGTCGCCCACCACCACGGAGGTCCGCAGATGAGGGTGCGCCACCTGTAAGCGCTGCAGCAGGTCGGGGAGGCAGACGAGTGCGAAGCTCTCGCTCAGCCCCAACCGGAGCAGGCCACGCAACGGATCGCGGCCACGGAACCGCTCGACGACGGCGCGCGAGTCTTCCAGCAGGGAGCGGGCATGATCGACGAGGGCGTGCCCTTCGGCAGACAGGCTGACCCGGGGACCGTGGCGGATAAACAAGGTGGTGCCGAGCGCTTCCTCCAGTTCCCGCACCCGCTGGGAAACGCTGGGCTGCGTCAGGCCGAGCTCGCGGGCGGCGGCGCCGAAGCTGCCGAGCCGGACGATGCTGTCGAACGTTTTTAGCTGGGAGAGCGTCAGCATGATAACGTCAGGCTATGACGTAGCCCTGGAATTTCCAATTTTCCTTATGCGCGTCTGTCCTGCTAGCGTCAGGCGCCAAGAACGAGACCGGAGACTGTCCGTGCAGATGGGAAACGCCGTGAAGGACGCCGCGGTCAGCGGTTCGACGATCCGTGGGCTGCATATGACATTCGCCGCACCCGGCGTGATCGAGCTGCTCGCGCCGGAGCTTGATTTCGTCTACCTCGACGGCGAACACGGCTGTTTCGACTGGCGGGATATCGAGACCGCTTGCATCGCCGCCGAGCGCCACGGGCTGACCTGCATCGCCCGGGTGCCTGACCGGTCCGCAGCCACGGTGACGCGGTTCATCGACCGGGGCGTGCGCGGCATCATCGTCCCGCATGTCGAGACCGTGGCGCAGGCGCGTGAGGCGGTCGCGGCCTGCTACTTCGCGCCGCTGGGGGAGCGCTCGTTCGGCGGCAACCGTCCGGCTTTCGGCAATATCGCCGACCGGCCGGCCCATATGCAGGCGTGCAATGCGGCCATGTCGCTGTGCCTGATGATCGAGAGCGCGGCGGGAGTCGACGCAGCCGGCGCGCTCGCCGCCGTGGCGGGGGTGGACTATCTCAGCTTCGGCATGATGGACCTGGCCCAGTCGCTCGGCCATTCCGGCGATCCGGGGCACGCCGAGGTACGCCTGGCGGTGGAGCGGGCGACGGCGGCGGTTCATGACGCGGGCAAGCGCGTGCGCGAGGATTTCATGCGCTACGGCTGGATCAACGAACTGATCCTGAGCGGCTGGAAGCAATCGGTCGGTAGCCGCTAGGCGCGTTGCCGGTCGAGCAGGGGGGTGCCATGAACCAAGAGCAGATGGAGGCGGGCGTGGCGGCGCTGGTCGAGGCGCGCCGCACCAATCGTCCACTGGCCGCCTTGCCGGACGCAAGCCGGCCGGCGAGCCTCGCCGAAGCGCATGCGATGCAGGACTTGACCGTGCAGGTGCTGCAGGAGCGGGTGGGGGGCTGGAAGGTGGCGTTCGCCAAGGACGGTGCGGTGATGCGCGGCGTGATCATCGGCTCGCGGTTGCTGGCGAGCCCGGCGGTGGTCGCGGCGTCGACGGTCCCGCTGCTGGGGATCGAGGTGGAGATCGCCTTCCGTTTTGAACGTGACATGCCGCCGCGCCCGGACGAATACCGGACCGAGGAGGTTGCCGGCGCGGTGACCGCGTTGGCGGGGATCGAGATCGTGGCGACCCGGTTCGGCAGCTATAGCGAAACCCCGCTGCTCGACCGCGGCGCCGATTTCATGTCGAACGGCGCCTATGTCACCGGAACGGCGCGGAACGATTGGCGCGACTTCGACCTGCCTGGGCTCGAGGCCACGCTGTTCGTCAACGGCGAGATGGTTGTCCGCCAGGCCGGCGGGTTGGCGCCGCGCGACCCGATGATCCCCACGCTCGCCCTGGTCAATGCGTTGCGGCACGAGGGCGGGGTGAGGGCCGGCCAGATCATCACGGCCGGCACGTATACCGGCATGCACTACGCCAAGCCGGGTGACGTGATCGCCGGTGAGTTCACGGGGTTCGGCCGCGCCGACGTCACTCTGGACGTGGGATGATGTCGGCGTTCGCCTCCCGCCTGCCCGGCAAGCGCCATTCAGTGCAATCGCCGGATGGGCTGCGCCTCGAGGTGCTCGAGTGGGGCGACCCGGATGGGCCCGAACTGCTGCTGGTGCCGGGTGCGGCGCAGAGCTACCTGAGCTTCGTCAAGCAGTATGGTGCGGCCGAGTTCGCCGGGTTCCGGGTCGTCTCGTTCGACCCGCGCGGGCATGGCCTGTCCGACCAGCCGTTGGGTGAGGCGTTCTACCAGGACGGCCACCGCTGGTCGGGCGACGTCCGGGCGGTGATGCAGGCGTTGGGCCTGCGCCGGCCGGTGCTCGCCGGGTGGTCGCTGGGGGGCCGGATCGTCCGGCAATACCTGGTTGACCACGGTGACGCGGCGCTGAGCGGGGTCGTGTTCATCTGCAGCCGCCCTGTCGAGCTGCCGGAGGTTCTGGGGCCGAGCAACAGGATGCTGGAGACGTTGCAGATGGAGGATGCGGGCAGCCGCATCGACGTCGCGATAGGCTTCCTGCGGGCTTGTTTCGAACGCCAGCCGACCGAGGCGGAGTTCGCCTTCGCGCTTGCCTACAACATGCTTTGCCCGTTTCCGGTCCGCCGTCAGATCGGCGGCTGGCGGACCGACACGGCGGTTGCCGAGGCGGCATTGCGCCGGGTCAGGGTGCCGGCGCTGGTGATGCACGGGCTGGCCGACCGGTTGGTGCTGCCCCGGGCTTCGGAGATCACCGCCGGCTTGATCCCACACGCCGAGACGAGCCTGTTCGAGGGCTGCGGGCACTCGATCTTTTTCGAAGCCGCCGAACGCTTCAACGCGGAGCTGGCCCGTTTTGCCACGGCGGCTTGGGCGGCAAGCAACGGGGAGCAGCGCCGATGACGAACGTGGCCGTGCTGGACGACTGGCAGCGCGTTGCCCAAGGCAGTGCGGACTGGACGGAGCTGCGCGCCAGGGCGGAGGTGACGTTCTTCCACGAGCCGTTCGCGGGTTCGCAGGATCTGGTCGAGCGGCTACGACCGTTCGACATCCTGATGGCGATGCGCGAGCGCTCGGCGTTCCCCGCCGCCGTCACCGAGCAACTGCCGAACCTGCGCATGTTCAGCATGACCGGGCAACGTGCCGCCTCGTCCGATTTCGTGGCGATGCGCGCGCGTGGGATCACCGTCACCGTGACCGACGGGGGTGGCACCGGCACGGCCACGTCGGAATTGGCGCTGGGGCTGATGCTGGCTTCGGTGCGGCGCATTCCGCAGGCCGACGCCGCGATGCGCGCAGGTGGTTTCCAGGCGGGCGTGCCGCCGGGAGTCGAGCTGGCCGGCAAGACCCTCGGCCTGCTCGGCCTCGGTAAGCTCGGGCAGAAGATGGCCAGCTACGGCGCGGTGCTCGGCATGGAGTGCATCGCCTGGAGCCCGAACTTGACGGCCGAGCGCGCGGCCGGGCATGGCGTGCGCTCCGTGACCAAGGACGAGCTGATGGCGCGCTCGGACGTGATCAGCGTGCACCTGGTTTTGTCCGAGCGCAGCCGCGGGATCATCGGGGAGGCGGACCTCGCGCGCATGAAGCCTGGCGCGTTGCTGATCAACACGTCCCGCGGGCCGTTGGTCGACGAGGCGGCGCTGATCGAGGCGGTGCACGCCGGCCGGATCTCCGCCGCGCTGGACGTTTACGACCAGGAGCCGTTGCCGGCGGATCACGCGTTGCGCACGGCGCCGAACACGGTGCTGACGCCGCATCTGGGTTATGTCACGGCCGCGACGTTCGAGGACCTGTATCGGCAAAGCATCGAGAACGTGCTGGCGTTCCTGGACGGCAAGCCGATCCGGCTGATGCCGCCCTGAGCCTTCGCTGCTGACGAGGAACACGGGAACCAACCCGACGAAAGAAGAAAAGAGATGTCAAGTCTCGTTCAGGACCGGACACCGGCAAGCAGCGCCCAGCGATGGTTCGGCCTAAGCCGGGCCGACGCCGTGTACCAGGGCGTGCTGGGGGTGATCGGGGCCGCGTTGCTGGTGACCGAGATCGTGCTGCTGTTCGTGAACGTGGTGGCGCGCTACCTGTTCAGCGACCCCCTTGTCATGATCGACGAGCTTGCCTCGGTCCTGTTCCTCTGGCTGGCGATGATCGGGGCCGTGCTGGCGCTGGGTAGCGCGGGCCATATGCGGATGATGGCCGCGCTGCACCGGGCGCCGCCGGTGGGGCAGCGGCTGCTGGAGCGGATCGGCGAGTTCGCGAGCTTCGGCTTCCTGCTGCTGCTCATGGCGCCGGCGCTGGATTACATGGCCAACGAGCAGGCGGTGACGCTGACGACGATGGATGTGTCGATGGCGTGGCGTGCCGCGGCGATGCCGGTCGGGATCGGGCTGATGCTGGTCGCCTTCCCGCTACGGATCCGGGGCTGGCCCGGCAAGGTCGATCTCGTGGCCTTGGCCATCGTGGCCGCAGTCTTTGCCGGGTTTGCCTTGCTGGCGCCGGTTTTCCACCGGCTCGGGACGTACAACCTCGTCATATTCTTCTTAGGCGGCGCCTCCGTCGCGGTGTTCGCCGGTATCCCGATCGCCTTTGCCTTCGGGTTGGCGACGGCCGGGTATCTCGGGTTGTCGACGTTCGTCCCGGTCTCGGTGGTCGTCTCGCGCATGGATGCGGGCATGACGAGCCCCGTGCTGCTGGCCATCCCGTTGTTCGTGTTCCTCGGCCTGCTGATCGAGGCGGCGGGGATGGCGCGGGTCATGGTGCAGTTCCTCTCGGACCTGCTCGGTCACGTGAAAGGAGGCTTGTCCTACGTCCTGGTGGCGGCGATCTACCTCGTTTCCGGCATTTCGGGATCGAAGGCGGCCGACATGGCGGCGATCGCGCCGGTCCTGTTTCCGGAGATGATCAAGCGCGGGATGCCGCGCGGGGACCTCGTGGCCTTGCTGGCCGCGACCGGTGCGCAGACGGAGACGATCCCGCCCAGCCTGATCCTGATTACCATCGGTTCCGTTACGGGCGTTTCGATCGCGTCGCTGTTCGCCGGCGGTCTGCTGCCGGGACTGGTCGGCGGCGTGATCCTCTGCACCGTGATCTGGCTGCGGTCGCGTCACGGCGCGATCCCCGTGCTGCCGCGCGCCGGGTGGCGGGCAGTGCTGCGCAGCCTGGTCGTGGCGCTGCCGGCCGTGGCCCTGCCCTTCGTGATCCGTTCGGCCATCGTCGAGGGCGTGGCGACGGCGACGGAGGTGTCTACGATCGGGATCGTCTATGCGCTGCTGGTGGGCGCGGTGGTCTATCGCCGCTTCGAATGGCGGCGGTTCGGGCCGATGCTGGTGCGGACCGTGACACTGTCGGGGGCGATCCTGCTGATCGTCGGCGCCGCCACCGCGATGGCCTGGGCAATCACGCAGACGGGGATCTCCCGCGGCCTGGCGCAATGGATCGGGACCATACCGGGAGGGTCGGTGTCGTTCCTCGCCATGTCGATCCTGATCTTCATTGTCCTGGGCAGCGTGCTGGAAGGGATCCCGGCCGTCGTCCTGATGGGCCCGCTGCTGTTTCCCGTTGCGCGCCAGCTTGGCTTGAACGAGATCCATTACGCCATGGTGGCCGTGCTCAGCATGGGGATCGGCCTGTTCTCACCGCCGTTCGGGGTCGGCTACTACGTCGCCAGCGCGATCGGCGGCGCGACGCCCGATGAAGGGCTGCCGCATATCGGGCGTTACATCCTGGCCTTGTTCATCGGACTGCTGATCGTGGCGGCGATACCCTGGATCTCGACGGCCATGGTCTGATCGCCGTGCCGGCGCGCAACGCATCAATCAACGGGGGAACGAAATGTCCATCACACGGCGCATCCTGCTTGGCGGCGCCACGACGCTGCTCGCGACACCCGCCCTGATCCGTGGGGCGAGGGCGGCGGAGTTCAGCTACAAGATCGGCACCAGCACGCCGCTGGCGCACCCGTTCAACACACGCCTGGCGGAGGCGGGCGCCAACATCGCCAAGGAGTCGAATGGGCGGATGGAGTTCCAGGTCTTCCCCGACAGCCAGCTCGGCGGGGACAACGACATCCTCTCGCAAGCCCGCAGCGGTGCGATCGAGTTCTGCCAGCCGGCCGGCCAGGTGCTATCGACCATCCTGCCGGTCGCCGCGATCAATGCGATGGGTTTCGCCTTCTCCAGCTATGACCAGGTCTGGCCCGCGATGGATGGCGATCTCGGCGCCTTCGTCCGCCAGCAGATCATCGCCAAGACCAACCTCTATCCGATGGAGAAGATGTGGGATTTGGGGTTCCGGCAGATCACCACCAGCAATCACCCAATCAACGTCGCCGCGGACCTCAACGGTGAGAAGCTGCGTGTGCCGATCGCACCCAGCCTGGTCGCGATCTTTCGCACGCTGAACGCGGCCCCCGTCGGCATGCAGTTCGGCGAGGTTTATTCCGCGCTGCAAACCCATGTGGTCGATGGGCAGGAGAACCCGCTGTCCCAGGTCACCGCCGGCAAGCTGTACGAGGTGCAGAAATACGGGTCGATGACCAACCATGTTTGGGACGGTTACTGGCTGTGTTGCAACGCCGCAGCGTGGAAGCGGCTGCCGGCCGATCTGCAGGCGATCGTGGCGAAGAACCTGAACGACACGGCTCTGCCGCAACGGGCGGACATCGCAAAGCTGAACGTCGATGCCAAGAACGAGCTTGCTAGCAAAGGCATCGTGTTCAACGACACGGCGCCGGACAGCTTCCGCGACAAGCTCACGACCGGCGGCTTCTACAAGGACTGGCGGGGCAGGATGGGCAACGAGGCCTGGGACCTGCTGGAGAAGCATGTCGGCAAGCTTGGATAGCGGCGAACGGCTTGCGGCCCGTGCCGTCGGGTTGCCTGGACATGCCTGTCCGACCCGGCATAGTGCCGGGGGTTCGATGCCTTGCGGGAGTATGGGAACGATGCACCAGGCGGTGGATGTCGCCGAGATCTTCGGCCGGCTGGCCAGGGACGGCCAGACCGAGGAGACGGCGCAGCTTGGCGGCGTGAATGTACGCCTGGTCCGGGTCAAGGGGGGTGGCGAGGGCCGCTGGGACCGCCACGGCGGCACGACCGAGACCGTCGTGGTCTGGGCAGGTGATTTCAGCGTGGAGTTCCGCGATCAGACACTGCAGCTAGCGGCCGGCCAGGTCTGCGTGGTGCCGGTCGGGGCCGAGCACCGGGGCACGTCCAAGGCCGGCGCCGAGGTGATCCTGTTCCAGCAGTCGCAATGAGGCGCAACCGGCATTTGCTTTCCGGCCGGGGGCGGTCGTGACGGTGGAGGGCAGGGTGACTGGGTTGTTGGACGGTGATACGGCGTTGGTTACGGGCGCTGCGTCCGGCGTGGGTCGGGGCATTGCCCGGGCCCTGGCCCACGAGGGCGCGCGTGTCGTCCTCACCGATGTGTTGCCGCAGCCTGGGGAGTCGCTCGCGGCCGAGATCGGCGGGACGTTCATCGCGGCCGATCTTAGCCATCCGACGGCGTTCCAGAGCCTGTTCGACGCCGCGGTTGCGACGCTCGGGGCCATCTCGGTCTTCGTGCACTGCGCGGCGCCGCCGCGGCGGGAGGAGCAGACCGCGTTGGCGGTTTCGGCCGAGCAATGGGACGAGATGCTGTCGATCACGCTGCGCTCCGGCTTTCTGCTCGGACAGGCGGCCGGCCGCCATATGCGGGATGCCGGGGTGCGCGGCCGCATGCTGTACGTAACGTCGTTGCACGCCGGGTCGCCGCGCAACCTGCCGCATTACAGCGCAGCCAAGGCCGGTCAGACGATGCTGGTCAAGGAACTGGCGCGGGCGCTCGGCCCGCATGGCATCCGGGTCAATGCCATCGCACCCGGCGCCATTCCGGGTGGCGGGTTCGCCGCGAACGTGCCGGCCTTGGAGGCGAAGATTGCGCTCGGCCGGACCGGCACCCCCGAAGACGTCGCCGGCATGGCGGTGGCCCTGCTGTCGGACCGGTTCTCGGCCTACGTCACCGGGACGACCGTGGTGGTCGATGGCGGCCTGGCGCTGTTCAACTGGATCGATCCACCTTGATGGCCCGGACGCACTGATACTCCGAAGCCGTGTCGCCGGCCATCGCGCGTTCGACTTAGCACGGCCCACTGCTCTGAGTAGTTTCCGAGGCTGCGTGGCCCAGCGCCGCGGTGCTAGCAGGGATGCTCAAGAAAGCTGCCGATTTCGCGCCGAAGCAAGCATGGCCGCGATCGCATCAGCAAGGGAGCATTGCAGCATGGCGAGATTTACCGACAAGGTCGCGGTCGTCACTGGCGCTTCGAAGGGCATTGGCGCGGGTATCGCCAAACGGCTTGCGGAGGAGGGCGCTGCGGTGATCGTCAATTATGCGTCGGACAAGACCGGTGCGAACCGGGTTGTGGGTGAGATCATCGCGGCCGGCGGCAGGGCGTTGTCGATCGGCGGCAGCGTGGCCAACGAGGACGACCTGACACGGCTGTTCAACCACGTTCGTGACGAGTTCGGCCGTGTCGACGTGCTCGTCAACAATGCCGGAGTTTATAATCCGCAGCCGATCGAGAACCTCTCGGTGCTGGAATTCAACCGGCATTTCGACACCAACGTGCTCGGTTTGCTGCTGGCGACGAAGGCGG
>CAXTVQ010000029.1:0-59618 GCA_964247705.1 uncultured Acetobacteraceae bacterium | reverse complement strand
GCATCGGCCGCGACAACGCGCTGGCGGTGCTACCCGGGCTTGCTTAGGCACTTCCGACGTAGGTCCACCCAAACTGGCGCGTGCGCACCAACATACCGGGCGTGGATGCCCACTAACCGCCGGATCAGGCCGTCGATGGCACCGGCGTCGGGACAGGATCACCGGCGAAATAGGCAGCCAGGTTGCGCAACACCAGGCTGATCGTATTCTCGAGCGACTCTGGCGACCGCCCGGCGACGTGGGGCGTCAACACGACATCCGGCAGCGAGCGCAACGCCTCAGGCACGGCCGGCTCGCCTTCGAAAACGTCCAAGGCGGCACCGGCGATCTGGCCGTTTCCCAGTGCGTCGATCAGTGCCGTCGTGTCCACCACGCCGCCGCGGCCCACGTTCACCAAGAACCCCGACGGTCCCAGCGCCTCCAGCACCGCCGCATCGACCAGATGCCGCGTGGCCGCACCGCCTGGCAATACGCAGACCAGGCAGTCCGAAGCATGGGCCAGGGCGAGCGGCGTGTCGTAGTAGGAATAGGGCAAGTCCGGCCGGGCGCGGCGGTTGTGGTAGGCGATCGACATGTCGAATGCCGATGCGCGCCGGGCAATGCGCGACCCGATGTTTCCAAGACCGAGGATGCCGAGCCGCTTGCCGTTCGCTGCCGGCCGCATGGCGTCGCTGCTGCGCCATCCGCCTTCGCGCACCGCACGGTCGAAGCGCGGGATATCGCGCAACACGGCCAGCAGAAGCGCCATGGTGTGGTCCGCGACGCAGGCATCGTTGGTGCCGGGTCCGTGTGTGACGGTGATGCCGCGAGCGCGTGCGGCGGCCAAGTCCACGCCTTCGTAGCCGGCGCCCATGCAACAGATGATCCCGAGCCGGGGCAGCGCCGCGATCTCGGCCGCCGTTATGCCGGCGACGCCATTCGTGACCACGGCCTGGACCGCGTGCCCTTTATCGGTGATCGCTGCCTGCCGCTCCTGCGCTTTGCGGGCTTGGTGAACGACGTAGGTTGCTTCCAGCCGGGCGCGGCGGACGGCATCCAGATCAATCAGGAGGAGCAGTTCAGGTGGCATAAGCACATCCAATACGGTCGGACATTGAAAATTTCAGTGTGCGGATCTCGTGTCCGGCTGGACGGCTGAAAAGGCTGTCTGTGTCGCGGTGCTGCCCTCGACGGACCCGGGCCTGGCCTCCGCGACACCGGGGCTATCGCTTCCTGGCTGGCTTCCTGCGGCGGGCGTCACGGGATCGACCTGCTGCCCTTCCAACATGCCCAGGGATGGGCTGGCCACGACCCTGTCGGTGCGGGACAGCCCCGACGTCACTTGCACCTTGAGGCCGAGAGTCTCTCCGACGGTGACCTTCTGCAGATGCACCTTGTTGTCGGCGCCGACTGCGGCGACCTGCAATCCCTCGGCACGGAACGGCAAGCCCCGTCGTGACGAGCAGGATGTCGGCTCGGCGTGTGTTCGTGCCGTGCGTGTTCGCCATTCTCCACCGATCCCAAATGGCAAGTGACGTGCGGTCTCATTGTCTCAACCCTCGAATGGCACCGCACGTCTACGCAGGCGGACGCCAAACGTCTCCGTTACCTACCGGCGATTACGGCAGGGCCTGGTCGGGGTGGCGCATCCGCGCTGCCAACGTCTGGCGAAGCAGCGGCAGGTTGCCGAGCCGCAGCGCCCCATTCCGCAACAGCCGCGCCGGTAGACTGTCCCCGGCGGCGTAGAGCCGCATCAGCGCTTCCGCCCCGGCGAAGAACAACCCCGTCTCGGCACGGTGAGCCGCCTGGTAGCGGCCCAGCGCAGCCGGGTCGGCCACGCCCCGCCCAGCCGACAACGCGGCCAGCAACTGCCGCGCCAAGGCGCGCTGCCCGAGCATGCCGAAATTGAAGCCGTGCGCTGTCGTCGGGTGCATGCCGACGGCGGCGTCCCCCAGCAGGGCAAACCGCCGGCCTACGAAACGGGCGGCGTAGGCCGTCACGACGGGCACGGCGTGCCGCCCACCGACTGGCCGCATCGCGCCGAGCCGCCCCCGGTAACGCCGGGTCAGCTCCTGGCCGAACGCCGCGTCGTCCATCTGCAGCAGGGCCGCCGCGTCCGTCTCGCCGACCGTCATCACGGCCGAGGACCGGCCGCCGTTCAGCGGCAGCGTCACCAGGGTCTGGCCATACTCGAACCAGGCCGTCGCCGTCTCGTGGTGCGGCAGGGGATGTGCGACCGGGCAGACCAGCATCCGCTGCCGGTAGTCGTGCAGCGCGGCACCGATGCCCTGTTGTTGGCGCAGCCGCGACCGCCTGGTGTCGGCCGCGACCACCAATGCCGCGCCCAGCGTCCGGCCGTCGGACAAGGCCGCGACCGCGTGGCCCCCCTCCTGGTGAACAGCCGCGACCGACAGGCTCGGCAGCACGGTCACGCCCGGATCCGCCCTTACGACGTCGTGCAGGCTGCGGCGGAGCCAGTGATTGGGCACGAACCGCCCAAGCAAATCGTTCCCTGCGCCACCGTGCCCAAGCCGCATCGCGTAGTCTGACGGCCCGTTGAGCACCCGCATGTGCCGTAGTGGTGCGATCTGATCCGGCGGGATCCTCGACCAAGCGCCGACCTCCGTCAGCATCGCGACGCTCTGATCGGTGAGCGCAATCTCTCTCCCATCGTCCCCGGGAGCGGCCAAAGCCGCCTCCGCCTGCGGGTCGACGAGCGCGATCTGCAGCCCGGCTCCGGCCATGGATGCGGCGAACGCCAACCCCACCGGCCCGGCGCCGGCGACGACGATATCGAATGCTTGCTGCACGCTGCCCACCCTGACCCCGACCCGACCTAGATGAGACCGCGGCAGGCAACGGAAAGACGCGGCGGAGTACGATCAGCGCGCTTGCTGCAGCACGATGATCTGCGGCGTGGCAGGCAGTTGGCCGGGATCGATCGTCAGGGACGTATCGTCGTGCTGTCTAACCATGGCCTCGGGATGACGCTGCAGGAACCGGTCCACGGGCTCGATCTTGAGCACGCCGCGCGGGTGCCAGTAGTGCATCGGGATGACGATGCGGGGCGCCACGGCCGCGATCGCCTGGTCCAAATCCTCGAGGCCGATCGTCGCATGCGCACCGGCCAGGGCCAGCAGCACGTCGACCTGGCCGGACAAGGCCTCCAGCACCGCCGGCGCGACCGCATTGCCGACGTCGCCCATATGCAGCACCCGCACGCCGCCCACGGTGAAGAGATACATGGCATTGGCGTCCGGGTCCCGCCCGAAGTCGAAGGTCAGGCTCTCACTGGTGGGAAAGGCGCGGATCGGCACGCCGCACACCGTTACCCCCTCCGGCGGCACGTCCAGCAACGCGTTCACCACGGTCGGCTGACCCGCGACGTGGCTGGGGTCGGAGTGGAACCGGTCGGTCGCCGAACTCATGATGACCAGGTCCGCGGGCTCGCCGATCGGCTCGAAGCCCGACACGCCGGGCGTGTACGGGTCGGTGACGACGCTGACCTCCGGTGTTTCCAGCCGAAAGCTGGCATGGGCGTAGAATGTTATCTTCATGAACCCGGCCCCCCTCTCTAAACCGCCTCCGCGCGCAGCAGGCCGGATTTGCGGGTGGTCGCACCGGGCGGCCGGTTGACGCGGAACAGACCGGCCGGCGGCACGGCGTCCAGCTCGTCCCAGGACGTGTCGCGCGCGATGACAACGAGGAACGGCGCCGTTTCCTCCGCACCGCCGAACAGCCGCGGCGGCGAGAACAGGGTGCCCACGCTTTGCACCAGCACCGGCCGGATTTGGCCTGCCACACGCACCAGCCCCTTCACGCGCAGCAGCCGGTCGCCGAGTGCCCCGGCCAGATTGTCCAGCCAAGTGGCCAGGCCGTCGTAATCGAGCGGACCGGACGGCCTGGCCAGGGCCACCAGGATGCGGGGATGCACCGCGCCCAAGTCCGGCGGCTCGCGCAACGGTCCGCCCGCGAGCGGTGCGAAGGCGGCGGCCACGGTGCGGCCCCGGTCGGCATCGGCGACGAGCTCGGCCACCGGGTTGAGCGCCGCCGCGTCGCGAGAGGCACGCGCGAGGCGGCTGGCATCGACGGTGTCGGCCTTGGTGACGACGATGCGGTGTGCCGCGGCCCATTGCGCGGCGGCCTCGGCGAACGAGGCGGTGTCCATCCCCCGCGCAGGGTCGAAGGTGGCGACCACGGACACGCGCAGAGGGTGCCCGGCCAGCCCGGCAAGCTGCCGCAGCACCGGGCCGGGTTTGGACAAGCCGCTCGTTTCCAGCACGATCCGGCGGAGCGGGCCTGCCGCACCAGGCCGCTCGGCCCAAAGCAGGGCGTCCACGGTAGTCTGCAGGTCGTTGCCCATCTGGCAGCACACGCACCCGTTGGACAGCGTGGCCATGGGCACGCCCGATCCGGTTTCGCGCAGCAACGCGCCATCCAACCCGACCTCGCCGGCCTCGTTCACGATCACCGCCGTGTCGGCCGCATCCGGGCTGGGCAGGAAGTCCCGCAACAGGCTGGTCTTGCCGGACCCGAGGAAGCCGGTCAGTACGACGAAGTCAACGCTCACTGGGCGGCCGCTTGCGGCGGGCGGAACCGGGCGGGCACGTCCTCGGCCCAGCTTTCCCGCACCAGTTCGCGCACGTCGGCCAGCAGCTCCGCCGTGTCGTAGACCACGCCGTCCTTGATCGTGTAGCGCAGCCCGCGGTGCCACTCGACGCTGTTGGTCGCCTCGTTCAGCCGCATGGCGCCGGTGCCGTACAGCAGCTTGAAGTCGGTCAGCGGATTGTAGTCGTGCACCAGCAGGTCGGCGCGCTTGCCGGGTTCGACAGTGCCGGTGTCATCCTCGATCCCGCACAGCGCCGCACCCTGGGACGTGGCCGAGCGGATCACCTCCAGAGGATGGAACCCGGCTTCCTGCAGCAGCTCCAGCTCGCGGATGTAACCGAAGCCGAAGATGGAATAGATGAACCCGCTGTCGCTGCCCGTGCACACCCGGCCGCCGCGGTTCTTGTATTCGTTGATGAAAGCCATCCACAGGCGGTAGTTCTGCTTCCACTCCACCTCGTTCTGTGTCGACCACCGCGTCCAGTAGGAGCCATGGCCGCCCCGCTGCGGCTGGAAATACTCCCACATCGATTTCCACGTGTAATCCTTGTGCCAATCCGCCTGCCGCGCGCGCATCAGGTCGCGGTTGGCGTCGTAGATCGTGAACGTCGGCACGAAGGTGAAGCCCAGCTCGAGGAACTGGTCCAGCACCTGGTTCCACTTGGCCGAGCCCGGCTTGGCGCCCTGCCCGAACATCTGGCCGGACACCGAGAAGCGAAAGTACTCGTCGTTGTAGTCGTAGTCGAGCGGGAAGTCCTGCACCACCCGGTCCTCGAACAGCGCCTCCGGCAGACCGTAATAATGCTCGGCGCTGGTCAGTCCCCAGCGCGCCGTGGTCAGCGCGTTCATGCGCGTCACCGCCATCTGCGCGTGGTGACAGCCGGAGCGGAGGCCGAGCGTGCGGCATTCGTCCAGCGCCGCCTCCATGATCGCGGGCGGGGCGCCGAAGAACTTGATGCCATCCGCCCCCCGCTCCTTCACCCGGCGCAGCCACGCACGGCCCTCCTCCGGCGTGTGCACCAGCTTCAGCATGTCGTTGACGGCCGGAAAGTAGCAGTAGGACAGCAGCCGGGGGGCCGCGATGGTGTTGGCGGCGGAACGGGCCTTCTGGTCCATCATCCAGTCCAGCCCGTTGAACGACCCCATCTCCCGCACGGTCGTCACGCCATGCGCGAGCCACAGCTTGTACACGTAGTCCACGGGCGGCACCCACCCGTTGGCGGCGTGGTAGGCGACGCCGGCATGGCCGTGGCAGTCGATGAAGCCCGGCGTGACCCATTTGCCGTGACAATCGATCTCGTGGTCGCCGGATCCCGGGCGGTTGGCGGCAGTGGCGAGGTTGCCGGTCACCTTCTTCAACAGGGTGATGCGCCCGTCCTCGACCACGATGTCGGTCGGCCCGATCGGCGGAGCGCCGGTGCCATCGATGACGGTGGCGCCGCGCAGGACCAGGCGTTTGAACGGGCCGATACCGCGATCCCGCGCCGTCGCGGGCTGCAGCGGAGGCTGCCCGGCGGCGGCGCGGCCGAGGCCGAGCTCGTTGCCGGGTGCACTGGGGTCGGCATGGATCATCGGCGGGTCCCCATGTTACGTTTGCAGATTACGCCAAGCCGGGCTGGCCGGCGCAAGTCCGCATCGCCTGTGTCCACCAACTCTGGATATCCGCACGCCGTTGGTCGCACGACCGGCTCCGCATAGAGTGGGCGTCAGCATTGGAGACCTCGATGCCCCTGACGACCAGCTACGACCCGGCCCTGGTGGTTCTCTCCATCCTGATCGCCGTGCTCGCCTCCTATAGCGCGCTCGAGCTCGCTGGGCGCGTCAGGGGACCGTTGCCCGGCCTGCGCTGGGCCTGGATCGGCACGGCCGCGCTGGTGATGGGTGGCGGGATCTGGTCGATGCACTTCATCGGCATGCTGGCGCTGCGCATGGACATGGCGCCCCAGTACGGCATCCCCGGCACCGTCGTATCGCTGTTCGTCGCCATCCTCGCGACCGGGGCGGCCTTTTTCTGGGTCAACCGCCGTCGGGCATCGCAGGCCGACGTGCTGCCTGCAGGGCTGCTGATGGGCGGCGGCGTCGCCGCGATGCACTACACGGGCATGGCGGCGATGCGGATGCCGGCAACCGTCGCGTACGACGGCTGGACGGTTGCCCTGTCGGTGCTGATCGCCGTCGTGGCGTCCACCGTCGCACTCTGGCTCGCGCTGCGTACGCGCAGCGTGAGCCAGAAACTTCTGGCCGCGGCCGTGATGGGCTTTGCGGTCTACGGGATGCACTACTGCGGCATGCTCGCGGCCACCTTTACGGCCCACGGCATCGACAAGGACGGCTCCGCCAGTTTGGCCGGGCTCCCGCCCCAAACGCTCGCCTTGTATGTTTCGGGCGCCACTTTCGTCATCCTGTTCGCGGCGCTGCTGGCTTCTTCGATCGATGCAGCCCGCGTGCAGCGTACCTTGCTGGTCAGCGAGGAACGCTTTCGCGCAGCGGCCGAGGTCGTCGGGGACATCATCTGGACCAATGACGCGCAGGGCCGGATGATCGGTGAACAGCACGACTGGGCGCGTTTCACCGGCCAGACCGCTGCCGAGTACACGGGCTACGGCTGGACCGCCGCCGTCCATCCGGACGACGTGACAGGCACCGAGCGCGCCTGGCGGGAGGCCGTTTACGAGCGGCGGGTGTTCGTGCACGAGCATCGCCTGCGCCGGCATGACGGTGTGTGGCGCGTGTTCGCCGTCCGGGCCGCGCCCGTGCTGGATGACGTGGGCGGTTTGCGGGAATGGGTGGGCGTGCACGAGGACATCACCGAACGCCGCCGGGTGGAAGCCGAGGTGCTCGCCGCCAAGGACGCGGCCGAGGATGCGAACCGGGCGAAGAGCCAGTTCATGGCCAATATGAGCCACGAACTCCGCACGCCGCTATCCGCCATCATCGGCTACAGCGAGATGCTCGAGGATGAGATCGGCGATGGCGGCGACCCGGCGAGCTATCTGGGCGACATGGGCAAGATCAAATCCAACGCCCGCCATCTGCTGGGCCTGATCAACGACGTGCTCGACATCTCGAAGATCGAGAGCGGCCGGATGGAAGCGTTCGCGGAAGACTTCGACGCGTCGGCCCTGGTGCAGGATGTTGCGGCAACGGCACGCACTCTGGCGGAGAAGCATGGCAACGTCCTGGTGCTGGACGTCCCTGACCTCGGCACCCTGCATCAGGACCTGACCAAATTTCGCCAGATGCTGCTGAACCTGGTGAGTAACGCGGCCAAGTTCACAAAGGGCGGCACCATCACCCTGCATGGCGCACGCACCCGCGACGAAATCGTGTTCGAGGTGTCAGACACCGGCATCGGCATGTCGCCGGAGCAGTTGGACAAGCTGTTCCAACGCTTCCAGCAAGCCGACGCCTCGACCACACGGCAGTATGGCGGAACAGGCTTAGGACTGGCCATCACCAAGGCGTTCTGCGACATGCTGGGCGGCAGCATCGGCGTCCGCAGCGCCTTGGGGAAGGGCAGCACTTTCACTTTGCGCCTTCCTGCAAGTCTACAGCAGGGTCAAGCGGTGTCCACCGACGCCGGTCACGCTACCCCGGCCACCAGCGCCGAAGCGTTTCTCGCGCAGAGGTGAAGCCAGGAACCCGGCCCGCCATGTTGGCGAGCGCGGAGAAGCAATCCTAGGCTTGCGCCCGTCCGGTTCGCCGGGCCAACACAAGGGGGAGGCGACCAATGCGCAACTCGGGAGCGGTGCTCAAGCTGGCGCTGGTGCTCGCATGCGTGCTCGTGTGTCTACGGCCAGAAAGCGTCCGCGCCGCGGAAACGCCGGCCGAAGCCTTGAACATGGAGCTTGTGGGCCGGAACGACCTCGGTGGTGTCGGCAAGGGCGGCGAAGGTCTCGCGATCAAGCAGTATCCGGATGGCCGCCGGGTACTGTTCCTTGCCCATGAGTCCGCGCCCATGTGCATGAGCATCCTGGACGTGACCCATCCGGAAAACCCGACCCTGATCGCGCAGATCCCGGCAGAGGCGGATTACGTCCGCTGCAACTCGCTCGGTTTGAGCGGCGACACCGTGGTCGTGGCGCACCAGACCACCAAGCCGGGCCAGCCCTATGCCGGGCTCGACATCTACGACATGGCGGACCCGGCGCATCCGCGCAAACTCTCCCATTTCGACACGTCCGGGCCGCATTCCCGCGGCGTGCACTGGCTGTGGTTCACCGACGGGCGTTACGCCTACATCTCGACCGGCGCCGCCGATTTCGAGCCGCGCAACGCGGATGACGACCAGTTCCTGATGATCGTGGACCTGCACGACCCGGCGCATCCCGTCGAGGCCGGCCGCTGGTGGCTGCCGGGCACGCGGGTGGGCGATGCCGCCGAGCCGCCGCCGCGGGTGGAATCGGTCGAGAACGGGATGCGGCTGCACTCCATCATCGTCCCCGCCTCGCAACCAGACCGTGCGTATGCCGGCTGGATCGATGGCGGATGGGTCATCCTCGACGTGTCCGACAAGGCGCATCCTAAGATTGTGGCGCGGCGCACCTGGCAAGGGCTCGACAACGGTTTCGCCCATACCGTGCTGCCTTTGCCGGACCGCGGCATCGCGATCCAGACGGAGGAGGCCACGCTCGACAACTGCAAGGACTGGCCGAAGCGCAACTGGGTCTGGGACCTGTCCAACGAAAAGGACCCGATCCCGCTCGCCGTTTTCCCGCCTGCACCGGACCAGAAGGCGCTGTGTGCCGCGGGCGGCCGGTTCGGCGCGCACAACATCGACATGAACCGCCCGATCGCCACGTCCCGCACGCTCGAGAACACCGTCGTCGGCAGCTACTTTAACGGCGGGGTACGGATCACCTCGATCGCGGACCCGAGCCGCCCGGCCGAGATCGGCTACTACATTCCGGCAGCACCGCCGGGCAACCCGACCCACACGATCCAGATCAACGACGTCTACGTGGACGAAAACGGGCTGATCTACGCCAATGACCGGCTGACCGGCGGCCTATACATCCTGCGCTACACCGGCACCGTGCCGCTGAATTGACATTCAATCCCGGTCGACATGGCCGAGAGCGCGGCCCGGGGCGGCCTTGTCCCGGATGCGCCGTTTCAGGGTTTTCACATCGGGAAAGCCGCCATCGCGCACGCGGTCCCAGACCAGTTCGCCATCGATCTCGATGCGGTATATCCCACCGACGCCGGGTCGAAGCGTCACCTCCTCGATCTCCGTCTCGAAGGTCGAGAGAAGCTCCTGCGCCATCCACGCGGCCCGCAACAGCCACTTGCATTGCGTGCAGTAGGAAATGGTGACCCGGGCGCCGAGCGGCGGGCTGTCGTCGCTTCCGGTCAAGGATTGAGGACTTCGACGTTCATCTGGCGCAATTTGACGAGGGCGCGCCTCCTCGGCAAGGGATTGCCGCAACGTCAGGCGGCGCAGGCACTCACCAAGGCGTGGACGATCCCAGGGTCCAACCGCGATCCCTGGCCGAAACCGAGCGCCGCCAGCCGCGCATCCTCGGGGCAAGCGGTCCGGCATGACGCGTGCAGCTCGGTGGCGCCCGTGCCTCTCACCAAGGCGCCGGCATTGCCCGGCGTGATGCCGGCCCCTGGCATGACCACGATACGCCCGGCGGCCTGCCTGACCAGGGCCGCGATCGTCTCCGCCCCGGCCGAAGCGGACACGGCCCCGCCCGATGTCAGCACCCGGCCAATGCCCGCTTCTACGGCTTCCTCCAGGGCCTGACCGAGATCCGGGACGAGATCGAAAACACGGTGCAAGGTGACGGCCATGCCTTGCGCGGCGCTCATCAGGGTGCGTATTGCGAGCCAATCCAGCGTGTGGTCGGGACGGCTAACGCCGATTACGATCCCGGCCAGGCCGGCCGCCCGTGCTGCCGTGATGTCGGCCTCCATCATGGCCAGTTCCGCCGGGCTGTAGACGAAGCCACCCGCGCGTGGGCGGATCAGCACGTGGACCGGCACCGCGGTGGTGCGCGCGTGACGCATGAACCCGGCGGACGGGGTCAGCCCGCCCGCACCCAGGGCGGCGCACAATTCGATCCGGCCGGCGCCCTGCGCAACCGCCTGCGCCAAGGCCTCGGCCGTGTCGACGCAGACCTCCAGCAGCACACTCATCCCGCCGCCTGCGCCGCGAGCAGGGCGGCGCCGGCCAGGCCAGCCCCGGTCGCATGGGCCGCCGGCACCAGCAGAGGTCCGTAGCCGCGTCCTAACACAAGCGGCCGGACGGCGGCATCCAGCGCCGCCACCAACGGCACGCTGGACCCGAGGCCGCCCCCCACCGGCACCACGCTGGCCGCCGTGATGTTCACCGCGAACGCCAGCGGTCCGGCCAATGCACCCATATAGGCCTCCACCGCTTCGGTGCATCCGGCGTCCCCGGCCAGCCAGCCGCTCACCACGGCGCGGCTGTCCAGCGCCGTCCCGGTCAACGCGGCGTGCCACCGCTCCAGCCCACGTGCGCTGCCGATCGTATCGACGCAGCCGCGCTGCCCGCAGCCGCATGGCAGCAGGGCGAGCGGACCGGAGGTGACGACCGGCGCATGGCCCCATTCGCCCGCGCCAGTTACGATCCGGCCTCCGACGACGAGGCCGCCGCCCACGCCGCTGCCCAGGATAATACCCAGGACGACATGATGGCCGCGGCCCGCGCCGCTGCCTGCCTCCGCCAAGGCGAAGCAATCGGCGTCATTGCCGATCACCACGGGACGGCCCAGCGCCGCAGCAAGCTCCGTTGCGACACGATGCCCGGCCAGGCAGGGAATGTTCGCCGCCGCGACCTGGCCGTCCCGCGCCAGCATGCCGGCAATGGCGATGCCGAGCGTGCCAGCACCCGGCGGCGCCAGGCCTCGCAGCACGGCGACGAAGGCGTCCCACCCGTTCGCCGGCGTGACGGCGCTGGCCACGTCCGTCACCTGGCCCGTTGCGTCCACCCGGCCCATACGAATGAACGACCCGCCGATATCGGCGCACAGCAGGCTCATCCCCGCGGGTCCAGCAGGTCACGCAGGCCGTCGCCCAGCATGTTGAAGCCCAGCACCGTGATCATCACCGCGAGGCCGGGGAACAGCGTCAGCCACGGGCTCACACCCAGGTAGTTGCGCCCGTCGCTGAGCATCGTGCCCCATTCCGGCAGCGGCGGTTGCGCGCCCAGGCCCAGGAACGACAGGCTGGCGGCCGACAGCACCACCGTGCCGGCAGTCAGCGTCGCCTGCACCACGATCGGGCTGAGCGTATTGGGCAGGATGTGCCGCGTCATGATGCGCCACCGGCCGGAGCCAGCGACGGTGGCGGCCTCCACGAACTCCATCCCGCGCACGCCGACGGTTAGGTTGCGACTAAGCCGGGCATAGACCGGAATCGAGAACGCCGCGATCGCGATCAGCAGGTTGACCAGCGAGGGGCCGAGCGCGCTCACGATCAGCAGCGCCAGCACGATGGCGGGAAAGGCGAAAGCGATGTCCGCCAGCCACATGATCGCGGCATCCGTCCAGCCGCCCAACGTGCCGGACACCAGGCCGAGCGGCACGCCGGTGGCGACGGCGACGGACACGCCGGCGACGATCTCCAGCAGCGAAACGCGGGCGCCGAACAGCACCCGGGCGAAGATGTCACGCCCGAACGCGTCCGTGCCGAACGGGTGGGCGGCGCCCGGTGGCAGCAGGATGTTGGCCAGGTCCTGCGTATAGGGTCCCGCGGGTGCCAGCAGCGGTGCGAACATGGCGCTGGCCGCGACCAGCCCGACCAGCACGCCACCGAGCACGAGGGATCTACGGCGCCTCATCGCAGCCGCGGGTTGATGGCGACGATCAGCAGTTCGGCCCCGAGGTTGACCACGACAACGCTCGTTACCGCGAGGAGCGTCACGGCCTGCAGCACCGGGTAGTCGCGGTAGCGCACTGAATCAACCAGCAAGCGGCCGAGACCGGGCCAGGCGAACACCGCCTCCGTCACCACCGCGCCACCGACCAGGCTGCCGAAGTTCAGGCCGACCACGGTCACCACGGGCGGCAGCACGTTGCGCAACGCGTGTGTCATGTAGACCGCCCGCGGCGCCAAGCCTTTCGCCCAGGCGGTGCGGATGTAGTCGAGCCGCAGCACCTCGATCATCCCGGCGCGGGTCATGCGTGCGATCAGCGCCGTCGGCAGCGCCGCGAGCACGGTTGTGGGCATGACGTAGTTGCGCCACCCGGCCGCGCCGAGCAGCGGCAGCCAATGCAGTTGCACCGCGAACAAGCTCATCAGCAGCAACGCCAGCCAAAAGCTCGCCATGGATGCGCCGAGCACCGCGCCCAGCATGACCACCTGGTCGGGCCAGCCGCCCTGGTGGATTGCCGCCAGCATGCCCGCCGGCACGCCGATCAGGATGGCGGCGGCGTAGCTGACCAAGGCGAGCGTGAGCGTGTACGGCAGGCGCTGCCCGATCTCCTGCGCCACCGGGTTCTGCGATCGCAAGGACACGCCGAAATCGCCGTGCAGCGCGCCGCCCACGAAACCGAGGTACTGCACCGGCAACGGACGGTCCAGCCCGAGCCGCGTGCGCAGGCCGTCCACGGCGGCCTGCGTCGCTTCCGGGCCGGCCATCATGCGCGCCGGGTCACCCGGCAGTGCATGGACGGTAAGGAAGATCAGCACGCTCACGCCAAGCAGCGCCAAAGGCAGCGCCGCCAGCTTGCGCAGGACCAAGCGGGCCATGCGTCAGGTCCGCGATGCGCGCGCGACCTCGACCGTGCCGCCCGGCAAGACCCAGACGCCGGTGATGTCCGCCACCGTCGCGACGAGGTCGCTCTTGTAGTAGAGCAGGACGTGCGGCGCCTGGTCGTTCACCATCTTCTGCGCCTCGCCATACAGCGCAGCGCGGCCGGTGTCGTCGAGCGTGGCGGCGGCGTGGTCCAGCAAAGTGTCCAGCGCCGGGTCGCTGAAAAAGCCCAGATTGGCGCCGGCAGGGGCGGCGCTGGCCGTGGCATACAGCGGGCGGAGCTGCAGGTCCGGGTTGAAGGCGCCCGCCGACCAGGATGCGATGACCCCGCCGGTGCCAGCCTCGGCCTTCTGCTCCGGCGTGGCGAACGCCGCCTTGGTCCAGACGCCGGCCTCCATCCGCTGCACGTTCAGCGTGACACCGAACTTGGACCACATGCCCTGCAACGCCTCGGCGATGTTCGCCTCCTGCTCCTGCACGGCAACGTTGATGGTGAAGCCGCCTGGGACCCCTGCCTCGGCCAGCAGCGCCTTCGCTTTCGCGACGTCGTACGGATACGGCTCGAGCGATGCGTCGTAGCCCGGCGTCACCGGCGCCAGCGGCGAGTTGGCGGGTTTGCCGTGGCCCAGCAGCAGAGCCTGCACCAAGGCAGCACGATCGGTGCCGAAATTCAGCGCCTGGCGCACCCGCAGGTCGTCCAGCGGCTTGAGGCGGGTGTTGAGCGCCACCCAGAACACGAACGCGCCGTCCCCCTGCAGCAGCTTCAGCGCTGGGTTGCGGGCGGTGGCGGCGGCGAACACGGGCGGCAGCGGGTTGACCACGTCCGCATCGCCGCTCTGCAGTGCCATCGACAGGACGGACGCCTCGGTCGACCAGGTCCATTTCACTGCGTCCAGCGCCGGCTTCGGACCCCAGTAGCCGTCGTAGCGCGCCTGCTGCACATACTCGCCGGACCGCCACTCCGTCAGGCGGAACGGCCCGGTGCCGACCGCCATGCGTCCGATGGTGCCGGCCTGCTCGGCCTTGGGGCTGACGATGCAGCAGGGCGCCGTCGCCAATAGCGCGAGGAAGCCGGCATAAGGCTGCCGCAGCGTGAACTCCACGCTGTGCGGATCGGTCGCCCGCGCGCTGGTCAGGATCACCCGCACCCGGCCGGCCGCGGCCAGCCCGCGTTTCGGGTCCAGGAAGCGGGTCAGCGAGGTGACGACCGCGTCCGCATCCAGCGCCGTGCCGTCGTGGAACGTGACGCCTTCACGCAGGGTGAACACCCATTTCGTGCCACCCTCCTCGGCACGCCAGGCGGTCGCGAGCGACGGTTCGAGCTTCAAGTCGGACGTGCGGCGCAGCAGACCCTCATACATCGGGTCCAGCACCGCCGTCGTGAACGCGGCGGTATGGTCGCCCGGATCCATGGAGCGCGGCGCCTCGCTCTGCATCACCGTGAGCGTACTGCCGGACGCCGCGTAGGCCAGGCGCGGGAGGGCCAAGGCAGCGCCCGACAGCATGGCGGCGCGGCGGGTCATGGCCATCGATTGGGCTCCTTCGAGGGTCAGGCGGCCCATTGCCGCCGAACGCGCGATGCGGTTCATTGGCTGAGCAAAGTGTCAGTGATGGCGCACATCGTCCAGATGCCGGGTTCCGAGCCATGACTACGATGCGGATCGCAGTCGGCGGCGTGCACACCGAGTGCAGCACCTACAATCCCGTGCTGATGCAGCACGCCGACTTCCGGGTGCTGCGCGGAACCGACATCACCGCCCATCCCGAATTCGCCGAACTACGGTGCCACGACGCCGCCTGGCTGCCGACGCTGCACGCGCGCGCCATCGCCGGTGGCCCGATTGCGCGGCCGGTGTACGAAGCGTTCAAGGCCGAGTTCCTGGCCCGGCTTTCCGCGCTCGGCCCGGTCGATGGCCTGTACCTGGCGATGCACGGGGCGGTGTTCGTGGACGGCATGGAGGACGCCGAGGCAGACTGGATCCTGGCCGCCCGCGAGGTTGTTGGACCGGCCTGCGTCGTCGGCGCGGGATATGATCTGCACGGCAACCTGTCACAGCGGATCGTCGACGCGCTGGATGTGTTCACGACCTACCGCACCGCGCCGCATATCGACCAGCGCGAGACGCAGCGCCGGGCGGTGTCGATGATCCTGCGCGCGCTGCACGGCGGCACGCGGCCCGGCATCGTTTGGGCGCCGGTGCCGGTGTTGTGGCCGGGGGAGCGCACCAGCACGGCCGACGACCCAGCCCGCAGCTTCTATGCGGCGCTGCCGGGCATCGAGGCGCAGGACGGCATCTGGGACGCGTCGTTCCAGATCGGCTACGTATGGGCCGACGAACCCCGCGCCACCGCCTGTGCCGTGCTGACGGGCACCGACCCGGCCGCGCTGTCCCGCGAGGCGGCCGCCCTTGCGTCGCGTTACTGGGCGTTGCGGTCGGAGTTCGGCTTCGGCACGCCCACCGGATCATTGGCAGGATGTGTTGCCCGCGCCATCGCCAGCGCCACCCACCCCGTCATCCTGGCCGATTCAGGCGACAACCCGACCGGCGGTGGCGTGGGCGACCGGGCGGACATGCTGGCTGCCCTGATGGCGGCGGGTGCGACCGGGACGATCCTGGCCGGCATCGCCGACCGTCCGGCGACTGACGCCGCCTATGCGGCCGGCGAGGGCAGCACCATTCGGGTGTCGATCGGCGGCACCCTTGACACGGCTGGCGGGCGCGTGATGGCCGATGCAGTCGTCCGCTGCCTGGCTCCCACCCCTGACGCGGCAGACCGCCAGGCCGTGCTGCGGGCTGGGGGCATCGACCTGGTCGTCACCGCGCGCCGCCGCCCGTTCCACGCCGTCGCGGACTTCACCTGCCTGGGCCTCGATCCCCGCACGGCACGGATCGTCGCCGTGAAATCCGGCTATCTGTCGCCAGAGCTGGCGCCGCTGGCGAACCCGGCCCTGATGGCGCTGTCGCCGGGTGTGGTGGACCAGGATGTCGCCCGCCTCACGCGGCATCGAAGCGCCAGGCCGACCTATCCGTTCGATCCGGACGCCGCGTGGTCCCCGGCCCCCGTCGCCAGCCGGCGGGCGGTGTGGGCGTGAAATGGGGCCTCCTCGGCGGATCCCGCATCCTGCAGCGCGCCTTGCTGCCGGCCATGCGGAAGGCCGGGCACGAAGCGGTGTTCCTCGGCGCCCGCGACCCGGCACGCGCCGCCGCACTCGCCAGCGAATTGGGCATCGCCACAGGGGGCAGCTACGACGCGTTGCTGGCCGAGCCCGGCGTCGCCGCGGTCTACATCTCGGTCACCAACGACGCGCATTTGCCCTGGATCGTCCGGGCGCTGCAGTCCGGCAAGGACGTGTTGTGCGAGAAACCACTCACGCTGAAGGCGGCGGAGGTGGCGCTGGTCCGCGCCGCCGAGGCTTCCAGCGGGCGCCGGGTCATGGAGGCGTTCGTGTACGGCTTCCACCCGCAGATCGCCGATGCGCTGCAGGCGGTTCGCAACGGTGCGATCGGCGATATCCTGGCCATCGATGCCCTGTTCGCCGGGCCATTGCGGGACCCGGGCGACTTCCGGTGGCAGGCGCGCCTTGGCGGCGGGGCGCTGCTGGATCTGGGCACCTACTGCGTCAGCCTGATCCGCGATCTCGCCGGGCAACCCATCCGCGTGGCGGCCTTCGCCAGCATGCGCGGGGACGTGGACGCCAGCCTGCACGGCCTGCTCGACTTCGGACCTGCCAAAGCGCGGTTCGCCTGCACGTTCGACGGTGAGCGCGCGCAATCCTGCCGCATTGTCGGCAGCGCCGGGACGATCGAGATCGAGGTTCCGTTCTCCTCCCGCAACCGCCTCCTCGCCACGCGCGTGAACGGGGTGGTGCGCGAGTGGCCGCCCTGCGACCCTTATTGTGCGATGGTGGAGCATTTCGCCGGCGCGGTCACAAGCGGCGGACCGTTGCGGCACGACAGTACGGAGGCGTTGCGCCAAGCCCAGGTACTGGAAGCCCTGCAACTGGCAGCGCTTCATGGCAAGGTCGTCGCACCCTAGTCCAGCATGCCCGAACGGCGGCTTCGGTGCGCTCCCCCCTACCTCGCGGCAAAGCCTTGCACGCTGTCCACCGTCACGTCATCCGGACCGCGCACGCCGAAACGGCCGAGGCCGGGCAGCCTGATCGCCGGGCGGCGCAGGTCCACCCCGGCCGCCGCGCCGAGGATGTTGACCTCCACGCCTTCGACCCACGCAAGCGTCACGCCGAAATAACCCCCGAGGGTCAACCGTATGCCCGTGCCTGAAGCGGTCCAGCGTAGCCAACGGCGATCATAGGGATAGTCTTTGCCGATTGCGGTCGGCGGCAGCGCACTGCGGATTTCCGGCACATTGTCCATCACCGCTTGCACGAACGTGTTCGAGTTCGGGCCGGGCCAGGCGCGGTAGTCGCCCTGCTTGCGCCATGCGTAGTCCCGGATGGCCGCCTGCATGCGGGGGATCATCGCCTCCGCTGCGGCGCCGTCCGCGGCGAACACCACGGCCGGAACCCGCCCAAACCAGCGGCCATCCGGTTCGAACCCGTTCAGCCGGATCGGATCGCCCCATGCGGTGTAGTCGTAGCGCGTATAGCCGGTGGCGCCCGCGGCCTTGAAGACGATCCAGCTATGGGTCGCGAAGATGCCGCGCCAGCGCACCGTCTGCGCCGAGAAGATACGGACGATCGCCGCTTTGCTGCTGGCTGGCGGCAGGATGCCGAGGCTGGACCGGTCGGCCGTCCGCCACCCGGCCCCCGTGCCGTCCAACCAATAACGCGTCGCGGAAATCCCGATCGGCAGCAGGTAGAACACCACGAACAAAGCCAGGCACGTTTTCAGGACCGTCATGCAAGGATGATTGGGCTCCGCTCCGGCCTGCGCAATGGCGCGGTGTGCGCTCGCGGCGGTCCGTCACGTTGGCTGCAGGACGAAGTGACCGATGGAGACTTCGTCGTAGACGGAGGGAAGCGGGGTGGCGGTGATGGGGAGGATGGGCGACGGCAGGGGCCGGTAGGCGCGGTCGTCAGCGCTGCGGCGCTGCGCCGGGTCGGCGACGGGAACGGCGGCGAGCAGCGACTTGGTGTAGGGGTGGCGCGGATCCTCGAATACGGCGGCGCGCGGCCCGATCTCGACGATGCGGCCGAGATACATGACCGCAACCTGGTGCGACACGCGTTCGACGACGGCCATGTCGTGGCTGATGAACAGGAACGAGAGGCCCAGCTCGGCCTGGATGGACATCAGCAGGTTGAGCACCTGCGCCTGGACCGAGACGTCGAGCGCGGACACGGACTCGTCCGCCACCAGCAGCTTCGGGCCGGGCGCCAGGGCGCGGGCGATGGCGACGCGCTGGCGTTGGCCGCCGGAGAGTTCGTGCGGGAAGCGGCGGATGAAGTCGCGCGGCAACTGGACGCGGTCGAACAGGTGGGCGACGCGGTCGGCCGCCTCGCTGCCCGACGCGATGGCGAAGTTCTTGAGCGGCTCGCCGACCTGGTCGCCGAGCCGCCGGTAGGGGTTGAGCGAGGCGAACGGGTCCTGGAAGATCATCTGCATGTTGCGGCGGGCGCGGCGTAGCTCGAGCCGGCCGAGGCTGCGGATGTTTTCGCCGTCGAGCTGGATTTCGCCGCAATCGGCTTCGACCAAGCGTAGGACCGAGCGGCCGCAGGAGGATTTCCCACACCCAGACTCGCCGACGAGGGACAGCGTCTCACCCTTTGCGATGCTGAAGCTGACGTCCTCGACCGCGTGCACGTTGGCGATGCGCCGGCGCAGCACGCTGCTGCGGACGGGGAAGCGGGTGCTGAGGTGCTTGACGTCCAGCAGAGTCTCGCGCGGGGCAGCCGGACCCGGCGTGGCCGGTGCGGGCGTGATGGCGCCGCCCAGGGTGCGCATCGGGATCGGGCCGGCGTGGTCTCGCATTTCGCCAAGGCGCGGCACGGCGGCAAGCAGGGTCTGGGTATAAAGTTCGCGGGGGGCGGCGAAGATCTGGCCGACGGCGCCCTGCTCGACCAGGCTGCCGCGGTGCATGACGGCGACGCGGTCGGCCATCTGGGCAACGACGGCCATGTCGTGGGTGATGAACAGCACCGCCATGCCGGTCTCGCGCTTGAGCCGGTCGATCAGGGCGAGGATCTCGGCCTGGATCGTGACGTCGAGCGCCGTGGTCGGTTCGTCGGCGATGAGCAGGCGGGGGCGGCAGGCCATGGCCATCGCGATCACCACGCGCTGCCGCATGCCGCCCGAGAGCTCGTGCGGGTATTGACGCAGGCGGCGGTCCGGCTCGGGGATCCGCACCTCCTCCATGAGTTCGAGCGCGCGGGCGCGGGCCGCGGTGGCGGTCAGGCCGCGATGGACCTGCAGACCGTCGAACAGTTGGCGGCCGATGGTGAACACCGGGTTCAGCGAGGTCATCGGCTCCTGGAAGATCATGCCGATCTCGTTGCCGCGGATGCCGCGCATGGTGGCCGGGTCGGCGGCGGCGAGGTTGGTCACGCTGCCGCCCTGGCGGGTGAAGGCGATGCGCCCCCCGGTGATGCGGCCGCCGCCGAACTCCACTAGGCGCATGATGGCGAGTGCGGTGACCGACTTGCCCGAGCCGCTCTCGCCGACGACGCAGAGGGTCTCGCCAGGCCGCACCTCGAAGCTCACGTCCGAGGCGGCCGTGACAGGGCCGCTACCGGTCTCGAACTCCACGCGCAGGTTGGAGACGGCAAGGATCGGTTCGCCTGGAATCGTCATCTTGCCCTGGGGTCGAGCACGTCGCGCAGGACGTCACCGAACATATTGAAGGCGAGGACCGTGAGCGCAACCGCAGCACCCGGCACCAGCGCGGTCCAGGGTGCGACGTCGAGGTAGTCGCGGGAGGCCTGGATCATCAGGCCCCAGGAGGATTGCGGCGGCTGCGTGCCCAGGCCGAGGAAGGACAGCGCGGCTTCGGCCAGGATGGCGAAGGCGAGGCTGATGGTGCCCTGGACGATCACCAGCGGCAGCACGTTGGGCAGCACGTGGCGGACGATCATGGCCACGTCGCCAGTACCGCCGGAACGGGCGGCCTCCACGTAGGGCATTTGCGCGATGCGCAAGGCCTCACCGCGCACGATGCGGGCGAGGAACGGGGTGAAGGCCACGCCTATGGCCACGATCGTGTTGGGCACACTCGGGCCGAGCATGGCGCTGATGGTGAGGGCCAGCAGCAAGGCGGGAAAGCTGAGTAGGGCGTCGACCAGGCGCATCAGCACGAGGTCGATCCAGCCGCCCAAATAGCCGGACGCAATGCCGAGCGGCAGACCGAATGCCACGCTGATGCCAACCGCGGCGGCGGCGATGGAGAGTGACGTGCGGGCGCCGAGCAGCACGCGGTAAAACAGGTCGCGGCCGAGGACATCGGTGCCGAGCCAATGTCCAGGGCTCGGCGGACGCAGGCGCAGGGCCATGTGCATCTGGGTTGCCAGGTCGGCCGGCACGACGACGGGTGCAAGCACCGCGACGAGGACGACGGCCACGATGATGGTGAGCGCGATGGCGCCCTTGGGGGAGAACAGCCGGGACACCGGGGTCAGTTCGTGCGGATGCGCGGATCGACCGCGAAATAGAGCAGGTCGACGGCGAAGTTGATGAGCAGCACGACTGTGGCGATGACGAACACCGCGCTCTCGATCAGCGGCACGTCGCGGTTGAGCAGCGCCTGGTAGGTGAGCCAGCCCATCCCGGTATAATTGAACAGGCTTTCCACGACGATGATGGAGCCGAACAGGTAGCCGATCTGCAACCCGGCGACGGTCGCGATCGGGCCGACCGCGTTGGCCAGCGCGTAACGCCAAACCACAGCGCGTTCCCCAAGGCCTTTGGCGCGGGCGACGCGGATGAACTCCTGGTTGAGCACGCCGGTCATGGTCGACCGGGTGACGCGGGTCAGGTGCGCCATCAGGCCGAGACCGAGGGCGAGCGAGGGCAGCAGCGCGTGCGACAGGGCACCCGCCGGATCGGCACCCGGGTCGACGAAGCCGCTCGACGGCAACCAGCCGAGCGAGCGCGCGAACAGCAGGATCAGCAGAATGCCCCAGAAGAAGTCCGGCAGGCTGATGCCGACCAGCGCACCGGTGGAAGCGGCGGTGTCTTGCCAACGGTTGCGGTGGACGGCGGACCAGACGCCGAGCGGGACTGCGCCGCCAAGCGCGATCACCATCGAGAGCACGACGATCAGCGCGCTGGCGGTCATCTTCTGCAGCAGCAGCGGTCCGATCGCGACCTTGAACATCAGCGACTGGCCGAGATGCAGGCTGAGCAGACCGCCCATCCAGCGCAGGTACTGCACCCACAACGGATCGTGCAGACCCAGGCTTTGGCGCAGGCCTTCGAGCGCGATCGGGTTGCTCTGGGTGCCGAGCACCATCATCGCGACGTCCCCCGGCAGGATGTTGACGACCGTGAACGTCGCGATGGAGACGATGATCAGCGTGATGACGATGGAGAGCACGCGGCTTAGGAGATACTTCATCGTCCCTTCTCCTTCTCCCGCGGGCGGGAGAAGGCAGGGGTGAGGGTGCGATAGCCTGCAAACGACAACGATCTCGGACCCGAAGAGCCCTCACCCCGCCCCTCTCCCGTGAAGGACGGGAGAGGGAGATGCGAATTCACGCGCTCAACCAGGTCTTATGAAAATTCAACCCGGACCCATTTGGCTGCACGATCGTGTCGAGGCCGCCCACCCCCTTCTGCGCACCGAGCGTGCCGTTGCGGAACCAAAGAATAACGTCGTGAGTCTGGTCGAAGATGCGCTGCTGCACCTGCTTATACAGCGCATCGCGCGCCGTCAGGTCGGCCGTTTCGCGCGCCTGCTGCGTCATGCGGTCGATGTCGGGGTCGCTCACGTTGCGGTAGTTGAACGCGCCCTTGGAGTTCCACAGGCTGTAATACAGGAAGTCCGGCTCCCACAGCCCGAAGAAGTTCATCATGGTGATCTGGAAGTCCCGGTTGGTCCAGCACTGGGAGAGCCAATCGGACCAGGTGAGCTGTTCGATCTTCATATTGACCCCGGCGGCCTGGAACCACTCGGCCATGATCTGCGACGCGTCGACATGGTAGGGGTAGTTGGTCGTGACCTTGAACACGAGATTGAGCTTGCCGGGTCCATAACCGGCCTCGCTCAGCAGGGAACGGGCCTTGTCGATATCCTGCGGGCGGTTGGTCAGGGCGGTGTCGTACGTGGCGGACGTCGGGAAACTCGGCGAGGCCGTCAGCTTGCCGAGGTTCCACAGGGCGCCTTGCAGCAACTGCGCCTTGTCGATCATGAGGTCGAACGCCAGGCGGACGCGTGGATCGCCAAAGGGTTCGAACTTGTGGTTCATGTTGAGGAAGTCGAAGTTGAGCGGAAACCAGTCGAACGTCTGCAACTTCGCATCCTTGCGGACGGCGTCGACGCGGTCGGCCGGGATGTCGTTGATGATGTGCAGCTCGCCGGTTTGCAGGCCGGTGAGCCGAACGGTCGGCTCGGTGACCTCGCGTTCGATCACCCGGTCGAGATAGGCCGGCCCTTCGAAATAATCGTCGAAGCGCGCCAGTTCGGTTTCGTGCCCGAACTCGCGGCGGACGAACTTGAACGGCCCGGCGCCCGTTGGGGTCTGCCCCTGGATGTCGCCGGACCCGGCCGGCAGGATCGCGCCCGCGCCGAGCTCCGAGATGCGGCTCAGGAACGGTGCGTTCAGGCGCTTCATCTTGATGATGACGGTGTTCGCGTCCGGCGTCTCGATCGTATCGACGTCGTTGAACACCTCGAAGTTCACCGCGCCCGTCTTCGGATCACGGCAGCGTTCGAACGAATATTTGACGTCGCCGGAGTCCATCACCTTGCCGTTGTGGAACTTCACACCCTGCCGCAACGCGAAGGTGTAGGTCATCAGGTCGGGGCTGATGGTAAACTTCTCCGCAAGCTGCGGCACGATCTCGAAGGTCGGCGAGGGCTTGACGAGGCTGCAATGGATATTCTGCAGCACGCGGGCGCTCGCGGCCGCGCCAGCCTGCTGGATGTCGAGGTTCTGGGCGGTTTCGGAATGGCCCCAGATCAAGGTGCCGCCACGAACCGGGTCGGCGTGCGCCACGCCCGGCACCCCGATCATGCCCGCGCTCGCAACGGCGGCCGTATAGGTGAGGAAATCGCGGCGAAGCATGATCGGTCTCCTTGAAGCTCAGGCGGCGAAGGTCGGACGTTCGGCGGCAACGGCGAGGGCGCGTTCGAGCGCCGCGCCGAGGTTGAGCAAGCGGCCCTCGTCGAACAGCCGCCCCCACAACGAGATACCCTGCGGCACGCGGAACACGGGGCTGCCCGCTTCCGGCTCGCCGGTGGTGAGCTTGCCGCTGCCGAGCGAGGCTTGGCTCCGGGTGGCCATAGCGAGGAACCCGGCACGCAGATGCAGGCAAGGGTGGCCAGTGAAGTTGCTCGCGATCAGCATTGGGCCGGTCGAGTATGGGCCGATCAGTGCGTCGACCTCGTTGAACAAGCCGTCGAGCGCCAGCATCACCTGGTAGCGCAACCGGTCGAGCTGCACGTGATCGACGGCGGAGAGGAAGCGCGCCTTTCGGAACGTGTTGGGCCAGGCGCCCGGCTCCTGCCACGTCAGGGTGTCGTCCTCGCCGGATAGCGTGAGCGCTTCGAACGTGGCGGCGGCTTCGGCGTAGAGCACGTTCATCAGCGCGCCATACGGCAAGTCCGCCAGCGACGCCTCGACCACCTCGATGCCGAGCGTGCGCGCAGCGGCCAGCGCGGCGTGGTCGACCGGCGTGGCGCCCTCGGCGAACGCGACCGGCAGGTAGCCAAGGCGCATGCCGACCAGCGATCCCGCGGCGTCATAGTTGAAGGGCTGGCCGATCGAGGACCGGTCCGCCGGGTCGAAGCCGTTCAGCGCCTCGAGCACCATGGCGGTGTCTTCGACCGCGCGGCAGATCGGGCCCACCTTGTCGAGCGAATTGCACAGCGCCATGCCCCCCGCGCGCGAGACACGGCCGAAAGTGGGCCGCAGCCCCGTGGTGCCGCAGCGCTGGCTGGGCGAGGTGATGGAGCCCAGCGTCTCGGTGCCGATCGAAAAGCCGCACAACCCGGCGGCCGTGGCCGACGCGGACCCGGCGCTCGAGCCGCTCGATCCCTCGTTCAGGTTCCACGGATTGCGGGTGCGCCCGCCATACCAGATGTCGCCATAGGCCAGCGCTCCCACCGTGGTCTTGCCGAGCAAAACCGCACCAGCGTCGCGCAGCCGGGTCACGATATGGGCGTCACGCTCCGGCACGCGGCCCTGGAACGGCTCGGCGCCCCAGCCGGTGACCAGCCCGGCGGTGTCGAACAGGTCCTTCACACCGTAGGGAATGCCGTGCAGCGGGCCAAGCCACATGCCTCCCGCGGTGAGCGCATCCGCGGCATCCGCCTGACCGAGCGCGAGATCGGGCGCCACGACGGCGAAGCAGTGCAGACGCGGGTTGAGCGCCGCGATGCGCGACAGATAGATCTCGGTCAGCCGCCGGCTGCTGAGGGCGCCGGTGCGGATCCAGGCCGAGAGGTGAGTGAGCGGCGCGAACGCGACCGCTTCCTCGTCGGAAGGGCAGGGCGCCTCGACGGCCGCGTAGCGCAACGGCGCCTGCGCATCCGGCAACCGCGTGGTCGGCAGGCGCGGGTCGAAGCGGCTGGCCATCGGCATGTCGTTGGCGAGCGGAGCGCTGCGCCGGGCGAGCGCAGAGGCGATCTGGCCTTCCAGATTGCCCACCATCTGCGCGCGTTCGGCATCCGTGTAGCTGACTCCGAAGAGTGCCTCGGCGGCCGCGATGGTTTCGATCGTCACCATGCGGATCGGCTCAGCCGAGGTGTCCGGCGTGGCAAGCCAACGATCCCGGCGTTGGCGGCGGCCAGCATACTTTCAGCCATGGTGCGGTCCTTCGCCCGAAGCACCGCCGAAGCGGCGTCCGAGCGTTCAGGTTTCTACATCACCACAGTTCCAGGGCTTGCTGCACCGCGTCAATAGTTCGATCCGGCGTGGCCTGTCTTTTATGCGGAGCGGTCTCGCCGTTCAGCCTGCCTTCCGCACCGGGGAACGGGTTTGAACCAAGTCCTCGTCCAGTGTCCGGTTGCTGAAACGGGCATTGCCGAGCCCGGTGCCGATGGTCATGACGCCCCAGTGTTCGACGTCCCGCATGAACGGCACCTCGCTGAGCCCCTGCACCACCGCGTCGTTGTGCATCAGAACGGTGACCTCGTGCCCACCGATCGCCGGAATGGCGTCGCGCAGCAATTGGGGCACGTTGAAGCTTTTGTGCTCCCAGTCACCCGGAAGGTTGTGCCCGCCCTTCTCGATCGATCCGTCCTCCCGGATCAGCCCGGGACAGCCGATGCCGATGAACGGAGCAAGCCGAAGACCGCGCTTGCTCGCGCGCTTGATCGCCGCCTGCAGCATACCGATCAGGCGATCGACGGCGTCGTCACGGCTCGGCTTGTCGTCCGCGTGCCGCCATAGCTCGGACTTCCCGACCTTGCACCGCGACAGGTCGGCCGCCTTCGACTGGTTCACCTCCACAACGCCGACGCGGATGTTCGAACCACCGATGTCGACCGCCAGGATGCTGTCATGACCGGAGAAGATCCAGGACGGCGCCAGATGAATGCAGCCGAGCAGACCCGCCTCGTCCGGGTCATGCCGGATCGGCCTCAGCTCGACGTCGTGGCTGGCGTCTTTCAGGAGCACGGCGGTGCGGCCGATGGCCAGTTCGCCCACCCGGCTGTCACGCAGACCGCCGCCAACGACGATGCGCTGTGTTCCCCGCCAACCCTCGAGGCGCAGGATGCGACGGATTACGGTGGCAAACTCCTGCGCGAAGTCCTCGATGGTGCCCAGCACGACGCCAGCCGCCACCGGGTCACCCTCCAGGATCAGCCGGTCCAGTTTCTTCTTGCTGATGTCGGCGCTCGTCACGTTGCCGATGGGGTCACCGTCGATCTTGCTGACCCGCTCGCGCCCATCGGCCAGGATGGCCCGGAACGCCCGTCCGCTCGCGCGGTCGCCGATGAAGCCGTCTTTATCCTGCAGTTCGGCATTGTAGGTGTCGATGTGAACAGCCGTCAGCCGTCCCGCGCCGTGACCGGCGAGCCCTGCGAGGGCGAGAGTCGTTTCCGCGAGTTTGGTTGGCATAAGAACGGCCTATTTGCAGCCTGCATAGCAGGCGGTTCAGTCACTGCCTAGGACATGGCACCGCTAGTAAGTCAGACAAGAACGCTTTATGCTTTCTTTACTAGCGCCTACGAAAGTATCTATGGAGCTTTTACTCGAATTGGAATGAACCAGGGATTCCTAAACAACTCGTTCGCCTGCCAACAAAGCCAGCCACTCCGCGCGCGGCGGCAGGGCGGCAAATGCGCCTGTCCGCTCCACCGTGCGGGCCGCCACGCGTTGCGCCGCCGCAACGGCGTCCGGCAGCGGCCACCCGGCGGCAAGCTGGGCCGCCAGCGTGCCGCAGAACGCGTCCCCCGCCCCCGTGCTGTCGACCAGCCGGGCCGGTGTCGCCGCGTAATGGCGCTCACCCGATGCATCGGCGACTAGGCAGCCCTCGGCTCCCAGCGTCACGACCGCCACCGCCGCGCCCGCGTCATGCAGGGCGGCGGCACTGGCGCTGCCCGTGATCGTTATGGCTTCCACACGGTTGGCGACCACGACCGCGCAGAACGGCAGCAAGGGCCGCACATCCCAGCGGAGTGGGGCGGTGTTCAGCATCACCCGGCCCGCGCAGGCCGCCGCCGCCGCGTGGGTTGCCGCCGCCGATAGGTTGCCCTGCATTAGCAGGATGTCCCCCGGCCGCACCGACCCGGCAAACGCCGCCGCCTGCGCCGGGTCCACCGCATCCGCGCAATCTCCCAGGGAGACGATGCAGTTCTCGCCATCCGGCAGCAGCATCAGGATCGAGCGGTCGGTCGGCGGTGACAGACATGGCAGAGCGAGCGAGGCAAAGGGTTCGGCCGAGAGCGCCGCGCGGACCGCTTCCGCCTCGGCATCCTGGCCGACCGGCGCCTTGAAATGAACGGCGGCTCCGGCGCGGGCCGCTGCCACCGCTTGGTTCAGGCCTTTTCCGCCGGGTGCCTGGGACCCATGGCTGCCCATCAGCGTCTCGCCCAGCGCCGGCATGCGGGGGAGGCGCAGGCCAATATCCAGCCCGGCATTACCCAGAACGTGGACCCGGCTCACCCCCGCGCCCGCGCCACCGCCGCCATGAACACGGCCAGACGCTCCGGATCGACCGGGTTCCACCAAACGCCGTCACGCTTCAGGAAGCTCGCCACGATCACCGCATCCGCCACGGTCAGGATGTCCCCGACATTGTCCGGGTTCACGCCGGAGCCGACCAGCACCGGCAGGGCAGTGCCGGCGGCAATGGCGCGCAGCTCCTCCATGGTGGCGGAGTCGCCGGTGCGCTGGCCGGTGGCGATCGCAGCGTCGGCGTCGAAGAATTCGACGTCGCGGGCCAACTCGGCGATCGAACGGTCCGCCGTGATCGCGTGCGCGCCGTGCTTCACGTGCACGTCCGCGAACACGCGCACGGCGCGGCCGCCGAGCCGGGCACGGTAGCGCGTCGCCTCTGCCGCCGGGCCCTCGATGAAGCCTTCGTTGGCCACGTAGGCATTGGCCCACTGATTGACGCGGATGAACGCGGCACCGGCTGCCACCGCGACGGCCATGGCCTGGATCGCGCCGTTGGCCAGCACGTTCACACCGACGGGAAGCGGTACCACCGCCTTCACCGCCGCCGTCATCACCGCCATGCAGGCGGCCGTCTCGGGGCCGAGATGCTCGGGCTTGCTGAATGGGATGTCGCCATGGTTCTCGACGATCAGCCCGTCCACCCCGCCGGCGGCGTAGCGTTGCGCTTCGGCCACCGCGAACCCGGTCACCTCCGCCATGGGCATGCCGTCATAACCGGGCGACCCCGGCAGCGGCAGCGAGTGGATGACGCCGATCACGGCACGGCGGCGGCCGAAAATCGCCTCGATGGCGTTCGGCTTGGCGCGGAACACGGCCAAAGACAGGCTCCTTTGCAATCGCAGCCCACGCGGCCGGCGCTGCTAACCCTGCCAGCACGGCAGGCAACTGTGCAACACGGATGCTCAAGCCTGCGCCTGCACCGGGCTGCTGGCTGTCTCCACGAGCCATTCGCGGAACGTGTGGCCGCCCGAAGTGCCCGGACCACCGTGCGGCAGATAGGCGAAGTAGGTCCGTGCCGGCAGGCTTATGCCGGGGAATGGCGCCACCAACCGTCCCGCCAGCAGGTCGTCGCCGACGAGCGTGGTCGGCCCCATTGCGACGCCCAGGCCATCGATCGCCGCCTGGATCGACAGGTAGAAGTGATCCAGTGTCACCGACGCCGCCGGTTCCAATCCGGCATGGCCACTCTCGGCCAGCCAGTCGCGCCACAGTCTCGGCACGGTGCCGACGTGGATCAGCGTGTGCTGCCGTAGGTCGGCGACCGTGTTCAGCGCGTTTCGCTTCAGGATGGCAGGGCTGCAAACCGGCAACCGGCGCTCGCCGATGACTGGATAGGCGTCGTAGCCATAGAAAGTCTCCGGGCCGCCGCGGATGATCACGTCATAATCCTCCGCCAGCGCATCGACAGGCTCGTTCGAGGTCGTCAGCCGCACCTCAATGCCAGGATGGTCCTTGCGGAACAGCGCCAGTCGCGGCAGCAGCCAACGCAGGCTGAAGGTCGCCAAGGCATTGACGCGCACCGTGGCCGCGGCGGGTTCACCGCGCCGGTCCCTGTGCCTGCGGGACGCTGCGGCGATGCGGTCGAGCGCCGGGCCGAACTCGGCGACCAATGCCTCGCCGTCCGGCGTCAACGCCACGCCGCGGCTCAGCCGCCGGAACAGCGGCGGCGCGCCGAGCCACTCCTCGAGCAGGTGGACCTGGCGGCTGACCGCCCCGTGCGTCACCCCGAGCTCCTCCGCCGCCTGTTTGAAGCTGCCGTGCCGGGCCGCGGCCTCGAAGGCGCGAACCGCATTCAACGGCGGAAGCACGCGTCGCTGCGAAGGAGCGCCGGGCATGACGTGAGTTTTCCTAACCTGTTGCAGCAGAATAGATCGTTTGTGGCGCATAGATCGAGCGTCCATCCTGCCTCTTGTGAGTTTTCCGTGTTCCAGCGAGGGCTCATAAAAGGGAGGATCAGTCGATGAGCCGTCTTGCCGCCCTCGCGCCTGCGATAATGGACGCCCCCGGGAAGTCGCGCGCCCGTCGCACGCTTGCCCTCGCCAGCCTGGCCCATGCGCTGCACGATGGCTTCACCGACATGATCTACGTGCTGCTGCCGGTCTGGCAGTCCCAGTTCGCGCTCGGCTACAGCGAACTGGCGATCCTGCGCGCCCTCTACGTGGGTTCCCTGGCGGCACTCCAGCTCCCGTCCGGCCATCTCGCGAAATACCTCGACGCACGGACCGTCCTGGCGCTCGGCACGTTGCTGAGCGCAGGCGGCTACGCCCTGGCCGGCTTCTCGGGCGGCCTGGTGGGCTTGTGCCTCTCGCTGGCGCTGGCGGGGGCCGGCGGCAGCACGCAACATCCGCTCGCCTCCGCCGCCGTGTCCCGGGCTTATGGCAAGGCATCCCGCGGCCCGCTCGGGACCTACAACTTCGCCGGCGACATCGGCAAAGCGGCGCTCCCGCCGGCCGTCTCGTTGCTGCTCACGGTCGTGGAGTGGCGCACGGCGCTCTGGGCCGTTGCGGGCCTGGGCGCCTTGGTGGCAGTGCTGATCCGCTGGCTGATGCCGCAAGCAGGCGCCCGCAGCGTTCCGAACGCAGCGACGGCGCCCGCTGCCACCGTCGCTGGCAAGGGGGGCTTCGGGCTGCTGCTCGCCATCGGCGTATTGGACAGCGCCGCCCGCATGGGATTCCTGCTGTTCCTCCCGTTCCTGCTCCGGGCCAAGGGTGCGCCGCTGACCACGGTGGGATTGGCCCTGTCCCTGGTCTTCATCGGCGGCGCGTGCGGCAAGGCCGCGTGCGGCTGGCTCGGCGCCCGGATCGGCCTGCTTGCCACCGTGATCGTCACGGAGGTCGGCACCACGGTGATGATCCTGGCCATTCTCGCCTTGCCGCTCACCCCGAGCCTGGTGCTGCTGCCGCTGCTCGGCATGATGCTTAACGGCACGTCCTCGGTGCTCTACGGCACGGTGCCGGAGCTCGTGTCCAACGAGAAAGCCGAACGCGCCTTCGCTCTGTTCTACTCCGGGACGCTCGGATCCAGCGCCCTGGCACCCGTCCTGTATGGCCGCCTCGGTGACCTGTCAGGGCCGGCCTGGGCCATCGCCGCGGCAGCCGTGACCGCACTCGGGGTCGTGCCGCTCATCCTCCTGTTGTCGCCGCGCTTGGCCTCGTTCGGGCGAGAGCGGTAACCTGTCTGGCCAGGGTGGTCTCGGGGATGGGCGATGCACGGGTGGTTTGGACTGGTAGGCCAGAGCTGGCTGCAGCTCGGGGAACTCATCCTGGCCTTCGTCCTGTCCGCCCTGGTCGGCTTGGAACGGGAGATGCGGCAGAAAAGCGCCGGGCTCAGGACCTACAGCCTGGTCGGCGTCTCGGCGGCGTTGTTCATGCTAATTTCCAAATACGGCTTCATGGACGTGCTCGAGAACGGCCGCATCGTGGTCGATCCCTCCCGCGTCGCAGCCCAGATCGTCTCCGGCATCGGCTTCATCGGCGGCGGCGTGATTTTCATGCGGCGCGACATCGTGCGCGGGCTCACGACGGCCGCATCGGTCTGGTTGACCGCGGCACTCGGCATGGCGTGTGGCGCAGGCCTGCCGGTGCTGGCGATCGCCGTGACGGGCGGCCATTTCCTCATCATGCTCGGCTTCCCGAGGCTCGTTGCCCGCTATCTGCCGAAGGAGCGCAAAACAGCCTCGCGGCTGCGCATCCTGTATGAGGATCGACGTGGCCACTTGCAGAATATCCTCGTTGCGGCCACGGATCTGCGTTTCGCGATCAACCAGGTCGAAGTCGAACGGGGCCGTGGCAATACGTCGATGCAGGAGGCCGCCCAGGATCTCGCCGACTTCGAGGGCATGGACGCCGATGCACCGGGGGACGGCGCCGTTACGCTGAGCATGCTGGTCAAAGGCAAGCGGCCCGTCTCGGACCTAGTCGCGAGGTTGAGCGAGATCGACGGTGTGCTCCGGGTCGGCACCTTGGAGGAAGACGGCCTGGATTAGCAGGCTGGCACGCAACGCAGAGAGGGACACGGATGACCACACTGGATGCCGCCACCCAGGACCGCGGCCGCGGCGCCCTGGTCGGGCTCGCCGTGGCCGACGCGCTCGGCACGACGCTGGAGTTCACGGCGCGCGACTCCCTGCCGCTCCACACGGAGATGACCGGCGGCGGACCGTTCAGCCTCGAGCCCGGCGTGTGGACGGACGACACCAGCATGGCGCTCGCGCTGGCCGACAGCCTGGCCAACACCGCCGCGTTCGACGCCACCGACGTGATGGACCGCTTCCTGCGCTGGATGGAGCACGGCGCCTACTCGCCAACGGGGCGCTGCTTCGACATCGGCGTCACCACGCGGGAGGCGCTCTCACGGTACCGGCGCACGGGTGATCCGTTCGCCGGGCCGACGGCGGAGGACACCGCCGGCAACGGCTCGCTCATGCGCCTCGCCCCCGCCGTGCTCGGCTGTCTCCACGACCCGGCGGCCTGCCACGGGGTCGCCGGCGAGCAGAGCCGCACGACCCACGGCGCGCCACAGGCGGTGCAGTCCTGCCAGTTCTTTGCCGACATGCTGCGGCGGGCGATCCGCGGCGAACCGAAAGGCAAGCTGCTGACGCCGCAGGACTGGGACGGACATCCCTCCGTCCGTGCCGTCGCGGCGGGAAGCTGGCGTGGCAGGGATCGCGCCGCCATCCGCTCCACCGGCTACGTGATCCACACGTTGGAAGCGGCGCTATGGGCCGTCGGCGCCACGGACAGTTTCGAGGCGGCGGTGATCCTGGCCGTCAACCTGGCCGACGACGCGGACACGGTCGGCGCGGTGACCGGGCAACTCGCCGGCGCGCTGTACGGCATGAGCGCCATTCCCGAGCGATGGTTGGACGGGCTCGCTTGGCGGGACCGCATCGTGGCGGCGGCGGACGGCCTGCTGCTGTCATAGCGGCTCTGGGTCGAGCCGTTGGAATTGGCGTTGCGTCCCATCCCACTCGTACCGCGCACCGCACGCCGGGCAAATCGCATGAAGCCGCCGGATCATCCGGCGCAGCCGCATGCCTGGCAACTCCACGTGTTCCGAACGCCATACCTTGTCGGCGACATCGAGCGCGTCCGGGTTGAGCGGGCTGCCGCACGCGATACAGCCGGTGGAGGTCAAGACGGCAAGCTGTCGGCGCCGGGTGATGGCCTGGTCCACCGACAGGAAGACGATCAGGACCGGCAGGGCGAGCACCAGGGCCGCAACCGCCGTGAGTACGAGAAGACCGAAGGCCAAATGTCTCAAGGCGATGCAGATCCGTGTTGGCCAGCCGGTGAACGCAAGCTGCGTGCTCACGCAGGGCCAGCCAATGGTTCCCGCTCCAGTCTGGCCAACGCCTCCCGCATGTTGCAGCGGGCGGCGGCATCGCAGCGCCGATGGAACGGTTCGCTCAGGAACAGCCGCGGACGGTCGAGCATCGTTCGCAGAAAATATGCCCGGCCGGTGCGGAACGGCAGCAGGCCGTGGATGGGGATGTACTCGCTGGCGATACCGCTCTCGTAAGCCGCATACGCCGGGCCTTCCGCGCCGAGCACCGCCATGTCGAGGTCGAGGAAGAGCGCCGCATCGGCTTCGAAAGCGGTCGGTAAACCAGTCGGCAGCGCGTGATTGGCCGTCGCGCGCACCAGCGCTTCGGCTTGATCCAGCAAAGCGCGCTCGGCCAAGCCGTCCAGTTCGGCCCGCAGCAGTGCGGCGCTGCAGGCTTCGTTGTCGGTTGCCGCCGGGTCGTAGACCGCATCGTGGTACCAGATTGCCAGCTCGACCGCCGCCGGGTGGGCGACGGTCTCACCGAGCTGCTGCAGGCCCGCCAGCATCGCATCGATGTGCGCCTGGGTGTGGTAGGCGCGATGCGGTTCGGCATAGCGGGCACGCAGGCCGGTCACGCGGGTTTCGATGGCACGGAACATGACACCCAGCCTAGCGCCGAAGCAGTCGTCACACCACGCTGACCAGGCCGCGCCCGCCATCGAGACAGACGGCTTGCCCGTTGCACAGCAACTCCATAACGCCGCGGACCGCCATCACGGCAGGGATGCCGTGCTCCCGCGCCGCGATCGCGCCGTGCGACAAGGGTCCGCCGCTTTCGGCGACGATCCCGGCCGCTTTGGCGAACAGCGCAGTCCACGCCGGCGTGGTCGCACGCACGACCAGGATCGCACCGGCCGGGCACGCCGCAAAATCGTCCGGAGAGCGCACGATGTAGGCCGGCCCTTGCGCCCGGCCCGGACTGCCGGGGATCCCTGTCATCCCATTCTCGGTGTTCACGGCATCCAGTTCGCCGCCAGCAATCCACGGCGGTGACGCTTGCCGTTGCCGTGCATAGGCTCGCTTAGCCTCCACGATTTTGGTGCCGAGATGCTGCCATGCCTTCGGATGATCCTGGGCCACGGCATCCGCGAGATCGGCTTCGTGCGCGAAGAACAGATCGAGCGGCTGCTGGATCGCACCGCAAGCAGCCGGCGCTTGACCCAGAGCCAGGATCGACCGGCGCAGCAACGGGCCGAGGCGCGCCGTATGATAGTGTTCCGTGTCGTCCAGCTCGGTGTAGAGCCGGGCCAGCCGCACCAGTTCGCTCAACAGCAGGGCGAGGTCGTCGGGCAGCCCGGCCGTGAGCCGCCGCAGCGCCGTCTCCGCACCGAGCCGGTCGGCGAGCTGATCGCGTGGCGTCGGCACGGGGCTGTCCAACCGGGCCCGCACTGCCTCCAGCGCTGCCCAGGGTGCGTCCATCCATCCTGGCTGGTAGGGGTCGAAGTCGAGTTCCCGGTGGCCGTGCTCCTGCAACAGGGCGCTCCAGGCTGCGCCGAACACCGGATACGGGTCGAGGTGGCCGCCCGCCAGCACCGCCGCCGCTGGGTTGTCCCGCAACAGCGCCGCCAGATCCGGCTGCTCGCGGGCCAATGCCGCCAGACGATCCAAGGCCGCGTTCACCTGCCCGGTGCGGGTGCGGACGGGCGCCATCAGGGCGTCATAGGCCGTACCCGCGGACAGGGCCGCGAGCAGGCCGCGCAACGCCTTGTGCACGGCGGAGTGCCCGACCGAAATTGCGATGTTGTGGCGGAAGTAGCGCCGGCCGATCGCATTGATCCGCCGGGTGTGGTCCCAGATCGCCGCAGCCGACTGCCCCTCCAGGGTCTCGGCGCCGAGGCGGCCGACCTCCATCAGGAACTGGTCCAGCGAGCGTTCCCACTCGCCGGGCAATTCCAGCAGCCACGTGAAACGGCGAACCAACTCCGGCAAAGCGGCGCGCAGGCTGTCGAGCGAGCCGGCGGGCACCAAGGCTTGCCCGAGATACAGATCGACGGCGGTTTGATTGCCGTACACGTATCCATCGAACGCCGCGAACCACTTGGCCCGCAGCTTCGGCAATCCCATCCGGACGAAAGATGCCGCCAGCGCGTCATGGAATCCCGCCTCGGCGAAGTCCCACGTGAGCGGCGTGACCGGGTTCGGAAAACGCTCGGCGGATTCGTCCCGGGTCCAACGGGGTGGCAACGCCGTCACCGGGCGCGCTTGCAGGACATGCACGCCGAAATCGTCCATTGCCCATTCCACGTCCTGCGGAAACCCGGCTTGCGCCTCCACGGCGCGGGCGATCTCGACCACGGCGGCGGCCTGCGCCGGGGTCAGGCAAGGAGCAGCGCGCGGAGTGGCGATCGCGCGCACGGCCAAGTCCGCTTTGGCGAGCACGAACCGGTCCACCTCCGCCTCGCCGCTGACCACGGCCTCGCCCAGGCCGGGATGGGCCGAGATGTGGATCTCGTCCAGCGCACCGCCGACCGGATCCAGCGTGAAGGCGACCCCGGCGGCGTGCGCGTGGACCATGCGTTGCACGATCACGGCCATCGCCGGTTCGGCGGTGATGCCGTGGCGCTGCCGGTACGCCACCGCCCGCTCCTGCGATGCAGAGGCGTAGCAGACCCGGATGGCTTGCAGGATCGCCGGCAACCCGGTGCAGCCCAAGACGGTATCATGCTGTCCGGCAAAAGAGGCTTCACCTAAGTCTTCGAGCGTGGCGGAAGAACGCACGGCGTAGGCCACGCCTTCTTCGATGAATGTGCTTAGTTCGTCCTCCAACCCGGCCGGCAACGGCGCCGTTCGTGACGCGTCTTTGCAGGGCGCCACCGCCCCATACGCCTCCGTCGTCACCACCAGCGCTGGCGGCACGTTGAAGCCTTGGCGGACCAGCCGGGCAAGCCCAGTCGCCTTGCCGCCGCACAAATCGAGGCGCTCGGCATCCGGATCGGTCAGTCGGACGGTCATGGACATCTTCGGTCTCCTCAGGTGAAAGAACGGGTGGCGGCGCGCAGCGCGCTCGGCTGCCGCCGGGTGGTACGCAGCAAGGCGATTGAGAGAGTGAGGCAGAGGGCAGCCAGGCCGAACCCGGCGAGCACGTCCGCGCCGTAATAAAAGCGCAGCGCCAGCGTGGACAGCCACAACAATGCCACCGGCCCGGCGCACCAGGCCGCACGGCGCCGGCTACCGGCGAGCAGGTCGAAGCCCAGCAGGAACGCCGTCACGGCGCAGTGCAGGGAGGGGAATGCGTCGGCCCGGTTGGTGCCGAGCGGCACGGTGGCGAGCAGCAGCCGGGTCACGCCATAGCCATGCACCGGCGTGTCGAACGCCATGGTGGCATAGGGCCCGAGCGCCGGCAGCAGCGTGTAGCCCATGAACCCGGCGGCGTAGAGCGTGAACAACCCCGCGTAGAACGCCTGCGCCTTGCGGGGTGCCGCAAACAGCCAGCCGATCGTGCACGCCAGCAGGTAGGGGAAGAACAGCCCGTAGCAGACGCTCATCACCTCCGTCGGCGCCGGGCCGAACCGTCCCGCGAACCAGTGCGGCAGGCTCAACCCCAGCAGCCGGAGGTCCAGCGCTTGCAGCAGGGAGTCGGCATGGCCCGGGTGGAACAGCGGGATGCTGCGGCGAAGGTCCTGGAAGACGAAACACATCAGCGGAACGAAGACGAACAGGCGCAGGCGCCCGGCCCAAACGCTGCACCACCGGCCGGCCAGCCACGCCATCGCGGGGACCGCGAGGGCGAGGGCGGCATAAAGCACCGTCTCGGACTGCAGCCACCCGGCGGCGGCCCCGATGCGGATCGCCGTCAGCGCCAAGAAGGCCGTAAACGCCGCTTCGTGCAGCATGAGCGACGACCGGCTACGCACGGCGGTGCTCCGTTGGCCGTAGCAGGCGCGCGGCGAGCAACACGCCATACACCCCCGCCAGCCAGCCTTGCCCGGCCAGGAAACACGCCGCAACGAGGCCGGCTGACCAAAACACCTGCATCGGCAGGCCGAGCATCGTGGCCCAGGTCAGGACGGCGGTGTCATCGTCCGCCAACCGTTGTCCGGCACGTGTGGCGAGCCACTGTACCGGCGCGTCGGCGAAGGATCCGATCGTGGCCGGCCCTGCCAGCCGCTCGTTCGGGAGCGAGCTCAACATCCTGGCCATTTGGGTTTGCGCCTGCTCGACCGTCGCCGCTGGTTGCAGGTAATGCGGCGCACCGAACGTAATTGCGACACCGGTGCCGAGCCGGACCGGATCGGCGTAGTGGATCGCGACCGGCACCACCGCCGTGCCCGGCACCGCCCGGGCCAGCAGGGCCGCACCCGGCTCCAGCGGCAAAGGGCACGGGCCGAGGCTACTCGTGCCCTCGGGGAAGATGAACAGCGTCCGCCCGGCTGCCAACTCGGCCCGGCACGCCAGGAGCGCCGCACGGTTGGCAGCCGTCCGGTCGCCACCCTCCTTGCGGCGCATAACGGCGATGCCGGCGACCAAAGGGCGTAGCAGCCAAATCCGGCGAAGCCGCGCGGCGATCACGAACGAGGTCGGCCGGGGTAGCGCATGGGCGTAGAGCCAGCCGTCCATCAGTCCGGCGCGATGCCGGCCGACGAACAGCACCGGCCCAGCTTCGGGAACTAACTCGCCTCCCGTCACCCGCACGTGTCCAGTGAACAGCTTCGCGACGAGGAGCGGCAAGACCTTGCCGAACCAGAGCCGGTGACCGTGGCCGTCGACCACTTCTTGAACGTTGTTCATGTTTAACAGTTAGCAGCCGCGCGAACCCAATTCAAGCTGTTTCTGAACATTGTTCACAGCTCGACGCGACGCAATCGGGCACCCGCCGGCTCGGTATGCTCAACCGCCGGCTTTACGCACCCGTCGATGCACCGTAACGTCGGGCTCGATTCGTTTCGAATGGACCATGCCGACCGCCCTACCCACGCCGATCTGGGAGTTGGATGGTCCGTATGGCGCCGAGCGATGGTTCGGGCAGCCGGGCCGCTATGAGCAAGTGCTGCTCTGGAACGACCCCGTCAGCCTCGACCCGAAAGACGGCGAACTGCGGTTCGTGCGTGCACGGGGCGCGAACTGCGGCCATCCCGGCCCTTGGCCGTTTGCCTTCCGAAATTGCCCGCTGTGCGGAACGCCGTTGCAGCCACCACAAGCGGCGGAAGAGACCCACGCCTGGTCGTCACCCGCAAACGGCGCATCCGGCCTGCCCAGTCCGGCCTGTCATGGCGTGCCCGACCCGGCGGAACGCGCGGAGCTGCCGATGCCGGGTCCCGCCAGGCTGGATTTCTTCGTGGCTGGCCTGCCCTCCCGCCTGCTCGCCTTCGACCAAACGACCGGGACGCTTTGGGGATGGGTGCACGGACTCACCGGCGTGTTCGACGGCGGGCGCTGGCGGTCGCTGGGCCATCTGCAGCCCGCGCTGAACCTGCCGCGCTGGAGTTGGGCGGTGGCGGGTTTGCGCGATGGTGTCGCCTTACCGGGCGACGGCGGGCCGGTCTGGGTGGCCCTGTCCCCCCGCACTGCCATCCCGTCGCCCGCGAAGCCGGCGCTCGGCATGCAGCGCTCGCTGGGCGGGGTGGCCGTGATCAACGGCACGCCTTTCGCGCCCGTGCTCGCCGGCAACGAACTCGCCGTCGCCTACCGTGTCTCACCGGAGCAGGGATGGCAGCGCGCGCCGGCGCTGAACGGAACGGGACAGGCAGCGGCACAAGTGTTCGCCGCCCCTTCGGTCAACGCGAACGAGGCATTCTGGGTGGGCGAGCATGGCCAGCTTTTCGTCCGCTTCATCGCGGGCGCCGCAACCTGCGAATACCGGCCGTGGCGGGACGCATGGCGGCCGATGCAGGCTGTACGTCCCGTGCTCTCGCCAAACGGCATCTTCCACCAACTCGGCCGGTTGGACGGGCAGCAGGCGTTCGAGGCCCTCCTCCCCCCGAACGCCACCCCGCAACGTCGCGCGTTCGACCGCTACATCACGAGTTGCGGCGCCAGCAGCTTCGCCGGCATGTCCCGCTTCCGCGAACCGTGGGAGCCGCGGCGGATAGAGTACCGTGGCGACGGCACGGCCTTCCTGCACCCGCTGCTCGCGTTCGAAAACGAGCGTTTCCTGGTCGCCGAGTGCACCCCCCGCACCGCCCTGCGCGGCTTCCTGGAGACGGATGCGCCCGAGACCGTCACCGAATGCCGCATCATGTTCGCCGGCAGCTCCGTCGTGCCCACCGACCTGCGGGCTACGCTGCGGGTGCGTTCGGCCTGCGACATCGTGCCCGTCGTGTATGGCCGCACCCTGCTGGTCTACGACCTGCCCGCCAACCGGTGCTACCGCTGGCCGCTCACTGGCGCATGACGATCCGCAGCGTGATGGTCCGTGCGGTCCTGCTGGTCTGCCTCGTCATGGCGGCCGGGGCAGCCCGGGCCGCGGTCCCGTCGCTGTACTTGGTGCAGAATTCCGGCTGGATGGAGCCGTTTTTCACCGACTCCAGATCCCCCTTCAAACCGCTGCTCCGCGCGCTGGTGGATGCCTCGCAAACGGGCCAGACGATCATCGCCACCTTCAACCAGGACGGTCAGGTGCCCGGCCACCGCTCGCCGGAGGTTGCGTTCGATGCGCCGTATGCGCCGGGTCCGGTGCAGTCCGCCATCGACGGGTTGGCGCTGGCGATGCGGCCCGGCAACCACCTGGCCGACGCCGATTTCAATGGCGCGCTGGTGCGCTCGCTCAACGAAATACTGGATGGCAAGCCCGGCATAATCTGGGTGCTCACCAACAACAAGAACTCCCGCAACAACAGCCCGGAGATCGACCGCAACACCCGCGACTTTGCCGAGCTGATCCGCAGCAGCGCGTTCCTGCCGTTCGTCGCCGCCTACCCGGTGCGCATGCCGGTGACCGGGCGGCTGTTCACCGAGCGGGGGCTGATCATCTACGCCATCGCATACGGCGACGAGGCCGGGGCCGTCCTGGCCCGCATCGTGGACAGCCCCCCGATGCGGGCCCTGTTCACCGACCCGCCGGTGCGGCTGAAGCACCTGGATCAGGCGCCGCTGGTGTTCACCCCCACCCACGCCGATTCCGGCATGGCAGCGCAGCCGGGCGGCGGCGTGCGGCTGAGCGGCGTGCCGGCGGCGGGCGGAGTGGTACGCGTGACGGGCAGCTTGCGCTCCGACTACTACCCGGAAACGATCGTGGGCGCCGACGTCTCGCTCGACTGGTCCGCCCTGGACGGGGTGGCCGACCCGGCCTCGCTCCCGGCCCAGGTCGAGCCGCAGACACTCACGCGGCTGGCCGCCGGTGGCCAGCAGAGCGTCACCCTCGTGCTCCATGTCCCCGCGGTGCACCGGCCAGGCGGTCTGGCCGGGCTGTTCGCCGACTCCGCGACGCTGAACGGCCGCCTGCAGCTCCGGCTGACCAAGATGACGATGGCGCTGGGCAGCGATTTCGTCGCCAAGATGGGCGACATCGCGGCGCTGGATCAGTTGCCGGACGTATTCGCCGACTACCAGCGAGTGAGCACGGCAACGGCGGTGATCCCCGTCACCTTGGCGGTGCAGTTCTCGCCGCTGCCGCTGATCCTGGCCCTCTGCGCGCTGGGCGCCGTGGTCATCGGACTGCCTTTGCTGGCGTTGCTGACCCTGCGGCCGCGACGGTACAGCGTGCAGGTGGACGGACGGCGACAAGTCTTTTTGCTCCGGCCCTTCCAGTCGCGCACCGTCGCGTTGCGCAACGGTCAGCGCTTGGTGGTCAGGGGCCGGGTGTTCGGCCCGGCGCGGCAGCGGGTGCTGGGGAAAGCGAGCATCTAGCGCGTCAATATGGCTGGTCACGTCATGCCCGGGCTCGACCGGGTATCCACGCCGCCGAGCGGGTGGCGTCGTCGCCGTGGTGTCGCCGAAGCGTGCGCCAATCGATCGACCGGCGCGTGCCCAACGGCGTGGATACCCGGGTCGAAGCCCGGGCATGACGTCGTAGGCCGCGGCCCCGCATTGATTTCCCTTAGCGTCCCGCTAATTTGCCGCACTATGCGCCAAACCGACCGACGTGAACGAACAAGGCGCCCGCATGGCTGATCCGCAGCGCCCGGCCGGGCCCGTGCCGGCGGGGCCGCCGGGCTACGTGATCCGCCCGCCGCAGGAAACGGCACCCGCGCCCGTCACCGCCGTGCCCCCTCCAGTCGCGTCCACCGGCACTGCCTTCTCGCCCGAGCAAGAGCCAACCGGCCACTTGACGCAGAACGGCGCCGTCATCGGCGTCGCGGTCCTGCTGGGGCTTGCGATCATCATCTTCTTCCTGCGCGGCGCCGTGCGCAGCCACCTGATCGCCAACCGCTCCAGCCTGTCCAAGGCCAACGGCGCTTCTTGGGCGCTGTTCGCCTTCCTGTTCAGCGTCGCCCTCACCGTCGTCTTCGGCGTGGCGGGCCAGTTCTGGACCGTGCTCTCCTTCATCATCCCGCTCGGCCTGGTGTGCCTGGTGACATTGGTGCTCTTCATCCTCCTCTATCAATCCGCCGCCCGGATCAGCCGCTGACGCACAGGACCCACCATGGCCGACCAGGCTGACACCACCGCCCAGCGCACGGCCGCCCAACAGCGCCTGGTCAAGCTGCGCCCGACGCTGTTCGTGGCCCTCGGCGGCACCGGCAAGGAGATCGCGCTGCGCCTTCGCCGCCGCATCCTGCAGAACGAGTGGGGCGTGCCGGGCCAAAGCCGCCGCCTGCGCGACATCGCCGAGTTCCCCGTCGCCTCCTTCCTGTATTTCGACACGGACACGACGGAGGCGATCCAGACCGACCGCTCCCAGCGCAGCGACCCGTTGTCGCGCGCCGTCGGCTTCAAGGATTCGGAGCGGCTGCAACACGGCGTGGACGTGATCCGCTACATGCGCGAGCTGGACAGCTACCCGCACATCCGCTCCTGGCTGCCCGTCGGGGACCTGGACACGATCAACACGGAGAAGGGCGCCGGCCAGGTCCGCGCCATCTCCCGCCTGTTGTTCTTCGACCAGTTTGCCCGCTTCCAGCACATGGTGCGCGAGCAGGGCAACGCCGTGCTCAACAATATCGGCCGCCAGCGCCAACTGGCCGAGCTCGGGCTGGACATCGAGCACGAGTTGCGCGTGGTGGTGATCGCGTCGTCCGCCGGCGGCACCGGGTCCGGCAGCTTCATCGACGCCGGGCTGGCCATCCGCTCCATGCGGGACCCGCACCCGGCGCAGGTGGACCTCGTGCTGCTGCTGCCCGGCGGTTTCCGCGGCGCCGGCCTGCAGCGGGTCAACGCCAACAGCTTCGCCGCCATGATGGAGCTGGAGCACGTGATGCGCCCCGGCTCGGCGCCGCCCTACGTGGACCGCTGGAACAGCGACGGCGCGCGGCCGGGCGCCATCGTGCCGTACAGCGAGGCCTACCTGATCGACACCACCAACGTCTCCCGCGACCAGACCAGCGACATCAACCACCTGTATGACATGGTGGCGGACGTGCTGTTCGAGGATTTCGGCAACAGCGAGTTCTCCTCCCGCAAGCGCTCGATCTCGGTCAACACGGCGCAGTACAAGCTGGTCAACTACCTGCCGCCACTGTCCGAGCGCTTTGGCCGGCAGGCGTTGTCGTACAGTTGCGCCTACTCCTCGTTCGGCCAGGCCACCATCGTGACCAAGGGCCAGGCGGCACTGGAGGCGGCCTCCGTCTCCGCCTCGCGCCGCATGATCCAGTCCTTCTTCAACGTGGCGCTGCAAGCTTCCGGCCGGTTGCCCACGCCGGACGAGCGCCAGGCCTTCGTCGAGGCCAACTTCTTCCTCGCCCCCACCACCTTCGAGGAAACGCTGCAGGGGGTGGACGACGTCGAGACCATCAACGAGCCGTACCTGATCACCCGGCTGCTGGAGCAGGACACCGGCGACACCATCGAAACCCGGCTGAGTGACCAGATCCACCGCCGCTTCCAGGAGGAGATCCCGGCGTCCGGCGACGTGCGCAACTGGCCGGTGCAGGCGATGCGCGTGTTCGAGGAAAGCCGCGACGACGTGGTCGGCAACATGGAGCACGCCGCCGAATACGGCCCCTCCGGCGCAGCGGTGAAGGCCAACCGGCAGCGCCTCGTCCGCTTCCTCGCTTCCGACGATGAGAATGCCATCCGGGCGCTGCTGTTTCGCTACCTCGACAACCGCGCCCGCGGCGGCCTGGACTACACCATCAGCCTGGTCGAGGAAGCCAAGCTGCGGCTGGACGCGGAGGCCAAGCGCATCGCGCTCACCCAGGCGCGCTACGACAGCCGGGCAGAGCGGGTGCGCGACCGCTTCAACCGCTCGTACGAGAACCTGAAGGAGGCCGGGCGCAACCGCCTGCTGCTCGGCCCCGACCGCAAGGCCGCCGAGAAGTTCCTCGAGCACCTGCGGGAGGAGACGGCGTTCTACGTCAAGCTCCGCCTGCGCGCCGTCGCCTGCGCCGAGGCCGTCGAGTTCCTGGCCGACGTGTCCCGCGACCTCGGCACCCGCCGCGGCCTGGACGCCGACGGGCGGGATTTGTGGGATGGCGCCATCGCCGAGTTGGTGGCCGGACGCCGCCAGGTCGAGCACGTGATGGCGCTGCTGGACGACGAGGTTGCGTTGCTGAACGACGCCGTCGGCCGGCAGAACGCCGGCACCTACGTCGTGCTGCCGGACGCGGACGAGGAGGCGGACAGCCTGCTCGAACTCTCCACGCCGGAGGTCGAGGCGTGGGCGGCCGACGTGTTCAAGGGCGAGGGTGGCTCCCGCTCGCTGTTCCCCCGCCTGGAAGACCCGGCGAAGCTCGCCGAGCTGCTGGGCAAGCTGCGCAGCTACGCCCGCCAGCAACTGGCCCCGCGCGCGGCCCAGCTCCGCTCGGTGCGGGAGATCCTGACCACCCTGGACGGCGAGACCCGGCGGGACATCCTGCGCGCGGCAATGCGCCGGGCGATGCCCTGGATCAACGCCCGCTTCGACCGGCTCGGCGACAGCCTGCCGATGACCGACCGCTACAAGTTGTACGTGGCGGTGGAGGAGGACACCGCCTTCAACCAGACCCTGCGCGACGAGATCCGCCAGGCCATCCCCGCCGGGCTCGGCTTCCAGCACTGCGAGTTCGTGAGTTCCGGGCTGCGCGACCGGCTGGTGATCTACTGCGAGCTGAGCGGCATCCCGCTCGACGCCCTGGTGCCGCTGGGCGACACCTGGCGGCGGGACTACCGGGTGGAGCGGCGCGGCCCCTTGCCGCTGCACAATCACAAATCCGCCGTCCGCTTCGCCAATCCCGTCGTGCCGTCCTCGGAGGAGATCGAGGACATGCGCAAGACGATGGGCCTGTTCGTCCGCGCCGTGTGCTTCGGCGTGCTGCAGCGCAACCCGGGCCCGGAAGCGGCTTACAAGCTCGACCTCGGCTACAACGACTGGGAGGATGTCGGCTCCGAACGCGACATCCGCGCCGACGGCCTGCTGGACAGCCACCGCCAGCAAGTCGCCGCGGCACTGGACCGGTTCGAGCGCATGCTGACCCCCGTGCAGGTGCTCGCCGCCGCGGCGCTGCTGGCCTGGACCGGGCGGCAGGCCTATGCGCCCCGCCGCATCCAGCTCGACGAGAACCGCAGCGAGCGGCGGCCGGGCCTGTTCCACCGCGTGGCGATGGAGGCGGCCGAGCGCTGCCTCATCCGGCTGCGCCAGATGGAGGGGGCCGCGGCCCTGGGCGATCCGGAGGCGGCGCAGAAAACGCTGTTGGACGCCCTGCCCGCGTGGACGGCGGAGATCGCCGGCAGCGTGGAGGACATCGACCCGTTCGATGCCAACATGAACATGGACGATCCGCCGAACCTGCGGGCGGTCAACAAGCGCCGCATCATCCCCGAGCGCTTCACGCCCGAGAGCCTGACCGCGTTGCTGACACCGACGGCCTCACCCGTTCCGGTGCCAACTCCGGCCGCCGCAGCGTCGTGGCACTTGTCCGTGCGCAAGACCTTGCTGGGCCCGTTCGGCTTGGGCGAGCTGCGCGTGATGGCGGCTAACGGGCAGCTCGCGGAGGGCACCAACGTCAGGGCGGTCGGCACGGCGGCCTGGACCAAGGTGCGCGACGTGCCCGCGCTCCTGGCGTTGCTGCAGCCGGAGGACCTGCCCGATGACGAGGACGAACCGGCAGGCCTGCCGGACGACGAATGAGCGGGAGCGCGGCACGGGGCAGCCCGGCGGCTGACAGACTGCGGTGTGTCGGCTGTGCCAGGCCGTTCGGCAGCAAGGTGCCTTTTTGCCCGTTCTGCGGTGCGTCCCAGCGCCCGGACCCATCCCCCGCCACAGACCCGAAACGCGCGCCACCACAACCGATCCCCCTGGTGCCGAACGTCACTGCACCATCGGCGGCCGAGGTTGCCATGCCGGTCGAACCGGTCCTGGATCCACCGCCGGTCCCGCCCCCCGTCGCACCCGTGCGCGTCCGGCCGGGTCGGCGTTCGTCCTGGTGGTCTTGGCTGTTCGCCTTGCTCGTCATTGCGGTCGGCGCGTTGCTGTTCAACTTGGGCAGGCCGGTGAGCGCGGACCTCGTTGTCCGTGTGCACGCGCCGAACGGAACGCCGGTGCAGGGCGGGCAGGTGCTGGTGAACGACCGGCCGGCGGGGGCGCCGGGCGAGACGCTCTCCGTTCCGCGTGGCGCGCTGAAAGTGTCGTTCGCCAAACCCGGCTGGAGCGTTGACCCGCGCACGGTCAGCCTCACCGGCCATGCCGCGGCCATAGTGGATCTGACTGCGCGGGAACTGCCGGCACATCTGACGCTGACCACGGACCCGCCCGGCGCCACGATCGCCTATGCCGGGCGCAACCACGGCAAGACCCCGTTCAGTGCCGATCTGGAGCCGGGCAGCTACGACATCTCCGTCTCGCTGAACGGTTATGTCGGTAAGGTGGTGACGCTCAACGCCGTCCATGGCGAGCCGGCGACGATCGACATCGATCTGACCCCGGCGCCGCTACGCCGGGTGGGGGCGCCGTTCGACCGCGGCGTAATAGCGACGGAGACGGCGCTGGCGGCTGCTCCGTCGACGTCCGCCGACACGGTAGCCGTGCTCGATCCTGGGACCGAGGTGCAAGTGCAGGCCAAGGTACTGTCCGACACGGCGTGGCTGCAGGTACGTGCCGGTAACCGCACGGGCTACGTGCCGGCCGCCGGCAGCGTGGAGCCATGGCAAACCTGGGCGCAGCGCAATACCGTCTCGGGTCCCGTCGAGACGGTCACCCCCGACCTGCGGGTAATCATCAACGGTGCCGCGTATCCCTTGGCCGGCGTGCAGGCCCCGCCCGGCAGCGGCCCCGAGTTGGCCGCAATGGAGGCGGCCTTGCTCGACACGCTCCACGGCGTAGCGCTCCGCTGCATCCCACACGACACGACGAGTTTCGGTTGCATCACGCCTGAGGGGCGTGACGTCGCGCAACTCTATCTACTGAACGGCAGCGCAGTCGTGACAGATGGAGCGCCCCCGCTTTATGCCGAAGCACAGCGAGCCGCCCGTGAGCAGCGACGGGGTGGATGGGCGCAGGTGTCGGTCCGCTAGTCGTAAGCCGAGTAACCCTGCCGCTCGGGTTGTGAGCGTCAGGGCTCGGACGACTAGAACGCCTTCAGCAACCGGTCGATATAGTCCAGTTCGCTCGGCGGCCGGGTCCGCTCTCCCTCGCGGCGGCGTAGCTCGGACTGGATTTCCCGCGTCCGCGCCTGTTCCATCTGGTCCGGCACGTGAACGTCTCCGCCATCTGCCCGGCCCGAGGTGCCGTCCTTCGTCGGGCGGCCTAACGGATCGCGCGGCACGTCCTGCGACGGGTCTCCATCCTGGCCGGGCTCGCCCGCATCGGCGTCCCGGTCCCCACGGCCGCCTGGGTTGTCGCCTTGATCGTCACCCTGGCCGTCGTTGCCGGCCATCTGGTCGCCCGGGCCGTCACCCTGACCCTCACCCTCGCCGGGTTGCACCGAGATGCCGAGCGACGATGCCATCTGCTGGCTCATTTGCTGCTCGCCCTTCTGCAGAGCGTCGATCGCACGCTGCTGGGCGGCGGCAGCGCCCTTGTCGTCGGATTTGCCGAGCGCTTGGCCAGCCTGGTCCATCGCGATGTCCGCCTGGCTCAACTGGTCCGGCACCTTGCCCGTCAGATCGGCAAAGTTCTGCATCATCTGACCGAGCGCCCGCCGCAGTGCCTGCTGTTGCTTGCTATCCGTCTCGCGGCCCGGTTTATCCTCAGCCGCCTTGTCCTGAGCAGATTGGCGCCCGGCCGCGCGGCCCTTCATGGTGCCTTCGCGCTGCACCATGTCCTCCGCCGCACCCATCTGCTGCTGGCCGCGCTGGCGCTGCTGCCGGGCTTGCTGGCGGTCCTGGCTCGGGTTCGCCTCCGCCTGCTTCAACTGGTCCAGCATGCGCTCGAGTTGCTGCATCTTCTGCTGTGCCTCGTCCATGCGGCCAGCCTTCGCGGCGTCCTTCATCTCCTGCGTCAGCTTGTCGAAATCCTGCTGGTTCAGCGTCCGCTCGGAGGGATCGAACGGCATCAGCGTGCCTTCCTTCCGGGCACGTTCGGCCAAGGCCTGCAGATGCTTCTGGATCTCGCGGCGTAAAGCGTCCGCCTTGCGGTCCATATCCGTCTGGTCGCCCTTCTGCACGCTCTGAGCCAACGCCTGGCGTGCGGCCTGCACGGCCTGGGCGGTGCGCGCGACTGCATCATCCTCCAACTGGAGCGCCAAGGCCCAAAGGCGGCTCTGCGCCTCGGCGATGTCCGCCGGCGCGCCGCTCCGTTCAAGCAGCGTGGCCGTCGCGGTCATCGCAAGGAAGACGCCGTTATTGTTGTCGAATGCCTCGGGCGCGCCAGCCAGCGCCGACAGGTCCGAGGCAGCTTGGCCATGATCCTCGGGCGACAGGCTCAGGCGCTTGCGGATGTCGAGTACGGCGCGCGCCACTGGGTTCTTGAACGGCCGTTCCGGCAGCGTGAATGTTGCCTCGGGGCTGGTTGAGCGGTGGCCCGGTGCATCCTTGGCGACCAGCGTGCCCACGACCGGCAGCCCTGCCCAGGGATTGGCGGTCAGATCCTGCAAGCTGGCCCCCTTGGCCTGCTTCGGCGCGCCTCCCGGCAATGGAATATTCACGACCAGAGGCGGCGCCGCCGGGCGATCCTTCAGCCGCAATTCCGCCTGCAGGGACACCACGCCGTAATCGTCCGCCACCGTCCATGGCAGCCGCGTTTGCAGCCGGCGGCCACGCACTGCACCTGGCGCCTCGGCCCACGCTACGGCCGGCGGCTCGTCCGGGATCACCGCCAACGTCCAGCGGCCAAGCTCGCCGCCTCGCCGATCAACGACGAGAGCGCCGTCCTGCGTCACGTCGCGCTCCGCTTGCCAACTGGACTGGTCCAGCGTTGCAAACGCAGTCGCCTGATCGCCATAGCTCATCGTGGGCTGGGCCGACCCGCCCGTCAGGTTCACCGTCAAGTGCGATCCATACGGCACCGCGGGTGCGGGCTCGCCAGGGTGCAGGAAGATCGGCGCCACCCCGGTATAGGCAGGGGGCGTCAGCCATACCTGCAGTTGCGGCGCCGGTGTCGCGGGGCCGCTCGGCAGACCCGGCCAGATCCCGCGCAGCAGCCGGCCTGGCGCGTCCGGCCCGGCCACCACCAGCCCGGCCACCAGCAGCACGGCCAATGCCGCCCGCATGGCGCGGATGTCGCGCTGGGGAATGCCAGGATGCGGCCATCCGGCGCGCAACCGGGCAACCTGAGCGGCCGCACGCGCGATGTGGGCCTGCCACAACTCGACCGTAGCCGGGTCGGAGGACGCCGGCCGGTCATCCAGGACGACGAGCGGGCGGTGCCGCACGCCTGAGGTGAGTTCCAGCCGGCGGTCCACCTCCGCATCGGTCGGCCGTACGATCCGGCGCACGCCGTACCACACGCTGGCCACGATCGCGGCTACCAGCAGCACGAGCGCGCCCAAATGCCACGACGCCGGCAGCATCTGCGGCAGATCGAACAACGAGAGCGCCAACCAGGCCCCGATCAGACCGAACGCGGGCCATAGCGCAGGCCACATCCGCTCGACCCACAGCACCCGGCGTCCCTGCGCCCGGCGCCGCTCCAACCTGGCACGCAGATCCTGCGTGGTGGCGCTCATGCCGGCACGCTGGCGGGCAACCATGCGGGAACGGTTTCGGACGCCCAGAGTGCCTCGACCGGTTGGCGCGGCCGGGTCATCGCCCAGCGCTCGCCATCGACCATCACCTGGGCCGCCAGCGGGCGGGCGTTATAGGTGGAGCTCATGACCGAACCATACGCACCCGTGTCCAGGATCGCCACCAGCGCGTCAGGCTGGAACGCAGGAAGCGGGCGTCGTCGCGCGAAGGTGTCCCCGGTCTCACAGACCGGGCCCACGACATCCGAAGGATGGGTCGGCGCAGCAGCGTCGGCGGCGGACACGGGCACGATCCCGTGCCAGGCGTCATACATCGCGGGGCGCAGCAGATCGTTCATCGCGGCATCCAGCACGGTGAAACGCAGCGCGCCCGTTGTCTTGGTCAGCACCACCCGCGTCAGCAGCAAGCCAGACGGGCCCGCCAGCCAACGGCCGGGTTCGATCATGAGTTCGAGGCCGAGCCCCCCCAGCGTGGCCCCGATCGCCCCCGCCAGGGCCATGGGTGATCCCTCCACCTCATGCCGGTAGCTGATGCCCAGCCCGCCGCCGCAATCCAGCCGGGTAACGGCGTGTCCCGCTGCCCGTAACGACCGCACCAGGTCCGCAATCCTGCCGTATGCCGCGCGGTAGGGCGCCATCGCCGCGATCTGGCTGCCGATATGCAGCGCCAGACCAACCGGCCGCACTCCGGGCAGCGAACCGGCATGGGCATAGAGGAACGCCGCCGCATCCAGCCCGACGCCGAATTTGTTGTCCGCCCGCCCCGTCGTGATCTTCGCGTGGGTGCCCGCATCCACGTCCGGGTTGATGCGTAGCGCAACCGGCACGGTATGCCCCGAGGAGGAGGCTACGGCCGAGACCATCGCCAGCTCCTCGGCACTCTCCACGTTGATCTGGGCGATCCCGGCCTCCGCTGCCTCGCGCAGTTCCGCCGCCGTCTTGCCCACGCCCGAGAACACGATGCGGCCCGGCGGCACACCTGCCAGCAATGCGCGGCGCAACTCGCCGCCGCTCACCACGTCCGCCCCGGCGCCGCCAGCCGCCATGATCCGCAGCACCGCCAGATGGTCGTTGGCCTTCACCGCGTAATGGACATGGGCGCCCAGCGGGGAAAACGCGTCCTGCAGCCGGGCCAAGCGGCGCCTCAGCGTCCCGGCCGACATCACCCAGCACGGCGTGCCCATTGCGGCCGCGATTGCGGCCAGCGGCACGCCCTCCAGCAACAGGCCGTCGAGCGGGTCCATCCGCAACGCCGGCCGACTGGCCAAAAGTTCGGCAGTGGTAGGCTCGTCGGCGTCGATCTGCCGGGCAAGTGCGTCCATGGAGAACAGATTAGGGGGGGCGAAACCCGTTCACCAGTAGGAAGGGCACCGTCGGCCTAGTGCGTCGGGTAACTCCGTGGGAATGTAATCTGGTCCGCGGGACCCGGCGGCGAAGGCGAACCTTTCTTCCCGCACCCTGCCAGCGCCAAAGCCGCCAGCAGCACGACCAACCCCGCCCTCATGCCCCCGCCTTCTTCAATACCGCCTGCCACCGAGCGGCTTCCCGGGCCACGTTCTCCGGCGCCGTACCGCCGTAGCTGGTGCGCGATGCGACCGAGGCGTCCACGCCCAGCACGTCGAACACCGCCTGCGTGATGCCCGGTTCCACCGCCTGCATCTCGGCCAGGCTCAACCCGGCAAGGTCGATGCCTTTCGCCTCCGCTGCCGCAACCAGCCGTCCCGTCACATGATGGGCGGTGCGGAACGGCAGATGCAGCACCCGCACCAGCCAGTCCGCCAGGTCCGTCGCGGTGGAGAACCCGCTGCCTGCCATGGCCCGCATCCGCCCGGTGTCCGGCACCAGGTCCCGCACCATTCCCGCCATCGCCGCTAGGCTGAGCGAAAGTGCGTCCGCCGCGTCGAACACCGGCTCCTTGTCCTCCTGCGTGTCCTTGGCGTAGGCGAGCGGCAGGCCCTTCATCACCGTCAGCAGCGCCACCAGCGCGCCCATGATCCGGCCGACCTTGGCCCGCGCCAGCTCCGCCGCGTCCGGGTTGCGCTTCTGCGGCATGATGGAGGAGCCCGTGGTGAACGCGTCCGACAACCGCACGAAGCCGAACGGGGCCGAGCACCAGATCACGATCTCCTCCGCCAGGCGCGAGATATGGATGGCGCAGATCGCGGCGGCCGACAGGAACTCGAGCGCGAAATCGCGGTCCGACACGGCATCCAGCGAGTTCGCGCTCGGCCGGTCGAAGCCGAGTGCGGCCGCCGTGGCATGCCGGTCGATCGGGAAGGAGGTGCCGGCCAGCGCCGCCGCCCCGAGCGGGCACTCGTTCAGCCGGCGGCGCGCATCGGCCATCCGGCCGCGGTCCCGGTGCAGCATTTCCACATAGGCCAGCAGATGGTGGCCGAAGGTGACGGGCTGGGCGGCCTGCAGGTGGGTGAATCCCGGCATCGGGTCCGCCGCATGCTCGGCCGCACGGTCGGCCAAGGCATGCATCAGCTCGGCCACTTGCGCGTCCAGCGAGTCCAGCGCGTCGCGCACCCAGAGGCGGAAGTCGGTCGCTACCTGGTCGTTGCGGCTGCGGGCGGTGTGCAGGCGCTTGCCGGCCTCGCCGATGCGCTCGGTCAGCCGCGCCTCGATGTTCATGTGGATGTCTTCGAGCGCCTCGTCGAAGCTGAACCGCCCGGCCTCGATCTCCGCCCCGATCGCGGCCAGGCCGTCGCGGATGGCCGCCTCGTCCGCCTGGGTGAGGATCCCGGCACGGGCCAGCATGGCGGCGTGGGCCAGCGAGCCGCGTATGTCCTGGCGCCAGAGCTTGCGGTCGAAGCCGATCGAGGCGTTGATCTCCGCCATGATCACCGAAGGCCCGGCCGCGAAGCGCCCGCCCCATTGCGCGTTGGCGGCGGCGTTCCGACGTTCTGGGTCGCTGTTCGACAAGGACCTATCCTGATGACCGATGTGACACGCCGCGCTTTGGCCGCGACCGCGGCTGCGGCGGCCGGGACCCTAGCCTTGGCACTCCCGCTCCGCAAACCGCGTGCGCAGGAACTGCTGGGCATCGACTCGTTGCACGCGCTGCATGATCCGAAGAAGCTCGACCTGCACTTCACCACCGCCGACGGCACGGTGCGGTCGTTGTCGGACTATGCGGGCAAAGCCGTCGTCTTGAACATGTGGGCCACGTGGTGCGTCCCCTGCGTGCGCGAGATGCCGGCGTTGGATGATCTGGCGGCATTGGTGGCCAAGGACGGCATCGTGGTGCTGCCTGTCTCCTCGGACCGGGGAGGAGCGGCGGTGGTGCAGAGATTCTACGCCGACCGCGGTATCAAAAACCTCCCGGTGCTGCTGGACCCACGCAGCCAAATGGCGCACCAGCTTGGGGTGAACGGCATCCCTACGACGCTGCTGATCGACCGTGGCGGCAACGAGTTGGGCTGGCTGGAGGGGGCGGCGGACTGGTCGTCCACCGACGCTGTGACGGTCGTGCGCAAGATCGCCGGGTAGTCAGGTGCCCGGGACGGCGAAACGGCGCACGCGCGGGCCGCCTTGGTTGACGAGCGGCTCATCCGCGCCACTCACCACCGGGTCCGGATCGTGGGCTATGCCGGTGAAGCTCACTGCCTGTTCGTCGACGTCGACCGGGTTGTGCCGTTCCAGGATCGCCATCACCGGCGCCATGTCGTGGCCGGGCACGTTCGTCACCGTCACGACATTGCCGCCATTATGCAAGGCATGGTCGTAAATCGGATGATCGCTGCTGTGTCCGCCAAACAGCCGATGCCAGAAACCATGCGGCTGGTCCGACGCTGCACCGGTGCTCGCGGGGCTGTCGGCCCTGGTGTGCCGATGGATCGATGACGCGGGGACATGCGCCGCCGCCATCTCGGCCACAGCTTTCTCGGCGTCCTCGTCCGTCTCATAGATGGCCACGACGACTTCGGTGAACATGATCGGCATCCCTTTGGAGAGAATAGGCGGCGACGTTAGGCCATTCCGGTCAAGGCTTGTCCGATCGCACCCTGCACCGCCTTGCCATCGGGCTCGTCCGGCGCCCGGAACAACGCGGCGATGCGCCCGTCCCGCCCAATCACGACCTTGTTGAAGTTCCAGTCCGGCTCCCACCCGCGCTGCGCCCGCACCCAGGTGTAGAATGCGTTTGCCCGCTGGCCGCGCACATGCGTCAGGCTCGCCATCGGGAAATCGACGCCGTAGGTCAGCTCGCACAACTGCTTCACCTTGGCATCGCTGTCCGCCTCCTGGTCGAAGTCGTTGCTGGGCATGCCGACCACCGTCAGCCCGTCGCTGCCCCGGTTCGTGTTCAACGCCTCCAGCGCGGTGAACTGCGGCGCGAAGCCGCAGAATGAGGCGGTGTTGGTCACCAGCAGCACCCGGCCACGCAGCTTTGCGAAATCCAAAGTGCCGCCGTCCAGCGACGGGAAGCTGAAATCCCACGCGAGCCCGTCCGCCGCCCGCGCCAACGCCGGAGCGAGCGCCAGTCCGGCAACGACTGCCCGGCGTGGGATGTTGATCATGCGCCCTTCAGCTCCGCCGGCACCACGCCGCCGTTTTGCTCGAGCTTGGACATGACTTCCTTGTGCAACCACATATTCATCGCGGCGCTGTCCTCGGTGCTGCCGGTGTAGTGCAGTTCCCCCGCGAGCGTCTTGCGGGCCTCCAGGCTGCTATCGAGGTCGAGCAACTTGAGCAGGTCCACGATGGACGTCTGGTAGTTCAGTTTCTGCCCGTTCGCAGATGCCATGTGGGCCAGCACCGCGCCGACATCCACCGGCTCGGCAGGCGCCCCGGGCGAGGTGGGGGCGGAAGCGACCGGCTGCTGCACCGTGGTGTCGGTCGGCATCGCGGACGGCTCGGCAGCGGCCTGGGCCACGGCGGGGGCAGCCGCTGGGTGGCCGAAAATCTTGGACATGATCGAACCGAACATGCTCATCGCGGGGTTCCTCTCATTTGATACCGAAACAACGTGGCCCAGCGGCCGGAGTTCGTCAGAGGCCCACGCGGCGCAGCGCCATCAATAAAGCATCATACGGCAAGGCCGCCATTTCCCGCAGCCGCCAATACCATGGCCAGACTGGCGGCGGCGGTGGCGGACACCGCGTGGCCCGCACGCCCGCCATCCGCATCAGCAACAGGCAGCGCGGCAGATGGTAGCCGCTGGATGCGACCCGAACCGGCCCCGTTTCGCCTGCGAGCAGCCGGGCGCAGGCCAGCGCGGAACTGAGCGTGTCCGTCGCCGTCTCCTCGAGCGTGATCTGGCTCTCCGGCACCCCGAGCCCGGCCAGCAGTCCTGCCATCACCCGCGCCTCCGAGGGGGGATGGCGGCCGATCGCTCCTGTCGGGATATAGCGCGCATGGGGGCCGCCGCAGCGGAAGGCGACTTCGACCCGGGCCTGCAACGTCCGGCTCGGGCGCCCGCCGGCCAACACGCCCGCGCCGAAGATCACGATGATCAAGGCGGGGATTTCAAGCTGGGGGGGCCAGCAGCACGCGGTTCAGTGCCGAAAGCGGCCGCCAGGTGTCCGCCCACGCCCGGGTGAATGCCTCCGGCCCGACCCGGCCGGCCAGCGCGCTCCCGATCTCGCCCACGCTGCGGTGGCCGTCGATCAGCCGCAGAATCGCCGCTGCCAGCGGCGGCAACGGCACCGGCACGCGCAGCCCGTCGAACAGGAACGGGAGCGTGCCGTCCGGGCGGATATGCTTGGCCAGCTCCTCCCCCGCCATCTCCCGCATCACCGGCACCGCCCCGGGCGCGGCCTCGTCCGGCGCCGCCGGCGCATCCGCCTCGCGCACGGCGTAGACGACATGGGTGCTCATGTTGCCGCATAACGCCTCTGCCAGCGCCGCCCGCTCCACCGCGCCGAGCTGGGCGATGCGGGCGCGCAGCTTGGCATCCGGCAGATAGAGCGCCGGGTCGTAGCGCATCGGCTCCATCCAGGCGCTCACGGCCAGCCCGGCTTCGCTCAGCAGGCGGTGGAACGCGCTGACGGTGAAGGCCTGGTCCCGCGGGTTGAGCAGCAGGTCGTACAGCCCGGCATCCCCGCCCGTGAGGTGGTCGGCGAACAACGTGTTGCGCCGTAGCCAAGCCGAGTCCGGCAGATGGCGCATCACCCGGCGGGCCGCGTCCAGCCGCGCCGCCGGCCGCTCGTCCTCCGGTGCAAGCAGCCGCAGCGCGTGCTGCAGCTCGTACACCCCGGTCCGGCCATAAGGGGCGTAGACCATCAGGCCCAATCCGCCGCCGGGCGCCAGCACAGATAGGAGCGCGCGCAGCCCCGCCGCCGGATCCGGCAGGTGGTGCAGCACGCCGCAGCAATCGATGTAGTCGAACGGCCCTAGCCCGGAGCCGGGCAGCTCCAGCAGCGATGCCTCCACCCAGGCGATGTCCAGCCCACGGACCTTGGCGCGGGCCTTCGCCACGGCCGAGGCGGCCAGCGACCGGTCCAGATAGGTGACCCGGCCGGGCTGCCCGAGCATCGCCATGTGCTGCGCCAGCATGATCGTGCCGTCGCCGGTGCCGCCCCCTGCCACCAATGCGTTCAGAGGGCGGGCACGGGGACGGGCGGCGCCGAACACCCAGTGATCGATCTCCCGCAGATGGCTCGGGCTGCCGACGACGAGCCGCCGCACCTCGTCCCCTGCGTCGCGCGCCGGGTAGGGAAAGGCCTCGTACTGCGCCGCCAGCCGGGTGTCGGTTGCGTCCGTCATGGTGAACACCTATCCCGCGCGCATGACGCTCGCCAGATCACGGGGTTATTTCGGCATTGGCGCCGAAGGGATCAGCAAGTCCGCCAACATGGGCGCCCTGCTGCGGACGGCGCATGCGTTCGGGGCGGCGTTCTGCTTCAGCGTCGGCGCCGGGATCGACCATCGTGACGCGCGCCGTGCGGACACGGCGGGTACCCCGGCGCACGTCCCGTTGTGGCGTTTCGTGGGCGTGGAGGCCATGGAGCTACCGGAAGGCTGCGCCCTGGTCGGCATCGAGTTGCTAGAGGACGCGGCGGAGTTGCCCTCCTTCCGCCACCCACTGAATGCCGCCTATGTGCTGGGTCCGGAGCGCTCCGGCCTGTCACCGGCGATGCTGGCCCGCTGCCGCCACGTGGTGCGGATTCCGACCCGGTTCGCGCTCAATCTCGCCGTGGCGGGCGCGATCGTTCTGTATGATCGGCTGATCCAGCACGGCCGCTTTGCCGACCGGCCCGTCGCTGCCGGTGGGGCCGAGCCGTTGCCGCCGGCGCGCGGTCATGGCGATCCCACGTTTCGGCTGAACCGTCCGGAATGGTTGGGGCGGGGCTAGTCAATTGCTTCCCTTTGAAGTTTTTGGAACATCTTCGGCCAGGGCTTCAACCCATTCCTTGGGCGGCGCAGTGTCTTCGTGGCGATCATGGTCCGTGCCGCCATGGTGGCGGCAACCGCGTTCACGGCAACTGCACTCCGCCTTAGGGCCAGGACCTCAAGCCTCAATCTCCTTCCGGACTGCCTCGATGATCTTCTCCATCTCCATCAGCGACCCTGCGTCCAAATCGCCCAGCGCCGTCGCAAGCCGGCCCGCCAGCGCATCGTACGGCTCCGGCTGCACACTGGCCAACTCGCGCAACGCGGCCATGGCAAGCTCCAGTCCGCGGCGCACCTCGCCCGCCTCCATCCCCAAGGCCGCACGATGCGCCCGGTCCAGCTCGAGCCGGGCTGTCTCGATCAGCGCCTCGGCGTGATGCTCTTCGGTCGGCATGCTGGTTCTCCCTGTGCCCAAGTTTCACATAGCTTAACGCTGCCGGCCCCGCTTCGTCGCCCACCCGCTTCTCGTCGCCCTTCTTGTCGCCGGCCCGCCCCCACCGTATTTGTGCGCCATGCGATCCATTCCCTTGTACCTGCTCGCGGCCTTCGTCGCCATGCCCGCCGCGCAGGCTTCCCTCGCGCAAGCCTGGGCGCAGAGCAGGCCGCGCCCTGCCCCGCCATCGCACGCCACCCACCCGGCACCCGCCGCACCGCGCGCGATCGGCCATTTCGAGGACTGGACCGCCGCCGAGCATCAGGAAGCGGGGCAGACCGTGTGCTACGCCTTCACCCGTGCCGCGACTTCCACCCCCCCGCTTCCGGGACGGGGGGATGTCGTGCTCACCGTGACCCAACGGCCCGGCGGCGTGCGCGATGCGGTGGCGATCAGTGCCGGGTTCGCCTACGCCCCCAACGCCGAGGTGACACTGCAGGTCGAGGGCAACACACTGCCGTTCTACACCAGCCAGCGCTCCGCCTTCGCGCGCGACGGCCACGCCACCGTCGGCACGTTCGAGCGGGCGCGGCAGGCGGTCGCGAAATCGCCCGGCCCGCGCGGCACCGTCGTCACCGACACCTTCAACATGCGCGGCTTCTCGCCCGCCTACGCCGCAATCAACAAGGCCTGCACCGGTAACGGCCGGGGCTGAGCGTGTCCGTAATCCTCCCCGGCACAGCCAATCTCACCGACGCAGATCGCGACCGGATTCTCGCGAAGTCCGCCCTGTTCTCTCCGCCACCAGTGGCCTTGCCAGACGGGCGGCGCGAACTCGTGGGCCTGACGCGCGAGGAACTCATCGCCGAACTGGCCGCCATCGGCGAAAAAGCGTTCCGCGCCAAGCAGATCTGGCACTGGATCTACCACCAGGGCGCCACCGATTTCGCCGCCATGTCCTCCATCGCCCGGCCGCTGCAACAGAAACTGGCCGAGCGTTTCGTCATCGGCCGGCCCAGCGTCGCCACCGAGCAGACCAGCACCGACGGCACGCGCAAGTGGCTGTTCCGCTACCGCGACGGGCAAGAGGCGGAGACGGTCTACATCCCTGACCGCCAGGAGGACCGCGGTGCGGTGTGCATCTCCTCCCAGGTCGGGTGCACGCTGTCCTGCCGGTTTTGCCACACGGGCACGCAGCGGCTGGTGCGCAACCTGGGTGCGGCCGAAATCGTGGGCCAGTTTATGGCGGCGCGCGATGCCTACGGCGAGTGGCCCTCCCCACGCGGCGAGACCCCGCGGTTGCTGTCCACCATCGTGCTGATGGGCATGGGCGAGCCGCTGTACAACTACGAGAACGTCGCCCGCGCGATGCAGATCGTGATGGACGGCGAAGGCATCGGCCTGTCCCGCCGGCGCATCACGCTATCCACTTCGGGCGTTGTACCGATGATGGACCGCTGCGGCGAGGAGCTGGGGGTGAACCTGGCGGTGTCGCTGCACGCGGTGCGCGACGATCTGCGTGACGAGATCGTGCCGCTGAACCGCAAGTACCCGATCGCGGAACTGCTGGCGGCGTGCCGGCGGTATCCGGGGGCGTCCAACTCGCGGCGGATCACGTTCGAATACGTCATGCTGCGCGGGATCAACGACACGGAGGCGGACGCGCGGGAGCTGGTCCGGTTGATCGCCGGCATACCGGCGAAGGTGAACCTGATCCCGTTCAATCCGTGGCCGGGCAGCGCCTATTTGCCGAGCACGCGCGAGCGGCTGGACGGGTTTGCGCGGGTGGTGATGGAGGCCGGGTTCTCGAGCCCGGTGCGCACACCGCGGGGGCGGGATATTCTGGCGGCGTGCGGGCAGTTACGGACCGAGAGCGAGCGAACGCGGCCGGCGGCCTAGCCTACCTGCGGTCCAACAGCAGCGTCGTCAGCGCCACCGACAGGGTACGGCAGATCGCGACCACGGCGATCAGCTTCACCCCATCCCAGATCAATGTGCCTGCGGAGTAGTAACTGCCATCGACATAGATATCGTGCGGCACATGGCTGCGCACGATCTGCAGTAGGTCGTTCGCCTGCCCGTCCAGAGTGATTGCCTCGAGCGCGCGCGGAACCGCCCACCACACGGCGCCGGCCAACAAAAGCAACGGCGCGAATAACTCAGCAAGATGCTCGCAGAACACCAGAACCGCGTTAACGACGGACCAAGCCGCCACCTTGGCAATCCGGTTCATGTCCGGAAGCACGAACCCACGGCGATCCTCGTACTCGGCTTCGTCCACCTCGGCGCGGGTATAGCTCATCGGATCCTCCGTCGCGGCTGGCTTAACGAGACAATCGAGTGGTGGCTAGCCCCAAGCGCGGCAGCGTCTCACGTGATGGATCGCGACACACCCCGTGTCACGCCGCGTCCAGGCCGAGACCGCGCGACCAGGCCCGACAGCAACAGGCACACCAGCCCGATTGCCGCGATCCCTCCACCCGGTAGCCAAAGCGCGTCCATCCGGTCCAGCCGCACGGTGGCGCCCGGGTTGTCGGGCAGATACAGCAGTTTCACGGTGTCGCCCCCATGCGCGCCACCGGTCAGGTCACTGCGCGAGACATCGACCACGTCGCCGGACGATGGCTTGAACCGGACCACGGCGTGTGCGTCGCCGGGTCCGAACGTCACGACCTGGCCCTCTGCACTCGCGGCTTCCCGGACGAAGCGTAGCGTGGCGTTCACCCGTGACAGGCCCAGCACCAGGGTGAGCACGCCCGCGATCAGCAGCACGAACATGATGGTACGCCGCAGCCGTTCACGCATGAGATACGGGTCCAGGCGCTCAGGCGGCCAAACGCCGCCCATTCTGCGCGTCGAACAGATGGAGTGCGGCGGCCGGAAACGCCACCGCCAGCGCCT
>CAXTVQ010000028.1:32558-61215 GCA_964247705.1 uncultured Acetobacteraceae bacterium | reverse complement strand
TCACTTACCGCGAGTAGAACTCCACCACCAAGTTCGGCTCCATCTGCACCGGATACGGCACATCCGTAAGCTTCGGGGCGCGATTGAACTTGCCCTTCATCGCGCGGTGGTCGACGTCCAGATACTCCGGAACGTCGCGCTCGATGCTCTGCGTGCTGTCCAGCAGCACGGCGAGTTGCTTGGACTTCTCGCGCACCTCGATCTCGTCGCCGTCCTTGAGCAGGTAGGAGGGAATGTTCACACGCTTGCCGTTCACGTGCACATGGCCGTGGTTGACGAACTGGCGTGCGGCGAACGGGGTAATTGCGAATTTCAGACGGTACACCACGGCGTCCAGCCGGCGCTCCAGCAGCTCGATCAGGTTCTCGGAGGTGTCACCCTTACGGCGCACGGCCTCGTCGTAGTATTTGCGGAACTGCTTCTCGCCGATGTTGCCGTAGTAGCCCTTGAGCTTCTGCTTGGCCATCAACTGGATGCCGAAATCGGTCGGCTTCTGCTTACGGCGCTGGCCATGCTGACCGGGGCCGTAATCGTGCTTGTTGATCGGAGACTTGGCGCGGCCCCAAAGGTTCACGCCCAGGCGGCGGTTGATCTTATACTTCGACTCGGTACGCTTGGTCATTGCGGCGGTAGTCCATTCTATGCGCCCCCAAGTTGGCTCGGGGTGCGTTGTTGCACCGGTAGGCCGACAATAGCGATCGGCGGGCGCAGGCCCTCAAGGCCCGTCCACGTTCCCGGCAGTGGGCGGGGGTTACGCCCAGGACCCCGGCTTGTCAAACCAGACCGGCTTGTCAAACAAGCGGGGCCGGGTCATGTGGCTGGCATGATCAATCGCGGCGAAATCATCTGGCTCGGCGTGGCCTCCGGCGTGACGGGGGGGATCATCGGCGGGATGTTCCTGGGGATCGGCATCTCGATGATGCTGGGCGGGGTGTATTTCGGGCTGATCCTGATCTGCATCGGCGGCCCGTGCTCCGGGATCATCGGCTGGCTGTTGGCGCGGCGTCTGGCCAAGCAGCTGCAGCCTTAGATCGCACCCGTCCGGAGTGCTGCGACCCGCACCCGTTCGAGGTGTACCACATACAAGCCGCTCGCCGCGATGATCACCGCTCCGACCAACACCCAGCGGTCGGGAACGGTGCCGAACACCAGCAGACCGAGCACCGACGACCAGATCAGTTGTGCGTAGGTCAGCGGCGCCAGCACCGTTGCACGGGCATAGCGGTAGGCCAGCACCGCCAGCCACTGCCCGGTGGAGGCGACGATGCCGACGGCCAGGCATAACCCTGCCTGCCGCAGGGTGAGCGGCGCCAGGAAGAACGGCACGGCGCACAGCAGCAGCACGAAGCCGGTGACAGCCGTCCACAGCAGCGTCGTGCTGGACCGGTCCACGCCCACCAGCCGCCGGGTCGACAACATCGCGATGCACCAGCACAGCGAGGACAGCAGCACCAGCAACGCCGCGGGGTGTAGGCCGCCGACCCCTGGGCGGATGACGACGAGCATGCCCAGGAAGCCGATCAGCACGGCGACCCAGCCCTGCGGCCGCACCACCTCGCCCAGCACGGGAATGGCGAGCACGGTGATCAGCAACGGGGTGACGAAGTTGAGCGCCGTGGCTTCCGCGATCGGGAGGTAACCGAGCGACAGGATGAAGGCGACGGCGCTGCCCACCACGCCTACGCCCCGGATGATCTGCAGCCCTGGCCGCCGGCTCCGTACCGAAGCCCGCCGGCGCCGCAATAGGCTGCTGCTGGCCATTGCCACGAACACGGCATAGCGGATGGTCGCCAGTTCGATCGCGGGAACCTGCTCGGTCACATACTTGGCCATCGTGTCCGACATCGAGAACATCACGGTCGCGCCCAGCATGAGCGCGCCGCCACGCAGGTAATTGTCCGCCATAAACCTATGTTGGAGCACCCGGTGCCCAGGTGGAACCCACACCGGCACATGGGGGGTTTGTTGCGGGCGGCGATCCGACCGGGCCGGCGCTTAGCGCCAACCCCCGCCGCCGCTGACATAGACGGTGTCGGCGGTCATGAACTCGCAAGCGTCCGAGCACATGAACAGCACCAGTTCGCCGATCTCCTCCGGCTCGCCGAAGCGCTTCATCGGCACGTCCTGGCGGAAGCGCTCGACGACCTCGGCGGACGTCTGCGCGGCCTCCTGGAACGGGGTGGCGATCGGACCCGGCGAGATCGACAGCGCGCGGATGCCCCGCTCGGCGAATTCGCGCGCGACGCCAAGCGTCATCGTCAGCACGGCCCCTTTCGCCGCCGCGTAGTGGATGGATGTGCCGGGCCCGCCCCGCTTGTGGGACATGCTGGCCACGTTGACGATCACGCCGCCGCCGTTATCCAGCATGTGGGGCAGCACTTCCTGCATGCCGTAGAACGTGCCGTTCACGTTGAGCTTGAACGTCTGCTCGAACAGCGCGTCGTCGATGTCGAGGAACTTGGACCGGCGCAGTGCTGCGCCGGCCGAGTTGAACAGGAAGTGGACGCGGCCGAACTCGGCGATCGCGGCCTGGATCATGGCAGCCACGGCGGTTCGGGAGGTGACGTCCGTCGGCACGGCGAGTGCCTTGCGGCCTTGCTGCTGCACCGCCTCGGCCGTGCGGCGGGCGCCGTCGGCATTGATGTCGGCACAGACGACGTTGGCCCCCTCGCGCGCGAAGATCAGCGCTGTCGACCGGCCGATGCCGCTGGCTGCGCCGGTGATGACGATGGTCTTGCCGTGAAAGTAGTCCGGGGTCTTCGGCATGGTGGCTTCCCTTCGTTTTGCCGCAGCCTACTCCTCGGGCCGGCCCCGTTGCATCCGCCCGCGTGAAAGTTCGGCCACGATGCCGTGCAAGGTGCGGATCTCCTGCTCCGTCACCTCGCCGCGTTCAAACAGATGGCGGATGTTGCGCACCATGCCCGGCCGTTTCGGCAGATTCCGCAGGAACGCGCAGGCGTCCAGCTCGGCGATGAGATGGTCCAGGAACCCGTCCAGCGCGCCTTTCGTGGCGACCTCGGTCTCGTTGGTCATCAGCACCCGGCCTGGTGTCTCGTCGGCCGCGGTCCACCATTCGTAGGCCATCACCATGACTGCCTGCGCCAGGTTAAGCGATGAGAACGCCGGGTTCAGCGGATAGCGGACGAGCGTGTCGGCTTCGGCCATGTCGTCGTTGTCGAGCCCGGCGCGTTCCGGCCCGAACAGGATGCCGGTGCGCAGGGACCGCGCCGCTGCCTCGTGGACCGCGACGGCGGCCGCGCGGGCGGTCATCACGGGTTTGATGATGTGGCGGTCGCGCGGGCAGGTGGCGAACACGCGGTGCAGGTCGGTGACGGCGTCCGCCACCGTGTCGTGCAGGCTCAGCGCGTCCAGAATGCGGTCGGCGCCGGACGCGGTGCGCCAGGCGCGTTCCTGCGGCCACCCGTCCCGCGGGGCGACCAGGCGGAGGTGGAACAATCCGCCATTGGCCATGCAACGGGCGACGGCGCCGATGTTGTCGGCCAGTTGCGGGCGGACGAGGATCACGACGGGGCTGCCGGGAATGGGTGCCAGTTCGGCGCCGCCGTCACGGCCGGTCATGAGGCAGCCTGGCCGCCGCTTGCTCGCCAGGTTGTGCCCTTGGGGCCGTCCTCGAGCGTGATCCCATTCGCGGCCAACTCCGCCCGGATCGCATCGGCACGGGCGAAGTCACGAGCTTTGCGCGCGGCCAGGCGCTCGGCGATTGCCAGCTCGATCGATGCGGGATCGATTCCTTGACGGAACCATACGGCCGGGTCCGCCTCCAGCAAACCAAGCATCCCCGCTCCCGCGCGCAACGCCGAGGCTGCGTCCGCGTCGCCAGCCAGGGCCGCGTCCGCCAGCCGGCGCAACTCGGCGATCGCCAAGGGCGTGTTGAGGTCGTCGCAGAGCGCGTCCAACACCGCTTCCGGCACCTCACCCGGTGCCGCGCCCGGGCCGAGCGCGCGGTAGAACCGGTCCAGCTCCCGCCGGCTCTCCTCCAGCGCGTGCTCGGTGAAGTCCAGCGGCGCGCGGTAGTGCGTGCGCAGCAGCAACAGGCGGATCACCTCGCCCGGCGCCTTCTCCAGCACGTCCCGGATCGTGAAGAAATTGCCCAGCGACTTGGACATCTTCTGCCCCTCGATCCGCAACATCCCGTTGTGGATCCAGATCCGGGCGAAGCTGCTGCCGGGGAAGGCGCAGCAGGATTGGGCGCGTTCGTTCTCGTGGTGCGGGAACAACAGGTCGGACCCGCCGGCGTGGATGTCGAAGCTCTCGCCCAGGTACCGCCATGCCATCGCACTGCACTCGATGTGCCAGCCCGGCCGGCCGCGGCCCCACGGGCTGTCCCATCCCGGCAGGTCCGGCGTGGATGGCTTCCACAGCACGAAATCGCCCGGGTCCCGCTTGAACGGCGCCACATCCACCCGCGCGCCGGCCAGCAGTTCGTCCGGGCTGCGGCCGGAGAGCGTGCCGTAGTCCGGGTAGCTTGCCACCGCGAACAACACGTGGCCTTCCGCCGGGTAGGCGTGGCCGGAGGCGATCAGGCGTTCGATGACCGCGATCATCTCGGGCACGTGCCCGGTCGCCCGCGGCTCCACATCCGGCGGGATCACGCCCAGCGCCGCTATGTCGGCGTGGTAGTCGGCCAGCGTGCGCTCGGTCACCGCGCCGATCGTCTGCCCGCTCGCGGCCGCCCGCGCGTTGATCTTGTCGTCCACGTCCGTGATGTTGCGCACGTAGGTCACGCGCGGGAACTTGTGGCGCAACAGCCGCACCAGCACGTCGTTCACCACCTCGGGCCGCGCGTTGCCGATATGCGCGCGGTCGTACACGGTCGGTCCGCAGGCGTACATGCGGACATGCGCCGGGTCGAGCGGCGCCAGCGTCTCGCGCCGGCGGGTCAGGCTGTTGTGCAAAACGAGGTCGGGCATGGCCACGATCTTGTCCCGCAGCCACGCACGGCTGACAACAGCGCGCGCACGATTGACGGTGCCGGTAGTTGCAAGTAAGTCGCAACAACAATCGGAGCGGACCCACCATGGCCAATTCCATGCCCACGACTCTCGGGCGACCCGGCGGCAATCGCGTTGCGCGCTGGCTGGCCGTGTTCGGCCCGGGTCTGGTCGTCATGCTGGCCGACACCGATGTCGGCAGCTTGGTCACGGCGGGGCAGAGCGGCGCGCAGTGGGGCTACCGGCTGCTGCTGATCCAGGTGCTGCTGATGCCGATCCTGTATATCACGCAGGAGCTGACGGTGCGGCTGGGCATCCACACCGGCCGCGGCCATGGCGAGCTGATCTGTGAGACGTTCGGCCGGTTCTGGGGCTGGGTCTCCGCCGCAGGCCTCGCGGTGGCCACGGGCGGCGCGTTGCTGTCCGAGTTCTCGGGCGTGGCGGCGGTAGGCGATCTGTATGGCCTGTCGCGCTATATCAGCCTGCCGCTCGCCGCTGTTGCGTTGATCGCGGTGGTGCTGACCGGGTCGTACCGCCGGGTGGAGCGGGCGGCCATCGCGATCGGGCTGTTCGAGTTCGCGTTCTTCGCCGTCGCCTGGTACGCGCATCCCTCGCTGGCCACCATGGCGAGCGAGGCGGTGAACATACCGATCACCAACACGAGCTACCTTTATCTGTGCGCGGCCAATATCGGCGCCGTCATCATGCCGTGGATGGTGTTCTATCAGCAGTCGGCCATCGCCGATAAAGGCCTCCGCGCGGAGCACCTGGGCGCCGCCCGCGTCGACACGGCCGTGGGCGCCGTCATCACCCAGTTGATCATGGCCGCAGCCTTGGTTGCCTGCGCCGCCGTGATCGGCGAGGCGGGGAGCAAGGATGTGCCCCTCGACACCGTCGGCGACATGGCCGCCGCCCTTACGCCGCTGCTGGGCGCCACCGGGGGCAAGCTGGTGTTCAGCTTGGGCGTGCTTGGCGCGGGCATGGTCGCGGCCATCGTGGCCTCGCTGGCGCTGGCCTGGGGCATCGGCGAGGTCGCGGGCTACCAGCGCTCGCTCGAACTGCCGCCGCGCAAGGCTTACTGGTTCTACGGCGTCTACGCGGTGTGCATCGTGGCCGGGGCGGCCCTGATCGCGGTCGCGCCGGACCTGGTGGCGCTGAACGTGGACGTGCAGGTGATGAACGCGCTGCTGCTGCCGCTGGTGCTGTTCTTCCTGGTCGCCCTTGCCATACGGGCGCTGCCGCCCGGCCTGCGGCTGGACGGCAGCTACAAGTACGTGGTGATCGTCGTCCTCGTCATCACGACCGTGTTCGGCGTGTATGGCGGCCTGTCCGGCGCCGGCTTGTTCTAGCCGGTTGCCGGAACGGTATCGCTAGCCGGGCCTCGGGTGGCTAGCGGTGCCACCCGGATAAGCTCGACTCAGCCGTGCCTGGCCATGAAGGCCTTGATGCGCGGTGCGATCTCGTTGCGGTAACGCGCGCCGTTGAACAGGCCGTAATGGCCGACGCCCGGCTGCTCCCAGTGCTCGTGCTTGTCGTCGTCCAGGTTGGGCGTCAGGCCGTGGGTGGCCCGCGTCTGGCCGATGCCGGAGATGTCGTCACGCTCCCCTTCCACCGTCAGCACGGCGGTGCGGGTGATCGCGGCGGTGTCCACGTGGCGGTCGCGCGACACCAGCAACCCGCGCGGCAGCAAGTGCTGCTGGAACACGGTATCGATCGTCTGGAGGTAAAACTCGGCCGACAGGTCCATGACCGAGCGGTACTCGTCATAGAACGCCCGCTTGGACGCGAGCGGCTCGCCGTCGCCGTCCACCAGATGGGTGAACATCTGCCAGTGCGCTTCCATGTGGCGGCCGAGGTTCATGGCCATGAACCCGGCAAGCTGCAGGAACCCCGGATAGACCGGCCGCAGGAACCCGGCGTTGCCGAACGGCACCTGGTGGATCACGTTGCGCTTGAACCAGGCGAGGTCGTGTTTCTTGGCGAACGCGTTGACCTCCGTCGGAGCCTCCCGGGTGTCGATCGGGCCGCCGATCAGGGTGATGGAGCGGGGAGCGACGGCGTTGGCGTCCGCATTCATCAGCGCGGTGCTGGCGAGTACTGGCACCGCGGGCTGGCACACGGCCAGGACATGCGTGTTTCCGCCGAGGTGCTCGACGAAGCGCTGTACGTAGTCGATATAGTCGTCCAGGTCGAAACCGGTCGCGGCCAGCGGCATGTCCTTCGCGTCCCGCCAGTCAGTGATGTACACCTCGTGGTCTGGCAGGAACGCGGCGACCGTGCCGCGCAGCAGAGTCGCAAAATGGCCGGACATTGGCGCTACGATCAGCAACGTGCGGTCCGCCGGACGATCGGCTGCCCGCTTGAAGTGCAACAGGTCGCACCACGGCATGCGCAGCGTCACCTCCTCCATTACCTCGACGGGCTCGCCGTCGATCGTCGTGGTGGTGTGGCCGAACGCGGGCTTGGTGAACGTGCGCGTCGTGTGCTCGAAGCTGTCCAGCGCGGCCGTGGTCACCCGGCCGACCGGGTTGGCATAGAGCGGATTGTCCTCCATCAGCGAAAGCGCGCCCGACACCATCGCGCGCATGGGCTGAAGCGCCAAGCGCTGCATTTCGTAGATCTGGTACAGCATCATTGGACGTCGGCGCTCCGTATGGTGGACTGGTTTGGGTCAGGCTGGTTTGGGCCAGGCTGGTTCAGGCACGACTGGCTTGCGCGAAAGATGGCGAACAGGTCGCGCGCAACGACCTCCGGCGAGTCTCCGTCCGGTCTGAACCAGGTCAGGGCCCAGTTCAAAGACCCAAGTAGGGCTAGGCGGAACGGACCGGGCTTGACCCCCGGTGGTAGCGGCACCGCAGCGATCAGCCTGCGGAACACTGCCTCATACCGGTCGCGTTGCTGGACGAGTTCGGCCCGGGCGGACCCGGGCTGGTTCGGCCGCTCCGACACCACGGCGGCCAGCGCACCGTCGGTGACCAGTAGGCGCAGGTGCGCCACCGCTGCTGCCTCGAGCCGGTCCCAGGGGTCGCGCTTGGCTGCGACCGCCTCTTTCAAAGCGGCAATCGCCTGGTCGATCCCATGCTCATAGACGGCGGAAAGCAGCGCCTCCTTGGACGTGAAATGGTAGTACACCGATCCGGGCAGCATCCCGACCGCAGTCGCGATGTCGCGCATCGACGTGCGGCCATAGCCTCGAGAGCCGAATAGAGCCATGGCCTGTTCGAGAATGTCCTGACGCTTGCTATCCGGGCGAGACGTGTCCAGGGGCAAATAAAAGGGTCCAGAAGTAGCCAAACAAGCGTTTGGCCGGGTGTGACACATGCTGTGATTGTGTGACGGTTGTGTCACGCGCTATGAGAGAACATGCTGCATTGCGATAGCCGCATAGCTGCCACCGTAGGTGCAGGGCGGTTGAGGGGCGAGGATGGACGGCATGCAAAGTATCGACCGGGTTGCCGTCATCGGCGCAGGCACCATCGGCGCAAGCTGGGCGGCCTACTTTCTCTCGCGTGGGCTACAGGTCTCAGTGTGGGACCCGGCCCCCAACGGTGAAGCCTTTGTTCGCGCATTCGTCGAGCGTGCCTGGCCGACCTTGCAAAGCCTTGGCGCCACCGTGGCACAACCCGGGCCGATCCAGTTTCACCCTGACCCCGCATCCGCCTGCGAGGGCGCGCACCTCGTGCAGGAGAGTGCGCCGGAACGCACCGATGCCAAGCGGGCCTTGTTTGCCATCCTGGAACAGGCGCTGCCGGCCGAGGCGATCGTCGCATCCTCTTCGTCCGGTCTGATGATGACCGACCTGGCCCGCGACCTGCGCACGCCCGAACGGTTCGTGATCGGCCACCCGTTCAACCCGCCGCACTTGATCCCGCTGGTCGAAGTCGTGGGTGGCGAGCGGACCGCGCCCGAGACGATCGAGGCCGCGATGGCGTTCTACCGTGCAATCGGCAAGCATCCGATCCGGCTGAACCGCGAGGCGCCGGGCCACCTGGCCAATCGCCTGCAATCGGCGTTATGGCGGGAAGCGGTCCATGCCGTGGCCGAGGGTGTCGCGACGGTCGCCGACATCGATGCCGCGGTGGCCTACGGTCCCGGACTGCGCTGGGCGCTGATGGGGCCGCACCTCACGTTCCACCTCGCCGGTGGCGAGGGCGGGATGGCGCATTTCATGGAACATCTCGGCCCGGCCAACGAGGTCTGGTGGCGCTCGCTCGGCCAGCCGACTCTGACGCCGGACTTGCAGCGTGCGATCATCGAGGGCGTGGCTGCGGAGGCCAAGGGCCAGGCGGTTCCGGAACTGGCTGCCCGGCGGGACGCATTGCTGGTGGCGCTGCTGCAAACGATCGGTGACCAGCGCCCTGCGCAGTGAGCCATCGTGGCGCGCCCAAAAACTAGCAACCTTCTTGGACAGTCGAGGGATGCGCTTTAGTCCATCGCGGCATGCGCGTCCGCCGGCACAGCGGCATTGCGGGCAGGACGGCGCAGCAGCAGCAGCAGGAGCACCGTCGGTGCAGACGTCAGCAGCATGAGCTTGAAATCGTCCAGGTAGGCGATGATCAACGCTTGATGGTTCACCAGCGAATCCAGCAGCGTCGCGTTGGCATACTGCATGTTCAGCATCGGCGTGTTCGTAATGGCGCCAGGAACCACGACCACCGCGGTACCCTGCACCGGGTTCAGCATCTGCTGCGCCCAGTTGCCGCTGCCGCCTTGCAGCGCGCGGTTGAATGGCGTGATGTAGGCGGCGAGGTCCGCATGTGCCGCCTGCTCGTTGCGCGCCAGCATGGTGGAGGTGACCGAAACGCCGATCGCGCTGCCCAGGTTGCGGAACAGGCTGAGCAGGGAGGTTCCGTCCGTGCGCACCGCCTGCGGCAGGGTCGCGAACGCCACGACCTGGAGCGGGATGAACACGAAGCCGATGCCGGCGCCCTGGATGATGGTGTTGAACGCGACCGTCGTGGCCGAGGCGTCCGGGGTCCACCCGGTCATGCTCCATAGCGAGAAGCAGAGCAGCGCCACGCCGAACGCCATCAGTTTGCGCGGATCCACCCGGCTCGAGAGGCGGCCCGCGATCAGCATCGCCACCATCGTGCCCACGCCGCGGGGCGCCAGCAGCAACCCGGCTTTCTCAACCGGGTAGCCGCCCAGCGTCTGTAGCCACGGCGCCAAGAGCGCCGAGGTTGCCAGCAGCAGCATGCCGACCGAAAACATGACGATGAAGCTCACGCACAGGTTCCGGTCCCGGAACACCGCCGGCGCGATGAAGGGGCGGTCCGAGGTGGCCATGTGCACGACGAAAAGGTATAGGCCGAGCCCGGCCAGCACCGCCTCGATCACCACTTCACGTGCGCTGAACCAGTCCTTGGTCTCGCCGCGGTCCAGCATGAGCTGCAGCGCGCCGATGCCGATGGCGAGCACGGCGAACCCGGTCCAGTCGAACCTCATCTCGGATTTCGCGTCGGCTTTCGGCAGGAAAATCGCCATTCCGGTGACGGCCAGGATGCCGAACGGCAAATTGACGTAGAACACCCAGCGCCAGTTGTAGAGTTCGGTCAGGTAGCCGCCGAGCGTGGGGCCCAGGATCGGGCCGACCATGACGCCCATGCCCCAGATTGCCATGGCGGAGCCGCGCTGCTCCGGCGGGTAGATGTCCAGCATGGTCGATTGCGACAACGGCACCAATGCCGCGCCGAAGATGCCCTGGAGCAGGCGGAACAGCACCATCTGCTCGAGCGACTGCGCGATGCCGCACAGCATGGAGGCGACGGTGAAGCCGACCAGGCAGGTGATGAACAGGTTCTTGCGGCCGAACCGGGCCGAGAGCCAGCCGACCGGTGCGGTCATGATCGCCGCGGCCACGATGTAGGAGGTGAGCACCCAGGTGATCTGGTCCGACGTCGCCGACAGGCTGCCCTGCATGTAGGGCAGCGCCACGTTGGCGATAGTGGAGTCGAGCGCCTGCATCAGCGTCGCGACCATGGCGCAGACGGTGATGATGCCGCGGTTAGGGACGCGGTCCATCGCTTACAAACCGGTCATGACGGGTTAGTACAGGTCACGCACAGTGCGCGTGTGCCCCGTATCGATGTCCGCCACCACGCTCATCCCCGCCCGCAGCGGCGGGTCGCCCGGCTTGGTCTTCACCTCGATGCGCACCGGGATGCGCTGCACGACCTTCACCCAGTTACCCGACGCGTTCTGTGCCGGCAGGATCGAGAATTGCGATCCGCTGCCGGCCGAGATGCTCTCAACGGTGCCGGGCCAGGTCCGCCCCGGGTAGGTATCGATGGTGACGTCCACGGTGTCGCCGGGCTTCACCCAGGTGAGCTCCGTCTCCTTCGGGTTCGCGTCCACCCAAACGTGGTCGGTCGAGATCAGCCCGAACGCCGAGGTTCCCGCCGGCAGGAACATGCCGGGTTGCAGCAGCGGCACCTGGGTCACCACGCCGTCGAACGGGGCGCGCACCACGGTGTCGTCCAACTGCCGCCGTGCCTCGTCCAGCCGCGCCTGCGCTTGCCGGTAGGAGGGCAGGGTGGTCACGTCGGCGTCCGCATTGCCGTTCAGCTTGGCGAGTTGCACGGCGGCCGCCATGGTGCTGGACGCAACGCCCTGCTGGTCGGAGGCGAGCTTGTAGCGGGCGTCGTCGTAGCTGGACCGGGACAGGTCACCGCGGCCGACCAGCGCGGCATACCGGTCGTACGTGGCCTGGTCCGATTGGACCTGCGCGGATTTGACGGCGGTGTCGCGCTCCATCCGGTGATAGTCCTGCTTCATCGAGTCGAGCGTGAGCCGGGTCTGCGCCAGGTCCGCCTCGGCCGACTCCACGGCGATCTGCATCTGCCGCGGGTCGAGACGGAACAGCACGTCGCCCTTGCGCACCACTTGTCCTTCGTGGACGGGGATCTCCTTCACCTCGCCGGACACATCGGTGGACAGGGCCACTTTGTCTGCATTGGTATAGGCGTTGTCGATCGAGACGTAGCGCCCGCCGGACAGCCAAAGGTAACCGGCGCCGACCGCAACCACCGCCACCCCGCCCAGCATCAGCACGGCGCGCAGGGTGCGGCGCATCCCGCCTTTCGAATGGACCGGCGCACCCACCGACAGGTCGCGGGCAGTGGCTGTAGCGGCGTGAGACATCAGGCGACTTCCTTGATCTTGGTTTGCCGGTCGGCGGTCAGCAGACATTTCATGCGGGCGAGCGCGCTGGTGAGCTGCGCCTGTGCCTCGGTGGACATATCCTGGGTGAGCGTCTCCACCATGGCCTCGCGCCACTCGTGGATGCCTGCCAGCACCGGCACTGCCGCTTGTGTGAGGTGCAAGCGCCAGATCCGCCGGTCCGTCCCGTCCGCCCGGCGCTCGACCGTGCCGTTGCGTTCCAGGCGGTCGACCAGGCGGGCGACCGTGATCGGCTCCACCTCCAACACCTCGGCCAGTTCGCGCTGCGACAGGCCAGGCTCGCGCTCCAGCCACAGGAGGATGCCCCACTGCGCTCGCGTCATGCCGTGCAGCTTGGCGCGGCGGTCAGCATCCGTGCGTAGCAGCCGCGCCATGTCGTTCAGCAGGAACAGGAGGTCGTGCCGGTAATCGCTCACACGTGCATTATGATAACGCGCGTTATGATGTGGTGCGTTGGATTTGCATGCTTCCTTCGCGCGTTGCGCATGGCTATGTCTCGGCCATGCTCCGCCAGTTCTTTGCCTACTACCGCCCGCACCGCCGGTTGTTCGCGGTCGACTTCGGCTGTGCCGTGTTCTCCGGGCTGCTGGAGCTTGGCTTCCCGATGGCGATACGCGCCTTCATCGACCAGCTCCTGCCTGGCCGCGACTGGGGCATTATCCTGATTGCCTCGGCGGCGCTGCTGGGCGTGTATCTCGCCAACACGGCGTTGACCGCGGTCGTGGTGTATTGGGGCCACCTGCTCGGCATCAACATCGAGACCGAAATGCGCCGCAGGGCGTTCGACCACCTGCAGAAGCTCTCGTTCTCGTTCTACGACAACTCGAAAACCGGCAATCTGATCACCCACGTCACGAAGGACCTCGAGGACGTGGGCGAAGTGGCGCATCACGGGCCCGAGGATCTGTTCATCGCGCTGATGACTTTCGCCGGCGCCTTCGCGCTGATGTTCACGGTCAACTGGCGGCTGGCCTTGCTGACCACGATCATCACCCCGTTCGTCACCTTCCTGTCCTCGCGCTACGGCTCGCGCATGACGCAGAACTTCCGCGCGCTGTTCCGCCAGGTCGGCGCCTTCAACGCGCGGATCGAGGAGAATGTGGGCGGCATGCGGGTCGTGCAGGCGTTCGCCAACGAGGAGCACGAGCGCCGGCTGTTCGCGGTGGACAATGCGATGTACCGCCGCACCAAGCTGCAGGCGTACCGGCTGATGGCCGCATCGTCCTCCATCACTTACCTCGGCATGCGGCTGACGCAGATGGTGGTGATGGTGGCCGGTACCTGGTTCGTGCTGCACGGCATGCTGTCCGAAGGTGGTTTCGTCTCCTTCCTGCTGCTGGTGGGCGTGTTCCTGCGGCCCGTCGACAAGATCAACGGCGTGCTCGAGACCTATCCCAAGGGGATTGCCGGGTTCCGCCGCTACCTCGAGCTGCTGGCGGTGGAGCCGGACATCGTGGATCTGCCGGACGCCAAAGCCGTGGGCGCGCTGCGGGGGGACATCCGCTTCGAGGGTGTGACCTTCGGCTACGGCGACGGCCGGGTCGTGCTGCGGAATATCGACCTGTCGGTGGCGGCGGGCGAGACGGTGGCCTTCGTGGGACCGTCGGGCGCGGGCAAGACCACGCTGTGCTCGCTATTGCCCCGGTTCTACGAGCCGTCCGCCGGCCGCATCACCATCGACGGCATGGATATCCGCGCCATGACGCTGGCCTCGTTGCGCAGCCAGATCGGCATCGTGCAGCAGGACGTCTTCCTGTTCGGCGGCACGGTGCGGGAGAACATCGCGTACGGCCGGCTGGACGCGTCCGAGGCCGACATTACCCTAGCCGCCCGCCGCGCTCAACTGGAGGCGGTGATCGCCGCCCTGCCGGAAGGGCTGGACACGGTGGTGGGCGAGCGCGGCGTGAAATTGTCGGGCGGGCAGAAGCAGCGCCTGGCCATCGCGCGCATGTTCCTGAAAAATCCACCGATCTTGATCCTGGACGAGGCCACCAGCGCGCTCGACACCGAGACCGAGCAGGCAGTGCAGCGCGCGCTTACGGATTTGGCCGCCGGGCGGACGACGCTGGTGATCGCGCACCGGCTCGCCACGATCCGCAACGCCGACCGCATCGTCGTGGTGGATGCATCCGGCGTGGCGGAGCAGGGCCGGCACGGTGACCTGTTGCAGGCGGGCGGTGTCTACGGGCGGCTGCACGCGGCCCAATACGGAGAGGCAATTTGACCGAACAGATGGCGGGATTGGGCCGGCGTGCCACGCTGGCGTTGTTGGCAGCGGGCCTTCCTACGGCTGCCCGCGCGCAATCGGCCCCCGCATCCCCGCCGGCACCACAAACCGCCCCGGCCTCGCCGCCGCCGCAAGGGACGGTTCCGGCCGTACCGGCGCCCGTTCTACCGCCGCGCCCGGTCCTGCCGCTGCAGCCGGCGGCGGCGATCGACAAAAGCAAGACCTACTACGTTTTCTTCGAGCAGCAGATCGACGTGAACACCATGCGCGGGCTGCGCCGGCAGCTTGCCACCCTGGCGGAGGCGGGGGTGGCGCAGGTCACCCTGGTGATCGATTCGCCGGGGGGCCAAGTCGAGCCGATGCTGGTCGCCTATAGCTTCATCCGCGCGCTGCCAATAATCGTGAACACCCACGCGCAGGGTTTCGTGCAGTCCGCGGCGACGGCGTTGTTCCTGGCCGGGAAGGACCGCTCGGCCGACCGCAACGCGCGCTTCCTCTTCCACCAGGCCACTTCGATGGTGGCCGGCACGCTGAACGAGGTGCAGTTGCGCGAGCGGGTCATCGCTATGCAGAACGTCGAGGCGGCCGTGGACGAGATCTACCAGGACCGGACCAAGCTCAGCGACGACCAGGTGAAGCAGTTCTCCAACGGCGAGGTGATCTTCACCGCCGAGCAGGCCCGGCAGCAAGGGATCGTGGACACGGTCGCCGACTTGAAGATCCCGGGTGGCGACACTGCGCGGATGCTGTTCCTGGATTGAGGCGTTAGCACCTACTCTGCCGTATCTGCCTCCCAACTCAGCGTCTGGAACAGCCGCCCCGTTTCGTCCTGCTGCAGCGCTACGACCGCATGGCGGACGAAACGGCTGCCGTCGCGGCCCTGCGCCTCGCTGGTGATCTCGATCACCTGCGGCGGCTGCGTGGTCGGGGCCGGGTCCGTGCCATTGCCTGCCGCGCGCATCGCGCCCTGGACCACCGGGTCGGCCTGCTCGAAGTTCACCGGCACCTGGGCGAACACCGACAGGTGCGGACGCAGGCGGGCCAGCAGGCCGGGGGTCATACCCATCACCAGGCCAAGTTCGTCCAGGCTGCGGAACGGCATCCCGGTCGGGGCCGCCGCCATGCCGGCCGCACGGTATTGCGCCGCAACGATGCCAACCGTGTTGGCGGTGTGCCAATCGGCGATCGCCTGAGCGAGGCTCGCCGCTTGCGACGGGTCCGCACCGGATGCCGACAGCAGCGCGATCAGCAGGTTCGGCGGGGCATAGGTGGGGTTCACCTTGCGGTCCTCATCCTGGATGCGGATGGTGAGCGCGAAACTGCCGAATGGCAGGAGGTGAGACCTTCCATCTGCCAGCCAGGCCTGACCCGGCGCGTCGCTGGCATGGAACACCGCGGCGGCGATCCCGGCATCGGCCGCCGCTTCCGCCGCTGCGGCCCGGCGCAGGTTGCCAGCCAGTTGCACGTCGCTCCGCCCGGCCGCGGTGATGCCGGTTGCCAGCAACGATAGCAGCACCACCGACCACAGCACGATCAGCAGCGCGAAGCCGCGGGGATTTTGCAGGTGAGCCTTGCCCGTCATCGGGAGTCTCAGGTGGCGGCTACGGGCCGCGAGGGCAACGGCCTCAGGCGAACACTACGGCGTGCCGACATAGGTCGGCGTGCCCGGATAGGTGGACGGGCGCGGGTTGAAGTCGGTCGGGATCGGGTAGCTGTAGCCGGTGATCGTATCTTCCGTGGTGATGCCGAGCGCTTGGCAGCCCTGTCCCCCGAAATGCGGCAGGGTGGCGATCGCGGCCGGGGCGATCATCGCATAGCTCGCCGGGATCGGGGGCGCGGTGCCCAGCAGACGGCTCGGGTCGAAGCCGGACAGCAGCTTGCCCGTGCCCGGCGTCTGGTCGTCATGCGGGCCGCGGTTGGTCTGCACGAAGCCGCCCGGGCCGTTGAACTGTGCCTGCTGCCCGGTGATGCGGGCCTGCAGCTCGTCCGGCAGGTCGGCCAGCGGCGGCAGGTCGAAAACCGAGTCGATCAGCCCGATGACCGAGTTGTGGTCGCCCTCCTCGCGCGACGTCGCGTGGGCGCGGGCGAAGGGGGAGATCAGGATCAGCGGAATGCGCGGGCCGCGGGACAGCGGCAGCCCGTTCTGGTCGTAGGACAGGATGCGCGGCGCAACGTGGTCGTAGTCACCCTCGCTCTCGTCATAGGTGATGATGATGGCGCTCTGGCCCCAGTATGGGCTTTGGGCGATCGCGTTGACCTCACGGGCGACCAGTGCCTCCGACAGCTCGGAGTCGGAATAGGCCGGGTGGTCGTCGTCGCCGAGGAACTGCGTCTGCACCTTGGCCGCCTCGGCGTTGCCGGGGAAGTTGGCCGGATTGTAGTAGGGCGGCAGGCTGGTCTCGTTCGGGCCTCCCTGGTTGGTGTAGCCCCCACGGACGTAAATCAGGCCACCGCCGGCCGGCAGGTTGTTGCTGCCGATATCGGTAAAAAAATCGGCCAGCCCGCGCATATTCTGGTTCATCTGGCTGTTGTTGGTGATGTAGCCGAAATACTGCGGGCCGCTGTGGTGGCCGATATAGGCGGTGTGGGAGGCGGTCGCGGTCGGGTCGGTCGGCTCGTGGTCGTAGCCTTCCTCGTACCAGCGCCAGGCGAATGGTTTGCGGCCCAGATTGGCGATGTAGGGCACATCCTGCTGCACGTCGGCCAGGTCCGTCGCGGCCGCCGTGTCGGACTGAGTGACCGTGGCCAGGCTGCCGCCCGCCAGCGTCAGCGGCAGGCTGGCGAAGGTCAGGTTCTGCTCGATGTTGGACGCAGCCTGGTTCTCCCGCTTCGTGTTGGCGGGCTGGCGGACCGGGTTGGTGCTGTCGGTCGCCGTCGTGTCCTTTGCCGAACCCCAAAACGGGAGTTCGTCGCCCGTCATCGGGATCAGCGTGCCCGCCGCATCCGGATGCTTGATGTATTGCGTGTCGCCCGACTGGCCGGCGAGCATGGCGATGGCGTTCGGCGAGGACGGCCCGACCGTGGTCTGGAAGATGTTGTCGAACAGGGTGAAACGGGCGGCGTAGTTCCAGAGGAAAGGGATCGTGTTGCAATCCTCGTAGGCCATCGCCAGCTCGCCGAATTGCTTGCCCTGCAGGGTCGGCGCGGTCAGGCCGGCCGGGCTGTATTTCAGCTCCTCGGTCAGCGCGAACATGTCCATCCTCGGCGTGCCGGCGCCGCTCGGGCCGAGGTTCATCTTCGCGGCCATGCGGGCGTGGTTGTGATCGATGTCGTCCGTGTCGGCGGCGTGGTGCGCCTGGCCGATCAGGAACGGCTGGATCGTTCCGGGGGCGCCGGTCCCCGCCGCGGCAAGCGGCTGCACGAAACCCGGCGTGAACGCGGCGGAGCGCGGGCTCACGCCGTCCGAGAACAGGCCGTTTGCGCCGGGGAAACTGCCGAAGTAGCTGTCGAAGGAGCGGTTCTCCTGGAACAGCACGAAGACATACTTCACGCGCTGGCGCAGTGCCGCGATCAGTTGGGCCTGGGACAAATGCGGATCGTCGGCCGGGTTGCGGAAATACGTCTGGTAGACGGTGCTGTTGGCGTTGGTGGTTTGGAAGGGCTGGCTAATGACGACTGGACTCGGCGGCGTCTGCGCGTGGACCAGCGTTATTGCCGGAAAGCTGACGATCATCGCCGCAACGACGAGGGCGGAACATGACTTTAGGATGGAGCGGCGCATGGGATCCCCCGGAGGTTCCTGGATTGCGCGACATAAGCTCACGGCGCGCAATGGTCTTGCATGAAAAGCGTGTTGCAGTGCCTTGCGGGCTCACTGCGAGTAGGGCGGGCACAACAGGCCGCCGTCGGTCCATAGTGCGTTCAGCCCGCGCGGGATCTCGAGCGGGGATCCTGCGCCTAGTTCACGGTCGTAGATCTCGCCGTAATGGCCGACCGCCTTGAGCACGGCTGCCTGCCAGCCGAGCGCCAGGCCGAGCGCCTTGCCGTCCAGCGGCAGCGGATCCGCGCCGCCACCCGGTCCGGCGGCGCCGAGGGTCTCGCCTCGCACCACCGTATCGATCGTCCAGGCGACGATGGTGGCCCAAGCTCCATCCGCCTGAGGCGTCGTCGCCAGCAACGGTACGGCGGAGAGCGTCTCCGGCAGGAAGCGTGCCGCGTGACCGTCCGCATCGGCTTGCAGCCGTATCGCCGCGAGGTTGACCGTGTCGTTGGCGATCGCGTCGCAGCGCCCGGCATAGAAGGCGTCCTGCATCTCCTCGGCCTCCTGGAACATGAAGAAATCGATCGGAATGCTTCGAGCGCCGAACCAGGCGTTCAGGCTGCGTTCCGGGCCGGTGCCGGGTTCGGCGCAGACGTGGGTGTTTGCAAGGTCGGCCGCGTGCTGCGCCTTGGCGCCGGCCAGCACGAGCAGGCTTTGTGTGAGGTAGAACACGGGCGGGCCCGGCAGCACTGCGGGCAGCGCATGCTCGGCCAGGATCTCCGAGGCGGTCAGGAACGAGACGTCATCCTGGCCGGAGCGCACTGCGTCGAAATTATGCGTCATCGCAGCGTAGGCGTGGAACTCGATCCGGCTGTCCGGCCCCAAGGCGGCGACCGCGATGGCGCGGCACAGATCCGGCTCCAGCCCGTGCCAAGTGCCGTCGCGGTCGGGGATGGCAAGGCCCGGCCGCAGCGTGCCGCCGCAGTGCACGACGCCATTCTTGCGCACCCGGTCCAGCACGCTATGCGCCATTTGGGCGGCAGCCGGATGTCCGAGGCAGGCCAGCACAAGGACGGCCGTAAGCGAGCAGGCAGCGAGCGTGACGCGGTGCATCGATGGTGTCCTCCAGCTCAAAATGCCGCGCCTGTGACCAGCAGTCGCACGATCCAGGTCCCGGCCGCCAGGCAGGTTCCGAGCGGCACCACGGTATGCGCCCGCAACCGGCCGCCACGCAGCACGCCGGCCCCCAGCCCGGCGATGGCCGCGATCAGCAGCGTGGGGCCCAGTCCGGCCAGCCCGACCCAAGCGCCCGATGCGGCCAGCAGCTTGGCATCGCCCAGGCCGAGCCCGTCCCGGCCGCGCCAACGCCTGTACAAGGTCGCGAGCAGTCGGAGCGCGCCGTAGCCGAGTGCGGCCGCCAAGGCGTGATCCGTCGCCATGGCCGGGTCCAGCAGCGCCGTGGCCGCCAGCCCGGCGAGCAGCAGCGGCAGCGTGATGACGTCCGGCAGGCGCAGATGGGTCCAGTCGATCCAGCCGAGCGCCAGCAACGCCCAGCCCAGCGCACAATCCGCCCAGAGCCAGGCCGGGTCCGCCTCGGCCAGCCCGGCCGATGCCGGGACCAGCAGGGCCGCCAGCTCGATCCATAGGTGGCCGGGTGCGATGGCGGCCCCGCACTGACGGCAGCGGCCGCGCTGGATCACGTAGCTGGCCACCGGGATCAGCTCCAGCGGCCCGAGCCCGTGGCCGCACGCCTCGCAGCGCGAGCGGTCCAGCGCTACCGGCCGCCCTTCCGGCAGCCGCCGCACCAGAACGCCGAGGAAGCTGCCGATGAACGGCGCGGCGATCAGGGGCAAAACCACGGGAGGCATGAGGCCCATTGGCATCCGGCACCGGGCGGCACAAGTTACCCGTTCATGGACCAGTCCAGCGCACTCAGTTTCGAAACCCCGGACGCCGCCGCCGCCGCTGTTGTGGCGCTGCTGGAAGCCGGCGGGCAGTGCGACTCGCGCACCATCGAGCGGGGGCGCCGGGTAGCGGCGGAGAACGGCCAGCGGCTGGACCGCGTGCTGCTGCAATTGGGCCTGGTGAACGAGCGGGACCTCGCCGCCGCCTACGCCACCCTGCTCGGCCTGCCCCTGGCCGACGCTCCGTCCTACCCGGACGCGCCGATCCTTCCGGACCGCCTGGCGCCGCGTTTTCTGCGGCACGCCCGCGCCCTGCCGATCGCGCGGGAGGGGGACACGCTGGTGCTGGCAATGGCCGATCCGCTGGACCATTTCACCCCCGCCGCCGCGGGCGCCGCGACCGGTTGCACGACCCGCGTGGTGGTGGGGGTGCCGATCGAGCTCGAGGCGGCGTTCGACCGGTTGTATCCGGACAAGACGGCCGAGACGCCCGACCACGGCGGCGGCGCGGCCAGCGAGGACGACACCGAGCGGCTGAAGGACCTGGCCAGCGAGGCGCCGGTCATCAGGCTGGTGAACGGCATCATCAACCGCGCCGTCGAGACCCAGGCGTCCGACATCCATATCGAGCCGTTCGAGGACCGCCTGCGCGTGCGCTACCGCTATGACGGGGTGCTGCACGAGGCGGAGAGCCCGCCGGTGCGGCTGACGGCGGCGATCATCTCGCGCATCAAGATCATGTCGCGGCTGGACATCGCCGAGCGCCGCCTGCCGCAGGACGGACGCATCAAGCTGGCGGTGCGCGGCAGCGAGGTGGATTTCCGCGTCTCCACCATCCCGTCGCTGCACGGCGAGACGGTGGTGCTGCGCGTGCTGGACCGGACGGCGGTGTCGCTGGATTACGACGCGCTTGGCATCGCGCCGGCCGTTGTCGCCGGGTTGCGGCGGACGTTCGAGTTGCCGAACGGTATCGTGCTGGTGACGGGGCCGACCGGCTCCGGCAAGACGACGACGCTGTATACCGGGCTGACCGGGCTGAATGCGATCGCGCGCAAGGTGGTGACGGCGGAGGACCCGATCGAGTACCAGCTCGAGGGCATCAACCAGATCCAGGTGAAGCCGCAGATCGGTCTGACCTTCGCGACGTTGTTGCGTTCGATTTTGCGCCAGGATCCGGACGTGATCATGGTGGGCGAGATCCGTGACGGCGAGACTGCGCAGATCGCGGTCCAGGCGGCGCTGACCGGGCATTTGGTGCTGTCGACGGTGCACACGAACTCGGCCGCGACGACGATTGCGCGGCTGCGGGACATGGGGCTCGAGGACTACCTGATGACGGCGGTGCTGCGCGGGATCCTGGCGCAGCGGTTGGTGCGGCGGTTGTGCGCGGAGTGCCGCCGCCCGGCGCCGGCGGCGCCCGAGATGGTGCGGCGGTTCGAGTTGGAGCGGCGATGCGAGGGTGGGACGCCGGTTCTGTGGCACCCGGTGGGGTGTCCGAAATGCCGCGGCACCGGGTTCCGCGGGCGGCAGGCGATCGCGGAGTTCCTGCAGCCGGATGCGGAGATCGAGCGGCTGATATTCAAGCGGGCCGACAGTTCGGACATCGAGCGGGCGGCGGTGGCGGCGGGCATGGTGACGATGTTCGACACGGGGGTCGCGGCGGCGCTGGACGGGACGACGACGATCGAGGAAGTGGTGCGGTCGATCCGGGCCGAGGTTTGAGCGGCCCTGTTTCATTGCAAGGCTCTGCCCTGCACCCGCAAGAGGACAATCGTCCCGTTCACCCTTGGTCAACAGGTGTCCGGAGGACGACTGTCCTCTGGTGGGGTCTGGGGCAACGCCTCAGCCTTGCTTAGCCGATGCCCGTTTTCCGCTACACCGCCATCGACGCGTCCGGCGCCCCCAGCCGCGGCGAAATGGAAGCCCCGGACGAGCAATCCGTCATCGCCGCCCTGCAACGCCAAGGCGCCATTCCCGTCCGCGCCGAACCCGCCACCCAAGGCGGCGGCCTCTCCGGCCTGCTCTCGCTCGAACTCGGCCGCGGCGAGACGCTGAGCCGCACGGAACTGACCAACGCCACCCGCGAACTCTCCATCATGCTCGGCGCCGGGCAGGACATCGACCGCGCCCTCCGCTTCCTGGTGGACACCGCACCCGCCAAGCGCGTGGCCGCCGTGATGGGCCGGGTGCGCGAGGCGGTGCGGGATGGTGCGCCCCTCGCCACCGCGCTCGGCAATCAGCCGCGTTCCTTCCCCCGCCTGTATATCGGCCTGGTCCGCGCCGGCGAGGCAGGCGGCACGCTGGCGCCGACACTCGACCGGCTCGCCACCCTGATGGAACGGCAGCGCGCGCTGGCCTCCACCGTCACCTCCGCGATGATCTACCCGGCAATCCTGCTGGTGGGTGCCGTCGCATCCATCACGCTGCTGCTGACGGAGGTGCTGCCGCAGTTCGTGCCGCTGTTCCAACAGAACGGCGCCACCCTGCCACGCTCGACCCAGATGCTGATCGACCTCGGCGCGGCGGTGTCCAATTACGGGCTGTGGGCGCTGCTGGTGCTGATCCTCGTGGGGGTCGCGGTGCGGCAGGCATTGCAGCGCCCCGGCCCCCGGCTGGCCGCCGACCGTTTGATCCTGCGCGTGCCGATCCTGGGCGGGTTGTCGCGCGAGATCGTGGCCGCGCGCTTCACCCGCACGCTCGGCACCCTGCTGGTCAACGGCGTGCCGTTGATCACCGCCCTCGGCATCGTGGCGGAAGCGATCGGCAACCGCGCCGGCGTGGCCGCGGTCGAGGCGGCAACCCGATCGGCCAAAGGCGGCGCCGGGCTCTCGGGCCCGCTGTCCGAGGCGGGTATCATGCCGCTGCGCACCATCTACTTGCTGCGCCTGGGAGAGGAGACGGCGCAACTGGGCCCGATGGCATTGCGTGCGGCCGAAATCCACGAGGAGAAAACCCGGCTCAACGTCAGCCGTCTGGTGTCGCTGCTGGTGCCGGTCATCACCATCGTCATGGGCGCCGCAGTGGCGGCCATCGTGTCGTCGCTGCTGTTGGCGATGCTGAGCCTGAACGATCTGGCGAACGGGTGAGGCAACTCAAATTGACAAACTCAACCGTGTTGGCTAACCCTAGCTAAGCAGGTGATGCCATGGTAATCGTGAACGTTCTGGAAGCGAAGACCACACTCTCCCAACTGCTGGCGAAGGTTGAAGCGGGGGAGGACGTAATGATTGCGCGCAGTGGCACCCCGGTCGCACGCTTGACCCGCGCTGATCACACTGTCCGTCAGGCAGGGCTTCTCGCCGCGGAACCGGATTGGCAGGGCTACGACCCGGCGATCTGGGCTCCGATGACGGACGAGGAGTTGGTGGAGGCTGGCTGGCCGGTTTGAGTTTCGTTGCCGATGCCTGCGCGCTCGTTGCGTTCTGGGCATCGCCGACTCCTGACGACGTCATGCCGGCTGGCGCCCGGGTCCTACGAGGCAGCGACGTCGCCGTGCATGCGATCACGGTTTGGGAGATCACCCAGAAGGTTGCAGCCGGGAAGCTGTCGTGGCCGTCCCGATTGCTGCCGCTGACAGCGTTGCTGCTCCGCGAGAAGTTCTCCGTCTTGCCGTTCACCTGGGAGGACGGCGAGGCTGCCAATGCTCTTCCGGCTCATCACAAGGACCCGATGGACCGCATGCTGATCGCGAGCGCACTCCGCACCGGCATGACCGTGATCACGTCCGACCACATCTTCGCTCGCTACGGTGTCCGCACGGTCTGGTAGGACCGCTCGCCGTCCTTGAGCCGTTACAGTCGGAGTGACACTCTGCCACCCTCAACCGCAAAGGCCGCCATGCCGCTCACCCGTGCCGACCTGGCGACGCTGGACCGGGCCGACCCGCTCGCCCGGTTCCGCGACGAGTTCATCCTGCCGGAGGGCGTGATCTACCTCGACGGCAACTCGCTCGGCGCCCTGCCGCGGGCGACGCCCGGCCGGGTGGCGGCGGTGGTGGAGCAGGAGTGGGGCAGGGGGCTGATCCGGTCTTGGAACGACGCCGGGTGGATCGGCCTTCCGGAGCGGATCGGCGACAAGATCGGCCGGCTGCTTGGCGCTCCGGCCGGGACGGTGATCACTGCGGACTCGACTTCGGTGAACGTGTTCAAGCTGCTCGCCGCCGCCGTCGGGCTGCGTCCGGAGCGGCGGGTGATCCTGTCGGAGGCGGGTAACTTCCCGACCGACCTCTACATCGCCGAGGGCCTGATCGAACTGCTCGGCGGCAAGCACGAACTGCGGACGGTCGCCGCCGATGCGATTGCTGGCGCGCTCGGCCCGGATGTGGCCGTGGTGATGCTGACCCACGTGAACTACCGCACCGGCCGCATGCACGACATGGCGGCGCTCACGGCCGCAGCGCACGCGGCGGGCGCGCTGGTGCTATGGGACCTGGCGCATTCCGCCGGAGCCGTGCCGGTGGACCTCGCCGCGGCGGACGCGGATCTTGCGGTCGGCTGCGGCTACAAGTTTCTCAACGGGGGGCCGGGTGCGCCCGCCTTCCTATACGTCGCCGAACGGTTGCAGGCGGCGGCGCGCTACCCGCTCACCGGCTGGCTGGGCCATGCCGAGCCGTTCGGGTTTCATCCCAGCTACGCCCCCGCACCCGGCGTTGCCCGCGCCGTGGTGGGCACGCCCTCGATCCTGGCGATGGCGGCGCTGGAAGTCGGCGTGGACATCGCGCTGCGGGCGCCCATGGCCGAGGTCCGGGCCAAGTCCCTGCGGCAAGCCGAGATGCTGATGGCGCTGGTGGCGCAGGAGTGCGCCGGGCTCGAACTCGCCACCCCCACCGACCCGGCGATGCGCGGCAGCCAGGTCTCGTTCCGCCACGAGGACGCCTACGCGGTGATGCAGGCGCTGATCGCCCGCGGCGTGATCGGCGATTTCCGCACGCCGGATATCCTGCGCTTCGGCGTGACGCCGCTGACGCTGGGCTACGCCGAGTTGTGGGACGCGGTCGGCGTGTTGCGGGATGTGCTTGCGACGGAGGCCTGGCGGGACGAACGCTTCCGTAAACGCAACAGGGTGACGTGAGGCGAATGCTTCAAGACCGGTCTTGGCGAGATCCCCGACCCTGCGCGGGTTCATCTGCCTCCTGGTTGATAAGATCGATCTGCTGTTCTCGCATCGTAAGCTGATCCATGACACGCGACATCGATCGACCGTCGAGCGCAGTCCGCGCGTCCAGGCTGGTCAGCCGATCGGCGACTCTCTCGGTCCGGTGCATGAAGTCAGATCGCAAAATATCCATCTGCACACCCAGCTCGCGTCCAAGTCTGCCACTGCCGTAGTGCGGACGTTGTGCGCACCGCGGGAGATCGTCCGAGCCTCCCATCTTCGCCTTTGGGTTCCGTCTCAGCCTTGAGTCCCATCTTCCCAGGTGACACTCTCCGCCCCGCCGCACGGAGAGCCGCCCGCCCATGCCGTTCACCCTCAAACACGCGCTCCTGGCGAGCGCGCTCACGCTGCTCGCCACCCCGGCCATGGCGCAGCGCTGGGCCACCGTCTGGGCGGGCGCCGACCAGGGCCCGTATCCGGTCGGCAACGCCTCCGCTCAGCCGGACCTCTCGGCCGCCTTCGCCCATCCGGAGACCGGCGCGCACGAGCAGAGTTTCCGCCTCATCATCAAGCCGGACATCTGGGGCCGGCAGATGCGGTTCCGCTTCTCCAATGCTTACGGCACCAAGCCCGTCACCTTCGACACGGCCTTCGCCGGACTGCAGATGAGCGGGGCGGCTATCGTCACCGGCACCAATCGCCCGGTCACGTTCAGCGGCAAGAAGACCGTGACCGTTGCGCCCGGCGCGCAGATCTGGTCGGACCCCGTGCTGCTCCCCTTCGTCCACGACCCGGCCGCCGCCGAGCTCTCCGGCCGTAAGCTCGCCATCACCTTCCACATCCCCGGTGACAGCGGCCCGATGACTTGGCACGCCAAGGCGATGACGACCTCCTACGTCACCGCACCGGACGCGGGCGCCATTGGTGAGCTGGAGGACGACAGCGCCTACCCGTACAGCACGACCTCCTGGTACTTCCTGGACGCGGCGGATGCCATGGTCGCCCCCGACACCCGCGTGGTCGTGTGCCTGGGCGACAGCATCACGGACGGCACCGCCTCCACCCTGAACGGTGACGACCGTTGGACGGACGTGCTGTCCCGCCGGCTGCATGCGGAGGACGGCGTGCGGGTAGCCGTGGTCAACACGGGGATCGGCGGCAACCAGGTTTTGGGGCCGGCTACCTACACGCCGGCCCAGCCATACTCGGGCGGTCCTTCCGCCACCGCTCGGCTGGACCGCGACGTGCTGGCGCTGTCCGGGGTGACGGACGTGATCGTGTTCGAGGGCATCAACGATCTGGGCGCGGCCAGCGCCGCCCCGGATGCCGTGGCGAGCGGCATGAAGGCGATCGCGGACCGCATCCACGCCAGGTTCAAGGGCGTGCGGGTGGTTGGCGCCACTGTCACCACCAGCCGCGGCAGCCCCAACCCCGGCTACGGCACCGTGGACACCGACAACCGCCGCCACGCGTTGAATGACCTGATCCGCAAGCCCGGCCTGTTCGACGCCGTGATCGACTTCGACAGCGTCACCACCGATCCGCAGACCGGCGAGTTGCGGCCCGAGTTCGTGCCGCCCTCCACGATCGGTGGACCCGGCGACAAGCTGCATCCGAACCGCGCCGGCTACCTCGCCATGGGCGGCGCCGTCGACCTGCGCGCGCTGGTGCCCGCTCTGCCGCCGCGTCCGCGCCCCAGGCCGCGTCCGAAGCCGGCTGCCCCCACCGACGCCGGGGACAGCGCGGCGGCCGCACCGCAATGAGCTACGACGAGTATGTCGGGCGCACCGAAACACGCACCGACACGGTCGTGCCCGGCCTGGTCCGCGGCATGGCGGCAACGCTGGACGTGAAGGAACCGCACGGCGTGCTGCCGCCGCTCTGGCACTGGATGCTGTTCGCGGACTGGACGCCGGCGAGCGGCCTGGGCGTGGACGGCCATCCCAAGCGCGGCGGCTTCCTGCCCCCGGTGCACGACTTGCCGCGGCGGATGTGGGCGGGCGGGCGCATCGCCTTCCACGCGCCGCTGCATGTCGGCGACGCGGTGGAGCGGCGCAGCACCATCCTCTCCGTCACGGAAAAGTCGGGCGGCAGCGGCAAGCTGGTGTTCGTAACCGTGCAGCACGCCGTCGTCCGGGCGGACGGCCCCGTGCTGACCGAGGAGCAGGACATCGTCTATCGCGGCGCCGAGGGCGAGGCGGTCAAACCAGGCGAGCCGGCCCCGCCGATCGACGCCGCCGCCGCGCGCCAGGTGCTGCCGGACCCGGTGCTGCTGTTCCGCTACTCCGCGCTGACCGGCAACGGCCATCGCATCCACTACGACGCGGATTACGTGCGCGAGGCCGAGGGCTACCCCGGGCTGATCGTGCACGGTCCGCTGCAGGCGACGTGGATGGCGATGCTGGCGGCCGAGTTGGGCCCGCTCGGCCGGTTCAGTTTCCGCGGCCGCCGGCCCGCCTTTGCCGGCAGTCCGCTGCAGGTCGAGGCGTGGCATGGCGAGCGCCGACTCCAACTGCGCACGCGCGACGCGTCCGGCGCCGTGTGCATGACTGCGGACGCGGGAGCATGACCGAATTGGCTTTCCTTACCGAGCCTGTGCCCGAGCGCGGCGCCTTGCTGCCCGTGCTGCCGGGCGTCAGCCGGATCGTGGCCGATAACCCTGGCCGCATGACCTATCACGGCACCAACACCTACCTGCTCGAGGGCGAGGACGGCGTCACCGTGCTGGACCCGGGGCCGGACGACGCGGCGCACGTCGCCGATATCGTGCGGTTGGCGCCCGGCCCGATCGTGCGCATCCTGCTCAGCCACACGCACCGCGACCATTTCGGCGGGGTGGCGGCGTTGAAGCAGCAGACCGGGGCGGCGACACTCGGCTGGCACGCCAGCGCCGACCCGGCGTTCACGCCGGATGTGCCGATCCAGGACGGCGAGACCGTGCAGGGGATGGAGGCGGTGTTCACGCCGGGTCACGCGGCGGACCATCTGTGCTTCGCCCGGCCGGACGGCGTGCTGTTCAGTGCGGACCATGTGATGAGCTGGTCGTCCAGCATCGTGAGCCCCCCGGGGGGTGACATGGCGGCCTATTTCGCCAGCCTGAAGCGGCTGTTGGCCCGGCAGGAGACCACGTATCTGCCCGGCCACGGCCCGGTGCTGACCGACCCGCACCCCTACGTCGAAGCCCTGCTGGAGCACCGGATCGCGCGGGAGAACGCCATCGCCGCAGCGCTGCAGAGTGGGCCGCAGACCACCAAGGGCCTGGTGGAGGCGCTGTATTCCAAGATCGACCCGATCCTGAAGATGGCGGCCGAGCGCAACGTGATCGCGCATCTGATGAAGCTGCAGGGCGAGGGCCGGGTGACCCAGCGCGGCGATGTTTGGCAGACGGCGTAACACGAGCCCACCTGCCTGCAGCCCGCCGAAGGGTGGGCTTACGATGCTACCCGCGCACGTCCATGGCCGAGCGTAGCCCGTCGCTCACCATGTTGAAGCAGATCGACGTCGCGAAAATGCACAGCCCCGGCAGCATCGCCGTGACCGGCTGGGAGTAGATTGCCGTCCGCAGCGTGTTCAGCATCAGCCCCCATTCGGGCTCCGGCGG
>CAXTVQ010000028.1:0-32458 GCA_964247705.1 uncultured Acetobacteraceae bacterium | reverse complement strand
CCCGCCCCCAGCGCGCCGCTGATCGCGACCGCCAGCAACACGGAGGGGAAGGCGTAGAACACATCCGTCGTGCGCATGATCACCATGTTCACCACGCCGCCCGCGAACCCGGCGATCACCCCGAGCACGCCGCCGATGAAGAACGAGAGCACGACCGGCGTGATCCCGATCTCCCACGACAGCCGGCCGCCGTAGAGCAGCCGGGTCAGCATGTCCCGGCCCAATTCGTCGGTGCCCAGCGGGTACCCGGGCGTGCCCGCGGGCTTGAGGCGGCGGAGCATGGACGTCTGATACGGATCGTGCGGCGCCAGCAGGGGGGCGAACACGATGGCCAACAGGAGAAGGAACAGGAGCGCGCCGAACACGAGGGTGACCGGGTCGCGCGACAGGCGGCGGCCCACGCCGGCCCAGTAGGAGCGGCTGCGCTGCCGCGACGCCCGGGCCAGCGGGACCGCGATCAGGGTGTCGGAGGCGCTCATGCCCGTTTTATCCGTGGATCCAGCATCGTCTGCAGCACGTCCACCACCAGGTTCACCGCCACGAAGAACAACGCCAGCACCAGGATCGTGCCCTGCAACACGGGGATGTCGCGCTGGAAGATGGCGCTGTTCAGCAGCAGGCCGGTGCCGGGCCAACTGAACACCGTCTCCACCAGGATCGATCCGCCCATCAGGTAGCCGAGCTGCAGTCCCATCACCGCCAGCGCACCCGGCGCCGCGTTGCGCGCCACGTGGAGGAACAGGCCGCCGCGCAGCAGCCCCTTGCCGCGCAGGGTGTTCACGAAATCCTGGCCCAGCACCTCGGCCACGATGCCGCGCACGGTGCGGGTAATGATGCCCATCGGGATCACGCTCAGCGTCACCGCCGGCAGGATGAGGAACTGGAAATGCTGCCAGCTCCAGTTCCAGTCGGAGGTGCCGCCGGTGCCGGCGCCCATCGCGGGCAGCCAGCCGAGCAGCACGCTGAAGATCACCACCATAACCATGCCGAGCCAGTAGTGCGGCACCGACACGCCGGCCACCGCCAGCCCGGTCGCCATGCGGTCCACCACCGAGCCGCGCATCGCCCCCGATAGCCCGCCCAGCACGAGCCCGAGCGCGAAGCCGATGAACGACGCCACCGCCGCCAGCCGCAGCGTGTTCACCAGTGCCACCGAGAGGTCCGACCAGACGCTGCGCCCGGTGGCCAGCGAGCGGCCGAGGTCGCCGGTGGCCACATGCTCCAGCCAGAGGCCGAACTGGACGGGAAGGGGGCGGTCCAGGCCGTACTCGTGCTTGATCTGGTCCACCACGTCCTGCGGCGCGTCGGGCGGGACAATGGCGTTGATCGGGTCGCCCGGTGCGATGTGCACCAGCATGAAGCACACCAGGCTGACCGCGAGCGCGATCGGCACGGCGTAGGCGATGCGGCGGATGATGTAGAGCAGCATGTCAGGCCGCCTCCGCCACAAGCACGCACCGGGCGGCGCGGCCGGGTTCGGGGGAGCGCGGCTCCGGGACGGCGGGCAGGCAGGCGGGTTCGACCAAGGCGCAGCGCGGGGCGAAGGCGCAGCCCTGCGGCGGGTGCTCCATGTTGGGCGGCGCGCCGGGGATGGTGGCGAGCCTCGTGCCACGCGCGCCGGCGTGGACGGTGGCGCCGAGCAGGCCGCGCGCGTAAGGGTGCAGCGGTGCGCGCATCAGGGCGGCAACCGGCCCCTCCTCGATGAACCGCCCGGCATACATGACGGCGATCCGGTCCGCCACTTCGCCGGCCACGCCGAGGTCGTGGGTGACGAAGATCATGCCCATGCCGAGTTCCTCCTGCAGGCGGCGCAGCAACAGCAGGATCTGGATCTGCACCGTCGCGTCCAGCGCCGTGGTCGGCTCGTCGGCCAGCAGCAGTTGCGGGCGGCAGGCCAGCGCGATCGCAATCATCATGCGCTGCCGCAGCCCGCCGGACAGCTCGTGCGGAAAGGCGCTCAGGCGGCGCTTGGCGGACGGCACCTGCACCAGATCCAGCAACTCGAGCGCGCGGCGGTCGGCTTCGGCGTGGCCGACAGGTTCGTGGCGCAGGATGGTCTCGCGGATCTGCTTGCCGACGGTGAACACGGGGTCCAGCGCCGTCATCGGCTCCTGGAAGATCATGCTGACCACCCGGCCGCGAATGTCGGCGAGCTGACGTTCGGAGGCGGCGGCGATGTCATGCCCGCCCACCTGGACCGTGCCCGTCATCACCGTGCGGCGCGGCGGATTGAGGCGCATCAGCGCGCGCAGGGTGACGGACTTGCCGGACCCGCTCTCCCCCAGGATGCACAGCGTCTCTCGCGGCGCCACGGTGAAGCTCACGCCCTCCACCGCCCGCACTGTGGCGTCCCGCGAGACGAAGCGGACGCGTAGGTCTTCCACCCGCACAAGCGTCATGCCGCCAGCGCCGCCCGGCTGTGGCCGCTGCCGGGTTGCACGGCGAGGCAGGCGGTGGCGTGCTCGCCTCCCCGGGTCGCATCGGCGAGCGGCGGCACGGTTTCGGCGCAAACCGGCTCGGCCAGCACGCAGCGGGTGCGGAAACGGCAACCGGAGGGCGGGTTGACCGGGTTGGGCGGATCCCCGCTCAGCGGCGGGTCGGTGCGGCGATTACCGGGGTCCATCGAGGGGCGGCTGTCCAGCAGGGCGGCGGTGTAGGGATGGCGCGCGTGGTCGTACACCGCGTCCACCGGGCCGAGCTCCATGACGCGGCCGAGATACATCACCAGCACCCGGTCCGACACGAACTGCACGACGTTAAGGTCGTGACTGATGAACAGGTAGGTCAGGCCGAACTGCGCCTTGAGGTCCAGCAGCAGGTTCAGCACCTGCGCCTCGACCGATTTGTCCAGCGCCGAGACCGGCTCGTCCAGAATCAGCAGCCGGGGGCGCAGGGCGAGGGCGCGGGCGATGTTCACCCGCTGCCGCTGGCCGCCGGAGAGTTCGTGCGGAAAGCGGCGGACGAACTGCGACGGTTCCAGCCCGACGGCGGCGAGCAGGTCCGCTGCCTGCGCGGTGGCGGCCCGCCGCCCGGTGCCGTGCACCTGGGGGGCGAAGGCGATGCTCTCCCCCACCGTCATGCGCGGGTTGAGCGAGGCGTAGCTGTCCTGGAACACCATCTGCACCTGGCGGCGGTACTCCTTCAGGCTGAGCCCGCCCACCGTCTGCGCGCCGGGGCCGACCGGCTGGCCGTCGAAGATAACCTCGCCCGACGTCGGCTGCAGCAAGGCCATGATCAGGCGCGACGTGGTGGATTTCCCGCAGCCGGACTCGCCGACGATCCCCAGCGTTTCACCCCGGCGCACGGTGAACGACACGTCGTCCACCGCCCGCACCGACCCGGCGCTGCGCCCGAGCAGCCCGCCCGCGAGCGGGAAATGCTTGGTCAACCCGCGCACGTCCAGCAATGGGCCGCCGCCTTGTTCCACCGCCACTATAAACCGGTCCTCCTGCCGCTCGGGGCGACTTTCTCCGTCTTCCGCGTTTCACGGGAGAGGGAGACGATGTCCTTGTCCACCAGCTAGCCTGCAAAACCAGTGCCAGCGCTGCTTGACGCTGCTGCGCCAGTAAGGCCATGCCACCGCATGTTCACCCAGTTGAAGCCACCCCACGCCTACCGGCGCACCCCGCCGAACCTGCACAACCTGCGGGGCACGGACGGCGAGTGGCTGCGGCAGGTCTACCGGCTGGTGTCGCAGGAGCAGGCGGATTGCCCGGCCGAGGGTTACACCCGCTACGATCATTGCTACGTTTATGACGGCTGCTACGTCATGGCGCCGTCGCTCGAGTGGGTGCCCGAGAGCGTCCTCGACTACGGCATCGCGGAGACCATCAAGCCCGTCATCCAGGGCGTCATCCACGGCCGCCACCAGCGTCCGCTCGGGCCTTCGCCGCACCCGACGGTGGTGATCGCCAAGGCCGGGTCCGACAATTACGGCCACACGCTGACCGACATCCTGCCCAAACTGGTCAATATCGCCCGTTCGGGGCTCAAGCCGATCCGCCTGCTGTTGCCGACGGGAATGCAGCATTTCGCCGGGTTCGTGACCGCGATCCTGGCCCGGGACGGCGTGATGGCGGAACTGGAGTTCCATGCTCCCGCCACCCTGGTCGAGGCGCGCGACATATATTTCTTCTCGCCGGTCGCGCTGCACAACACGCGCAAGTCCACCACGTTCCTGGAGCTGGCGAGCCGTGCCCGCGCCCTCTACGGCGTCGAGATGGCGCGCACCCGGCGCATCTACGTCCGCCGCAGCGAGCACGACCACCGCACCCTGCATCAAGCCGAGGCGGTGGAAGCGTTGTTCGCGCGATACGGCTTCGAGAGCATCTACCCGCCGGACCTGCCGCTGGAGGGCCAGATCCGGCTGTTCGCCTCGGCCAGCCATATCGCCGGCGCAATGGGGGCAGGGATGGCCAATATCGGCTGGGCGCCGCCCGGCTGCGAAGTGTTCGTGATCGATCCCGGCATCGGCGACACTTATTTCTGGGACTTCGCCTGTCTTCTGCAGCAACGTTTCGACTGGTTGTTCGCCGCTCCGATGCAGGGTTACACGGTGGATCTTTCGAGCAGCCCGTTCGGCGTCGATCTGGAGTTGCTTGGCGCGACCTTGCGCTTGGTTTATGGCTGAACCAGCCCGGAGAACGCGACGATGGACCTGCTGGAACCCATACGGCTGATCATCTGGGATCTCGACGACACGTTCTGGCGGGGCACCCTGACCGAGGGCGGCATCCAGGCCTTCATCCAGGACAACCACGCGCTCGTCCCCGCTCTGGCCCGCCGCGGGATCATGAGTTCCATTTGCTCCAAGAACGACCACGACGCGGTGCGCGCCATTCTGCAGCAGCATGGACTATGGGACTACTTCATCTTCCCATCGGTCGATTGGTCGCCGAAGGGCGCACGCGTCGCCGCCGTGGTGGAAGCGATCGGTTTGCGCGCGCCCACGGTCATGTTCATCGACGACAATGCGAACAACCGCGCCGAGGTGGCCGCCGCCGTGCCTGGCATCGTCGTCGCGGATGAGACGTTCATCCGCATTATCGCCGGCCACGCAATGTTCCGCGGCAAGGACGACAGCGGTCTTACCCGGCTCGCGCAATACAAGTTGCTGGAGCGCAAGCAGGAAGATGCGGTTGGCGCCACCGGCGACAACACCGCTTTCCTGCGCGGTTGCGACATCCGCGTCACCATCGAGTACGACGTCGAGCAGCACCTCGGCCGCGTGGTGGAGTTGATCAACCGCACCAACCAACTGAATTTCACCAAGCAGCGCCTGCCGGAGGACGAGGCGCACGCCCGGGCGGAGGCGCTGCGGCAGGTGCGCTATTTCGGCCACCAGGCCGGGCTGGTGCGGGTGTCGGACCGTTACGGCGACTATGGCTTCGTGGGCTTCTTCCTCAAGACGCTGGACGAGGGGGTGAACGCGGGCACGCTCAAGCATTTCTGCTTCTCCTGCCGCACGATCGGCATGGGAATCGAGCAGTGGATCTACCAGACGCTCGGCCGCCCCTGGCTCACCATCGTGGGCGAGGTGCTGTCGGACGTTTACAGCGCGCCGCCGGTGGATTGGGTGAACCAGGCGGGCGGGAGCGGCGGGTCCGGGCGGCGGCTGGGCCAGTTGGCAGAGATCCGCATGCGCGGCGGCTGCGAGATCTCGGCGATGGCGCACTACTTCAAGGTCGCCGGGCCGGTCACCGTGGTCGAGACGAACTTCCCGAGGGACATCTTCGTCATCAAGCTCGATACGGCGTCCAGTTTGGTGAACGTCCTGCAAGGCGACCCCGCGACCCTGTCCGCCCTCGCGCGCCTGGATTTCCCGCCGGAAGCCCTGGTATCCGGGTTCATGGCGCCGGTCTCCGGCCCGACGTTGCTGGTGCTCAATCTATGGGGCGAGCTGCATATCTCCGCCTACCGCCACAAGGTGTCCGGGGCGTGCGTCAACCTGGTGGTGGACGGGTTCATGGGCTGGCTGCACGGCCATCACGGCGGCAACTTCGCTGCTTGGACGGACGAGCAAGTGGCCGCTCAGGCGGACGCCGGCAAGCTCGGCCCGGCGGTGCGGGCGCGGCTGTTGGCGATGGTGGCCGAACTGCGGCAAGGCTGGGAGTTCGTGGGGATCTTGCTCGAAGCGCAGGTCAAGGCCAGCCTTCGTTCGATCGCCGACCGGATCCCGCCGGGTGCGGCGCTGGCGCTCGTGCTGCCGGCCTGCGTCAACGCCGACGGCTCGGCCAACCACCGTAATACGGAGTGGTCGCGCTGGTGCCGCGAGGAGCTGGCGAGCCGGGCGAACGTGCTGCTGATCGAGATCGACCGCTCGATCCATGCGCCTAGCGATCACGTCCCCAACATGGGCGACCATTTCGACCGTATCGTTTACTACCGGGTGGCGGAGGACATCATGGCGCGGGTTGCCAGCCTGCAACTGGCGGTCGCGGCGTAGAAGGGGTTGCGCCTTCGTGCTTCACGGCGTCGCCGCTGCCGGTGGGTTGCGGAGGGGCAACTCACCCTACGGTTCGGAGGGGGGCGCCAGGTCGAGGGAAACGACGTTCCCGGCGGGGTTTCGTAGGCGGCCGTCCTCGCAGAACTGATACAAACCGTCCCGCCGGCCGCGGTAGATCGCGACCCAGGCGCCGAGATTGCCCGTGTGCGTCACCACGTATTTGGCACGCGCCACGAGGCTGGTCATCGCGAGCAACCGAAGCGCCATCTCGGCTTTCGTCAGTTCGAATTCACTCGCCACATCCAGATTGTGGATCGCGCGGTCCCCCGCCGTCACCGGTAGCTCGCTGAACCAGATCGTTTGCGGCAGGCAGAGGGCGATCGCTTCGCGCGCCTGGGCCTGGTCCGTCTGGCACAGCACCGTCAGCCCCGGCTCCTGCGCCAGCAACGCGCTCGCCACGGCCGCGTATCGTTCGGGCGGCGCCGGGGTGATCTCGATCGCCTTGTCCGTGCCGCGGTAGAGCAGGACGACGGTGTTCGACAGGTCCAACCCATACGTCGCAACCAACAGGTCCGCGAAGGCCAGCACGCGGGGATGCGGCTGAAAATACAGCTCGGCATAGGCGCGTAACACGTCGAGCGGGAACGAAACATACACCCCGTGGCGTTCGAACACGGGCAACTCGGCCGGCTGGTCAGCCTGCCGGCGGGGCCGGTTCTCGAACAGCCACGCGTACGCGTCCTGCTCCGGGTCGTCCTTGAACTCGCGCAGGCACAGGCTGTAGTCGATCCGGTCGATCGTCACCCCGAGCAGCCGGGCGTTCAGGATCATGCCGAGCGTGCAGGTGAAGGTCCATGCGAAACCGTAAGAATCGTGGTGCCAGTAATCGGCGAGCACGTCCGTTTCGGTGACGCGGATGTTGCGGAGTTTGCCGAGGTATTCGGTCGGCAGCGGTGCGCAAATTTCGATGTAGTGCAGCCGCAAGCTGGTATGCGCACGGGTTTGCAGCCGGACGTAGCGGCATAGCGCGAACGGGGAGAGGGTGATCACCAGCGGCGAGCCGGTCAACTTACCGCCGAAATTGCCTTCCATGAGAAAGATGTCGAACCACGCCTCGCCATCCACGGAGAGCGAGACAGCGAGCGGCACGCCACGCTCGGCCTCGGTCTCGTTGTTGAAGACGCGGATGCGTTGCACGTGCCGGACTGAGCGCAGATCCACGGTTATGCTCGGACCCTCTTCCCAATGGGTGCGGAAAAAGGGCGAACCTGGATCGGAGGACGGCACGAGATGCGGCGGCGGGGTCGTGGTGCCGACGTTGCTCGAGAGCCGCACCGGCTTGCCGTAGCCGATATCCAGCAGGTTTGCGTCGAAGAAAATGTCAACCAAGGAAGGTAACAACCAAAGAAGGTAACAACGGAAGAAGGTAACAACGGAAGCCGGGCGGCTCCGGTCCGAGCGGCGGCGTGGCTGGGCGGCTGGAGCCTACCCGCGCCGATCCGGGAACTCCAGAGAGGGCGCGCTTGTGGCCGCGGCCGCTTTGGCGGAGAACCATGCGTAACGAAGCATGCTGCGGCCGTACCCTCAGGGCTAAGCTGGCGCGGCTGCCCAGCAGACGGCCGCGCCAGCTTAGCCCTGAGGGAGAGACCAGCATGCGAAGCCTGAATGAGATCGGCCTTGCCCAAATGACGGACAAGGCATCCAACATCCACGACTACCTCTCGTTTTACGAGCGGCGGTTGGGGCACCTGCGCGAGCAGGCCTTCACCCTCGTCGAGATCGGCGTGTTCAAGGGGGGCTCGGTCCGGACGTGGGGCGAGTTCTTCCCCCGCGCCTGCATCGTCGGCCTCGACGTGGATCCGGCTTGCCGGGAGTACGAGGGCGGCAACATCGCCATCCGCATCGGCGATGCGAGCGACCTTGGCTTCCTGTTCTCGGTGGTGGAGGAGTTCGGCCGCCCGACCGTGGCCATCGATGACGGCTCGCATCGGTGGGACCACCAGATCCTCTCGCTGCAGACGCTGTTCCCGCTGCTGGTGCCGGGCGGTTACTTCGTGTTGGAGGATTTGGACACCAGCTTCAACGAGCACCTCAAGCAGGCCCGGTTCGAAGGTGTTTCCGCGGTGAGCGCGTTCGACTACCTGAGCCTGCTGGCTGCGCGCGTGGTGGCACATAATGCGTTCGGCGATGCCAAGCCGTACGATCTGTTCACGCATAACTACCATGAACAGGTTGGTAGCGTAGAGTTTGGGCGGCGTACTTGCGTGATTTCCAAAAAACCGAACCGGTTTACCGGCCCGGTTTAAGAAACGGGTTTCTGCCACAAGCATTCACGACGGGCGGTTATTGACGATACGGGGCGCCGCTAGTCGTCCTGCTGCCTCGCTAAGCTTCCGGGCGCATGCTAGTTTCGATCCGGGCAACGGACGATATTCGATGGACGATTTATCCAAGGTACGGAACCGCTACCTTAACTTGCTCGAAAATGCGCTCACTGGGACGATCTACTGTGACCCCGCCGATGACGATTGGTCCGGTGGATTGTTCAACAAGACAATGCGGGCACTTGGCCGGGACTGGCCCGCCCTCGCCCATACGATGATTGGGACGGCGAGGATGCGCAACCTGCGGCACCTGTGTGAATGGGCGCTCGCGGACGGCATCGCGGGGGACTTCATCGAGACCGGGGTTTGGCGGGGTGGTTCCTGCATTTTCATGCGTGGCATCCTCGAAGCGTACGCCGACGCCACGCGCCGGGTCTTTGTCGCCGATAGCTTCGAAGGCCTGCCGCCGCCCAACACGGCGGAGTACCCGGCCGACGCCGGCTACGAGTTCAACAAGGTCAAGCAGCTCTCCGTCTCACTGGACGACGTGAAGCGCAACTTCCAGGCTTATGGGTTGCTCGACGAGCGCGTCGTCTTCCTGAAAGGTTGGTTCAAGGACACACTGCACGAGGCCCCCATCGACAGCATCGCCGTGCTTAGGCTCGACGGCGACCTTTATGAGTCGACGATACAGTCGCTCGACGCCCTCTATCACAAGGTCTCACCGGGCGGCTTCGTGATCATCGACGATTACTTTCTCCAACCCTGCGCCAACGCCGTCACCGACTTCCGCGAGCGCCATGCCATCACGTCACCGCTGCTGCCGGTCGATGATTGGGCGAAGTGGTGGCGCGTCGAAGCCTAAAGCATGAAGGGGGCGGCATTGCACCGCCCCCCGCCAAGTTCAGCGGAACGCAATCCATTCGGCCAACGCACCGTCCCACATGAACGCTGCCGGCGTGGTCGGGGTGATCGAGCCCGGTCCGCCCAGCACGGCCTGTGATGTGTTGCCAGCCACCGCGAACGACGTGATCGTGCCCGTGCAGATGAAATGCACGATGAAGCCGTCCGGTATCGATGCACTTGCCGGCATCGTCAGCGCCATCGAAGCGATGGTGGCCGCGTTCGGCTCGATCTCCACGATCATCTGGTCCACGACGCCCGCCGGCACCGGGACCGTGATCGTGGCGCCCGTGCCGACAGCGAGGATCTTGTAGCGGTTGCCGATCATGCCCGTGACAGCCGCCTTCACCGCGGCTTGCGTGAATGCGGTCGTCGCCACCGCGGTGCTCGCATCCGTGTTGCCGGGCACGGCGCCCACCAGCCGCACCAGCCCGGTCCCGGCAGCGCCCAAGCCGATGTCCTGGTTCGCCAGCGAGTAGTCCTGCAGCAGCAACGGCGCGGTCGCCGTGCCGGCCGAGACGTTCAGGTAACCGCTCGAACCGGCCGCCGATGCCACGCGCAGCGCCACCGAGCCGTTGCTGAGCGTCACCACGCCGGCGCCGCCCTTGTCGCTCACCAGCACGGGGATGGCCGTATCCGAACCCGTGGCGCCGACGGTGACCGCGTTTCCGGTGGTCGAGCCGGTAAACTGCCAGCCGTTGACGGCGCTTTGCGGACTGTAGACCCGGACCGTGCTGTTGCCGTTCTGCGCCAGCACGATCGCCGCGCCATCATCCATGATCCAGTCGCCGCCGAGATTGGTCAGCGCGGGGTTGCCCTCGCCGTCGTTGTTGCTGCCGTTCAGCGTGATCTTCTGGTTGGCCATCATCGCGATCGGCGCCGTGATCGACTGGATATTGGGCAGGCCTACGAAGTCGAGCCCGATATACCATTGGCCGCCGATCACGTGCGCCGCGTCGCACGGCACCGAACCCGTGCCGCGCAGCAGGTTGCAGGTGGTCAATTGGTCGACCCAACGGTTGTTGATCTTGGCGGTCGTGGCCGTCCGGTTGTACCCCATCACGGTGCCGATGGCCGAGACGTCGTTGCCGTAATCACTGAGGTGGAACTCCTGCATCTGCAGATACTGGCCCGGCGCCAGCGCCGAGATGTTGCCGCCCTGGAAGCCGCAGTTCGGCACCGCCAGCCAGTCGGTGTAGCCATTGATGATGCCGTTCGGCCCGGGTGTGGTGTTGCCGTCGCCTGGCCCGACCTGGCCGTTGCACAGGAGCTGCGCGCCATAGACGCCCGTGTCGCCGGCCCCATTGGTCTGCAGCACGACGCTGTAAGCGCCGACGCCGGTGCGCCCGTCGTTGCTGTTGTGCGACTGGTTCCAACCGGAATCGTTGTCCATGAACAACTGGTGGGCGTTGGTGCCCGGCATGCCCTCATAGCCGTGCAACGGCCGCCCGAGCGTGGCGGGCCCGGACACATGGAACTCCTCGGCGCTCAGGGTATGCGAGTAGTCGAACTCGGCCCAGCACGGGAACCCGCCGCTGCAATTGTCCTGGCTGCTGCTTGCCTGGTTCCAGGCCTGCGGGTTGGGCGCGATACGGACGGCGGCGAATTGCGGGCCGCGCGGGTTGCCGTCGCTACCCCTGATCTGGCCGCCACCTATGAACACGCCCTGCATGGCGCTCTGCACGACGCCTGGCGCGTTGCAGGTGACACCGGAGGGCACCACGACCCGCCGTCCGCTCGTGCCGGCGGCGGTGATGGCAGCGCTGTCATCGGTCCGGCCGTCACAGGCGGCGCCGAAGTCCAGCACGGAAAGCTGGTCGGACAATTTGTTTGCGAGCGGCCGGGCGGCGGGAGCGCCGGTGGCCTGAACGGCTTGCCCGGCAAGCGGCACCGGACCGAGCTGGGCATGGGCCGGGTATGCCGCCGCAAAGGCGGCGAGCAGCAGGGTAGGCGAGCCAGATAGAATTCGTTTGATCACTGTTTGTTCTCTCATGTGGCCGAGCGGACGCGAGCGCCGGCCCGGATCGGCGGCGGCGCTATCTTACGCCAAAAAGGGGGGCTTACCCAATCGCCGGTTAGCCGGCGTTGTGAAGGGCGTAGCGCAGCCCGTCCAGGTCCACGGCGTAACTCGATGACGCGAGTTCTTGCGAAAAGAAGGAGACCGGCCCGGCGAACAGCCAGGTAAATTTCTGTCCGCACACCGAGGCCAGGTCCCAGAAAAAGTAGTCCGCCAGTCCCGGATCGATCATCGTCACCCGGCACGAAGCGGGGGCGAACAGGCTGTTGGTCAGCCCCGCGCCCAGCGGGCCGACGATGTGGCTGGCCTGGCTAAACAACCGGACCTGGTCGTTGAACGGCATGGACGCCGGGTGCACCGTCTCGTAGCCTGCGGCCTCGAGCACGGCGCGGGCATCGTCGACATTGCTCAAGCTGCGCTGCTCGTGCGCCGGGCGCTCGATGTACAATCGCCTTGCCGGCACCGGAACGATGTCCAGGCTGCGCCATAGCAGGTCGCGGAAGTGGAGCAGAGTCTGCGACTTGCGCGTGTTATGAAGCGAGACCGGACCGAGGTATACGAGGTGCTCGACCTTGGTGATCTCCTGCTCCGGCACGAACAGCAACTCGGCGGTGATGCCGAGCAGGGCGCAAAGGCTCTGCACCGTGGGCGCGTAGGGCGCCATCAATGCCGGCAGCAGCAGGCGCACGGTGCGCAGCGGCGAGCGCCGCAGATTGATCAGGCGGGGCAGGATCTCTACCAGAACGTGGCCGTAATTGCCGGCGCCTGCCTTGGCGATCATGACCGTGGGCTTGCCCTCCGCTGGGAGCGGACGCACGTCCTGCGCCGCGATGCGCTGTGCCAATCCCGGCAACTGCGCCTCGGCTGGCGGGAAATCCGCGATTGATGGCGCGAACCATGTCCGCTCGGCCGTCAGCACGTGCTGGCCGCCATAGACATAGGCGCGGGCGAAGGAGGCCATGTATTCGGCCGGGCAATGCGCCTCCCGCTCGCGCACGATGCCGTAGAAATAGCTCAGCAGGTTGGCGTCGTTGCACCAGCACCCGGCGATGTCCGGCGGCGCGCGCCAATAGATGTGGGCCGGAAGCAGGGTCGTGACGTGAGGCGGTTGGGCGTCGGTCATGTCATATGTCGTTGCATGCGAGACCCCGCCGTTTAGGACGCTGTGGCCGCCAGAACGCCCGGCGCCTCGCGCTGCAGCCAGCTATAAAGGCTGTTGCCGCCGGCTTCGAATGGATCGTCGAACTTGCCCGCCAGATCGGGGCGGTTGCGGTAGAGCACGCGCACAGCCTTGGAGATCGGCTCGCCGTTGGAGAACGTGCTGTAGGACCAGTAGCGTGGCGGGATGCCGTCCACGGCGTTGGACAGCAGGGTGCGTTTGTACCACTGCCAAACCTCGAAAACCTCGGTGTTGGCGCCGGCATAGCGCTCGGTCATCGTGTCGCCGTCGCCGCCGATCTTGGTGAAGTGGTAGAACTTCAGCAACGAGCCGTTGACCAGCAGGTCGCTGCCCGAGAACTGCAGCGTGCGCCGGCTGAGGTTCCAACTTGCCACGTTGCAGCCGGGGTCGCGCTCGATGAACACGCCGTCGAACAGGCCGGGTACCAGGTCGCAGTACTTCTGATCCGTGAAGATGCCGGTCTCGATTGCGTCGTAGCAGGCGCGGTAGAGTTGTGCCGCCCACCAGGTGGCGAAAGCCCGGCCTGTACCGTCATTGCGCACGGCCGCGAAACCCAAATTGAAGATGCCGTATTTGAGCGATGTCAGTTCGTTGTCCCCCACCTCGATCGCGGTCACGTTCGGCTCGCATTGATGCGGGGTGAGCACGATGGACGCATCGTCCAGGCGCCGGATGATGGCATCCAGGGGGTGGAAGACGGCGATGTCCGGGTCGAGATAGACGACTTTGGCGTACCCTGCCTCCAGCAGCTCGACCAGGGCCTGGCCTTTCACCGCGGTGCAGGCTTCAACGATGTCGTGCTTGAACACCCAGGACCGGTAGTGCGGCAGGTGAAGCTGCTTCGCGTTGACGACCCGGTCGAAGTCGGCCAGCGCCGCAGCCTCATCCATGCCAGGCGGCGCTTCGTCCACCAGCACGGCGTAGATGACCCAGTCCGGATGCGCCCGGCGCAGCGTTTGCGCCAGAATGCGGGCGCGCGGCAAGTAGCTATAGGTGAAACTGGTATAGCAGCAGATGCGGCCAGCCGCATCGAGCGGGGCGCCGTTCGAGATGGTCATGCGTCCGCGAAGGTCAGCGTGGCCGTGGTGCCCTCACGGACGAGTTGGCCGGCGGTGGGGCCTTGCTCACGGCAGAGCCGGACATACTCCACCGCGCGCAGGCTGTAGAAGAAGTCGTACAGGCTTCTCTCGTCGGCCATGACAACGCCGCGTCCCCGGCGGAGCACGACGTCCGCCACGTTGCCGCTATCGGCCAGGCACACCACGTCCGCCCCCCCTGCGAGCGCCTCGAACGTTACGTAGGAGAAGGTCTCGGGCCAGGTGGACAGCACAAGGACCAGGTCGATCTGCAGGTCCCGAACGGCGTCGACCATTGCGTCCGGATGGCCGGGGGACGTTTGCACGTCGTAGTGGCGCAGCCCACTGCTGCCGTCCACCGTCTCGTGGCTGCCGAGATGGATGAACTCGTAGGCGCCGAGCGACCTGGTGCGCGACACCACTTCCATCCAGAGGGGCCAGCCCTTGTGCGCGCGGGCATAGCCGATGAAGGCGACCCGCACCGGCGCGCCGGGCTCGCGTTCCGGCACGGCCTCGTCGGCCGGGACCAGGCTGCAATGCTCGTGCGCCACCGCCGAGACGTAAGGCAGGTTGGCGTGCTCGAGCCAGATGTCGAGCGCCGCGGCGGAGGGCGCCACGACATGGAACGCCACCGCCTGGAACAGGTCGTGGATCTGCTGGAGGTGGCGCACGCGCGTGTCGCCATAGACGCAGACGCGGCAGGCCATGCTCTCGGGCGGGGGTGCGTGGCAGTAGGCGACGTCGTTGCGCAACAGGGTGTAGCCGAGGCAGATCGATGAGTAGTCGTGCACCCAGAACACGTTGACGGTGCTGGCGATGGCGTGTTGCAGTTGGATGACGTCCGGCAAGTGGTGGCCCAGCAAGCAGTGGACGAGGAACATGCGCCGTTCCTCCGGCCGTTTCGCGATGCGCCCGAACGCGGCTGTGAGGTCGGCATAGCTCGTGACGCCCACGATGCGCCCGTCCAGCACCATGTTCACGAGGCAGCCGGTCTCTGCCGGGTCAGCCAACCGGAGCAGCGGCACGTAAGGCGAGAGGTGGAGGTAGACCATCCCTTGGCGGGCGTAGCGGGCCTGCTCCTCGGCGACGAACAACTGGATCCCGCCAGTCACGCGGGTGTAGCAATCATGGCTGAGCGAGATCACCAGACCGTTGGCCGAGTGCATGGCCGAGCCGAGGATCCGGTCCACCCGGCTGCGGGTCAGCAACGCGGTTGCGTCCGGACGGCTCCACGAGCGTGTGCTGAGTTCGGGATCGAGGGCGCGCTCGATGACCTGGCGGCGGTAGCCGCCTGGGCGCTGCGGCTTGCGGCCTTCCTTGCGGCCCTGCAACAGGTAGTGCCAGAACGGGTTGACCTTGCTTGCGGCCACGTCCGGGTTGGCGGTCAGGTAGTAAGCGGTGTCGAACCAGATGCACGGGTTGCGCCGCTCGATCCAACCCTGCCGGCAGAAATGTTCGACCGGGTCGATCTGGTGCTCGCGCACGTCGCGGTAGGTCGCGTTGTAGTAGATCGTGTCGAGCTGGTCCGCGACGAGCCGCTCGACCGGGTCGGCGTATCGCGCGCTCCGGTCCTCGCGGTGGCCGCTTGCGACGTTTTGCAGCGCTTGCAGGCGATCTGCGATGCCGAACAACTGGTGGCGATCGAAGCGGGTGGTGATGAATCCGGGGTCGTTCTCGTCCTTGAGGACGGGGCCGGCGTGCGGGGCCGGCTCGGCACGTTTGCGTTCGACGATGGCGGCGACAAGAGGATTGACGCCTCTCTCGCGAAGCTCCGGGCGAGCCTCCAGCGCCTCTTTGACGTTGAAGTCCGGGTTGGGGTCTAGCCCCAGCCGCCAGCCGCGGTAGGCGAAGTGGGCTGCCAAGTCGAACGCGCCGGCTTGGTGCGGCTCGACCTGCGCTGTGCCAATTTGTGCGGCATAGAAGGCCTCGTCCACTTCGGGGCGCAGCAGCGCGACCCAATCGCCGGGATCGGCCCCGAACATCGCCGCCGCCGCGGACCGGGATCGCGAAGCGGGCTCGGCGGCACGGTTCTCGCGGCGGCCGGCAAGCTCGTAGTGGTATGCCGGGTTCCAGCCGACCTGCGTCACGTCGGGGTGGCTGGCCATGTAGGCGACGGTGTCGAACCCGGAATTGGGATTGCGGCCTTCTCGCCAGCCGCGTTCGCAGAAATGCAGCAGCAGCGCTTCTGCATCGCCGGAGACGTCGCGGTACTGCTCCCGATAGAATTCGGCATCGAAGACCGGCCGCACTAACAGTAACGCGTGGGCGAGACTGCCGTGCGGTAGGTTTTCCTGCGGCGCTGAATGAGGGGACTCTGACGGCATCCGATATCTTAGTTCATTTTTGTTATTGCGTAACAACAGCGACGGCGCATGTGGGGGGTATCGCACGCCGACGTTGCATTGCCAATCCGTATGGCGGTGCAGGCTTGAACTCCCGTCCGCCGGCGCTAGGGTGGCGCTCAGGTGTGGGAGGCTGTGAATGCCGGATAACGAAGACCTGCTCTACACGGTGCAGGACGGGATCGGACACGTCACGTTCAACCGCCCGCAGGCGCGCAATGCGATGACGTTCGCGATGTATGACCGGCTGGCGACGATTTGCACCGAGGCCGGGCAGGATCCGTCGATGCGCGCCCTGGTGTTGACCGGGGCAGGGGAAAAGGCATTCGCCTCCGGCACCGATATCTCCCAATTCCGCGAGTTCAAGACGCCTGAGGACGCGCTGGCCTACGAGGAGCGGATCGACCGGGTCCTGACGGCGCTCGAGCGCTGCCCGGTGCCGACGATCGCCGCGGTGGCCGGCGCCTGCACCGGTGGCGGCGCCGGCATGGCGGCGGCCTGCGACCTGCGCATCGCGACGCAGGACGCGCGCTTCGGCTTTCCGGTGGCGCGCACGCTCGGCAACTGCTTGTCGATCTCCAACTACACGAGGCTGGCGGCGTTGGTCGGCCCGGCCGCGGTGAAGGACATGGTGTTCACCGCCCGGCTGCTCGGCGCCGACGAGGCCAAGTCCGTGGGCTTCGTGACCGAGATCGTGGCGGACCGCGCCGCACTCGATGCCCGGGCCGACGCGCTCAGCCGCCACATCGCGTCACTCGCGCCGCTCACGTTGCGGGCCACCAAGGAGGCGATGTACCGTATCCGCGAGCGCATGCGCCCGGAGGAAGGCCGCGACCTGATCCTGATGTGCTACATGAGCGAAGATTTCCGCGAGGGGCTGGACGCGTTCCTCACCAAGCGGACGCCCAACTGGAAGGGCGTATGACCGAGGGTGTGCCCACGCTCGCCGTAACCGGCGGTGTGGCCACGATCACGCTCAACCGGCCGTCCGTGCACAACCGGATGGAGCCCGAGGACCTGGTGGAGCTGAACCGCCTGATGACGGCGGTGGAGGCGGGGACTGACGGTGGAACGCGCGTATTGGTGTTAACCGGGACGGGGCGGTCGTTCTCCTCCGGTTACAACATTGGCAAGATCAACGGCGAGGACGGCGACGAGGGAGGGGACGGCTCGTTCGAGCGCACGGCCGACCGGATGGAGCGCTTCCCGCTGCCGACGATCTGCGCGTTGAACGGCGGCGTGTATGGCGGTTCGACCGACCTCGCTTTGGCCTGCGACTTCCGCATCGGGGTGGAGGGGATGGCCATGTTCATGCCGGCCGCCAAGCTCGGCCTGCATTATTACGCGGGCGGGATGCGGCGTTACGTGGACCGGCTGGGGCTGGGCAACGCCAAGCGGCTGTTCCTGACCGGCGAGAAGCAGGACACGGCGGCGTTGCTGCGCATGGGCTACCTTGACGAGGCGGTGCCGGCGGAGCGGCTGAGCGCGCGCGTGCATGAGCTTGCGGCCGTGCTGGCGGCCAATGCGCCGATCGCCGTGCAGGGCATGAAGCGCTGCCTGAACGACATCGCGCGCGGTGAGCCGGACCTTGCGGTCATCGCTGCCAACCAGAAGCGCAGCCGCGAGTCCGCCGACCTGAAGGAAGGCCGCGCGGCCTGGCTCGAGAAGCGTACGCCACAATTCACCGGGTCCTGAGCGGACCCAAGCGGAGTAGCTTCATCATGATCAAATTCTACTACAGCCTGGCCCCCAACCCGATGAAAGTCGCGTTGTTTCTCGAGGAGGCGGGGCTCGAGTACGAGGCGATTCCCGTGGACACCCGCAAGGGCGACCAGCACACCGCCGAGTTCAGCAAGATGAACCCGAACAACAAGGTGCCGGTGATCGTGGACGGGGACGCGACGGTCTTCGACAGCAACGCCATCCTGCTCTACCTCGGGGAGAAGACAGGCCAGTTCATGCCGGACGACAGTCTGAAGGCCCGGGGCGAGCTGTATTCCTGGCTGATGTTCGTAGCCTCCGGCATTGGCCCATATTCCGGACAATCCGTGCATATGCGCCATTTCGCGCCCGAGCCGAAGGAGTATGCCGTCAAGCGTTACCTGTTCGAGGCGCAGCGCCATTACGGCATCGTCAATGACCGGCTTGGCCAGCACGAGTGGATGCTCGGCAGCGAATACACGATCGTGGACATGGCGCTGTGGGGTTGGGCGCGGATGGTGCCGTTCGTGGTGGGCGCCTCGCCGCAGGACGCCTCGGTGTGGCAGCAATTCCCGCACCTGAAGCGGTTCATGGACGCGGTGGGCGCTCGTCCGGCCGTCGCCCGCGCCGAGGCGATCAAGACCCGGCACGCGTTCAAGACCGAGTTCGACGACGAAGCCAAGAAGCACATGTTCAAGCACATCGCTGCCTAGGCAGCGCCAGGGGAGGGACGGTTGTCCCTTCCCTCCCTGACAAGCGGAGCAGCCGGAGAGCTGGCCGCAGAGGAAGCGACAATGAGCGTTACCGACCGCCTCGCCGTGCCCGCGATCCACCGCCGGTCGTCTCCAGCGCTGGCGTTCTGGTCCAGTTGGGCCGGGTGGATGCTCGACGGGTTCGACTCCGCCATCTACCAGTTCGTGCTCGTCTCCGCCCTGATCGAGCTGTTGCCGCTGTCCGGGATGGAGGCGAGCCGGGGCAACGTCGCTTTCTACGGCGGGTTGCTGTTCTCGGTGTTCATGCTGGGTTGGGCGGCCTCGATGTTCTGGGGTTGGCTGGCCGACAAGATCGGCCGCGTGACCGTGATGTGCATGACCATCCTGTTCTACTCGCTGTTCACGGCACTCTGCGGGTTGAGCTGGGGGTTGGTGAGCTTCGGCATCTTCCGCTTCCTCGCCGGGTTCGGCATTGGCGGGGAGTGGGCGGCCGGCACGCCGCTGCTGCACGAATCGGTGCCCGAGCACATGCGCGTCCGCCTGGCGGGGTGGCTGCATACGGCAACGCCGACCGGGATCCTGCTCGCCTCCGTGGTGGCGCTGGTGGCCCTGCCGACGGTGGGCTGGCGTGGCATGTTCTTTCTGGGTCTCGCCCCCGCGTTGCTGGCCTTTATCCTGCGGCGATACCTCGCCGAACCCGTACGGCAGCGTACGGCGAACGCTCGCGGGCTGTTCACTGGGCAGCAGGCGCGCACCACGTGGGCGGCCGCGCTGATGATGTCGTGCGCGATCTTCGGGCTGTGGTCCTCCACGTTCTGGATCCCGACGGTGGTGATCACGAAGCTGACGGGGCAGGGCGCGCCACTCGCCCACGCGCAGGTGATGGCGGCATGGAGCGGCGTGCTGGTGAACGTGGGCACGCTCGCCGGGTGCCTGGTAATGCCGTTCGCGGTACGCTGGATCGGCGGGCGCAAACGCAGCGCGGTGGTGTTTTTCACCGGTTCGCTGCTGGTGAACATGCTGGCTTATTTCTGGGTGGTGCCGCGGGCGGCGGACGTGACGGCGTTCTTCGCCGTGCTGCCGCTGCTGGGGTTCTTCACCAATGGCATCTTCGCGCTGTTCACCATCTGGCTGCCGGAGCTGTTTCCGGGCGTGCTGCGCGGGTTCGGCAGTGGGTTCGCGTTCTCGTTCGGACGGTTGCTGGGCGCTACGGGGCCGACGGTGGTGGGTTCGCTGGCGGCCGTGCTCGGCAGCTTCCCGCTGGCGATCGGGTGCGTGTCGGTGATCTACTTGCTGGCACTGCCCTGCGTGGCATTGGCGCGGGAGACGGGGGACCGGCCGCTGCAGGCCTAGGTTCGGCTCCCCTGGCCGTTGCAGGGACGGCTTAGCGCGGGCAGTAGCGCCAAGTCTCGCCCTTGCGGTACCCGGTCTCGTGGCTCTCGAAGCAGGCGTCGCTCTGCACCTGCTTTTCCGGCTGCGGCGTTGCTGCGGTCTGCTGCGCGATCACCGACTGCTCGACATAGGCGGTTGCGCGGTCGGCCTCGACCTTGCACCAGCCGCCGTCACAGGAGAGGACCTCGACCACGACACCGCGGTCGAGTTCGTTCAGTACCTCGTACGTTTTGGCCGGGCCAGTCCGGTCATACGTCGGCCAACTGATTACGCCCGTCCAGGCCCAAGCCGGGCCGCACCACGCGGTCATCGCGACCATTGCTACAGCCATCTTGCTGGCGGATCGTATTGGGCGCGCCATTGTCCCGCTCCTGTGTCATCTATAATTGACAGTAGGAGTGTCAGTATTCCTTGACAACCCGTCCGACTGCCAAAGATTGTGGCGCGAACCTTCCGCAAGGCAGTCCGCATGGCGATGTTATCTTACGAGCAGAAATACCGTGTTCGCGGCGGCACTCTGATCGGCGGCGACACCTTCGATTTCTGGTTGGGGCCGTTCTATGTCGGCTTCTTCGGGGTGCTGGGCGGGATCGCCTCCCTCGCCGGCACGCTGCTGATCATCTACGGCGCGGCAATCGGGCCGACCTGGGAGCTGTTCAAGATCAGCATCAACCCGCCGCCGCTCAGCTACGGCCTGGCTTTCGCGCCGATCCGCGACGGCGGGCTGTGGCAGTGGATCACGATCTTCGCGCTGATCTCCTTCACCTCCTGGGCGCTGCGCGAGGTGGAGATCTGCCGCAAGCTGGGCATCGGCCTGCACGTGCCGTTCGGCTTCGGCGCCGCCATCGTGGCGTATGCGACGCTGGTCGTGGTGCGGCCGGTGCTGATGGGCGCGTGGGGCTACGGCTTCCCCTACGGCATCATGAGCCACCTCGATTGGGTGTCCAACACCGGCTACCAATACCTGCACTTCCACTACAACCCGGCGCACATGCTGGCGGTCACGTGTTTCTTCACGACGACCTTCCTGTTGGCGATGCATGCCGGCGAAGTGCTGTCCATTGCGCATCCGCGGCCGGGCAATTCGGTCAAGTTCGAGGAATACGAGAGCCTCTATTTCCGCGACACCATCGTCTACTCGATCGGCTCGCTCGGCATTCACCGCCTCGGCTACTTCCTGGCGCTGAACGCGGGCATCTGGAGCGCTGTGTGCATCCTGATCTCCGGCCCGTTCTGGTCGCGCGGATGGCCCTATTGGTACGATTTCTTCCTGAATATCCCCGTCTGGGGTCCGAGGGGCTTCCACTGATGGCCAATTACCACACGCTGTTCACCTCGATCGAGTTGGAAGCGCCGTTCGAGGGCGGGCCGCCGGTGCCGAACGGTTTCGCCGGGCGCCTGATGAGGCCGCGGCACTCGTTTTGGCTCGGCCGGTTGGGCGAGTCGCAGTTGGGCCCGACCTCGCTCGGCGCCATCGGCATCCTGTCCATCGTGTGCGGGTTCGTGGCGTTCGAGATCATCGGGCTGAATATGCTGGCGCAGGTGGACTGGAACGTGATCCGGTTCATCAAGCTGCTGCCGTTCCTCTCGCTGGAGCCGCCTTCGGCCGCGCAGGGCCTCTCCGTCTTCCCGCCGCTGAATGACGGCGGCTGGTGGCTGATGGCCGGGTTCTTCCTGACCACGGCGATCCTACTCTGGTGGGTGCGGATGTACCGCCGCGCGATCGCGCTGGGCCTGGGCACGCACGTCGCTTGGGGCTTCGCCTCGGCGATCTGGCTCTACCTCGTGCTGGGCTTCTTCCGGCCGATCCTGGTGGGGAGCTGGTCGGAGGCGGTGCCGTTCGGCCTGATCTCCCACCTCAACTGGACGGCGACGTTCTCCGTGCGTTACGGAAACCTGTTCTACAACCCGTTCCACATGCTCTCGATCGTCTTCCTGTACGGATCGACGATGCTGTTCACCATGCATGGCGGCACCATCCTGGCGACCACGCAATACGGCGCCGACCGCGAGACCCGCGAGATCGTGGACCCGGGCAGCGCCTCCGAACGCGGCGCGCTGTTTTGGCGATGGACGATGGGGTTCTGCGCCAATTTCGAGTCGATCCACCGCTGGATTTACTGGTTCGCCATCCTGACCACGCTGACCGGCGGGATCGGCATCCTGCTGACCGGCACGGTCGTGGACAACTGGTACCTGTGGGGCGTCAAGCACGGCATCGCACCGGACTACCAGCCGCTGATGCAGAACCCGGCCACGCTGCCGCCGGGTGCGCTCGACTACCATGGGCCGAAGCTGGGAGCGCTGCCATGAAGTCGATCACCAAGGTTGCTGTGGCGGCTCTCGTGGCGGGCGGCGCGTTCGTGGTGTTCGCGCCGACGTGGATGCCGGTCCCACGCTCGGCCGAGGAGGTGGCCTTCCCGCAGAATGTGCAGTTCTACAACAAGGCCGAGTTGTCGGATTACAACAAGGCGCCCCCGCCGCTGGCCCCGGCGGTGGAGGGCGGGCCCTCGGCGACCCAGGCGTATCAGAACGTCAAGGTGCTGACCGACGTGAGTGCGGCGGAGTTCATGCGAATCCAGTATGCGATCACCGCCTGGGTTTCGCCCAAGCAGGGCTGCGCGTTCTGCCACGAGGGCACCAATTGGGCCTCGGACGCCAAGCCGACCAAGGCCGCGGCGCGCGTGATGCTGCAGATGACCCGGCATCTCAACACCGACTGGAGCAGCCACGTCGCTCCGGCGGGTATGACCTGCTATACTTGTCACCGCGGCCAGCCGGTGCCGTCCGACACCTGGTTCCCGGACAAGCCGAAGCCGACGCACCAAATGGCCGAGGCTACGGAGAACTGGCAGGAGATCGGCGACACCGTCCATAAGTTCTTTCCGGACGCGGGTTACGCCGAGTACTACCTCAAGGACGAGCCGATCCGGGTGCAATCGGAGACGATCGAGCCGAACCACTCGATCAGCTCCTGGCCCGAGGCGAAGAACATCTACGAGATGATGATGGAGATGTCCGACGACATCGGCGTCAACTGCGGCTACTGCCACCAGTCGCGCAACTGGGCGAGTTGGCAGCAGAGCTCGCCGTACCGCTGGAGCGGCTACGACGCGCTGCGGCTGGTGCGGCAGGTGAACAACGATTTCATGCTCCGGATTGCCGAACTGGTGCCGCAGACGCGTACGCTGGTGGGTGAGACGACCATTCCGGCGATGCCGGTGCGGATGCAGGGTGCGCAGCCCGGCAACGGCCTGGTCGCGTGCGGGACGTGCCACCAGGGTCTCACCAACCCGCTGAACGGCGCCAACATGGTCAACGACTATCCTGGGCTCGGGCCGTTGGCGCCGCCCGGACCGCTGCATGGCCCGGGTAACATCCCCCATGTGGATCTTATCAATTCAGCGTCCCCGGGTTGAGGAGCGGCTCGTGAACTACGGTGCATTCGGCAACATCACCCAGCATATCGACCTGACGCAGATCGCGTTCTGGCTGTTCTTCCTCTTTTTCCTGGGGCTGGTTTATTACAACCGCCGCTGGGACAAGCGGGAGGGCTACCCGATGAAGGAGTCGCCGTTCAGCAGCGCGAAGTCGGTCGGTTTTCCCGACATGCCCAGGGACCCGGAGGTTTATGTCCTCAACGAGGGCGGCACGACGACGGCGCCGCACTTCTACCCGGAGGCGCCGGTCAGTGCGGAGCCGCTGTATCAGTTCGCCGGCACGCCGTTGTCGCCGGTGGGCAACCCGTTGCTGGCGGGGATCGGGCCAGGGTCCTGGGTGCAGAAGAAGGACGCGCCGATGCTGACCGAGCACGGCGACCTGCTGCTGCAGCCGCTGCGCCTGCTGCCCGAGTGGAAGGTCGTGAAGGGGGAGGCGGACCCGCGCGGCATGAAGGTGTTCGACTGGCGGTGGGAGCGGGTAGGGACCGTGCGCGACATCTGGGTCGACCGCGGCATCAAGGTCATCCGGATCCTCGAGATCGAGCTGTTGCCGGAACTCGGCGGGGGCCACGTGCTGGCGCCGATCTATCACCTGGCGATCCGGGAGAGCGCCCGCGAGGTGCGGGTGACGGCGCTGCGCTACGACCAGTTCGCCGATGTGCCGCGGCCGGTGAGCGCGGACCAGATCACCGGGCCGGAGGACGAACGGCTCAATGCCTACTACGCCGCCGGCAATTTCTACCGCAGGCGCCCGCCGGGTGAGAGCGCGCCGGTCGTTGACGCACGCGAAGATGGGGGGATGCCGATATGAGCAGTTCGACCTACGCCATGAGCAAGCGGTTGATGCCTGACGAGCGGGTGCTCTGGGAGAGCCGTCCGTCGTGGCGTGCGGTGGCCCGCGACGTGATGTATCTCGGGTGGCTCGCGATGTACGTTGCGCTGCTGCTGGTCTGGCACGCGGCGGACAACCGGGCGGCTGGGTTGAGCCTGTTGGCGACGCTGCAGACCGGGATCCCGTTGGCGGTGTTGTGCCTGCTCGTGCTCGGCTCGTGCGCCGGGTTCGCCTGGGCAGTCGCCCGCACCACGACCTATACGGTCACGAGCGAGCGCTGCATCCTGCATTACGGCGTGGCGTTGACGGGGAGTTTGTCGATCCCGCTGCGCAAGTTGGCGTCGGTGTCCATCGCGGTGCACGGCGATGGCACGGGCGACATCCTGCTGGAGCTGAAGCCCGGCACGAAGCTCGGTTTCATCAAGCTGTGGCCGCATGTGCGCCCATGGCGGTTCGGCCGGCCGCAACCGATGCTGCGCGGCGTGGTCGCAGTCGCGGATGTGGCGGCACGGCTGAGTGAGGCTGCGGCTACGGTGTCCAAGGGCGTGCTGCATCCGATGCCGGACCTGCAACCCGTGAAGGCTGGGGCCTCAGTAGCGACGCCGGCTGGCGCTATCTTGTCGGCTGGCGATTAAGGTGCCGCCTTCGCAGCAGGGGGACTGAGATCCAGCAGCCGGGCGAACGCATCCTCGTTCGTGTGGCCGAAGGCTTCGAGTTCGACGAGTTGGTGGGTGGCGTTGTCCGTGAGGGTGAGCCGCCCGTCCGACCAGCGGGTGAGGTGGAAGGGTATGGTGGGCGAGCCCATGTCGTCCCGCCGCCGCTCGCGCACCATGCCGGCGAGCACGACGCGGAGGAAGCCGTTGGTTTTGGGCGGCACCGTGTCCACCAGCGCGTGGGTGTTGGCATCGGTGACGGTGATGCTGCCGTCATCGTGGTCCTGCATCAGGAGGTCGGCCTGCCGCACGGCGGTTGCGTTCGGGGTCGTGCCGACGTGGTAGTAGCGGCTGAGCACCCCGATGCCGCCGACGCACCCGGCGAGGATTGCGATGATCACCCAAGGCAGCTTGCTGCGCGGACGGGGCTGACTGCCGGATGGGTCGGGCTGGATATTGCGCGGAATGTACAAGGGTCGGTCGCACCTGCCGGGATGGCGTGCGCTGACAATAGGCAGCGCGGGGGTTAATACCAGCCGTGGCGCTGCCAGAACGCCGCGGCGGTATCGGCCGTCTGGTAGCGTTTCTGGATGTAGCGGATGCCGCCTTGCGCTTCCTCGACCGGGTTGCCGAAGGAGGCTGCGCCGTTGGGGTTGAGGGGGTAGCTGGCGCGGGTGAGCTGAAACAGGCCACGTGCCGTGTCCACCCTATTGGCAGCGCCGACCTGGCCACCCGATTCGTGCTCCATGATGTAGCGCAGGCTGTTCTCCCAGGTGGCGGGCACGCTTTCCTTGGCCATGGCGGTGCGCAGCGCCTGGATCGTCTCCGGCCCCGCTTTATGAACGGCGCTGGTGACGTGGCTGTGGAACGAGCCGTGGTGGTGGCGTGCGTGATGAGTGTGCGCCGTGTGGTTGGTTTGTGGAATGGCCGGTGAGGCGGGGGTGGGTGCACGCGTCATCGAGGCGTATTTGGCCATGGAAAGGTTGATGAAGGATTACCCGGGTCTGGGGATGCGGGGGCGCCCTCTCTGCAATCGGGGTAGGGCGGGCATCGCCCGCCGTCGCTTACACGAGAAAGCTGAAATCACACCCTTCGTCCGCCTGCGTGACGCTTTCCAGATACAGCCGCAAGTAACCCCGGTCCCCACCCGCAGGTCCTGCCGGAGCCGACCAATCCGCACGGCGGCGGGCCAGTTCCGCCTCGTCCACCAGAAGGTCGATGCGGCGGCCGGCAACGTCCAGCCGGATCTGATCGCCCGTTCGTACCAAAGCCAGCGGCCCGCCGGCCTGCGCTTCGGGCACCATGTGCAACACGATCGTGCCGAACGCGGTGCCGCTCATGCGTGCGTCGCTGATGCGGACCATGTCTTTCACGCCGGCACGGGCGAGCTTCTTCGGGATCGGCAGGTAGCCGGCTTCGGGCATGCCGGGGGCGCCCTTGGGGCCGGCGTAACGCAGCACGAGCACGCTCTCGGGGGTAACGTCGAGCGCCGGGTCGTCGATGCGGGCGGCCATGTCGTCCACGCCGTCGAACACCAGGGCGGGGCCGGTGTGCTGCAGCAGCGCGGGGGTGGCGGCGCCGAACTTGATCACGGCGCTGCCGGGGGCGAGGTTGCCGCGCAGCACGGCCATGCCGCCGGTGGCGAACACGGGGTTGTCCCGCCCACGCACCACCGTCTGGCCCGGCACGTCCTCCGCCTGGGCCACGGCGTCGGCCAGGGTGGCGCCGGTCATGCAGCGGGCGGCGCCGTCGATCAGGGGGCCGAGTTCACGCATCAGCTTGGGCACGCCCCCGGCCCAGTGGAAATGCTCCATGTAGTGCTCGCCGGTGGGCTTGAGGTCGATCAGCACGGGGACCTCGCGGCCCAGCGCGTCGAATGCCTCGAGGTCGAGCTTGATGCCGCGGCGGCCGGCAATGGCAGCCAGGTGGATCAGCCCGTTGGTGGAGCCGCCGATCGCCTGCAGCACGACCTGGGCGTTGCGGAACGCGGCGGGGGTGAGAATGGCGGCGGGCAGCAGCTCGGGCTTGCCGATCGCGGCGACGGCAGCCGCGCCGGATTGCTCGGCGCAGCGGATTCGGTCGGCGTGGGTGGCGGGAATGGCGGCGGAGCCGGGGAGCGCCATGCCCAGCGCCTCGGCGATGCAGGCCATCGTGCTGGCGGTGCCCATCACCATGCAAGTGCCGGGGGTCGGCGCCAGGCGGCCGTTGATCTCGTCCATCTCCGCCTCGGTGAACTCGCCGGCGCGGTGGCGGGCCCAGAAGCGGCGGCAGTCGGTGCAGGCGCCGAGCACCTCGCCCTTGTAGTGGCCGACCAGCATGGGCCCGGTCACCAACTGCACGACGGGGATGTCCAGGCTGGCGGCGGCCATGAGCTGGGCGGGGACGGTCTTGTCGCAGCCGCCGATCATCAGCACGGCGTCCATCGGCTGGGCGCGGCACATCTCCTCCGTGTCCATGGCGGCGAGGTTGCGCAGGAACATGCTGGTGGGATGGGCGAAGCTCTCGTGGATCGAGACGGTGGGGAAGGGCATCGGCAGCCCGCCGGCGAGCATGATCCCGCGCTTGGCCGCCTCCACCAAGTGGGGGACATTGCCGTGGCACGCGTTGTAGGCGCTGGACGTGTCCACGATACCGACGATCGGGCGGGCGAGCGCGTCGTCCGAGTAGCCCATCGCCTTGATGAACGCCCGGCGCAGGAACAGGCTGAACCCGTCGTCACCGTAGCTGGTCAGCCCCTTGCGCATTCCGGTTGCCGGCTTGTCGGTCATGATCCGCCCTTCCCACGTTGTCCTCCCGGGAGTTTATTGCACGCCGGATGCAGTTCGGGAGGGGCCTAGCGATGATGAAAGATGCGATCTACGGCGGCGTGAACGCGGCGGTGCTGACGGCGATGCGTGCGGACCTTTCGGTGGACCTCGACCGGATGGCGGCGCACAGCAAGTGGCTGCTGGCGAACGGGTGCAACGGGCTCGGCATCCTGGGCACCACGGGCGAGGCGAACAGCCTGGGCGTGTCCGAGCGGATCGAGGTGATGCACGGGCTGGTCGAGCGGGGCTTGCCGCCGGCCAAGCTGCTGCCGGGCGTGGGCACGACGGCGATCACGGACACGGTGCTGCTGGCCAAGACGGCGGCGGAACTGGGCTGCCCGGGCGTGCTCGCGCTGCCGCCGTTCTTCTACAAGAACCCGAGCGAGGACGGGCTGTTCGCGTATTTCTCCGAGGTGATCCAGCGTCTCGGCACCGGCACGAAGATTTACCTCTACCATTTCCCGGCACAGTCGGCGGTGCCGTTCACCGTGGCGCTGATCGGGCGGCTGCTGAAGGCGTATCCGGGGGTGGTGAAGGGGATCAAGGACAGCAGCGGCGATTTCGCCAACACCAAGAGCTACGTGGACCATTTCGCCAAGGATGGCTTTGAGGTCTACGCCGGCGATGACGGCGCGCTGCACGACCTGCTGAACGCGGGCGGCGCCGGGTGCATCACGGCGGCGTCCAACGTGGGCAGCGCGTTCAACGGCCAGGTCTATGCCAACTGGGACAACGAAGTGGGCAAGCAGGCGCAGACGACCCTGGCGGCGATCCGCAAGGCGGTGACGTCGGCGGCGCTGATCCCGGGGCTGAAGGCGCTGGTGGCGCGGCATACCGGGGATGCGGCGTGGGAGCACATGCGTCCGCCGCACATGGCGCTATCGGCGGAGGCGAAGGCCAAGCTGTTCGCGACGTTCGACGCGTGTGGCGTGACGCTGGCGAAAGCGGCATAGCTGCAACGCCCTTGTTGAACGCATATCAAGAGGACGACCGTCCTCTTGCGGGGTCAGGGGCGCAGGTGGCTCAAGCGTCTGCCCGGAGGCTCCGGCCGAACTGGACCTTGTTCGGTTGGGTCGACGTCGCCTCCGTCCTGATCGGCACCCTTGCCGTCATCGGCCGCTTCGTAGAACTGCACGCCCTACTGGCCCCCGCCAAAGCTCCGACGCTGGCGATGCTTCAGGCCGCGCCGCCGCACGAGCCGCCGCAGGGCTACGGCTGGTGGTCCTGGCTCGACCAGCACTTCTATCTCGAATCTGCCCTGGCCTGGGCGCACGGCCGGCTCGACCCGGCGTTGCATTGGTATCCCCCCGGCTACCCCCTAATGGGCGCGGCATTTGCACGGCTGACGCCGACCGACCCGTTCATGCTGCCGGACCTGATCTGCGTGGTTGGGTCGCTGTGGCTGTTCGCGGCCATCGGCGGGCATTTGTTCGGCCGCGCCGCGCTCGGCCGCAGCCTGGGCGCCTGGGTGTTCGTCGCCACGACGGCCCTGCCGAAACGCGTGATGTCGGCCTGGGTGATCCCGTGGACCACGACCCCGGCGGCGCTATGCCTGCTCGCCTGCCTGTTCGCCACGATCCGCATGGCACGGCGGCCGAGCCGGGGGGATGCCTTCCTGGCCGGGTTCGCGGCAGCGGCGGCGGTCGCGTTCCGGCCGGCCGATGCGGCGGTGGTAGGCGGAATTTGCGCGGTGGCGTCATGCTGCGCCATCGGCCTGCGTTGGCCCGGTTGGCGCGCGGCTGGCGGGGTCGTGCTTGCCGCCGCGGCGGGGGCGGCGGTGCCGCTCCTGGGATTCGGGGCGGCCTACCTCGCCGTGGACGGGTTGCGGGCCGACGGCTACTTGCTCTCCTCCGCGGGATACGGTTTCGAGTGGCGGTTGCTGCCGCTGCGCTGGGTGATCCTGATGATCGACCCAAAGCCGTTGTTCATCGACGGGCAGGGACTGGCTCAGGTGTTCCCCTGGATCGTGCCCGGTCTGGTGGGCATGGTGGCGCTGTTGCTGGCTCGCCGGGTCAGCGTGCCGCGGTTCGTACATTGGGCCGTGGTCGCGGCGGTGATGGCCGACGTCGTGCAGTTCCTCTGCTACCGGGACTTGCATCCCGATTACCTTTGGCAGAACGGCGTATATCATTACTTCAAATGGACGCTGCCGTTTTTTGGCCTGTATGCCGCCCTCCTGTTGCAGGCGTTGTTTCTTCGCCGGTGGCTGGCCGCGTGCCTCGCCGTAGCGGGCGTGCTGCTCGGCTTGGTGCCCTGGCGGGTTGCGGTGGTGCAGCCAGTGACACTGCCGCAGCCAGTCGATAGCGCGAGGCTGCTGCTGCCCAACGGGCTGTCGGCGCTGAACGACATTTTGTTTGTGCGGACACAGCCCGGGGAGACGGCGATGCTCGCGGAGGGCACCGAAATCCACGCCGGCGATCGTACCTTCCATAGCACGTTCGACTTCAAGATGACGCCGTGGTCCGAAACGCTGATGTTGCAGCCGTTGCGGGGCATGCCGGACACGCCAAGCGTGCTCGAGTTCGGGCCCGACACCTACAGCCTGAACCCGGCGGTCGCGCCGGTGCTCGCGCAGGTGCAAACGGTTTGGGGATTGCCGTGCTGGGTCCAGCCGGAGCGGCCCGCGTGCCAGACCGGGTTCCTGCTGCCGGCGCCGGATCTGGCCTTGGGTCAGGCAGTCCGCCTCGGGACGGGCGGGGATGGCGAGGTCTACCGGCTTTCCGGATTGGCAACGAGCGAGCCCGGCGGGGACTGGACGGACGGGACGCATGCCGCACTCTGGTTCCGCACACCGGTTGTGCAAACGCCTCTCACCCTGGACATCACCGCGGAGGGGTTTGCGCCGGTGGGCGATCCGGTCCGTGTGACGGCCTACGTGAACGGCGTCGCGATCGGGGACTGGTCGTTCGGGCGCGATACCAGCACGGTACGGAGTACTGTCCCGGTGGCGGCCCTGCGATCCGATGGGAACGTGCTCCTAGACTTGGTCGTGGCTGATCCGCGAATACCCACGCACTACTCGGCGACGAGTGACACGCGCGAGCTTGGGATTAAGATCAAAGGGTTGCGGGTTGCGGTGGACTGATGGCAGCGGTTCGCATCAACGACCAGTAGAGCGGCCGCCGGCCGGCGCGGATCGCTTTTTGCTCGTAGCGCGTTGGCGGCCAGCCTTCCGGCCGTTCCATGGCGGGTCCGGGGGCGGTGAACAGTCCCTGGTCCGCCAGGACTGCGGCGGTCCAGGCCTGATAGGTCGGGTCGTCGGTCGCGATGCGCCACTCGCCACCGGGCCGCACGGCGCGGGCGACGAGGGCGAGGTTATCCGGGTGGACGAAGCGGCGTTTGGCATGGCGCGCCTTCGGCCACGGATCGGGAAACATCAGGAACAGCCGGCTCAGCGAAGCCGCCGGAAGTTGCCGCAGCAGGATGCGGGCGTCGTCGTCCCACAGCAGCAGGTTTGGCGGCAGCGGGGCCGACGCCTCGCCGCCCTCCGGAACCAGAGCGGACAGCAGGGAGCAGATGCCGTTCTCGTAGACTTCGCAGGCGATCAGCCCCGCTTGCGGGTGAGCCGCCACCTGCGCCCGGGCATGCTCGCCGCCGCCGAACCCGACCTCTAGCCAAAGCTCCGCTGGCCGCTGCGGGAAGGCGGCGAGCGGATCAGCCGTATGGGCGGCATCCAGTTGCAAGCGCGGCAGCGTCGCCTCCAGCAGCAGGAGCTGCCGGGGGCGGAGCGTGTTGCCTTTGGTGCGGCCGTAGAGACGTTCGGCGGCCGGCTTCAGTGCTACCGTCCGAACGCGCTCTTCAGCGCGGGAACCAGGTCCGTCTTCTCCCACGTGAACGTCCCCAGCTCCGGATCCGGCTCGCGGCCGAAATGGCCGTAGGCGCTGGTGACGGCGTAGATCGGGCGGTTCAGGTGCAGGTGCTCGCGGATGCCGCGGGGGCTGAGGTTGACCAATTCGCGCAAGGTCTTCTCGAGCTTCGCCTCGTCCACGTCCCGGCCGGTGCCGTCCAGGTCCACGTAGACGGAAAGCGGGTGCGACACGCCGATCGCGTAGCTGATCTGGATCGTGCACTTGTCGGCCAGCCCGGCGGCCACGACGTTCTTGGCGAGGTAGCGGCAGACGTAGGCGGCCGAGCGGTCCACCTTGGTCGGGTCCTTGCCGCTGAACGCGCCACCACCATGCGGGGCCGCGCCGCCGTAGGTGTCCACGATGATCTTGCGGCCGGTCAGCCCGGCGTCGCCATCCGGCCCGCCGATGACGAAGATGCCGGTCGGGTTGATGTACAATTCGTTCTCCGGCGGCATCCAGCCCTCCGGCAACGTGGATTCGATCAGCGGCACCAGCATCTGCCTGATCTGGTGTTGCTCCAGCCCGGCCTCGTGCTGGGTAGAGACCACGATGCTGGTGGCACCAACCGGCTTGCCGTCCACGTATCGGAGCGTGACCTGGCTCTTGGCGTCCGGCAACAGGCCGGCGACCGAAACGTCCTTGTTGCGGCGGAGCTCGGCCATCCGGCGTAGGATCAGGTGGGAGTAGTAGAGCGGCGCCGGCATCAGCGCTTCCGTCTCGGTGCAGGCATAGCCGAACATGATGCCCTGGTCGCCGGCGCCCTCGTCCTTGTTGCCGGCGCTGTC
>CAXTVQ010000027.1:0-61958 GCA_964247705.1 uncultured Acetobacteraceae bacterium | reverse complement strand
CCTCGTCCAGCTTCATGGCGATGATGCCGGAGACGCGGATGCGGCCGAAATCGGACAGCTTGTTGCGCCGCACGCCTCCCTTGGCGGTCGCGAACAGCAGATGCAGGTTGTCCCACAGCGTCTCGTCCTGCGGCAACGGCAGCACCGTGGTGATGGTGTCGCCGCCGAGGTCCGGCAGCAGGTTCACCAGCGCACGCCCCTTGGCCGCCGGCTGAGCTTCAGGCAGGCGCCAGACCTTCTCGCGGAACGCCTTGCCGCCGGAGGAGAAGAAAAGTACCCATTGGTGCGTGTGGGCGTTGAACGAGCGGGTGACCACGTCGTCCCCGCGCATGCCCAGCGCCGAGCGGCCCCGCCCACCGCGCACCTGCTGGCGGAAGGCGTCGAGCCCGGTGCGCTTGATGAAGCCGTCGCGCGTGATGGTCACGACCATCTGGCCGGGCTCGATCAGGCTCTCGTCGTCCTGGTCGGCCGCCGCGTCCACGATGGCGGTCATGCGGGGCGAGGCGATCTCGGCCCGCACCACGCCCAGTTCGGCGACCATGACCTCGAGCCGGCGCGGGCGGCTGCCGATGATGTCCAGCAGGTCGGTGATCTTCTCGGCGACTTCCGTCAGCTCGGCCTGGATCTTGTCGCGCTCGAGCCCGGTCAGCCGGGCCAGCCGCAACTCGAGGATGCCGCGGGCCTGCGCGTCGGTCAGGCGCACGGTGTCGTCCACCACCAGGTTGCCGCTGTCGTCGATCAGGGCCAGCAGCGCGCCGATATCGCCCGCCGGCCAGTCTCGCGCCATCAGCTCGACGCGGGCGGTGGTCGCGTCCGGACTGGCGCGGATCACCCGGATGATCTCGTCGATATTGGCCACCGCGATGGCCAGGCCGACCAGAAGATGCGCCCGCTCGCGCGCGCGGCCCAGGTCGAAGCGGCTGCGGCGGAGGATCACGTCCTCGCGGAAGGCGACGAACGCGGCCAGCAGCTCCTTCAGCCCCATCAGCCGCGGCCGGCCGACATCCAGCGCCAGCATGTTGGCGCTGAACTGGGTCTGCATCTGGGTAAACCGGTAGAGGTGGTTCAGCACGACCTCAGGCGTCGCATCCCGCTTCAGCTCGATCACGATCCGCATCCCGTCGCGGTCGCTCTCATCCCGCAGGTCGCTGATGCCCTCGACCTGCTTGGAGCGCACCAGCTCGGCGATGCGCTCGATCAGCGTGTTCTTGTTCACCTGATACGGGATTTCCCGCACGATGATGGCCGAGCGGTCGCGGCGGATCTCCTCGATCTCGGCGCGCGCACGCAACGGAACACCGCCCCGCCCGGTCTCGTAAGCGGAGCGGATGCCGGAGCGGCCGAGGATGATGCCGCCGGTCGGAAAATCCGGCCCGGGGATGATCTTCATCAGCTCGTCGAGCGTGATGTCCGGGTTGGCGATCAGCGCGAGGGTGCCGTCGATCACCTCGCCCGCATTGTGCGTCGGGATGTTGGTCGCCATGCCGACCGCGATGCCGCTGCCGCCATTGACCAGCAGGTTCGGGAAGGCGGCGGGCAGGACCCTGGGTTCCAGGTCCTGCTCGTCGTAGTTCGGCGTGAAATCAACCGTGTCCTTGTCGATGTCGGCCAGCATGTGCATGGCCGCACGGGACAGGCGGCTCTCGGTGTAGCGCATCGCCGCCGGGGGGTCGCCGTCGATCGAGCCGAAATTGCCCTGGCCGTCGATCAGCGGCACGCGCAGGCTGAACGGCTGCGCCATGCGGACCAGCGCGTCGTAGATCGCGGAGTCGCCGTGCGGATGGAACGTGCCCATCACCTCGCCCACGATGCGGGCGGACTTGCGATACGGCTTGTCATGGGTGAAGCCGCTGCGGTTCATCGCGTACAGGATTCGGCGGTGCACCGGCTTCAGCCCGTCCCGCGCGTCCGGCAGCGCCCGGCTGACGATGACGGACATGGCGTAATCGAGGTAGGAGCGGCGCATCTCCTCCTCGAGCATGACCGGATGCAGGTCAGGCTCGTCGGGGGAGGAGGGGGGCGGGGGCGGACCCGGCGGGATGGGCGTGTCACTCATGGGTCGTGTGCGGGCCTAGCATTCTGATTGCAGCATGGGCGGCGTGCAGCCGATATGGGCGTTGACGGCCCGTTTGTTGAGCAGGCTCGCGCCGGCGTCGCATGAGTATAACCGCGTCGGGAAGGCCGGGCTAGGCGCAGCGTCCCACAATCCTCAAGGCCGGATCACTGCCGCCCGGAAAGGCCCGCCATGCCTCGCCGCGTGAGCGACGGCGTCGTTGGCGGCCTCCGGGTATGCGACGTTCAGGTCAATGACGACCAATCATGACATGGGCTTGCGATCTATACCGCCGTTCCAGCCGCCGAGTCCCGGTGCATGATCATCGAATACTCGTTTGCTTCCGCCGCCCGGAAGCCATGCCGGGCATACAGCCCGTGCGCGTCCGAGGTCGAGAGCGTCCATGTGCCGACGCTCGTTAGCTCGGGATGGCCGAGGATCGTTTCGAGCAAGGCCTTGCCCAGCCCTCGGCCGCGCGAAGCCGGATGGATAAACACGTCGCCCAGATGCGCGCGCAGGGCGTAGTCGGTGAGCAACCGGGCGAACCCGACTGGCTCGCCGCCTGGTGCGTAGACGCCGAAGCATAGGCAATTGGCCCAACTCCGCGCGGTCACGGCGAGGGGCCGGTCAGCGGCCCAATACGTCGTGGACAGCGACTCGTAGACAAATGCCATATCGAGCCGGCCGCGGTCATCGCTGATCTCGTGGCCGTCCGGCAACGTGACGGTATGGGGCGGCACGGCGTTAGAAGGGGATGTCGTCATCCAGGTCGCCACCGCGGTTCGGCTCCCAGGACGGGCTGCTGCCGCCACTGCCGCCGCCACGGGCCGCCGGCTGACGCGTAGGCTGGCCATTGCTGCCGCCTCCATAACCGCCGCCGCCGCCACCACCCATTTCGCCGCCCGTGCCACCCCGGCCGCTAAGCATGGTGAGGTTCCCGTTGAAACGGTCAATCACAACCTCGGTCGTGTATTTCTCCTGGCCCGACTGGTCAGTCCACTTCCGGGTTTGCAGCGAGCCCTCGACGTAGATCTTGTCACCCTTCTTGACGAAGCGCTCCACCACGTCGGCCACGCGCTCGTTGAACACGACGACGCGGTGCCACTCGGTCTTTTCCTTGCGCTCGCCGGACGCCTTGTCGTTCCAGGTCTCGCTGGTTGCGAGCGTCAGGTTGGCGATTTTGCCGCCGCTCTGCATGGCGCGCATCTCAGGGTCTTTGCCCACGTTGCCGACTAGGATCACCTTGTTAACGCTGCCGGCCATGATCGCCCCCTGTAACTCCGCCATCTATAGAACGACCGACCAACCCGGCAAGTCGTGAACCGGGCGGCCCTCGATATACATCTCGGATATGAATCAAAAATGAGGACCGCCGGCGCAGCATCGCGTTGAAATCGGCTAACTCGGCAACGCGAAGCCGCCCAAACTCGTCTGCACCAGGCTCGCCAGCACGCCCGCATGCGTCGCCTGGCTGGGATGCGTGCCGTCGGTGGTCATGCCCGCGTTCCACACGCCGACTCCGCCGTTGTTGGCTTCCACCAGCGCCGCCCGGTCCAGGATGCCCGTCCGCGTCCGGCCGGATTGCCCCGTGAACAGCCCGCCGCCACCCGCGCGCAGCCAGGTGTTCACCGTCTTGCGCGTCGTGTCGTAGCTGCTGCTGACCGACTGGTTGACCACGGTGGCGAAGCTGTCCGTACTGGTCACGCCCCCCGGCATGCACGTGCTGTAGAACAGTCCCGCCGGGTTGAACGCCAATAGATCCTGGCACAGCCACTGGATCATTGCCTGAATGTTCGCCGCCGTGGTCCCCGCCGTCACGTCGTTCACGCATAATCCGGCGACGAACACGCACGACCCGAAGTTCACGATCTCGGACAGCTTCGACAACATGCCGAGCCGCATGAACCGGCGGTTCTGCGTCAGGTACCAGGAGCCGAGCGCATCGCCCGACCGGGTGACGGAGAGCAGGCCGTAACCCCCCGCCAACTGCAGCCCGCGCTCGATCCAGCCGCTGTTCTGCAAGCTGTCCCCCGTGTCAGAAACGGTTCCGCCGCCGCCGACGATGCCGAAATCGATACTGTCGCCCACGATGCAGACCCACGGCGCGGGCGCGGACGGGCGGCCCAGCGTGACCGTGCCCATCGTCGCCGTGCCGGTGCCCGCGGTGAGCGTGCCGGTGAAGGCGCCGGGGCTGGTCCGCGCGGTGTTGGCGCTGGCGAAATAGTCCACTCCCATCGTACTGCGCTGCACGCCCGGCGGCGCGCCGATGGTGGAAACCCGCTCGGCAATCAAGCTGCCCTTCGGCAACGGCAGGCGGATCGCGTCCGTGGCGAGGTAGCCGCCATCCGGCACCAAAAGCGTCGTCTGCGGGCTCAGGCCGTCGTAACGCAAACCGATGCCGGCTTTGATGATGGAGGCGGCGTTGGTGCCGGCCTGGTTGGCGGTGGGTTCAATCCCGAGATTGGCCCCGAGCGCATATTCGCCCCAGGTGAACGCGAAGGTGGCGGACGTTCCGGCCGAGGCCCCGCCGCCACGCTTCGTGGCCGTCGCCGGGGCCGTGCTATCGGCCATAGGGGCCGCGTAGCCGCCGGGGTCGGCGACCCGCACCTCGGCCACGGCGCCCGATGTGCCGAGCCGGGTGACGATCAGCACGGCGGCGGCAAGGTCACCGGCGCCGGTCGAGAAACTCAGCACGTCCCCGACCGTGTAGCCGCTGCCGCCGGAAGCGGCGGTCGCATTCGTCAGGGCGTAGGCCCCGGTGACGCCGGCATTGTTGCCGATCAGAGGCTGCTCGTAAGGGTTCATCTGAAAGCCCATCAGCACCGTGCGTAGCTCCGAGCAATCCGCCTGCACCGTCTTGGTGATGCGGCTGAGCGTGGCCGGGAAGCTGCTGGAGGCAGTGCCCTGGCTGCCATTGGTGTTGTTGCGGTTGGTCACCGGCTGCCACAGCGGGCGGCCGCTGGCCTGGCGCAGCGTGGGAGCCGGGGCGGCGATCAGACCGGCCGCGCGGGCGGCGGACGGAAGGCCGGCGGCAGGGGCGCAGGACAAAGCAAGAAGGGCGTGACGCCGGGTCAGCATGGAGAGGGGCACCTGTTTGGAGGATAGGAATGAGCGTGCAGGCCGAGCCAGCGGTCATTGCTCGCAGGAGTAGGAGAACTTGCCGGACGCTGCGAAACCGACGGTCAGCGACGCCGTGCCCACCGCCGACACGGTGGGCACCGTGCCGGCGGCCCATGGCGTCAACATGCAGTCCGGTGCGGTCGCATAGGCAGCGTTGAATGTCACCACGCAGCCGGTGGCGCCGGTCCCGGGTGTCACCGTACCATGGCGGTCGCTGGCCGTGGCGCTGAGCGTGGGCGTGATGCCGCAGCCCGAGAGGACGGGGGCGTTGCCGGTGATGGCAACGTGCCCGACCGCCTTCAGCGCCCCGCCGAACGTGCCGGCGCCGGTCGCCTTGATCGATGTGGCGCTGAGGTTGCCCGCGTCGTCGATCGTTATCATCGCGGCGCTGTAGCCCGAGTTCAGCACCTGCAGCTCCCCCGCCGCATCGACGCGGAAATACTTGTTCGGCGCCGGATTGCCCAAGGTCGGATTGGTCATCTCGAACTGGCCGCCCTGGTCGGCATCGAACGACGCGATGGTGTTGATGTGCAGCGCCGGACCGAACGGCAGGGCGTTGCCCTCGCCCATCTGCACCTGGCCGCTGCTCGAAACCTGCAGCGTCGGCGTGCTGCCTTGGCCGAGCAGGATGGTGCCGTTGGCCTGCACCTGCAGCGTCGGCGTGAACGCGGTGCCGGCGCTGTTGGGCACGGCGAGGGTGACCGCCGGGCCGCGGACCGTGGCGCCGCCGATGTCTCCGAACTCGGAGTTGTCCATCGTAACGTTGGACAGCACGGAGCCCGCCGTCCACCCGGCGCCGGCGCAGTTGGTGCCGCTGAACTTCACGCTGGCCGTGGACGCGACGTAGACCTGCCCCGCCTGGCATGTGTCGGCGGACAGCGTGGCGGCGCCACCCAGGAATTGCAGGCCGGGCGGCCCGTAACTGCCCTGCGCCGCGGCGTAGAGCGAGCCGCCCTCGATCAAGTGCGGCTCACTGCCGCTGCCGCCCGTCGTGTTGACCCGCAGCGGCGTCCACTCGCTGGACATGTAGCCAAGATGCAGCTTGCTGGCCAAGGCCGTGCCGCTGATCGCGATGCCGATCTTGCCCGGGTCGGGAATGCCGTAATCGTCCAGGCTCAGCCCGTAGATCGTCGTCCAACTGGCGCCGGCGCCCAGGCTGACGCCCAGATCGTAGCCGAAGCACTGGTATTGCGTGCCCATCGGGCTCTCGCTGTTGGTGACGGAGAGGCAGGGGCCGGGGCGGGACGTCGTATTGAGCGTGACCGACCCGCCGGACGTATAGGCCGGGTTGGTGACGGCCAGACTAACGCTGCCGCTCGCGGTGGCGGCAGCGGAGAGCGTGACCTGATTGAGTGGCGTGGCGACGGCGGTGATCGTGGCGCCTGCCGGAACGCCCGTGCCGGAAACCGCCTGGCCCGGCACCAGGTTCGCAATGGAAGTGAGCTGCAGCGTCGTGGACCCGGCCGTGGCCGTGGCCGTCACGGACGGGGCGGAGGCGCTTCCCTGCAGGTCGAAATGCGTGGCATCGACCACGGTGACCGTCCAGCGTCCGTTTGCCGCGACCAGGCCGCCGATGTTGTAGACGACCGCTGTGTTGCCGGTCGCCAGGCCGTGCGCCGAGCCGGTGGTCACGCGGATCAGGCCCGCCCCGTTCCCAGCGGCGCCGCTGATGGCCGCCGTGGGAAACTGCCCCAGTCCGTTGCCGGGCGAGAGCATCGGCATCCACTCGACGTCCTCGAACCAGGACCAGTCGTGCATGCCGTTGATCTTCAGCCCGGCCAGGTTGTCGCCCCGGATGTGGCGGATGCGCCAGTTGGCCTGGTTGTTGGTGTCGACCGCCTGCGCATGGCCGAGCAGCACCACGTGTTCCAGCGTGCCCGGTCCGGCCATGGTGACGCCGGTGCCGCTATAGCTCGCCAGGTTCTGGATGACGTTCTGCGCCGTCTGCGGATTGAGGTTCACGCCGGCGCGGACGACCACGACGTTGGTCAGCGTGCCGGCCAAGTTGATGGTCGCGCCGGGGCCGAGGATCAGCATAGGCCGGGTGCTGGACGGATTCCAGTTCGGCACGTCGCCACCCGGATCGCCCGCGCCGGCCAGGGTGACTTGCTGGCCGATGGTGATCGAACTGGCGAGGTAATACTGCTTGTTCTGCAGCGTGACCACGCCGGTCAGCGGCTGCGCCAGGGCGGCGGCGAACGCGGCGGTGTCGTCGGTGGCGCCATTGCCGGCGGCGGCGGTCAGGGTGGTGAACCGGGCATCGTTGCCGGCAGCGAAGGTACCCGCGGACGTGCCGGCCACGGCCGGCGGAGGGAGCACCTCCGCCGCAAGGGCCGGGCTGCCCAGAAGCGTGGTGGCCAGAAGCAGATACCGCATGGTGTTCAGCGCACCTTGATCGTGAGCGGGCAGGATACGCCGGCGCAGATCACGCTGATGGCCTCCGGCGAGACGTTGCCCGGCTGATCCTCGAGATAGGCGGACCCGGCCGGGATCGGCACGGACCCGGCGGCGCAGCCGTTGCCGGACACGGTGGCCGCGCCGGTGTAGTTCATGCAGGCCGTGACCGTGCCGACGTTCCAGACATGCAGGCCGTAGCGGAGTGCCACCGCCGCAAGGCCGGTGGGCACGGCGGCGGTGGTGGAGGCGGTGAAGCTCGCATCCGTCCAGGCGCCGGAACGTGCGGCCGTGTTGGCCGCGACCGAGGTCACCCCGGCGATGACGGCGCTGTCCTGCACGGCAAAGGCGCCGGCATTGGTGACAGCCTGGCTGGCGGGGAAATTCTGCACGTGGACCTGCGATCCACCGTCGGTGTTCACTGCGGATTGCAATGCGGCCGTGGCAGCCCCTGCGGGCAGCGGCAGTGCCGTGGCCGAGACGGCCTGCGTGGAGGGGAAGTTGCTGACATGGGCGAGCGCGCCGCCGTCGCCGTTCAGCGCCGGTTGCGCGGCGGCCATGGCGGCGCCGGCCGGCAGCGGCAGCGACGCGACGGTGACGGCCTGCGTGCCCGGGAAGTTCTGCACATGAACTTGGGCGCCGTTATCGGTCGCATTCAGCGCCGGTTGCAGCGCCGCCGTGGCAGCCCCCGCTGGCAACGGCAGGGTAGCGGCCGAGACTGCCTGCGACGCCGGGAAATTCACGACATGGGACAGCGCTCCGCCATCGCCGCTCAGCGCCGGTTGCGCGGCGGCCGTGGCAGCGCCCGCCGGCAGCGGCAGCGTGGTGGCCGAGACCGGCTGCGTCACCGGCAGGTTCGTCACATGCACTTGCTCGCCGCCGTCGGCGTTCAGCGGCCCATTCGGCGCGGCAGCCAGCAGGTTCGCGATCCGCCGCAACTGCGCCACCACCGAACCGGTGCTGGTCGCTGCCGTGTCGCTCGGCGCCCCGAGCGCGATTGCGGCCAGTTGCGCCTGGGTCACGACCAACGGCACTGCACCGTCCGTCACGGCCACGGGCAGTGCGCCGGAGCCGCCGCCCTGGACACCTACCAATTGGGTCGACGCCGTGCCGGCCGCCGTGGTCGGCGTGCCCACGCCGCCGAGCGAAACCCCACCGTCGATCGTGACATGCACCGGGTAGCCGGACACACCGCAAGGCTGCGCGGTGAACGATCCGTCGACCGACACGCAGGCGAGCACCAGGCTGGGCGCATGCCCATCCCGCGTGGCATAGGACGATGCGACCGGGCTCTGCGCGAAGGAGGTGGCTGGCGCCAATGCCATCCCGGCCAGGATCAGGTGGAACAAACTCCCGGACGAGTGGCGGGCAGTCGGGGGACGTGGAAGCGGAGTGCGGCGGGGTTTTGGACGGGAGGCTCGGATCATGCCAAACACCTTTGGGGGCTGGAGGCGATAAAGAGGGGAGAGGCGGGCGGCCGAGCCACGAGGGGAGGCCAGAGGTGCGGAAAGACCTTCCGCGTGCTCGCTCAATCCCCATATAACCGGAACAAGACGTGAACGCAAGGAAGTCGCTCGTTTAGTCGTGGCGGCGTGGAGATTTGATGGACGGATCGGTTCCCCCCGCGACGAGAACGGCCACCGGGTTCATCACCGTACGGGGCGCTCGAGAGCACAACCTCAAGAACATCGACGTCCAGATCCCGCGGGACCAGTTGACGGTGATCACCGGGCTGTCGGGCAGCGGCAAGTCCTCGCTGGCGTTCGACACGATCTATGCCGAGGGGCAGCGCCGCTACGTCGAGTCGCTCTCGGCGTATGCGCGGCAGTTCCTCGAATTGATGGGCAAGCCGGACGTGGACAGCATCGAGGGGTTGTCCCCGGCGATCTCCATCGAGCAGAAGACCACCAGCCGCAACCCGCGCTCCACCGTGGGCACGGTGACGGAGATCCATGACTACATGCGCCTGCTCTGGGCACGCGCCGGCATCCCGTACTCGCCCGCGACCGGCCTGCCGATCGAGGCGCAGACGGTCAGCCAGATGGTGGACCGGGTGATGGCGATGGCGGAGGGCACGAGGCTGCTGCTGCTTGCCCCCGTGATCCGGGACCGCAAGGGCGAATACCGCAAGGAGCTGGCCGAGCTGCAGCGGCGCGGCTTCACCCGGGCCAAGGTGGACGGCACGCTGTACGAGATCGCCGACGTCCCAGCGCTGAACCGCAAGACCAAGCACGACATCGAAGCCGTGGTGGACCGCATCGTGGTGCGCACCGGGATCGAGAGCCGCCTGGCAGACAGTTTCGAGACCGCGCTCGCGATGTCCGACGGCATCGTCTACGCCGAAACCGCGGACGACAAGGCGGAGCGGACGGTATTCTCCTCCCGCTTTGCCTGCCCGGTGAGCGGCTTCACCATCGAGGAGATCGAGCCGCGGCTGTTCTCCTTCAACTCGCCGCACGGCGCCTGCCCGGCCTGCGACGGGCTCGGCGTCGAAACGTTCTTCGACCCGGCGCTGGTGGTGCCGGACGAGCGGGCGAGCATCGCTGAGGGCGCCGTCGCACCCTGGGCCGGCGCCAAGAGCGAGTATTACGACCAGACGCTCAACTCCATCTGCCGCCACTTCAAGGTCACCACCCGCAAGCCTTGGGACGAACTGCCGGAAGGGGTGCGGGAGGTGATCCTGCACGGCGGCAAGCAGCCGATCGAGTTCACCTACAAGGACGGCGTGCGCGCCTACGCGGTGACCAAGCCGTTCGAGGGCGTGCTGCACAACCTGCAGCGGCGCTGGCAGGAAACCGACAGCGCCTGGGTGCGCGAGGAGATGAGCCGCTACCAGGCGGAGAAGCCTTGCGCGGTGTGCCACGGCGCGCGGCTGAAGCCGGAAGCACTGGCGGTGCGGGTGGGGGGCGAGACGATCGCCGCCGCCTCCGACCTTTCGATCCGCCGCGCACTGAAGTGGTTCGCCGGCGTGGAGGCAACGCTATCGCCGCAGCGCGCCGCCATCGCCGGGCGCATCCTGAAGGAGATCGTGGAGCGGCTGCGTTTCCTCGACGACGTGGGCCTTGAATACCTCACGCTCTCCCGCGGCTCGACCACTCTGTCCGGCGGCGAGAGCCAGCGGATCCGGCTGGCCAGCCAGATCGGCAGCGGCCTGACCGGCGTGCTGTATGTGCTGGACGAACCCTCCATCGGCCTGCACCAGCGCGACAACGAGCGTCTGCTGGGCACGCTGCGGCGGCTGAAGGCGCTGGGCAACACGGTGCTGGTGGTTGAGCACGACGAGGACGCGATCCGCGCCGCCGACCACCTCATCGACATGGGCCCCGCCGCCGGCACGCTCGGCGGCCACGTGATCGCGGCCGGCACGCCTGCCGAAGTGGCGGCCAACCCGGCGTCGCTCACCGGCGACTACCTGTCCGGCCGCCGCCGCATCGAGGTGCCGACGCAGCGCCGGTCGGTGAACGGGGACCGCATGATCCGCGTGGTGGGCGCACGCGGCAACAACCTGCAGAACGTGACGGCGGAGTTCCCGCTCGGCACCTTCACCTGCATCGCCGGCGTTTCCGGCGGCGGCAAGTCCACGCTGGTGATCGACACGCTATGGAAGGCGGCAAGCCGGCGCCTGATGGGCAGCGGCCAGGTGCCGGCCCCCTATGACCGCATCGAGGGGCTGGACCAGCTCGACAAGATCATCGACATCGACCAGTCGCCGATCGGCCGTACCCCGCGCTCCAACCCGGCCACCTATACCGACTTGTTCGCCCCCATCCGCGACTGGTTCGCCGAGCTGCCGGAAAGCCGGGCGCGTGGCTACAAATCCGGCCGGTTCAGCTTCAACGTCAAGGGCGGGCGGTGCGAAGCGTGCCAGGGCGACGGCGTGCTGAAGATCGAGATGCACTTCCTGCCGGACGTCTTCGTGACCTGCGACACGTGCAAAGGCGCCCGTTACAACCGCGAGACGCTGGACATCAAGTTCCGCGGCAAGTCGATCGCCGAAGTGCTGGACATGACGATCGACGAAGCCGTGGCCTATTTCAGCGCGCAGCCCCGCATCCGCGACCGGCTGAGCATCCTGCAACGCGTTGGGCTCGGCTATGTCAAGCTCGGGCAGCAGGCGACGACGCTTTCGGGCGGCGAGGCGCAGCGGATCAAGCTGAGCAAGGAACTGGCCCGGCGTGCGACCGGCCGCACGCTGTATATCCTGGACGAGCCCACCACGGGACTGCATTTCGAGGACGTGCGCAAGCTGCTGGAAGTGCTGCACGCGCTGGTGGACCAGGGCAACTCGGTGCTCGTGATCGAGCACAACCTCGAGGTGATCAAGACCGCGGATTGGGTGCTCGACCTCGGCCCGGAAGGCGGCGAGGGTGGCGGCCGCGTGGTCGCCAAAGGCACGCCGGAGCAGATCGCGGCGACGCCGGAAAGCCACACCGGCCGTTTTCTTCTGCCCCTGCTGCCGCAGAAGAAGGCGCGCAAGCGGGCTTAGCCGAACCGCTACGAAACGGCGGGCTCCGGACAGACCGTGCGCGGACTGCCTGGAGCCGGCGGCACGACGGTGAAGGTATGTGCGGCCAGCACGTCTGTGCCGGACAGCAGCTCGAACGTCCAATCGCCTGGCTGAACCTCATACGGTTCATCGAAGGTGAAAGCGTCCATGATGCTGCCGCGGTTGACCGGAACGAGCAGGTCATCCTCGGAACCGCTCACGCCGTCCGGCCGGATCAGCTCGGGGTGGCGCAGGCGGAGCAGGATGCGTTCGGGTGCGGCGTCATCCGGGCCGAGGGTCAGCCAGGCGGTGATGCCGAAGCGGCGGCAGAGCTGGGCGGGGATCTGCGTTTCGTGGTTGACGTAGCGGGCGTCGCTCAGTTCACGCCCCTGGCCCAGGGACCGCTCCTGGTAATCCGGACCGAGCGGGCGTCCGGTGGCGGCCTCGATCTCCCCCCAGGCGACGATGACGGCGCCAACCTTGGCCTCGGCCGTGCCGGCGCATAGCACAAGGGCCAGAGAGGCGGCGAGCAGGCGGCCACGCCGTGTCATGATACCGACTGGCCCGGGCACGCAGGGGCGTGCTGGCCCGGTGTGGGCCGGGTGATCACGAAGGTCTTGGACGCGGCCACTTCGCCGTCCAGCAGCAGGTCGAACGTCCAATCGCCGGGCCGCACCTCCCACGGGTCGTCGAAGCCGAACGACGTCTCCGTCGCCCCGTTCTCGACCGGCAGCATGAGGGTGTCCTCGTTGCTGGAAACGCCGTCCGGCCGGGTCAGCACGGGGTGGTGGACGCGGAGCTGGATGCGGTCGGGGAGGCTGTCCTCCGGTCCGCCGGCAAGCCAGGCGACCAGCCCGAAACTGCGGCAGAGCTGGGCGGGAATGTGGTCGTCGTTGTTGACGAAGCGGCTCGATGTGACGTGATGGCCTTGGTTGAGCGAGTGTTCCTGGTATTCGGGGCCGAGCGGGCCGGCCGCATCCCCGACCTCCACTTCTCCCCAGCGGACGATGACGGCGCGCAGCTTGGCTTGTGCATCGGGGGTCGAGAGGAGAGACACGCCCAACAGGGCCAGGCAGGCGAGGGCTACCCCTCGGATGGACGGCATCGGCAGGCTCCCTGAACGTGTTTAGCCAGGATAGTGCGGTTCACGGCGCAGCGGGAAGCGGGTGTGACGCCGGCGTGATGACCATTGTGCCGCGTCGTCAATAGGGTTTAACGAAGCACGGTTATTGTAACAGCGGAGAATACCAGTAATGGCTCTGACGACCCGGTTCGCGGCTGCAATGTTTGCCTCGGCGATTGGCCTGGCCAGCTTCGGCGCAGCGGCGGCAACGTTCCGTTGGGCAAATGACGGCGATGCCAACTCGATGGACCCATATACCCGCAGCGAGACGTTCCTGCTGACGATGACGCAGAACTTCTACGACCCGCTGGTCCGCCGGGACAACAAATTGAAGGTGGAAGCGGCGCTGGCCGAGAGCTGGGAACAGCCGAACGATACGACGTGGCGGTTCCACCTGCGCCACGGCGTCAAATTCCATGACGGCACGCCCTTCACCGCCGATGACGTGGTGTTCAGCTACCAGCGCGTGATCGCCCCCGGCAGCCAGCTCAACGGCTACATGCAGGCGGTGACGGAGGTGAAGAAGATCGACGATTTCACGGTCGACTTCATCACCAAGGTGCCGGACCCGATCTTCCTGGAGGAGATCACGTCCTGGGTGATCATGTCCAAGAAATGGTGCGAGGACAATCACGCCGAGCAGGCGATGGACCTGACCAAAGCCGACGAGAACTTTGCTACCCGGCATGAGAACGGCACCGGCCCGTTCATCCTGGACATCCGCGAGCCCGACCGCCGCACCACCATGCACGCGAACCCGGCGTGGTGGGACAAGATGCCGGGCAACCTGGACAAGGTCGAGTTCAACGTCATCAGCAACGCAGCGACGCGGGTGGCCGCCCTGCTCTCCGGCGACATCGACATGATGTACACGGTGCCGCCGCAGGATATGCAGCGGCTGTCCTCGAGCCCCGACCTCAAAACGTTGCAGACGCCTGAGCTGCGCACCGTGTTCCTGGGCTTCGACCAGAGCCGGGACGAGCTCCTGAAGTCCGACGTGAAGGGCAAGAACCCGTTCAAGGACCAGCGGGTGCGGCAAGCTTTCAACGAGGCGGTGGACATCAAGGCGATCCAGCGCGTGGTGATGCGCGGCCAGTCGCACCCGACCGGCCTTTTGTACGGGCCGGGGGTGAACGGCTGGACCGAAGCGTCCGACGTCCGTTACCCGTATGATCCGGCGGACGGAAAGAAGCTGCTCGCGGCCGCCGGGTATCCGGACGGTTTCGGGGTGACGCTCGATTGCCCGAACGACCGTTACATCAACGACGAAGCGATCTGCCAGGCAGTCACGGCGATGCTGGCGCGCATCGGCGTGCGGGTCACGCTGAATGCGCAGACCCGGCTGAAGTACTTCGCCGAGATCAGCAATCCCGGCTACCAGACCAGCTTCTACATGCTCGGCTGGACGCCGACGACGTACGACGCGCTGAACTCACTCTACAGTCTGGCAGGCACGCGCAGCGGAACGCGCGGGATCTTCAATGACGGTGGCTACTCCAACCCCAAGTTCGACACGTTGCTGGACCAGATCGCGGTGGAGACGGACAACGCCAAGCGGGATGCCGAAATCATCGCCGCATCCAAGATCCTGCAGGACGACGCGGCAGTCCTGCCGCTGCACCAGCAGGTCGTCGTGTGGGCGACCCGCAAGAACGTGGACCTAGTGCAGCTCGCCGACAACTCGTTTCCGCTGCGTTTCGTAACGGTGAAGTAGGCGGGCAACGCCCGCCATCTCGCCGCGCGGGCGGAGGCGGACGATGTCCGCCCGACGCGGCGAGATAATCGGGCGTTAGTGAATCTCCGGCTCCGCCGTCGGCGCCGTTCCCTCCAGCACCTTGAAGTCACAGCCATCGTTCGCCTGGCTGATCTGGTCGGCGCTGAGCTTGCCCCATCCCCGGGCGAAGCGCGGCGGCGGCGCCACCCACGCGGCGCGGCGTGCGGCCAGTTCCGCTTCGCTCACGTCCAGCGAGATGCTCCGGGCCGCGACGTCCAGCGTGATCATGTCGCCCGTCCGCACTAAAGCGAGCGGGCCGCCTACCGCGCTCTCGGGTGCGACGTGCAGCACGCACGTGCCGTAGGACGTGCCGCTCATCCGCGCGTCGCTGATGCGCACCATGTCGCGCACCCCCTGCTGCAGGATCTTCTTCGGCAACGGCAACATCCCCCATTCCGGCATGCCGGGTGCGCCGATCGGGCCGGCGGAGCGCAGCACCAGCACGCTGTCCGGCGTCACGTCGAGCGCCGGGTCATCGATGCGGGCGGCCATGTCGTTGTAGTTCTCGAACACGATCGCGGGCCCGGTGTGCCGGGCGAGAAGCGGGTCGGCGGCGGAGGGTTTGATCACGGCGCCATCGGGGGCCAGGTTGCCGCGCAGCACCGCGACGCCGCCCTCGGCCTTCAGCGGCTTGTCCCGCGGCAGGATCACGTCCGGGTTCAGCACCTTGGCGCCCTCGATGTTCTCCCCCAGCGTCTTGCCGTTCACCGTCGCTGTGGTCAGGTCCAGCAGATCGCCCAGCGCCGCCATCAGCGCACGCGAACCGCCGGCGTAGTAGAAATCCTCCATCAGGTATTTGCCCGAGGGCCGGATGTTGGCGATCAGCGGCGAGTTGCGGCTAAGCTCGTCGAAGCGGTCCAGGTCCAGCGGGACTCCTGCACGCCGCGCCATCGCGATCAGGTGCACGATCGAGTTGGTGGACCCGCCGAGCGCCATCGCGACCCGCACCGCATTATCGAAGCTGCCCGGCGTCAGCATCGCTTTCGGCGTGAGGTCGTCCCACACCATGTCCACGATCCGCCGGCCGCACGCGCTGGCCATCCGCGCGTGATTGCTGTCCGGCGCCGGAATGGAGGAGGCGCCCGGCAGGCTGAAGCCCATCGCCTCCACCGCCACCGTCATCGTGGAGGCGGTGCCCATCGTCATGCACGTGCCCCAGGACCGGGCGATGCCGCCCTCGATCTCCTGCCAGTCGTCCTGCGTGATGTTGCCGGCGCGCAGCTCGTCCCAGTACTTCCAGGTGTCGCTGCCCGAGCCCAGCGTGTTGCCGTTCCAGTTGCCGCGCAGCATCGGCCCGGCCGGCATGAAGATCGCGGGCAGGTTGGCGGAGATGGCGCCCATCAGCATCGCCGGCGTGGTCTTGTCGCAGCCGCCCATCAGCACCAAGCCGTCGAGGGGCTGGCCACGGGCGATCTCCTCCACCTCGATGGCCAGCAGGTTGCGGTAAAACATGCTGGTGGGCTTCATGTACTGCTCGGGCAGAGCGAGCGCCGGGATCTCCACCGGGAAGCCGCCGGCCTGCCACACGCCGCGCTTCACCTCCTCCGCGCGGACGCGGAAATGCTGGTGGCACTGGTTGAGGTCGGACCAGGTGTTGAGCACGCCGATCACCGGCTTGCCTTTCCAGTCGGCCTCGTCGTAGCCCATCTGCTTGGTGCGACTGCGGTGGCCGAAGGAGCGCAGGTCCGCCGCCCCCCAGGTGCGGAACGAGCGGAGCTGTTCGGCCGTCTTCTTGGTCATGCTGTTTCCTCCGATTGGCGCGTCGTGCGGCGCGTGGCTAGGCTGATGGGGTGAGCACGCATCGCAACCCCATTTCGCAAACGGTAAAACTGAGTGACGTCGCGGCCGCCGCCGGTGTGGCGCCGATGACGGTCTCGCGCGTGCTGAACACGCCGGAGCAGGTTGCTCCGGACACGGCCGAGCGGGTGCGGGCGGTGATCGAACGGCTTGGCTACGTGCCGAACCTCTTGGCGGGAGGGCTGTCGTCCCGCAAGTCGCGCATTATCGCCGCGATCGTGCCGACCATCGCCAGCCCGATCTTCGCCGCCAGCCTGGGCGCGTTCACCGACGAGCTGGACGCGGCCGGCTACCACGTAGTGCTGGGGTTGAGCGGCTACGGCAATGGCGAGGAGGCGCTGGTGGCCGCCATCCTGGGCCGCCGTCCGGACGGGCTGCTGCTGACCGGCACGGAGCATTCCGCCGCCACACGGCGCCGTCTGGAACTGGCCGGGGTGCCCGTCGTGGAAATCTGGGACCTGGTGGACGACCCGGCGGACATGGTGGTCGGGTTCGACCATCGGGCGGTGGGGGAGGCGGTGGCGGCCCTGTTTCTGGCCAAAGGTTACCGCCGCTTCGCCGCAATCGGTGCCGACGATCCCCGCGCCGTCGCCCGCCGCCGCGGCTTCATCGAAGCACTGCCACCGGGCGCCCTGCTGTTGAACGAAACGCTGCCTGCGCCCGCAAGCATCCAAGGTGGGCGCAACGCGGTTGCCGCCTTGCCGGCCGAGGGCGAACCGATCGGGTTGTTTTGCTCCTCCGACCTTTCGGCCGTCGGCGCGGTGATTGAGGCCGGCGCCCGCGGGATCGCCGTTCCGGACCAATTGGCGGTGTGCGGCTTCGGCGACCTGGAGGTAGGACGCGCCATGAACCCGGCCGTCAGTACGGTGAGTGTGGACGGGGCGGAGATCGGCCGGGTCGCGGCGCAATGCCTGTTGGCGCGGCTGGCCGGCCGCGATGCGCCGCGCTCGGTTGCGGTGCCGTTCCGCGTGGTCGAGCGTGCGTCCAGCCAGTCGCCGCAGAAACCCGCAATCCACCCTTGACGTATTTTTCATGGTATCGCTACCATTCAAACCGCGAACAGGATGCCGGGTCAACCCGGTGCGAATGAGGGAGACGCGTCTTGACGGATTTTCCACGCCGGATGGTGCTGGGTGGCACTGCAGCCCTAGTTGGCGGTGCAATGCTGCGCGGCGCACGGGCGCAGACAGCCAGCGCGGCAAAGCCCAAGTCTCCGCTAACTCTCAGCATCGTGGACGTGGGCGGTGCGCTCGCGCTGACGCAGAGCGGGTTCGAGGCGTATCGCAAGGCGAAGCCCGAGATGGTGTCCCGCTTCGTATTCACCAAGGCGCCGGCGCCCGAGCTGCCTGGCAAGCTGCGCGCAGAGCAATCGGCGGGGCGCCTCGATATCGACATGGTGCTGGGCGGGACGGACGTCATGTCCTCCGGCATCGCCCAGGGCATCTGGACCGATCTGTTCCCGGCCCACGCGGCCGCGCTGCCCGACCTGAAATCCGTTTTGCTCGACCCGGCGTGGCAGATGCAGCAACTTACGGCGGGGCAGGGCTGCGTTGTCGTCTACTACCCTTCCGGCCCGCTGATCGAATACATGCCGGACAAGGTTCCGAACGTGCCGAAATCCGCCCCAGACCTGCTGAATTGGGCGAAGGCCAACCCTGACCGGTTCATGTACGCCCGCCCGGCCAACTCGGGCCCAGGTAGGACATTCCTCATGGGACTGCCCTATCTGCTGGGCGACAGCGACCCCAAGGACCCGGAGAAGGGCTGGGAGAAAAGCTGGGCATTCCTCAAGCAACTCGACCAGTACATCGAATACTATCCCACCGGCACCGGCGCCACGATGAAGGAGCTGGGGGATGGCTCGCGTGACATGATCGTCAGCACCACGGGGTGGGACATCAACCCGCGCGTGCTCGGCATCGTGCCGAAGGAGGCGAAGGTGGGCACGCTCGCCGGGTTCCACTGGGTGGTGGACGCACAATACATGTTCATACCCAAGGGCATCGACGCCGAGCGGCTGGGCGTGCTGCTTGATGTGATGAGCTTTATGCTCGAGAAGCCGCAGCAGGCGATGACGTACGATGACGGCTATTTCTATCCTGGCCCGGCCGTGAAGGACGTGCCGCTGTCGATGGCGCCCGCGTCCAGCCAGGACTCGCTCAAGGAGTTCGGCCGTCCGGAGTATGCTCAGTTGATCGACAGCGCGCCGAAGGAGATCCCGATCGACGCCGACAAGCTGGTCTACGCGTTCCGCCGTTGGGACGAGCAGATCGGCAGCCGCAAGACCAAGTAGATGGCCATTCACGCCGCCGATTTCCGTGAGTTGCGGCTCGATAACCTGAGCCGGCAGTTCGGTTCGATGACGGCGCTCAAGGACGTGTCGCTCACCGTCAAGCGCGGAGAGTTCATCGCATTGCTGGGCCCATCCGGCTGCGGCAAGTCCACCACGCTGAACTGCCTGGCGGGCCTTTTGCCGGCGACCGGTGGCGGCATCTGGCTGGACGAGCGGCGGATCGACAACCTGCCGCCGGAGCAGCGCGGCTTTGGCATGGTGTTCCAGAACTACGCCCTGTTCCCCCACATGTCGGTCCGCCGCAACATCGGCTTCGGCCTGGCGATGCGGCGCGTCACCAAGGCGGAGACGGCGCGGCGGGTAGCGGACGCGGTGGCGCTGGTGCGGCTGCAGGGGCAGGAGGAGAAGCTGCCCGGCCAGCTTTCGGGCGGCCAACAGCAGCGCGTGGCGATCGCGCGGGCCGTGGTGGTGGAGCCGCCGCTAGTGCTGATGGACGAACCGCTCTCGAACCTCGATGCCAAGCTGCGTCTGGAGATGCGCGCCGAGATCCGCCGCATCCATTCGAGCCTGGGCGGCACCACCATCTACGTCACGCACGACCAGGAGGAAGCGCTGTCGCTGGCCGACCGGATCGTGCTGCTCAAGGATGGCATGATCCGCCAGGTCGGCGCGCCGGACGATCTGTATTCGCGGCCGGAGCATCTGGACGTGGCCGAGTTCATGGGCTTCCGCAACCGCATCCGTGGCCGGGTGCTGACCCGCGACGACCGCCGGGTGACGGTGGCGGTGGAGAATGCGACCGTCATTGCCACGCTGCGGGACGGCCTGATGCCCGGGGACGAGGCGGTGCTGGCAGTGCGGCCCGAGGACCTGGTGGCGGCCGACGATGGGCCGCTGGCGGCCACGGTGACCTCCACCGAGTTCCGCGGGCGCGACCACACTGGGTTCGCCAGCATGGCGGACGGCACGGAGCTGGTGTTCCACTCGGACCACGGCGCCGCCCGCGGCAGCACGGTGCGTCTGCGTCCCGACCCGGCGCGCACGTTGGCCTTCGCATGAGCGGCGCAGCGTCCCCTCTGCCGGTCCCGCTCGAGGATGTTGCGCATGCACCCTCACCCCGGCCCTCTCCCGCGAGCGGGCGAGGGCGTCGTCTTGCGGCGCGCGGGATAGATGGGTTGACTCTGCTGGTCCTGCCAGCGGCGGCGTTCTTGCTGCTGCTGTTCGTCTATCCGTTCCTCTACGGCCTCTGGATCTCGTTCCAGCCCAAGGAAGGCGGGCTGCTGGCCAACTACACCAAGTTTTTCTCGGACCCGTTCCTGTACGAGACGGTCTGGACCACGCTGCGCCTGGCCGTGCCCGTGACGCTGCTGAACCTGGTGATCGCCATACCGATCGCATTGAGGGTGCGCCTCATGCGGCGGCAGCGTGTTCTGACCACCATCCTCGTCATTCCGATCACGCTCGGCACCGTGCTGGTGGCGCAGGGCTTGCTGAACTACTTGGGCCCGCAAGGCTGGTTCAACCGCGCGCTGCTGTTCGTGGGGCTGATCCACTCGCCGGTGCGGCTGCTGCATAATTATTGGGGCGTGTTCCTGTCGCTGTTGATCACGGGGCTGCCGTTCACATTCCTGCTCACCCTGTCCTACGTCAGCGGTGTCGATCCCGGGCTCGAGAACGCGGCGGCCACGCTCGGCGCCGGGTCCGCCTCGCGGTTCCGCACGATCCTGCTGCCGCTATTGCTGCCGGGTCTGGCGATCACGTTCTGCCTTTCCTTCGTGCAGGCATTCAGCGTGTTCCCGTCGGCGGTGCTGCTCGGTGCACCCTCCGGCCCGACGCGGGTGATCTCCATCGCGGCCTATGACGCGGCGTTCGAGCAGTACGATTACGGGCTGGCCTCCGCCATCGCGATGATCATGGGGGCGGTGCAGCTCGCCGTCGTGGCCTTCGTGCTGGCCGGGCGCGGGCTGCTGTATCGCGGGTCGAGCGGGGGCAAGGGCTGATGGTCCAGCGCCCCTCCGTCCTGGCCCGGCTCTGGGTATTCGCCGTCTGGGCGTTCGTGGGCTTTTTCGTGCTCAACCTGTTCGCCCTGATCGCCACCGTGCTGCTGGACAGCTTCGCCACACGCTGGCTCGGCACCTGGCTGCCGCTTGGGTGGACTACGCGATGGTACGGCTCCGCCTGGGACGAGTTCCAGTTGGGCGACGTGCTGACGGTGACGTTCGAGGCGGTGTTCCTCGTCGTCGTGATCTCCGGCCTGCTGGGGGTGCCGGCGGCCTATGCCCTGGCCCGGCGCGAGTTCCCCGGCAAGCGCGCGGTGACACTGCTGTTCCTGCTGCCGCTGCTGATTCCGCCGATCACCTACGGCATCCCGATGGCGACCGTGCTGTATCAGACGGGGTTCGCCGGATCGCTTTCCGGCGTGGTGCTGGCCAACCTGGTGCCGACGGTTCCGTTCGTGGTGCTGGTGATGATCCCGTTCATCGAGCAGATCGACCCGCGGATCGAGCAGGCCGCCCGCGTGTTCGGCGCCAACACGCCCCGGCTGTTCGGCCACGTGCTGCTGCCGCTGTTGCTGCCGGGCGTGCTGGCGGCGCTGCTGCTGGTATTGGTGCGCACGATCGCGATGTTCGAGCTCACCTTCCTCACCTCCGGCCCGACCAGCCAGACGCTCGTAGTGGCGCTGTACTACGCCGTGTTCGCCGCCGGCGTGCGCGCGGTGCAGTCGATCGATGCGATGGCGGTGGTCTACATGGCCACGACGCTGATCTGGCTGATCATGGCGTTGCGGTTCGTCAACCCGACGCAGATCGTGGGGCGGGCCAAGCGGGCCTGAGCGCTACGCTGCTAGGCGATCACTCTACCGTTGACATAACGAACGGCATCGCTCCCAGCATGTTGAGTTCTCCTGATCGGAGACCCGCATGCCTCATACCAAGACAAAGTCCGACAACGACGACAGCCACGCCCGGTCCGCCAAGGCGCAGAAGGCCGAGGAAATCCAGAAGGCCGGCACCGCCAAGGCGGGCGGCTTGCTGGGAGAAGATGCCGTGCCCGAGGGTGGCCCAGCACCGGCGCCGACCATGACCAAGGGTCACCCGATGCCGGCGGCTTCCCGCGCGCACGGCGACGGCACACCGGAGGACGGCACGAGCAGCGCCACCGCCGGCAAGGCCGAGAAGGAAGCAGCCGCAACCAACGCGGCGCTGACCAAGGAACAGCACGGTCGCGGTCACCGCAAGACCGAACACTGAGGAGATCGCATCATGGCGACACCATCCACCCGCACCACTGGCAACGACGCTATCGAAGGCATCGATCCTGGCGGCACACGGCCGACGAAGCCCGGCAATCCGGATAAGAGTGGACCCGCAAAGCCAATGGAGGTCCGCAAGGAGCAGACGGTCGTCAGCAGCGACCAGAACAATCCAAAAGACGAGCGCGCCCGATGAGCGGCACGGCGAAAGAAGCGGAGCGGGCGCAAGCGCTACGCAAGCGCGCCGCTGACGGCGACAAGCAAGCCGCCGAAGAACTGACCCACGGGGAGAACACACCGGACAGGTCCGTTACCGAGCCGCATGATCCGGGAAACGCGGGCTTTCCACCGACCAAGCCGTAACCGCTAAGTCCCTGCAACGAGTCTGGCCAAGCCATCGAATTCGGCCACACTCAACGTCTCTGCTCGCCGCTCGGGCGCGATCCCGGCCCGTGCGAGCAGAGCTTCTCCGCCCAGCGCACGCAGGGAGCCACGCAGCATTTTTCTCCGTTGGCCGAATGCTGCTGCCGTGACGCGCTCCATCGCCGCGAACAGGCTTGGCGATGGCTGCACGACATGTGGAACCAGGCCGATCACGGCAGAGACGACCCTTGGCGGTGGCCAAAATGCAGCGGCTGGTATTCGGGTCAGGATGGTGGCTTCGCCGACCCACTGCGCCAACACCGCCAGCCGGCCATAGGCATCGCTGCCCGGTTCGGCGCAAATCCGCTCGGCAACCTCCAACTGGAACATCAGGGTCAGCCGCTGCCACGAAGCCGCGCGCCGTAACCAGCCGATAAGCAATGGCGTGGCGACGTTGTAGGGCAGGTTGGCCACGACCACTCTGGGTTCCGGCACCAGTTCAACCAAGTCGAGCGCCAATGCGTCGCCCGCGACCACCCGGAGGCGAGGATCCGATGTGGCAAGTTCCTCGACCGCTCTTACGGCACGGCGATCGATCTCCACGGCTGTGACGCTTGCGCACGGCGTAGCGAGAAGTGCCCGGGTGAGGCCGCCGGGGCCTGGCCCTACTTCCAGCACGTGGCGGCCTGCAAGATCGCCGGCCAGCGAGGCGATGTGCGCCGTCAGCCGAAGATCCAGCAAGAAGTGCTGGCCCAAAGCCTTCCTGGCGTCCAATCCATGCCGGGCAATGACGTCGCGGAGGGGTTCGTCGCCGCTCACCGGATGGCTCACCCGGGACGAAGCTGCCTGATATCCGCGTCGCTCGGCAACACCGAGGCGCCGTCGACATAACGCCAGTCCACCATGCCGCCGCGGCCATTCTGCTCGGCGAGCCGCCCGACATAGCTGCCAAGGGTGCTCTGATGGTCGATCGCCCGGAAATTGCAGATGCCGAACGGCGTGGTGAAGGCCGAATCAGCGAAGCCGTCTGCCATCGCCTCAGTGTTGGCACTGCCGGATTTCAGCATCCCCGAAACGATCGCGCTGATCAACGCCGAGCCGATCACCGATCCCATCCCGGGCGGTTCGTGGTAGCGCAGCATGTAGTCGAGCACGAACTGCTTGTTGGAGGGCTCGTCCGACAAGCTCCAGGGATAGCCGGTGACCACCCAGCCGGCGGGAGTCTGCGCGCCCAGTTGGTCGAGAAATTCAGGCTCGCCGGTCCGCAGCGAGAACACCGTCCGCTTGGTGAACAAGCCCCGCGCGTCGCCCTCGCGCACGAAGCCGGGCAAGTCCGGGCCGAGCAGGGCGTTGAAGATCGCGTCCGGCGCAGGCTGGCCGAGCGCGCTCACGACGGCGGCGGGATCGACCTTGCCCGGGGTGGGAAATTGTGCGCCGATGAAGGTGATGTCCGGCCGCTTGGCGGCAACGAGTTGCTTGAACGCCTGCACCGCCGTCTGGCCGTCCGCGTCGTTCGGAGCGACCGTTACGTAGGTCTTGGCCGGGAGCGTGACGGCCACGTTCGCCAGCATCGCCGTTTGCATGTAGGTGCAGGGCCGGACACGGTAGGTGTAGCGGTTGCCCTTGGACCAGGTCAGGGCGTCGCTCATCGGCAAGCCGGCCACGTAAAGCTTTTTCGCCTGCAGGGCGAAGGCGCTCAAGGCCAGCCCTGTGTCGGAGGACGATCCACCGGCCAACAGGTCCACCTTATCTTCGTTCAGCAACTCCCCCGCGACACGCACCGCCTCCTCCGGCTTGCCGCCATCGTCGCGCGAGACCAACTCGATCTTGCGGTCGAATACACCGCCGACATCGTTGGCCTGGGCCACTCCCATCTCGAGCCCTTTTCGGTAGGGCCCGGAGAATGCCGGGTCCGCGGCATAGGTGCTGATCTCGCCGATGCGGATCGGACTGCTCACCGTCTGAGCGCGGATCAGGGCGGGCCGGGCCAGGGCAGTCACCCCGGCTCCGGCAAGGATGCTTCGTCGCGTGAGACCCAGGCAGGAGGAAGCCACCGTTTAGGCCTGCACGCGGGCGCGCAGCCGGGCCCCCCCGGCCATGGCCGTGCGAAAAGCCAGCAGCGTGACCGCCAGGCGCGGCAGGATCAGCTCCGTCTCCCGGTTACGCAACTCGATCGCCAGCATCATCGTGGACATCGCGGCCAGTCCCGCGGCGGCTATGGGGCGGGTGCCTTCATTGGCTACTAGGAAGGCCCCCGCCGTCTCCATCAGGCCGATCCGGCGCATCTGCCGCGGCGTCATGCCCCAGCGCCGGAACATCCGCGTCTCCAGCCCAAGCAGCTTCAACACGCCCATCGCGGCGAAGCTGACTTCGAGTGCTGCCGTACGGCCTTCGTTTTCCTGCACCATGACCTTGGTCCTTTCGAGCGATCCGTTACGCGCTGCAACGCGGCTTGCCGGGTCTGGGATGCAGGCGCATGGAGTGAGAGGAGTTTGGAGGAATGGCCGTGCGTCGTTCGGGAGTGCTGTCGGGTGCGGCGCTGGTGCTGGTGGCGCACGGGTTGATGCCGCCGGACGCGGCGGCCCAAGGTTCCACAAGCCAAAACTCGGCAAGCCAAAGCTCGCCTAGCCAAAGCTCGCCTAACCAGGGCGCTGCCAGCCCGGGTACTGCCAGCCAGGGCACTGCCAGCCAGAGTGCAGCGCCGGAGCTGACCCAGGCCGATGCCACCGGCGTGCTCAGCCGCATGGTGCTCGACAGCGACGGCAAGGAGATCGGCCGCATCGTCGACGTGGTCGTCGATCCGGCGGGCCAGCCGCGCGCCATCGTGGTCGACGTGGGCGGCTTCATGGGCGTGGGGGCGCGGCGGGTGGCAGTAAGTTGGCCGTCGGTGCATGTGCCGCCGCCGGGTGCGGCGGATAAGCACGTGGCGATCGACCTCACGGACGCGCAGGTGCGGGCCGCGCCCGACTACACCGACCGAAGCAAGCCCGCCGTGATCGTGGGCCTGCCCGCAGCGCCTGATCCGGCGGCGTCAGACACGCCGAACGACACGCCGAAACAGCCGGACGCCCCGAAGTAACCTCAGCAGTGCCCAAGGACCGGAGTGCCGCCGGACTCGACTGGCTGAATTTCTTCGTGTCCAACGTGCAGACGGGCTTCGGTCCGTTCATCGCCTCCTACCTCGCGTCGCAAGCCTGGACCCAGGGCCAGATCGGGCTCGCGTTGAGCATCGGCACGCTGACCACGATGATGGTGCAGGTGCCGGCGGGCGCCGTGGTGGACGCCGTGCGGGACAAGCGGCGCATGGCCGTGCTTGCGGTCGCCGCGATCGCGGTTGCCGCGCTGATACTTGCGGGTCTGCCGGAGCGGTTGCCGGTTTGGATTGCCGAGATCCTGCACGGTGTTGCCAGTTGCCTGCTTGGCCCGGTGATCGCCGTGCTCAGTATGGCGGTCGCCGAGTCTCACGGCCAGGCATTTGGCGAGCGGTTGGGCCGGAACGCCCGGTTTGCCTCTATCGGCAGCGGTGTCGCGGCTGGAATGATGGGCGCGATCGGTTACTGGCTGTCCGAGCGGTCGGTGTTCGTTCTCGCGGCCGTTCTCGTGGTGCCGGCCTTCTTGGCGCTGCATTGGGTCCGTGCGCCGGAGGCCCAAGTGGCGGCAAAGCGCACAAACCTGCCGCTCCGGCTGGCGCTGACCGACAAGCGCCTGGTTTTGTTCGCCGTGTGCTGCGGCGGGTTCCATCTGGCAAACGCCGCCATGTTCCCTCTTGCTGCGGTGGAAGTCACACGGCGTCTGGGCAGCGTGAGCGAGTTGGTCATCGCGGCCTGCCTGATCGTGCCGCAGGTCCTGGTTGCCGCTGTGTCGCCGGCAGTCGGGCGCGCGGCGGAGCGCTGGGGGCGCCGGCCGGTGCTGCTTTGCGGGTTCGCCGCCATTCCGGTCCGTGGCCTGTTGTTCGCGTTCACCACACAGCCCGAGGCAGTCGTGGCGATCCAGGCCCTCGATGGGCTGAGCGGGGCTGTTTTCGGCGTCATGCTGCCGCTGGTGGTGGCTGACATCACGCGCCGGAGCGGGCGGTTCAACCTGTCGATGGGCGCGATCGGACTTGCGATTGCCGGGGCCGCGGCGGCCAGCACCGCGGTGAGCGGGTTCGTCACGGATTGGGGCGGCGTGCGGTTGGCCTTCGTGGCTTTGGCCGGCGCTGGATTTGTGGCATTTCTACTACTATGGGCGGCGATGCCGGAAACACGCGATGTGATTTGTTCCCCAAGTGCTTGACGAGGCGAATGTAAATTTCCTAGACCGGTTGAAAGTTTGACGCGCGGCTATGTGACCGTGGCGCAACAGCCACGGCCGGGGAGAGACAATAGTGAAGAACAAACTCATTGCGGTTTCCGCGTTATCTGCCTTGCTCGTCGCGTCTGTGACGGCCGGCGCAACTGAAGACGGGCAGTCGCACGCAGACCTGGGCTACATCGACACTTTGGCGGGTCTGCCGCTCGCACCTGGCTTCTATGTCCGCGACGACGTGAACTTTCAGTCCAGCGGCCGGTTCAACAACGGCAGCGGCAATGGTGTCAGCCTAAACCTCGGCCAACAGGGTTCTGTCGGCCTCAAGTTCCGCAACACGGTCGAGGCGGACATTCTTTCGATTGCGTATGTGCCCGATTACAAGATCCCGTACATCAACGCCACGGTCGGCGCCGCCGCTTACGAATTCTACGCCAATTCAAACGCCGGACTGTCGAGCGTGATCGGTGTCCCACAGGCAAGCGGCAAAGCCGAGAACGGTTTCAGCGACATCACAGTCGTACCGCTGTTCCTCGGCTTCGACGTTCCAGGGACCGATTTCCACTTCGTGTTCTCGCCGCTGGAGTTCACCGCCCCGACTGGCAAGTACTCCCGCAATCAGCCGATCGGAAACAACATCGGCCTGAACTACTGGAGCTACCGTCCTGCCCTCGAGATGACATACCTGAACAAGACGGGCCAGGAATTCGACATCAACATGAGCACGTCGATCAACTCACAAAATCAGGCGACGCATTACAAGTCGGGTGACGAGTTCTATTTCACGTACGCCTTCCAGCAATATCTCTCGCCGCAGTTGGCGTTCGGCATTGGCGGATACTATTACAAGCAGGTCGGCAACGACACCGTCAACGGCCAGACTGTTAACACGAACACGTCGGCCGCGACCTTCGACACGCTCGGTGAAGGGGTCGGCAACAAGGGCGAAACCTTCGCGATCGGGCCGATCATCAGCTACAACATCAGCACGAGCATCGCTCTGCAGGCGCACTGGGACCATGAAGTATTCAGCTTCGACCGGCCGCAGCGCGACCAGGTGTATGCCCGCGCCGCGGTCAAATTCTGAGGTTGACGGCCAACCCTATTTTGCCGGCGGCTGCAGCCCGTTCTTCTCAATGATCGGCGCGGCCGCTGGTGATGCCAAGTATTGGATCAGCGCCCTCCCGCCTGCCTCGTCCTTGGCACCCTTGGCCAAACCGGCGGAATAGACAGTCACGTCCTGCACCTCTGCCGGGAGCCGCCCGGCAAAGGTGATACCCGGCACGGGCAGCAGCTCGGCCACCTGCTGGAAGCCGAGTTCAGCCTCGCCCTTGGCCACGATCTCGCCGACCGGGGTCGCCGGGATCATGCGCGCCTTGCCGCGCACTTGGTCCTCGATCCCCAGCTTCTTGAACATCTCATTCTGGATATAGACGCCGCTTGCACTGTCCGAATACGCGATCGATTTCGCCGCGAGCAGTACGGCGCGCAGCTTGTCCACCGTGCTGATGTCCGGCACCGGCGAGCCCGCCTTCACCGCCATGCCGATCGGCGAGAGGGCGACGTCTACCTTGCTGCCCGCCTGCGCCCGCCCGTCTTTGATCAGGCCGTCGAGCGCGTAGCCTACCATGATCAGCACGTCGTCCGGCTCGCCACGGGCCAGCCGTTGCGGGATCGCGTTCGCCGTCGTGCCCATCGACGGGCCGGGCACGACCACGACATGGTCGCCGCTGGCTTTCTCGAAGCCGGGTGCGAGGTCCTTCAGGCTGGACATGAAGCCGCCCGAGATCATCACGGTCACGTCCTCCGCCTGAGCGGCGGCCGGAAGCAGGAATGCGGCGGCAAGCAGGGCTAGGGTGCGCATCGGGGTCCCTTAGGCGAACGCGTTGAAGGTGATGAGGGTGTAGGTGTCCTTGACGCCGGGTATGGTCTGGATCCGCTCGGTCACGAACAGCCCCGTGTCCTGGTCCGGTTCCAGGTAGAACTTGCCCAGCAAGTCGTATTGGCCCGAGGTCGAATAGATCTCCGAACATTCGGGCACGCCGTCCACGCAGGCGCGGGCGACCCCGTAGGCTTGGCCCATCTCGCATTTGACCTGAATGAAAATGGCTCGCATGGCTCGCAGGATGGCATGGGTGGGCGCGCACGCCTATCCTCGGCGCGGCGCGTGACGGAGGGAACGATGGACGGAATGCGGGCGAATACGGCGCGGGTGGGTGCACGGCCAGGTGGCCGGGTGCTGGCGGACGCGCTGGTGGCACAGGGGATCGACCACGTGTTCGCCGTGCCGGGCGAGAGCTATTTGGACGTGCTGGATGGCCTGTATGCCGTGCACGACCGGCTCAAACTGGTCACATGCCGGTTCGAAGCGGGGGCGGTGAACGCGGCCGAAGCCTACGGCAAGCTCACCGGCCGCCCGGCCGCTGCCATGGTCACCCGCGGTCCCGGCGCCTGCCACGGCGCGATCGGCGTGCACATCGCCATGCAGGACAGCACGCCGCTGCTGCTGTTCGTGGGCCAGATCCCGTTTGCCGAGACTGACCGCGAGAGCTTTCAGGAAGTCGACTACCGCCGGATGTTCGGCCCGCTGGCGAAGTGGGTGACGCAGATCGACGACGCGGCACGCATCCCCGAGATCGTGGCCCACGCCGTGGATGTCGCCACCACCGGACGTCCCGGCCCCGTCGTGATTGCGCTGTCCGAGGAGATGCAGAAGGACATGGTGGACGTGCCGGACCTCGGCCCGGTCCACGTGTCCCGCCCGCAGCCCGACCCGGCGGCGATGGAGGAGATGGCCCGCCTGCTGGCAGCAGCGCGCAAGCCGCTGGCCATCCTCGGCGGCGGCGGCTGGACGGAGGCGGGGCGCGCCGCGATCCACCGCTTCCTCACCACGCAGGACATCCCCGTCGCCGTCGGGTTCCGCCGCCAGGCGCTGTATGACGGCACGCTGCCGAACTATGCCGGTGACCTCGGTGTCGGCCCGGACCCGGCGCTCGTGGCCCATGCGCGCGAGGCCGACCTCATCCTCGCCATCGGCACGAGGCTGGGCGAGGCCGTGACCCAGGGCTACACCCTGTTCGATCCCGCGGGCAGCCAGGCGATCGTGCACGTCCATCAGGATCCGGCGGAGATCGGCCGCGTGTTCCGCCCCCGTCTCGGCATCGCCGCCGATCTCAACGCCTTCGCCGCCGCCGCTGCCGCCTTGCCCGCCGCCCCGCAATGGCAGGAGTGGACCGCCACCCTGCGCGCCACCCGCGAAGCGTCCCGCGAACCGCCCGAGCAGAGCCATCCGCTCGACGTCGGCGCCGTAATGCGCGAGCTGGAAGGGCTGTTGGCGCCGGACGCCGTGTGCACCTGCGACGCCGGCAACTTCGCCGGGTGGCCGCAGCGGTTCATCAATTTCGGTCCGGGCCAGCGCTTCCTGGGCCCGACCAACGGCGCCATGGGCTACAGCGTGCCGGCGGCAGTCGGCGCCAAGGTCGCCTTCCCGGAGCGTATGGTCGTGTCCTTCGTGGGCGACGGCGGCTTCATGATGACGGGGCAGGAGATCGCCACCGCCTTCCACCACGGCGTGGCCCCGATCGTGATCGTGTTCAACAACCAGATGTACGGCACGATCCGCATGTACCAGGAGCGCAGCTACCCCGGCCGCGTCTCCGGCACGGCGCTCACCAACCCCGACTTCGCGCGGCTGATCGAGGCCTACGGCGGCCACGGCGAGACAGTGACCGAGACGGCCCAGTTCGCAGGCGCTTTCCGCCGCTGTGTTGAGAGCGGGAAGCCCGCGGTGATCGAATTGGTGATGGATCCGGAACAAATCACCACCCGTGCTACCGTCAGCCAGTTGCGCGCGGGTACAGGCGTGGTGAAGCCAGCCGCCAAACCGGATCGGCCGTCGACCACGCAGCCAAGCGCGAAGCGGTAGGGCAGACAGCGTCGGCTGCCACGCAGACCGATCGTCGGTAAAGCACGAGTTACAATATCGTCCGTACCCGGGCCGAAGCGGCGGACGTTGTCCGCCCACCAAACAAGCGAGTGACCGTGTCCGATACTCTTCCCGCCTCGACCGGCAGCGTCACACGCACGTTGCTGCCGTTTACCGCGATCATCTTCCTGGGCTACTCGGCCGTGGGACTGCCGCTGTCCACTCTGCCGCTGCTAGTTAATGACACGCTGGGCTATGGCACGGCGGTGGTGGGCATCGTCATCGGTTTGGCGCCGGTGACCACGTTGCTGACCCGGCAAGTGGCGGGCCAATTGGCCGACCGGCGTGGGCCTAAATTCGGGTTGCTGGTCGGATTGGTCACCACGGCGTGCAGTGGGGCTGCCTACCTGCTGGCGTCGGTGTTGCCGCCGGGCCCGGCGCTGGCCTTGCTGCTGCTCGGGCGGATCGTGCTGGGCCTGGGCGACAGCCTGTTCACCACCGCCTGCAACACGTGGATGGTGACGGCCGTCGGCCCGCACCATGCCGGGCGCGCGATGTCGTGGGCAGGCATCGCGATGTATGGCGCGCTCGCAGTCGGAGCGCCGCTGGGTGCGGTGCTGGGTGGCATCGGCTTCGGCTGGGTGGCTCTGGCCGTACTGGCAATGCCGTTGCTTGCCTTGCCGATCGCGTTCGCCCGGCGTGCACTCCCGGTGCAGGTGGCGGCGCGGGCGGGGTTCTTCGGCGTTATCCGCCTGATGTGGCCACCGGGCCTGGGCATGGTGCTCGCCTCGGGCGGGTTCGGCACGATCGCGGCGTTCCTGGCCTTGCGCTTCTCGGTCGCGGGTTGGGGCAGTGCCGGGTTGGCACTGACCGGGTTCGGCGCCGTCTACATCGTGTCGCGCCTCCTGTTCGCGGGATTGCCGGACCGGTTGGGTGGGATCCGGGTTGCCGTAGTGTGCCTGGTGGTGGAGGCATGCGGCCTGGCGCTGATCGGGCTCGCCGGGTCGCCGCTCGCTGCTTTCCTGGGCACGGCGTTAACCGGGCTCGGCTACTCGATGGTGTTTCCGTCGCTGGGCGTGGAGGTTGTCCGCCGCGTGCCGGCCGAGAGCCGGGGAGTGGCGCTGGGCGTCTATCTGGCGTGCTTCGACCTTGGGCTCGGCGCGGCGGGGCCGGTCATGGGCGTGCTCGCGGCAGGACATGGGCTGCCCTCCGCATTCCTCGGGGCGGCCTGTGCGGCGCTGGTTTCTTTGGCGCTGGTCTGGACGACACGGGTCCGCCTCGCACCGGCGCGTTAATCGTCATGGCGCCGGGTGCAGTTCCAGCTTCTGCACGCGCCAGTTCAGCAGCTCGCCCACCCACAGCACGTTCTCGGACGGGCACGCCATCTCGTGCACCCAGCCGAACTGCTTGGGCATGCGCCCGGCGATGCCCAGCACGCCCAGCACCTTGCCATCCAGCGTCATCTTGTAGACCCGGCCGGGATAGGAGTCGGACGCATACAGCACCTGGTTCGGCCCGGGCGTGATGCAGATCGTCCAGGGCGAGCCGGCCACAAACGTCTGCGGGGTGCCCACGGGAGGGTTCTGATTCGGCATGGCGCCGATCACCGGCTTGGTCGCCGGGTCGAACGGGACGTCTATGGTGATCTGGCGCAGGAACTTGCCGCCGGTGTCGAACACCTGGATGCGCCGGTTGCCGCGGTCGGCCACGTAGACGTTGTCGTTCGCGTCGATGGCGATGCTGTGCGGCGTGCTGAACTGGCCCGGCCCATCGCCCGGCGTGCCCCAACTACCGAGCCACACCCCGTCCGGGCTCACCTTGGCGATACGCGAGTTGATGTAGCCGTCGCTGATATACCCGTTGCCCGCGCGGTCCCACGCAATGTCGGTCACCTGGCGGAAGAAGCCGTCCACGGCGGGCAGCGGCGGCTTCGGATGCTTCAGCGGCCCGGTGTCCTCGTCGGAGGCTTCCTGTTTGCGGCCGTAGACCATCTCCACCTCACCGGCCGGATTGAACTTGACCACGATGTCCGAGCCCTTGTCGGTCACCCAGATATTGTCTTGCGGGTCGATCTTCACCGTGTGCGCGAAGGACCAGGCATACAGGTTGCGGCCGACCTCGCGGATGAACTGCCCGTCTGGACCGAACTCCAGCAACTGCGCCGCGGCCGCACCATAAGCCGGTCCGTTGGTATTGCCGCGGGAGAACGCGAAGACGTGCCCCTGGCTATTGACGGCGATGCCGGAAACCTCGCCGAAATACATGTTGGCCGGCAGCTTGAGCGGGTGCGCGTCGGCCGTGAACGGGATTTGCGGCACGGGTTGCGCCGGCGTCTGGGCTAATGCTGTTTGGGCCAATGCCGTCGTGCTCAGCAAGGCCAAGGCCGCCGTCAGAAATCGTATCATTGCCGTTTCCTCGTCTTTCCACGATGAGGACGGGCCCGGCCATGGTATGTCAACCTCTCTTCGAGACCGGACATAGGGACCGTCGATGCTCGCAACATTGCTGTTGGCCGCCACGCTGCACGCCGGCACGGCGCCCGTCTTGCAAGTGGAGAGCGGCCCGTCACCGGAAGCACTCGGGGACTCGGTCGAGCTCGGCGGTTTGGCCGCGTTGGCGCCGCTGTGCGGGTTGCGGGACGAGGCATGGTCGGCCGACCTGCGCCGCAGTGCGATCCAGACTGCGACCGGCACGAGGAGGCACGACGATGCCGCGCTCAAGGCCGCACCCGGCAGCAACCAAGTGATCGGCGCCTTGTCCTATGCCGAGACCGAGGCGCTCGAGGATTTCGCCGGCAAGCCCGCCGCGGCAACCTGCGGCCCTCTGGCCGGCAACCCCATCCTGCCCCGCGCCGACGTGATGGTGCGCCACTTCCGCGAGGGGGCACCCGCCTCCTAACCAGTCAGCCAGTCTCCTTTCGGGGTGCGAGCGCGGCTGAATGAATGGCGCGCAGTACGGCCTTGCAGGACGGACATCGTCTGCCGCGGTCGTGCTCTAGCGGATGACCGGACCGCCGGCAGAGACCTCCCTCGTGCGTTCCACCCGGCAGATCCGTAGCCAATAATCCTGGTTGGACGCGATCGGCGAGCACTCGTCCGTCCGGCGCAGCCCATAGCGCGCCATCGACTGCTCCGGCGCGCCCAGGAACGCGTCTGTCTTCTCGATCTCCCAGATCGGGCCTTTCGCAGTGCGGATCGCATCCTCCACCCGGCGCTGCAGGCCGAAGGTCGCGCCCAACGTGATGATGCTGTTGTTCACGCCCACGAAGCGCACCGAAGGCGGCTCGAACGCGGCCACGTAGGAAGCGGGCGCCGCCTCCAGGTAGATGACCAGGCTGTCCGGCGGCACCTGCGGGATACCCACTGACAGCAGCGACGTCATCGTGTTCTTGTGCCGCTCCCAGGTTGGGTAGACCGTGGTCGCGACCATCAGCAACGCCACTCCCCAGGCCGCCCCGGCGCGGACCGAAGGCGCGGTCCAACCCCGGACCCAAGTGCCGAGGGCCGCCACGATCACCAGCCCGGACATGACCTCGAGCCCGGAGGCGTAGCGGATGATGGAAAACATGATCAGCCAGGCCGGATAGCTCGCCAGCACCCAGATCGCGCACCACACGGAAGCCGGGTCGGGACGTGCCGCGCGTTTGCGGACCAAGCGCGCGAGCAGCAGCGCCAGCGACGCCAGCAGCGCCAACCCCTCCCGCAGGTCGCGCACTGGATATTCGGAGACGACGCGGGTCTTCCGCACCATCCATTCCCAGGGATAGAACAGCCAGTCGAACAGCGTCTTGGGGAAGAAGCGGGTGTCGGCCCAGTTCCAGTTGCCGTAATCGGGCGAGTGGAACCAGGCGTTGTAGAACGGAAACAGCGGGTTGCCATAGACGCGGTACAAGGCCCACCACCACGGCGCGCCCACCGCCGCCAACGCCACGGCGGATGCCACCCCAAACATCGCCCCCCGCCGGGTGCGCAGCCGCCAGTCCCCCAATCCCGGAGCCAGCAGCATTGCGGCCGCGAAGCCCAGGCCGTAGCAGGCCATGGTCAGCTTCAACCCGATCGCCGCCCCAACCAGCACGCCAGCGCCGGCCAAGCGGCCCGCGGCGTAACCCTCGCGCATGTCCCGCAGCACCAGCCAGACCGCGGCAAATACCAGCACGTTCGGCACGCCGTCGCTCATGGACGTGCCGAGCACGCCGATCGAGGCCGCCCCATCTGCCGCAATCACCGTTGCCGCCAGTGCAAGCGGCAGCCGCATCGGGCCGTCCGCCGCAAAAACCGGGCGGGCTACCAGGAACAGGAACCACACGGCCAATGCCTGCGGTACCGCCCATATCGCCGTAAACAGGAGCGGGAACGGGTTCAGCACCCGCCAAAGCTGGTAGAACACCCCGTCCAGCAGCGGATGGAACCAGCTCTGGATCTGCGCCGGGGCAATGTCGTAACCGACCGGTTTATTGAACAACGCCCAGCCATTGTAGAAGTGATAGTTACGCAGATCGTAGTTGCCGTCTGGCCCCATCAGCATCGCGATAGCGGGCAAGACGGCCAGCAACGCCAGCAGGACCAGCCCCGCCTCCAATCGACGCCGCTGCATCAAGCCGGGCTGGCCTCGGCCGTCAGGAACCGGCCGGCGATCTCGAGCACATGCGCGCGGAACGTGGCCTCGTCATAGCCCGCCGCCGCCGCCGATGCCGCCTGGCGCATCGCCGAGACCTCCGCCTCCGGCATGCGGTCGAGCACGTCGAGCGTCCGCTCGCATAGCTCCGCCGTGTCGTGGAAATGGAACCCGGTTCGCTGGTCCGCCACGATGTCCAATGGCCCGCCCGCGGCGAACACGATCGGGACGCATCCTGCGGACATCGCTTCCACGACCGAGATGCCGAAATGCTCGGCCTTGTGCGGCTCGGCCAGGATGTCGTGCCCGAGACCGGTCGCGTGCCAGTAGACCGAGCTGCTGCGATACAGCTCCGCAATTTCCGCGGTCGGGCAGTTCGGGTGGAAGAACACCGGCAGCCCGGCCGCAGCGTCCACCAGCGCCGTGTAATACGCGCGGTGCTGTGCATCGGGCGGGATCGACCCGGCGAAATGGAGTTCCGCCTCCAGCCCCCGCTCGACCATGCCGCGAAACGCCTCCAGCAGCAGGTCCTGCCGCTTGCAGTGCCCGCCGGTGAAGAACCGCCCGACATGCATGATCTGCCGCCGCTTGGTTGCCGGTGCGTCCAGGATCGGCACGGGCGGCGGCAGCACCTCCACCTGCCGCTCCGGCAGCGCCATTTCACGCAACAGCCGCAGCACGTGGCCGCGCACGTACTCCGCCGAGTTCACGACCAGCGCCATGTCGAACAAATAAGGCCGGTGCTGCCGGAAGTAGCTCTCCGACTCGATCGGGAAGGGGAACTGGCAATAATAGATGTTCGTCGTCGCAACCCGGCCGATCGGCGGCACGATCTCGTTGCCCATGATGAAGGCAAGGTCGAACGGCGCCTGCTCGGCCAGCTCGTCCGTCGTCAGCAGCTCGAGATGATCGAGGTTCAGCCCGAACTCGCGCGCCATGGTCAGCACCCGAATCCGGCTGAACGGTTGCGGCGTGACCAGCGCGACCAACCCCAGCGGCGCCAACGCCTCCGTGATGGTGAGCAGGTAACGCTCGCCGCCGCCGGGCGTAAGGTTGTACGGCGTGTAGACCAGCAGCCGCTTGTCGCCCGTCCGTGCCCTGGCGGGGCGCGCCGGCGGCAGCAGGTCCGGCTTGTGAGCCCCATTGGTGCGGAGGAACTCGCCCCATCGATTGGCGAACTTCACCCGGTTGATCGCGACGATGTTGTTCAGTTGCAGCGCCTTGCCCGAATCCGAGCTGGTGGCGCCCTCGACGTGGGTCACCGTGGACTCCGGACAGTAATAGGTCTGCAGATGCTTCAGCCGCAGCTTCAGCCCGAGGTCCGAGTCCTCGTAATAGGCCGGGTCCCACATCAGGTCGAAGCCGAGCACGTCGAGGAAGTCCTGCCGCCGCATCACCGTACAGGCGGCCGAGACGTAGTCCACCGGCCGCGCCGTGCGGGTCTCGGGCGCGTTGGCGTCCTGCCACTTGCCCAGTTGGATCACGGAACCGTCCGGGCTCGTCATGGCGCCGGCTTCCTGCAGGACGCCGTCGGGATACAGAAAACGCGGTCCCACGGCGCCGATGCGCGCGTCGCTCTCCAGCATCGCCACCATCGGCTCGAGCCACCCGTCGTGCACGAACGCATCGTTGTTGAGCAGGCAGATATACCGCCCGCGCGCTTTCTCGACGCCGATGTTGTTGGCCTCGCCGAAATAACGGTTGGTGCCGAGCGGAATGAGCCGCGCCAGCGCCGCTTCCCGCCGCAGCCGCTGAAGGTCCTCGTGGCTGCTGCCGTTGTCCACGATCAGGATCTCGTAGCGGCGCCCCCGCGTGCGCTGCCAGATGTGCTGCAGGCACAGCAGCGTCATCTCGCTGCGGTTCCAATTCAGCACGATGATGGAAACCTCGGGCGTTTCCGCATCATACCAGGCGACCGCCGACGAGTAGTCGCCGTGCAGTGGCGGCAGTTGGTGCAGCGAGAACCGGTCATACGGGGCGGCCGCCGGCACCAACGCGCGTCCTGGCACCTCGTCCGGTGCGGGGGCCGGTGCGGCAGCCGGCGACGGCGGGGGAAGCTGTTTCGGCCAGCGGAGCATCCTGGTGGCGCCCCACGCACCCGCCAGTGTCCGCCGGGCCGCACTGCGCATGGGGCCGGGAACGCGTTGCGCGACCTGGCGAAGCGGCCAGGTCATTTTCCACAACGTGGATTGCTGCAGCGCCGCCGCCTGTAGCTCGAGCGCTTCGATCTGGTTCAGCAGGGAGCCCTGCGCCGTATGCAGGTTCGCGCGCACCGCCCGTTCCTGGCACAACTGCTCTTCGAGGTTCAGGATGACGGTCCGGTCGTGGTCGGCTTGCGCCACCAAGCCGCGCTTTCGCTCCGCATCGGCCGCCATCATCGCGTTGGCGGAATCGACTGCCCTGGAGGCGATCAACCGCAGGCGCGACCCTTCCCGCTGCGCCGGCGCGGCCTCGGCCCTCACGGCGTCACGCTCGTCGGCGATTGCTTGGGCCAGCTTGTGCGTATCGTTCAAGGCCCCGGTCAGACGCTCCACCTCGCCCGCCATGGAACGCTGTCGGACCACCTCGTCGCGCAAGGTGGCCACCTCCGACTCCGTGATGCAGCAGCGCCCGCTGAAAGCGAACCGCGACCGGATCGCGGTAATCGTTTCCTCGTCACGCAACCCGGTCAGAGTGCGGACCGGCTCCGGCAGGTTTGCGCCGTAACCCAGCACGCCCAGCCCATGCTCGTGCAGGAACTCGAACCCCGGGTGCTCCTGCCGCAGTTCGGCCCAAAACCGCCACACGCCGAAATTCCGCTCCCGCACGTTGGTATCGTGCAGCAACACCACGGCGCGGTCGGTCAGCTTCGGCTTCCACCGCTCGAAATCGTGCCGCACCTGGTCGTAGGAATGGCAACCATCGATGTGCAGCAAATCGATGCTGCCGTCGCGGAAGTAATCGAGAGCGTCGTCGAACGTGGAGCGGACCATCTCGGAAAAGGCGGAATACCGCGCGTCGTGGAAGCGGCGGAGGCTCTCGTAGACGTCCTCGCCATACATCCCGGCGTGCTCGTCGCCTTCCCATGTGTCGACGGCGAAACATTTGGCGTCCAGCCCGGCATCCTTCACGGCCTCACAGAAGGCCGCGTAGGACACGCCGTTATGCGTACCGAGTTCGACCAGCCGGCGCGGGCGCAACGCCTCCACGATCCAGCGCGCAAACGGGACGTGACCGTACCAGCCGCTCCGCACGCCGGAGCGCGGCGCCGGCGTGAACAACGGGGTGAGCAACGGGTCCGTCAGCAAGGCCAGCAGGGCCGGCCCTGGACGCTCGTCGAAGTGGAAGGGAAGCTCGCCGCCGCTGAAATCGTTCACGCCGTATCCGCCCCGTATTATGGGTTGCCGACGGGGTCGCCCTCCAAAGGGGTCCGTTCCGCAACCGAACCATGAACGAGGCCTACCACTCTATCGGCCAACAGCATACCCCTGCATTCCGCGCGGGTTCGCCCCGGCATGCATCACGCCCTCGGCCAGGTCGGCTCCGGACAGCCGGCCCTCGGACCAGTCCTCCCCCATCGTCACCGCATGGCCGCGGCGGGCCAGCTCGGCCTGCACCGCCCGGTCGAACCGGCCCTCCAGCACCAGCTTGCCCGGCCGCGCCACCCGCGGCCAGAAGCTGCTCGGCCAATGCTCGGTGTGAAAGGACGGCATGTCGATCGCTGCCTGGATGCCGAGCTTGTGGTGCACCCGGCGCAGGAAGAAGATCAGCGACCACTGGTCCTGCTGCTCTCCACCCGGGGTGCCGAACGCCATCCACGCCCGCCCGTCCCGCAGCGCCATCGAGGGCGACAGCGTCGTGCGCGGCCGCTTCCTGGGCGCCAGGCTGTTCGGCAAATCCGGGCGCAGCCAGAACATCTGCCCGCGCGTGCCAAGGCAGAACCCCAGGCCCGGGACGGCCGGCGAGGATTGCAGCCACCCGCCGGACGGTGTCGCGCTGACCATGTTGCCCCACCGGTCGATCACGTCGATGTGGACCGTGTCCGCCCCGATCACGCCCATCCGCGCCACCGTCGGCTCCCCGGCCCCCGGCGCCCGGGTGAGCATGTCCGCGCGGGACGCCGCCTCGTGGTCCACCCAGGGCGAGCGGTTGCCGACCATCCCCGGTCGCAGCGCGAAAGACGCCTCGGCGCCCACCAGCTTGCGCCGTTCGTCGTTGTAGGCGGGGGAGAGCAGGGCGGCGAGCGGCACGTCCTCGAACGCCGGGTCCCCGTAGAACGCCTCGCGGTCGGCATAGGCCAGCTTCATGCACTCGACCACGGTGTGCACGAACTCGGGCCCGACCGGGTCCATCCCCGCCACGTCGAACCCGGCGAGCAGCGCCAGTTGCTGCAGGAACACGGGCCCCTGGCTCCACGGCCCGCATTTCAGCACGGTGTGCCCCGCGTAATCGAACCGCGCCGGGTCCTCCACGGTGGGCTGCCAATCCGCCAGGTCCTGCGCCGTCAGCAGCCCGGTGTGCCGCCGGCCCGATGCATCCAGCGCCGCGAACCCGCCGCTGAACGTGCCGATCGCCTCGGCCACGAAGCCTTTGTACCAGGCGTCCCGCGCCGCCTCGATCCGCGCCTCGCGTGACGCGCCGGTGGCCTCCCGCAGCACCCGCTTCCACGTCTCGGCCAGCACGGGGTTGGCGAACAGCTTGTCCACCCGCGGCACCTCGCCCCCTGGCAGCCAGACTGCGGCGCTGCTGTGCCACTCCTCTTCGAACAACGGCCGCACGCCCTCGATCGTGGCCGGGATCCGCGGCACCAGCGGCACGCCGTGCTCGGCATAACCCAGCGCGAACGCCAGCACGTCCGCCAGCTCCCACGTGCCCCAATCCCGCAACAGCAGGCACCACGCGCCGAACGCCCCCGGTACCACCGCCGGCAGGAACCCGGTGGCCGGGATCAGGTCGAGCCCCAATCCCTCGAAAGCCTGAAGCGTGGCCGCCGCCGGCGAGCAGCCCTGGCCGCAGATCACCCGCTGCTGGCCCGTCTTGGCATCATGGATGATGATCGGCGCGTCGCCGCCCGGCCCGTTCAGATGCGGTTCGGCGACCTGCAGTGTGAACGCGGTCGCTACGGCTGCGTCGAACGCGTTGCCCCCGCGCTCCAGCACCGCCTGCCCGACGGCGCTCGCCAGCCAATGCGTGGAGGCGACGACGCCAAAGGTGCCGGTGATTTCGGGCCGGGTCGTGAACATGCGGCGCTTCTCCATTGCAAAGCGCACAGCTTACAGCCGATCGAGCCCGAACCTCAAAACCAGGATGTAACCATTTATGCCTCTCCCTTGAGGGAGTGGCTTGAGGTGCTGCACACTCATCTGATCTGGCTCTGCTACGCGGTTGCCGCGCGCATGCTGAGCGATGCGGTCGGATACATATTCGGGGAGATCGGCCCGAGCCAACCCGCGCTGAACCCTACCGAGCAATACTGGCGAAGGCGGCTACGCTGCCATCGCTTCCCCTCATGAAGCCTCACTTCACTCACCCACGCAGCGCCACCCGCTCCGCCAACAGAAACGGCGCTCCCGGCCCGGCCTGGGTGAACAGGCAGATGTCCGTCACGCGCTGCACCCGCTCCAGCGCCGCCGCGAAATGCGCCTCGGCCAGCGGGCGCACCACCGCATGCTCCTCGGCCGTGAGCCGCCGGGTCAACGTCATGTGGAAGCGCCAGGTGCCGAGCACGTGCGGATAACCCCAATCGACCAGCATCGCGTCCTGCTCCGGCGAGAGCCCAGGCCGCCGCCGGCGCAGGATCTCCGCCGCGTCCGGCGGCACCCGGTGCTGGTCGAGCCCGGTCACGCACGCATCGGCCAGCGCGTTCAGGGCGGGGCAGGGGACCGACTCACGCAGAGCCAGGAAAGCCCCGAGATCGGCCACCTGCAACGGAGGCAACTCGAATGGCGCGATGCCGGCCGCCAGCGCCTCCGCGTCCTCCATCAACGCGTCCCACGAGTGGTTCAGCCGCATCGGCGGCTTCAGCGTCGCGTGGAACCCGTACAGCCGCGGGTCCGCCGTCAGCTCGTCGCGCTGGGGATGCACGATGCGCCGCCCGGACGCCGGGTCCCGCCCGAGCCAGTCGCAGCCGGCGGCCCAGAGCGGGTCCGTCTCGGGCGGCGCGTAGTACACCGCCGCCCGCACGTCCGCGCGCACGCCGCTCAAATCACCCGCTCGCCGGCCTTCCACACTTGGCGGACAATCGGCAGCCCGTCATGCACCCGCACCCGCACCAGGTCGGCGCGCAACCCGGCCTCGATCCGGCCGCGGTCGTGCAGCCCCGCCATCCGCGCCGGCCGGTCCGTCACCAGCGCCACCGCCTCCGGCAGGCTGATTTCGCGGCAGGCGAACGCGGCCTCGATCAGGCTGGCCGGCACGTAATCCGACGCCAGCGCGTCCACCACCTGCTCGCGCACCAACTCGGAGACGGCCACGTTGCCGCTGTGGCTGCCGCCGCGCACGATGTTCGGCGCGCCCGCGATCACGGCCATGTCCCGCGCCTTGGCCGCCCGCGCCGCAAGCAGGGAGACGGGGAACTCGCTGATGCGGATCCCGTCGCGGTGGTTCTCCTCCACCTCCTCCTCGGTCCGGTCGTCGTGGCTCGCCAGCACGGTGCCGCCCGGGCGCACCCGGTCCAGCAAGGCGCGGCGGTTCGGGTCCCGCAACCGGGCACGCTGCGCCTGCAGTTCGACGATGCGGCGTTCGATGGTCGCCGCGTCGTGCCCGTCCTTCGCCCGCATCACGCGGTAGCGGTCGATGTTGGCGTATTGGCCCACACCCGGCGAGTGATCCATCAGGCTGATCATCCGTACTCGGGGATGGTCCGCCACCGGGTCCAGCAGCGCCATCATGTCCGCCGCCGGCAGTTCGCAACGCAGATGCAGGTAGTGATCGCTTTTCAGCAGCCCCGTCTCTGCCAACGCATCGCCATCGGTCACGCCGTCCTGGAACGTGCGGATGCGGTCCTTCTCGAACCCCAGATCCCCCAGGCACAGCGCGTCGAACACCGTGGTGACGCCCGCTGCGGCGCATTGCGAGTCGTGCGCCACCATCGCCGAACGGGACGGCCAGCGCGCGTTGCTGCGCGGCTGCACCTGGCGCTCGAGGTTATCGGTATGCAGGTCCACCACGCCGGGCATCAGCACGTCGCCGTCGAGGTCGATGGCGCCCGGCAACCCGGTGCCGCCCTCCTGGATGGCAGTGATGGTGTCGCCCTCGATCACGATCGTGCCCAGGGCCGTGCTGCCGCGCAGGATCAACCGGGCATTGGTCAGACAGATCATCGGGGGTCCTGAAAAGGGGAAGTGGCACCGTTTACGTCGGAACGCCCCCGCCGGGCCAGAGCGTTACGCCAGACAGGCATGAAGCCTTGATGAACGCAGGGGACATGACGCCGCCGAAGCTCACGGCGTAACCTGGCCGGGCGCAGCCACGGAACGGGGGACGGCAGGATGACGACGCTACTACGGGGGGACTGGCTACTCGACGGCACGGGCGCGCCCCCGGTTCCGGACGGCGCGTTGCTGGTCGAGGTCGGCCGGATCGCCGCCGTGTTCCAGGGCGCCCCGCCGCAGGGCGCCGTCCCGCCGGACGCGGCGGTGCTGGAGTGCCCCGGCTGCACCCTGATGCCCGGCCTGATTGACGCGCACGTGCACCTCAACCTGCCCGGCGACGGCAGCACCCTCGAGGAAGTGGTGCGCGAGACGGACGGCGTGCTGGCCGCCACCGCTGCCTTCGCTTCGGCCCGCGCGCTGGCCGCCGGCATCACCACGGTGCGCGACGTGGGCGCCGCCCGGCGCACGGTGTTCGACGTCCGCCGCGCCCAGCGCCTCGGGCACGGCAACGGCGCCCGCATCCTCGCCTGCGGCCAGCCGCTGACCATCACCGGCGGCCACACCTGGTATCTCGGCGGCGAGGCAGACGGCGAGGACGCGCTGCGCCGCAAGGTGCGCGAAATGGCCAAGCTCGGCGCCGACTTCATCAAGGTCATGGCCAGCGGCGGCGGCACGCTCGGCACCCAGTCCTGGCTCCCCTCCTACCGCGCCGAGGAGCTGGCGGCGATCACCGGCGAGGCGCACCGGATGGGGCTGAAGGTCGCGATGCACTGCCTGTGCGCCGCCTCCACCGACGCCGCGATCGAGGCCGGCGCCGACCACATCGAGCACGCCGGCTTCATCGCCGACGCGTCCGGCCGGCAGGAGTACGTACCCGCCACGGCGGATCGGCTCGCACGGTCCGGCATCCCCGTGAGCGGCACGCTGGCGGTCGGCGGCACAGCCGTGGCCGCGATGGAGCGCCTGGAGACCCGGACCCCGGCCGAGCAGGCCTTCCTCGACCGTTGGCGTCACAGCCTGGCCGTCAATCTCGACCAGTTCCACCGCATGCTGGAGGCCGGCGTCCGCTTCGTGGCCGGCACCGACGCAGGCTGGCGGTTCACCACCATCGAATCGCTGCCGATGGAGATGCGCCTGATGCAAGAGGGCGGCATGAGCGCCACGGCCGTGCTCGCGTCCGCCACCGGCGACTGCGCCCGCGCCCTCGGCATCGACACCGAGGTGGGGACGCTACGGCCCGGCCGGGCCGCCGACGTGATCGCCGTGCCAGGCAACCCGGCGGACGACCTACGGCGGCTGGAGGACGTGCGAATGGTCATGCAAGGTGGCATCGTCCGTCGCTAGATCAGACCGGGAGCGCGTCCCATAAGTTACCTCCTCCGCAACCTCTCCCTCCTCGAACCCGAATTCGGCGCCCTCCAGCCCGGCATGGAAATCCGCACCGACGCCGGCACGATCGCGGAGGTCGGCGAAAACCTCGCACCCGGCAGCGCAGAAATCGTGGATTGCGGCGGGCGGGTGGTGATGCCCGGCCTGATCGACAGCCACGTCCACGTCATGCTGACCTCGGTCAACACCCGGACCCTGGAGTCGGTGCCGCTCACCCTCGGCACCGCCCGCGCTGCCGCCAGCATGCGCGCCATGCTCGCCCGCGGCTTCACCACGGTGCGCGACACCGGCGGCGCCGATTGGGGCCTTAAGCAGGCGGTGGACGAAGGCGCCATCCCCGGCCCAAGGCTGTTCATCGCCGGCCAGGCGATCGGCCCGACCGGCGGCCACTCGGACCCGCGCCGGCGCACCGACGTGTTCAGCCGCAACTGCCACTGCTGCAACGCCATGGCCTTCACGATGTGCCTGTCGGACGGCGTCAGCGAGGTTCGTAGATCCGCCCGCGAGCAGATGCGCCAGGGTGCCGACCAGGTGAAGATCATGATGTCCGGCGGCGTCGCCTCCCCCTACGACCCGCTCGATTCACTGCAGTTCTCCTCCGGCGAGGTCGCCGCCGCCGTGGAGGAAGCCGGCGCCTTCGGCCGCTACGTCTGCGCCCACGCCTACACCCCCGCCGCCATCACCCGCGCCGCCCTGGCCGGCGTGCGCACCATCGAGCACGGCAACCTCATCGACGCCGCCTCCGCCAGCCTCATGGCCGAGAAAGGCATGTTCCTGATCGCCAACCTCGTCGCCTACTACGCCATGAAGGAGCGAGCCGCGGATTTCGGCATGTCCGGGGAGATGCTGGCGAAGAACGACCTCGTCATCGACGGTGGCCTGCGCTCGCTCGACATCTGCCGCCAGGCGGGCGTGCCCGTGGCCTACGGCAGCGACCTGCTCGGCGAGTTGCAGACCGACCAGAGCCGCGAGTTCCTGCTGCGGCGCGAGGTGCTTTCCAACCTCGAGATCATCCGCTCCGCCACAACCATCGGCGCCCAGGTCACCCGCATGGAAGGCAAGCTCGGCACGCTGCGGCCGGGCGCCTACGCCGACCTGCTGGTGCTGGACGGCGACCCGCTGCAGGACCTCGCCGTGTTCCAGGACCAGGGCGCCCATATCGCCGCCATCATGAAGGGCGGGCAGTTCCACACCAGCCGGCTGTAGCGCTGATCTTATGTTTGTGCCGAACCGAAACCGTCATACACATCACGGGCTCGGTGGTTAAGGTGCGTGGAGCAGAGGAGATCGGGTGATGCTGAACCGTCGTGGCGCGCTTCTGGGCGGCCTTGGAGTAGCCGGGTCGTTCGCATTCGGCGCCCGCGCCGCCGAACCGTCCGGTCCCGATATCCCGGCCGGGATGGCTGCTGCCGCCAAAGCCGAAGGACGCCTCAACGTCATCGCCGTTCCGCGGGACTGGGCCAATTACGGCGTGATCCTCGACCGCTTCCAATCCCTCTACGGCGTCTCGATCGACAGCGCGAACCCGGACGGCTCATCCGCCGAGGAACTGCAGGCGGTCCGCAGCCTGAAAAGCCAGGCACGCGCCCCCGACGTGATGGATCTCGGCCCCGCCTTCGCCCTTACCGGCGCGAAGGAAAAGCTGCTGCAGCCGTACAAGGTCGCCACCTGGGACAGCATCCCGGACGGCGTCAAGAGTGCGGACGGCCTGTGGTACGGCGACTACTACGGCGTCGAGTCCTTCGCCGTGAACAAGGCCGTCGCAAAGACCACCCCGCAGACCTGGGCCGACCTGAAGAAGCCCGACTACAAGGGCATGATCGCGCTGAACGGCAACCCGCTCGGCGCCAGCGCCGCGTTCGGCGCCGTGTTCGCGGCCTCCCTCGGCAACGGCGGCAGCTACGACGACATCGCACCCGGCGTCGAGTTCTTCGGCGAGCTGGCCCACATGGGCAACCTCAACCCGGCCGTCGCCAGCCCGGCCACCCTCATCGCCGGGCAGACCCCGGTCGTGATCAACTGGGACTACCTCAGCCTCGGCTACAAGAAACAGGCCGAGGGCAAGGCCGACATCGACGTGCTGCTGCCCAAGGAAGCGCCCGCCTACGGCAACTACTACTGCCAGGCCATCAGCGCCTACGCCCCGCACCCGGCCAGCGCCAAGCTCTGGATGGAATACCTCTACTCCGACGAGGGCCAAGTCAGCTTCCTCGGCGGCTTCGCCCACCCGATCCGCTTCGCCAGCCTGCTCGCGGCCGGCAAGATACCGGACGCGGTACTGCAGACGCTGCCCCCCGCCGAACCCTACAAGGACATCAAGTTCGCCAGCGCCGACCAGTTGGCCAAGGCGCAGAAGACGCTGGCCGACATGTGGCCCCGCGTCGTCAAGATCTGACGCGTCCGCGGTTGCTCCTGCCGTACCTGTTCATCGGCGCCTTCCTCGCCTTCTCGCTCGCCTTCATGCTGGCGCCGACAATCATGCTCGCCATCCAGTCGGTGCAGGGTGACGACGGCCTCACGCTCGAATACATCGCCAGCCTCGGCGAATACCGCTACCGGGTCGCGTTCGAGAACTCGATGATCCTGTCCGTCGCCTCGGCCACCGTCGGCGTCGTCGCCGGCGCGCTGATCGCGCATTCCGTGCTGAAGCCCGGCGCCCCGCACTGGCTGCGTTCGGGCGTGACCAGCTTCGCGGCGGTCGCGGCCAACTTCGCCGGCGTGCCGCTCGCCTTCGCCTTCATCTCGACGCTCGGCTCCCTCGGCCTGCTCACAACTTGGCTGAAAGCCGCGGGCATCGACCTCTACGCGATCGGCTTCAGCCTGTATTCGCTAACCGGCCTCACTCTGGTCTACTCGTATTTCCAGATCCCGCTGATGGTCATCATCATCAGCCCGGCGATCCTCGCCTTGCGCGAAAGCTGGCGCGAGGCGGCCGAGAACCTCGGTGCGTCCGGCGGCCAATACTGGCGCCTGGTCGGCTTGCCCGTGCTGGTTCCGTCGCTGCTCTCCTCCTGGATCCTGCTGTTCGGCAGCGCCTTCTCCGCCTACGCCACCGCCTACGCGCTCACTTCCGGCAACATCGGCCTGGTCACGACGGAGATCAGCAACGTGCTTTCCGGCAACGTCATGGCCTCGCCGCAAACCGGGGCCGCGCTGTCGGTCGGCATGATCGTGGTCATGGTCGGCGTCCTCTTCCTGAGCGCCCTGATGGCCCGCCGCGCCGCCCGCTGGCTGCCCCGGTGAGCCGGATCGGCGCCGGCTGGATCGTGCTCGGCCTGGCGTTCCTCTACTTCGCCACCCCGCTCGCCCTCACCGTCGCCTTCAGCTTGTGGGAGGGTGGCGGCCGCTACGGCCTCGCCGCCTACCACTCGCTGCTGCACAGGCCCGAACTGGCCGGCAGCCTGCTGCTCTCCGTCGAACTCGCCATCGCCACCGCCGCCCTGTTGCTCGCCCTGCTGATGCCCGCGATGATCTTCATGAACCTCTACGCGCCCAAGCTGCGCCCCGTGTTCGAGTTCATCGCCGCCCTTCCCTTCGTCGTCCCCGCCATTGCCTTGGTCGCGGGCCTCTCCGCCCTGGTCACCGGGCCGGACTGGCTGATCGGCAGCCCGTTCTACCTCGTGATCCCGTACTTCTTCCTCGCCCTTCCCTTCGTCTACCGCGGGCTTGACGTCGGCTTGCGCGCCATCGACCTCACGACCCTCACCGAAGCGGGCCAGAGCCTCGGCGCCGGCCTCGGCCAGATCATCCGCCTCGTCGTGCTCCCCGCCCTGCGGCCCGCCTTGGTCGGCAGCCTGTTGCTCACGCTGGCCGTGGTGTTCGGGGAGTTCACCTTCGCCAACGTCCTGCTGTTCCGCACCTACGCCGTGTTCATCAACCAGATCGGCCAGCACGAGGCGACCGAGGCCGCCGCCCTCTCCGTCGTGAGCTTCCTGATCACCTGGGGCGCCATGCTCGGCGTCCTCCTGGTCGGGCGCGGCCAGGCCCCGATCGCGGGTGCGAAGTAGATGGCCACGGTGCAGGCCCGCGGCGTGAGCAAGAGCTACGGCGGCCGCGAGGTCCTGGCCAAGCTCGACCTGCAGATGGCGGACGGCGAACTCGTCTGCCTGCTCGGCCCGAGCGGCTGCGGCAAGACGACGTTGCTGCGCATCATGGCCGGCTTCATCAAACCCGACAGCGGCCAGGTTTTGGTGGACGGGCGGGACGTCACCGCCCTGCCCGCGAGCGCCCGGCGCATGGGCATGGTGTTCCAGTCCTACAGCCTGTTCCCCAACATGACGGCGCTGGACAACGTCCGCTTCGGCCCCCGCGTGGCCGGCCGCCCCAAGGCCGAGCAGACCGCCCGTGCGACGCATCTGCTCGACCTCGTGGACCTGGCCGCCCACGCGCAGAAATACCCGCACCAGCTGTCGGGCGGGCAGCAGCAACGCGTCGCGCTCGCCCGCGCCCTGGCCGTGCAGCCGCAGGTCCTGCTGCTGGACGAGCCGCTATCGGCGCTCGACGCCAAGGTCCGCGTGCAGTTGCGCGAGGAGATCCGCCGCATCCAGCGGGACACCGACGTGACGACCATCCTCGTCACCCACGACCAGGAGGAGGCGCTGTCGATCGCCGACCGGGTGGCGGTGATGAACGGCGGCCGGTTGCTGCAAGTGGCCGCCCCGTCCGTGATCTACCGCGAGCCGGCCGACGCGTTCGTCGCCCGCTTCATCGGCGTGGGCGGGTTTCTGTCCGGCGTCGCGGCGGGGGCGGCGGTGCGGATGGCGGACGGGACGGTGCTACCGGCCGACGCCGCGTCCGTGCATCCGGCAGGACGCCCGGTCGAGTTGTTCCTGCGCCCTGAGCATGTGAGGTTGGAGCAGATGAACGGCCGCGTGCCGCCGGGTGCGCTGGCGGCGGACGTGGCGGAAATGACGTTCCTGGGGTCGTTGACCCGGATTAGGCTAAGCCTTGCGGGGCTACCGGATCATTCTGGGCTCTGGGCCGATTTGCCGAGTGGGCAGGCTTCGGCGTTTCAGCCAGGTCAGCCGGTGACGGCGCACTGGCACCAAAGCTCGCCAAGGGTCCTGGAGAAGGCGGACGATGTTCGCCCTGCAACACCGTAGGGCGGACATCATCCGCCGCTGCTACTCATTCTCTGCCGGACGAAATCCAAGCAACTCCGGCCGGTACTCGAAGTGCATCGTATCGAAATGCGACCACCGCCCACCCCAGATAAACCCGTGCCGCTCGAACACGTCCACGATCTCCGGCGGTATCCGGTTACGGTACCCCCCGTCCTTGCTCCACCGCCAATAATCCGAATACGCCGTATTGAGGTCGATCGCCGCCCCCCAGGAATGCATGCTCGTCCGGTCCGTCCCGGCGATCGCCCGGCAGTTATAGGTCCCGCCTATCGGGAACAGGTACCTCCTATCCGCGGGCGGCAACCCGTCCAAGTCCCGCGACACCGCCGCCAACTGCCGGTCCACGCCGTTCACCGACGTGATGCTGACCGCACGCCCCAAACTGCCCGGCAGCCAAGCCACCCGCACGAGCTTCGGCGCAACCTCTCCAGCCCGGCAATCGCCGTACATCTTGTCGAAGAACGCCTGGTTGCGCACCCGGCCCGGATCGTCCGCCGGCGGCAGTGCCGGAGCGCCGGCCGGGTAGGGCAGGGCGAGCTGATCCAGGATCGAAGCGGGCTGCCCATCCGCCACCGGCATCCGGGTGCCGTCACGCCAAACCAGGGTCTGCCCGTCGAACCCGCTCAGCTCATCCGGATAGGCCCGCACCAAATCGTCCATCGACGCCGCGCGGCCCACCGAGGCCGGCCCGAGCAGGAGCAGCACGGCGATCCCGCGTCTCACCCATGACCAGTTCATCACGCCGGCTCCCCCACTGCTCCGCCTCTGCTGCTATCAGCGCTCCGCGCACGCGTCGAGATTGCCCGCCGCCGCACCCCGGTGACACAATGCGGAATGATCAGCCGCCGCTTCCTCGCCGCCGCGTCCCTGCTTGCCACCTTCGTCAGCCAAGCGCGGGCCGACACGCCCTTCGCCGCCTTCCTCTCCGGCGTCCGCGCCGACGCAGTCGCCAGCGGGATCGCTCCCGAAACCGTGGACCGCGCCTTCGCCGGCCTGCAGCCCAACCCGAAGGTGCTCGAACTCGACAGCCGCGCGCCCGAGAAGACGCAGAGCTGGGACCGTTACCGAACCTCGCGCGTCTCGGACGCACGCATCGCCGCCGGCCGCCGCGCTTATCAGGCCAACGCCGCCACCCTCGCCGCCATCGAGCGCCAATACGGCGTGGACCCGGGCGTGATCGTCGCGATCTGGGGCCTGGAATCCGCGTTCGGCGGCTTCACCGGCGGCTTCTCCGTCATCGAGGCGCTCGCCACCCTGGCCGCCGACGGCCGCCATGACGGTTTCTTCCGCACCGAGTTGATCGCCGCCCTGCGCATCCTCGACCACGGCGACATCACCCTCCCGCGCATGACCGGCAGCTACGCCGGCGCGATGGGCCAGCCGCAATTCATGCCCAGCTCCTACCTCACCTACGCCGTGGATTACGACGGCACCGGCCACCGCGACATCTGGGACAACCGCAACGACTCCCTGGCCTCGATCGCCAACTACCTGGCCAAGTCCGGTTGGCGCCGCGGCGAACCCTGGGGCCAGCTCGTCAACGTCCCCCCGGGCTTCGACTCTGGGCCGAACGGCCGCGACGACCACCGCCCTCTTGCCGCCTGGACCCAGCGCGGCATCACCCGCGCCGACGGCACGGCCTTCTCTCACCCAGGCGCGCAGGGCGCTGTCGTCATGCCGGACGGACCCGGCGGCGAGGCTTACATGACCTACGCCAACTTCGCCGTGATCCGCCTCTACAACCCCTCAGACCTCTACACCCTGTCGGTCGGCCTTCTGGCGAGTCGCATCGCTCCCGACCATCACGAGTACTAACCTCCGACACTCCTGGCATCCGTTTTGCGTGACACCCGGCGAGGGGAGTCACCAACCATGACAGGTTACGCCGACACGCTGATCGAGGGCCGCATCTTCCGCGGCCTGCACGAGGGCTTCGCCGAGGCCATCGCCATCGCGGGGGACCGCATCGTCGCCTGCGGGGACCGCGCCGCCGTGCGCGCGCTCGCCGGCCCCGGCACCAAGCGCGTGTGGCTGGACGGCCAGGTCGCCATCCCCGCCTTCAACGACGCCCACCAGCACCTCCTCCCGCTCGGCCTGTCCATGAGCCAGGTGAACCTGCGCCCGGAGCGCGTCCGCTCGCTGGACGGCGTGCTGGCCGCCATCCGCGAGGAAGCCGCCCGCACGCCGAAGGGCGCGTGGGTGCAGGGCCGTGGCTACGACCACGCCGAACTGGACGTGGGCCGCCACCCGACCGCGGCCGAGCTGACCGCCGCCGCGCCGGACCATCCCGTGTTCATCGTGCGCACCTGCGGCCACATGGGCGTCGCCAACGCCGCCGCCCTGGCCCTGGCCGAGATCGGCCACAACACGCCGGATCCGGAGGGCGGCGTGATCGAGCGCCGCGCCGGCAGCCTCACCGGCCTGTTGCAGGAACGGGCGATGCGCCTCATCCGCGACCGGGTGCCCGAGCCGTCCGACGCCGCCCTGGTGGACGCGATCGAGCGGGCCGGCACGCACATGAACCGGCTCGGCTTCACCGCGGTGATGGACGCCAATGTCGGCATGTCCGCCGGGTTCCGCGAGGTGGACGCCTACCGCACCGCCCTGGCCACCGGGCGCTTGCCGGTGCGCACCTGGATCTGCCTGGCCGGCAACCCGGAGGGCATCGCCGGCGCCGCCTGGCAAGCCGGCATCCGCCCGAACGACGGAGACGCCATGCTGCGCTTCGGCGCGATGAAGGTGTTCGCGGACGGGTCCGCCGGCGGGCTCACCGCGGCCATGTCCGAACCCTACCGGCAGGGTGGGACGGGCGTGTTCTGCTTTCCGGACGAGACGATGCACGCGCTCCTGGCCGAGTACCACGCCCAAGGCTGGCAGCTCGCCATCCACGCCATCGGCGACGCCGGCATCGAACAGGTGCTCGCCGGCATGGAGGCGGCCGATACCGCCGACCGCCCCGTCGCCGGCCGCCGCCACCGGATCGAGCATTGCGGCTTCCTCTCGCCCAGCCAGCGCGCCCGCATGGCCGCCCGCGGGATCTTCCCGGTGCCGCAACCGATCTTCATGTACGAGTTCGGCGACACCTACGTGGCCAACCTCGGCGAACGCCGCGCCGCCGCCGCCTACCCCATGGCAAGCTGGCTGCGCGAAGGCCAGAACCCGGCCGCCAGCTCGGACGCGCCGGTGTCCTCCACCGACCCGTTCCAGAACATCTTCACCATGGTCACCCGCCGCACCAACAAGGGCACCGTGCTCGGCGCGGACGAGGCGCTCACCGTCGCCGAGGCCGTGCACTGCCTGACCTTCTGCGGCGCCTACACGCAGTTCGCGGAAACCGAGCGCGGCCGGCTGCTCCCCGGCATGCTCGCCGACCTGACCGTGCTGTCGCAGGACATCTTCAGCGCCAGCCCAGAGGCGATCCTGGCTACCAAGGCGGATCTGGTCCTGCGCGGCGGGCAGCCGGTCGTGGGCGAACTGCACTGATGCTGCGCCACACGGTGCAGCGCCTGCTGCTCGCGGTGCCGGTGCTGTTCGGCGTGCTGCTGATCGGCTTCCTGCTGATCCAGGTCGTGCCGACGGACCCGGCGGCCGTCCGCGCCGGCCCCATGGCGACCGCCGACGTGGTCGCGGCCATCCGCGCCGACCTCGGGCTCGACCAGCCGCTCCCGGTGCAGTTCGGCCGCTATCTGCTGCGCCTGGCACACGGGGACCTCGGCAACTCCATCATCAACAACGAGCCGGTCGCGACCGAACTGGGCAACACGGTCGGCCCCACGGTCGAGCTGATGCTGGCCACCCTGGTCTGGGCGGTTCCGATGGGCCTCCTGCTGGGCACCGTCGCCGCCGTCGAGCAGGGGCGCTGGCCTGACCGCGCCGTCATGGCGCTGGGCGTCGCCGGCGTGTCGGTGCCGGTGTTCTTCGTGGGCCTCGTGCTGATCTGGTTCGTCGGCTTCCAATGGCAGCTCCTGCCCTTCACCGGCCGCGCCGGGCCGCTCTGGACGCTCGCCGGCCTGCAATCCGTGACGCTGCCGGCCGTCACCCTCGGGCTCGTGTTCGTGGGCCCGGTCGCCCGCATGACGCGCTCCTCCGTGCTCGACATGCTGCGCACCGACCACGTCCGCACCGCCCGCGCGAAGGGCCTGACGGAGCGCGCCGTCGTCATCCGCCACGCGCTGCGCAACGCGCTGATCCCCGTGGTGACGCTGATCGGGCTGCAGATCGGCTTCCTGCTCGGCGGCGCCGTGGTGACGGAAACCATCTTCTCCTGGCCCGGCGTCGGGCGGCTGGCCGTGGGCGCCATCGCCTCGTCCGACTTCCCGATGGCCCAAGGCACCATCCTCGTGCTGGCCGCCGGGTTCATCCTGGTCAACCTGGCAGTGGACCTGCTCTCCACCTGGCTCGACCCGCGCGTGCGGGCGTGAGGCGGCTGCTGCGGGACCCCGTCGGCGTCGCGGCCCTGGTCGTCCTCGCGTCCCTCCTGGCGCTGGCGCTGCTGGCGCCCTGGCTGGCCCCCACCGACCCGGCGGACAACGACCTGTCGCTCGCCATGGCCTCGCCCAGCGCCGACTTGTGGCTGGGCGCGGACGACCAGGGGCGCGACCTGGTCACCCGGGTGCTGTTCGGCCTGCGCCTGACGCTGGTGATCGGCGTCGCCTCCGTCGGCATCGGCGGCGTGCTCGGCGGCGCGCTCGGCCTGCTCGCCGCATTCTACCGCCGGGCGGACGGCGCCATCATGCGCTGCATGGACGTGCTGCTGTCGTTCCCGGCCATCCTGTTCGGGCTGGCCATCGCCGCCATCGTGGGCCCGGGCGTGCCGGCTGTCGTGCTGGCGCTCTCGGTCGCCACCATCCCGCTGATGGCGCGCATCACCCGCGCCGCCGCCAGCGTGGAGATGGCGCGCGACTATATCGAGGCCGCACGCGCGACCGGGCTTTCGGACCTGCGGCTGATCTGGCGCCACCTGCTGCCGAACTGCGCGTCCGCCCTGCTGGTGTTCGTGACCTTGCGGTTCGGCCAGGTGATCCTGCTGGGCGCGGCCCTGTCCTTCCTCGGCCTCGGCGCCCAGCCGCCCACCGCCGAGCTGGGCGCGATGGCGTCCCAAGGCCGCAACTTCCTGTTCTTCGCCCCCCACATCGCCATCGTGCCGTGCGTGGCGATCGTTCTGGTGGTGCTGGCATGTAACGTGCTTGGTGACGCCCTGCGGGACGCGTTGGACCCGCGCAGCATTGGAGGACGGGCATGAGGACGCTCCTGTTGGCCGCGACGGCGGCTTTGGCCCTCGCCACCGGATCCCTGCGCGCGCAGACTGCGCCGCCCGGCACGCTGGTGCTGCTGCGGACCATCGACAGCGACAACTACGACCCGGCCCGCTCCACCGCACGCTCCGCCGGCGAGGTGCTGAACTTCCTCGGCGACACGCTGACCACGCTCGACTGGGACATGAAGACGGTGCGCCCCGGCCTCGCCACGAGCTGGACGGTGAGCCCGGACGGCAAGCTGTATACCTTCAAGCTGCGCGACGACGTGACGTTCTGCGACGGCCGCAAAATGACGGCGGACGACGTCGTCTACACCATCAAGCGCTTCGTCGACCCGGCCACCCGCAGCCCCGTCCGCTGGCGCGCCGGCCCGGTGAAGGACGTGCGCGCGGTGGACCCAACGACGGTGGAATACGAGCTGACCGACCCGTTCAACGAACTGCCGCTGCAGCTCAGCCTGTTCTTCCTCACCATCGTGGACAAGGCCTCCGTCGATAAGCTCGGACCTAATTTCGGCGTGCAGGGCTTCAACGGCACGGGGCCGTTCTGCTGGGACTCGTGGACGCCGCGGCAGGAGTTCGTGCTGAAGAAGCATGACGGCTACAACTGGGGCCCGCCGATCTTCAAGAACCCGGCGCCGCAGGTGGACCGGGTGATCTGGCGCGTGATCCCCGACCAGAACACCATCCTCGCCGCCATCCAGTCCGGCCAGGGCGACGCCACCCAATACGTGCCGCCGATCGCCCTGCCGTCGCTGCGCAACACGCCCGGCATCACCCTGTCCAACCAGCCCAACTACTTCTGGGACTACTTCGTCGGCTTCAAGATCGACAAGCCGGCGGTGGACGACCCGGTGCTCCGCCGCGCCATGGTGATGGCCGTCAACCGCGACGCGATCGCCAAGGCCGTCTGGTTCGGCGCCGCCACCCCGGCCGATAGCTACCTGAACCCGGCGGTGCTGGACTTCGACCCGAAATCCAAAGCCGACTTCCCCAAGTTCGACCCCGCCGCCGCCCGCAAGCTGCTGGACGACAACGGCTGGGCGCCCGGCCCCGACGGCATTCGCGCCAAGGGGGACGTGCGCGCGTCCTTCACGCTCTACGGCATCAGCGACACGCTGAACAACCGCGCGGTGGAGGCGATGCAGGCCGACCTGAAGCGCATCGGCGTCGAGATGAAGGTGCAGATGTGGGACGCGACCGTTGCGTGGGGCAAGCTCGCGACGCAGGATTTCGGTGCGTTCATCATGTCCTACCCCTACGTGTCGGCGAGCGAGGCCCTGAACCTCTACTTCAACTCCTCCGGCACCCCCACGCCGAACCGGATGAACTGGAAGGACCCGCAGACCGACGCCTGGCTCAAGGAAGCACGCACCGCCACCGACGACGAAGCCAAGCGGGTCGCGCTCGACAACGTGCAGGAGAAGCTGACGGAGGCGAGCGTGTGGATCCCGCTGGTGCGCGAACAGCTCTGGGTCGCGTCCGGCAAGCGCGCCCACGGCGTGCGCGCCTATGGCGGCTACGGCATCGGCATCTACAAGGGGCTCGACATCACTCTCACCCCTTGACCGCTGCGGGAACCAAATCATGCCCACCACCGTCATCCGCGACTGCGGCGCCGTCATCGCCTGGGACGGCCGCCAGCACACGATGCGCTCCGCCATCGACGTCGCCTGGGCCGACGGCACGCTGACCCACGTAGGCCCGGCCTACACCGGCCCGGCCGACACGGTGATCGACGGCAAGCGCCTGATGGTCATGCCGGGCCTGGTGGACGTGCACAGCCACCCCTCCTCCGAACCGATGCTCAAGGGCCTGACCGACGAGGTGGGCACCCCCGGCCTCTACAACTCCTCGCTCTACGAATACCTGCCGATTTTCCGCCCGCCGCCCGAGGCGGTCGCCGACTGCGCCACCGTCGCGTTCAGCGAGCTCCTGCTCTCCGGCGTCACCACCGTGGTGGACCTGTCCGTCCCGTACGATGCCTGGCTGGACGTGGCCGGGCAGAGCGGACTGCGTGTGGTGATGGGTCCGATGTTCCGCTCCGCCCGCTGGTTCACCACCAACGGCCACGTCGTGGATTACGAGTGGGACGTGCTCGAGGGCGAGCGGGCGATGGCGGACGCGTTCCGCCTGCTGGACCGCGCGCGCCAGCACCCATCCGGCCGGCTCAGCGGCCTGGTGATCCCGTCACAGATCGACACTTGCACCCCCGAATTGCTGCGCGACAGCCACGCCGAGGCGCGCCGTCGCGGACTGGCCTGGCAAACCCACGCCGCGCAATCGGTCAGCGAGTTCCACGAGATCACCCGGCGTCACGGCTTCACCCCGATCGGCTGGCTGCATCATCTCGGCGTATTGGACGAGCACTCCATCATCGGCCACGGCATCTTCCTGGACGACCATCCCTCCACGCCGTGGCACACCGACCGGGACCTGGCACTGCTAGCCGAGACGGGAACGGCGGTCGCGCACTGCCCTACCGTCTTCGCCCGCCGCGGCATCTGCCTGCGCGATATCGGCCGCTACCGACGCGCCGGTGTCCGGGTGGGGATCGGCACCGACACCTTCCCGCACAACATGCTCGATGAGATGCGACTGGCCATGTACCTGGCTCGCACCCAGGCCGGCAATCCCCGCACGCTCACGGGTGGCGAGCTGTTCACCATGGCGACGTCGGGCGGCGCCGACATCCTCGGACGCGGGGACCTGGGCCGTCTCGCCCCCGGCTGCCGCGCCGACCTGGTGCTGGTAGACGCGGCCCACCCGGCCATGCGCCCCGGCTACGATCCCGTTCGCTCCCTGCTGTACGCCGCCGGCGACCGGGCCATCACCGCCGTCTACGTGGACGGGATGCAGGTCGTGGCGGACGGCGCCGTGCTCACCATGGATTACGCCGGGTCCGCCGAGCGGCTGCACGAGGCCCAGGCGCGCATGATCCAGGACGTCCCCAGCCGCGACTGGGCCCGGCGCCGCGTGGACCAGGTCAGCCCGCCGACCTTCCCGCCGGGCTGACAGCGTCCCAGCGGCTGGCGTTTGGAGGTTTTCCGACGCGGCCTTCCGCATGGCGGCTTTATTCTTCGCCGTCCTATAGGGCGGGCAGCCTGAGGCAGTGGCACCGCACCGGGTCGGATAGATGTGCCCGCCGAACCAGCCGAAGGGGAACCGCAGATTGCTCAGTCCATTCTTGCCAGCCACAACCGTCCGAAGCTCGGCAACGAAGGGTGTGCCCGCACTGGCGTACCGATTCTGTCTGGCTGTCGCAGTACTCCTTGCCCTGGCCAATGCCGCAGCGGCGCAGGACGCCGGCACCAGCGTGAACCCGACGCCGCCGCCCCCCGACAAGAGCGGCTTCACCCTCTTCAACCCGACCCCGGATGCCGATCTGCGCAGCCTCACCACCGACCGGCCGACGAAGAGCAACTCCCCCATCACCGTGGATGCGGGCCAGTTCCAATACGAAACCGACCTGATCAACTACACCCATTCCAACGTCGGCGGTCCCAGCCGCCAATACACCGCGTTCGACCCCGTGCTGAAGGTGGGCCTCACCAACAGCATCGACCTCGAGCTGCAGTTCAACGGCTACAACGTCATCAACCGGCCAAGCTCGGCCGGGGAGCCCGGACAGGTCTCCGGCGGCGGTGACCTGATCCTGCGGCCCAAGTTCAACCTGTTTGGCAACGAGGGCGGTCCTGCAGCGGCGCTGATCCCCTATGTCAAGTTCCCCACGGCGTCACGCTACATCGGCAACGGCCAATTCGAAGGCGGCGTGATCGCGCCGATCTCCTATCCGCTTCCCTTGAGTTTCACCCTGCTGTTCATGCCCGAAGTCGACGTGCTCAAGAACGCCGACGATGACGGGCACCATTTCAACTTCACCCAACTGATCAACATCTCCCATCCAATCGGGAGCACGGTGACCGTTTACGGTGAATTCTACTCGGCCCTTGGCACCGACGCCCATTCGCCACCGGTCTACACCTTCGATACCGCGGTTTCCTGGCTGGTGACGAAGAACATCCAACTCGATCTCGGCACCAATATTGGCCTGAACCGCAACGCGCCCAATCTGCAAGTCTACACCGGCCTCTCGCAGCGGTTCTAACGGCGGCCAGGGTGCTGACGCTCCGCATGCCCTGTTGCTCGTGGCGCCGACGCCGCAGGTTGGCAGTTTACCTCGCCAGCCTGCGGCGTCTGATCACCACCGTTGCGGTGATCGCCGCGACGATCACCGCGGCCGAGACCAGAGTCGTCAGCGTGCCGAGCGCATAGATCACCGGCGTCGTCACGTTCGCCGTCATCGCGAAGATCTCGAGCGGCAACGTGTTGTACTCGCCCGCCGTCATCATGGTGCGCGGGAACTCGTCGTAGGACAGCGAGAAGCCGAACAGCGCGATGCCGATCACGCCCGGCAGGATGATCGGCAGCACCACGTGCCAGAAGCTGCGCCACGGGCCCGCGCCCAGATCGCGCGCCGCCTCCTCCCAGGCCGGGTTGAAGCGGTTGAACACGGCGAACATGATCAGCAGCCCGAACGGCATCGTCCAGGTAAGCTGCGCCCCGAATGCGGACGAGTACCAGGCCGGGTCCAGCCCCAATTGGCTGAACAGCAGCCCGATCCCGAGGCCCACCAGGATCGACGGCGCGATCAGGCTGGCGATGGTGAGGTAGAACAGCACCGTCGACCCCCGGAACCGCCGCCGGAATGCCATCCCCGCAGCGACCGAGATCGCCACGTTGGCCGCCATGACCATCAGCGCCAACAGGAACGACCGCGTGAGCGATCCTGCGAAGTCCCCCACCATCTGCGTCTGAAACAGCGCGGCGAACCAGTGCAGCGAGACCCCGTTCATCGGGAACGTCAGCCCGCCGCGCGGACCCTGGAACGACAGGATCATGATCGTGACGACAGGGCCGTACAGGAACAGCACAAAGGCCGCGAACAACGCGGCCAGCACGTAGAACGACGCGCCCCGCCTCACTCAGAGCTCCTTGCGGATGTTCACGACGCGCAGGATGCAGAACACCAGCGTCAGCACGAACGCCAGCAGGATGACCGAGTGCGCCGCCGCCGCCGGGTATTGCAGCAGCGAGATCTCGTTCTGGATCATGATCCCGACCGCCGCACTCTGGCCGCCGCCCATGATGCTGACACCCACGAAGTCGCTCATCACCACGGTGACCACGAAGATGGTCCCGATGCCGATCCCCGTCTTGGACAGCGGCAGCACCACGCTGCCGATCGTGCGCCAGAATCCGGCGCCGCCATCCCGCGCCGCCTCGAGCAGCGCCCGGTCGATCCGCATCATCGAATTGAAGATCGGCGTCACCATGAACAGCGTATTGATATGGACGAAGGAGAGGATGATCGCGAACCGGCTGTACAGCAGGAACGTCAGCGGCTCGCGGATGATATGCAGGTCCAGCAGCATCGTGTTGATGATGCCGTTGCGGCCCAGCGAGGGGATCCAGGAGATCGTCCGGATGATGTTGGACGTCAGGAATGGCACCGAGCAGACCAGGAACAGCCCCATGCGCCAGGTCGGGTCCTGCACCTCGAAGGCGAGGAAGTAAGCGATCCAGAAGCCCAGCACCAAGGTCACCGCCCAGGTCGCCGCGGCATAGCCCAGCGTCACCCCGAAGATGTTCCAGGTCGCCGCCGATGTCAGTGCCTCCCGGTAGTTCTCCAGCACGAAGACCCAGAGGATCTGCACCGAATCGTAGTCGAGGAAGCTGACGACGATCAGCACCAACAGCGGAACGACCAGGAAAACGCCCAGCACCACGGCCAGTGGCAAGGCCAGCAGCCATGGTGAGCGCATATTAGGCCACGGAGAACTCGTTCCACTTCTGGACGAGGTAGCGGTCGTTATCCATCACCGAGTTCCAGCAGGCGATCTTGCCGATCCGGTCGTAATAGGAGCCGCCATCGCGCACCTCGCCCACCTTGGCGATCTCCGTGCCATCGGGGCTGGTGATCGCGGCCGTCGCCGGCTTGCCTTCCATCCAGTAGCCCCATTCATCCGCACTCATGTTCTTCTGCGCCGTCGACAGCACCGCCGAATAGTAGCCCTGGCGGTTCAGGTAGGCGCCCGTCCACCCCGACAAATACCAGTTGATGTATTCGTAGGCGGCGTCCCGCTCGAGCCCGGTCAGGTGCTTGGCGATGCCCAGGCCGCCGCCCCAGCCGCGGTAGCCCTCGGCCAGGGGCTGGAACACGCACTGGATGCCCTTGGACCGCACCGCCGTCACCGCGGGGGACCACATGGACTGGATCACGACCTCCCCGGAGGACATCAGGTCCACACTCTCCTGGAAGCTTTTCCAGAACGCGCGGAACTGGCCGTCCTTCTTTTTCTGGATCAGGAAGGCGATCGTCTGGTCGATCTCGGGCTTCGTCATGTTGCCCTTGTCGCCGTATTTCATCGTCCCCAGGCTCTCCATGATCATCGCGGCATCCATGATGCCGATGGAGGGGATGTTGATGATGGCGGACTTGCCCTTGAACGCCGGGTCCACCAGGTCCTTCCAGTTGTTCACCGGGCGGCCCACCAGGTCCGGGCGGATGCCGAGCGTGTCGGCGTTGTAGATGGTGGGGATCAGCGTCATCCAGCCGGTCGGCGCGCCGGCGAACGCCAGTGACGTCTCGCCCTCCACGTAGCTGACCCGGCACGGCGCCGTGCCCTGGCCGACCTGGGCGGTGGGCGTCACCTTGCCGGTTTTGAACAGCGGGACGATGTCATCGTAGAATTTGATCTTCTTCACATCCAGCGGCTGCAGCACGCCGGCCGGGAAGACCTTCTTGACGGTGAAATACTCGATGTCCGCCACGTCGTAGCTGCGGGGCTGGGTCACGGCGCGCTGCGCGGCGGCGTCCGTGTCCATCGCCGTCATCTGGATCGTGATGCCGGTGTCTTCCTTGCACTTGGCGGCGATGGCGTTCAGCGCCGACACGCCCGTGCCGAACTGGCGCAGCGTCACGTTCTTGATGTTCTGCGCCCAGATTGTCGGGAAGCCGGTAATCGCGCCAGAACCGGCCGCCACGCCGACCGCGGCAGCACCTCCCTTGAGTAAGAAGCGGCGCGTTGTGTTTGCCGTCTGTGTCATGGGTTCGCTCCTGGCGTCGGGAGTTCGCGGCATAGCAGATCGTTGCCAGTTCCGCCATTTGTGAAAGCCGCGTACGAACTCTGGATCTGGGCCGGTCACGCCGCGTGTGTTGCGCTGCGGCCACGCCGCTGCCCGGCGGCGTGGCGCAGGAGGGCCTGCATGCCGTCCATCGAGGGGGGTGCGCTCCCGAAGTAGGACTCGAACCTACGACCGAGCGATTAACAGTCGCTTGCTCTACCAACTGA
>CAXTVQ010000026.1:54762-63034 GCA_964247705.1 uncultured Acetobacteraceae bacterium | reverse complement strand
ACCGAGCGCGAGCGGCTGACCGAGGCGCTCGAGGAACGGTTGGAGCGGCTGGACGAGGAGGCCGCACTCGGCCACGTGCCGGCGGAGGAGATCATCACCGGGATCTGCCGCGACCTCGGGCTGGATGCGGCGCGGATGCTGGTGACGCCGCCGTTTCCGGAGGCGGGCCGGTTCAGGCGGGAGGACGGGGTGGCTCCGCCGGACGGGGCGCATTGGACGTGGGACCCTGGGCCGCCCTGGCGTCCGTCGGATTAGCTGAGGTCCACGCTCACTCGATTTCTTCGTACCACGTCCGGCCGTCCCGCTCGATCAGCGCGATCGCCGAGGTCGGCCCCCAGGTTCCCGCCGGATAGAGCCGTGGCGGCTCGCGCGTTTCGTCCCATGCCTCGATGATCGGCTCGACCCAGCTCCAGGCGGCCTCCACCTCGTCGCGCCGCATGAACAGCGTCGGGTTGCCGCGCACGCTGTCCATCAGCAGGCGCTCGTAGGCGTCGGGGTAGCGGGTGGCGAACGCCTTTTCGAAGCTGATGTCGAGCTGGGTCGGGCTCAGGTGCAATCCGCCGGGTTCGGGGCTTTTCGTCATCAGTTCGAGCTTCATGCCCTCCTCGGGCTGCAGGCGGACAATCAGCTTGTTGGGCGACAGCGCCGCCGACTCGCGCTGGAACACGTTGAAGGGCGCGGCGCGGAACTGCACCACGATCTCGCTCACCTTCTGCGGCAGGCGCTTGCCGCTGCGCAGGTAGAACGGCACCCCGTTCCAGCGCCAGTTCTGGATCTCGGCCTTCAGCGCGACGAACGTTTCGGTGCGGCTGTGGCGGCCGGGGCCGAGATCGGTGAGGTAGCCCGGCACCGCCTCGCCTTTCACGGCACCCTGGCTGTATTGGCCGCGCACCGTGACGGTACCCACTTCGTGGGGCGCGATCGGCTTGAGCGAACGCAGCACCTTCAGCTTCTCGTCACGCACCGCGTCCGCTTCCAGGCTGGTGGGCGGCTCCATCGCGAGCAGGCAAAGCAACTGCATCAGGTGGTTCTGCACCATGTCGCGCAGCGCGCCGGAGTTGTCGTAGTAGTCGCCACGGCCCTCCACGCCCACCGTCTCGCCGACGGTGATCTGAACGTGGTCGATGACGTCCGCGTTCCACAGGCGCTCGAACACCACGTTGGCGAAGCGCAGGGCCAGCAGGTTCTGCACCGTCTCCTTGCCGAGGTAATGGTCGATGCGGAAGGTCTGCGCCTCGGTGAACACCTGGCCCACGACGTCGTTGATCTCGCGGGCGGAGGGGAGATCGTGGCCGATCGGCTTCTCCAGCACCACGCGGCTGTTCGGCGTGACCAGGCCGGCGGCCTTGAGGTTGTTGCAGATCGGGCCGTAGAGGTTGGGCGACGTCGCCAGGTAGAACACGCGGATGCGGTCCGGCTGCTCGGCCAGCAGCTCGGACAGGTTGGTCAGTCCACCGTCCTGCCCCGCGTCGCCCTGGGCGTAGTGGACAAGTTCGGTGAACCGCTCGGCGACCGCGCGGTCCATGTCCGGCTTGGCGACGTGGTGGCGCAGCGCGTCCATGGTGCGCTCGCGGAACGCATCGTCGTCCAGGCGGGAACGGGCGGCGCCGATGATACGGGCGTCCGGGGGGATCTGCCCGTCGCGGAAGCGGTTGTAGAGCGCCGGGAGCAGCTTGCGCAGCGTGAGGTCTCCGGTGGCGCCGAACACGATGCAATCGAATGGGTCTACCGGTTTGATCGCCATGTCTGCTGCCCTTCTCTACCGACGGTATCAGGAGTGTGGGATGCGCCGCCGCCCGCGTCCACCACCCCGCCGCCGCGTCCGTTGACGGCGGGCCGCCGGGTGTCCGACACTTCGTTGCGGCTTCAGGCCGTGGGTGCGGTTGGATCGGCATGGAAGGACGGCGCTCATGGTCACGCGGCGGGGGCTGCTTGCCGGTTCTGCTGCCCTACCGTTCCTCGCTGCGCCGGCTGGCGCCCAAGTCCGGCCGGGCCTCCTCCGCTACGGATTGTCCGCCTACCCGCCCAATCTGCGCCCGTGGGAGAACACCGGCGCCTCTGCCGGCACGGTCAAGCTGCTGACCGGCCGCAGCCTCGTGTCCTGGGACCGCACCGGCGCGCTGCAGGGGGAACTGGCGACCGGGTGGGCTGTGGAGGATGGCGCCTGGGTTTTTCGTTTGCGCCGGGACGCCCGCTTCCACAACGGCGAGCCGGTCACCGCGGAAGATGTGCGCTGGACGATCGAGCAGGTCGCGGGGGAGCACTCGACGGCCTACATGCGCTCGCAGTTCCAGGGCCTGTCCCGGGTGGAGACGCCGGACCCGTTCACGGTGCGGCTCGTCACCAAGGATCCGGTGGCGACGCTGCCGTCCTGGTTCGCGAACTACAACATGGCGGTGTGCTGGCACGGGTCGGACCCGAGGCAGCCCGTCGGCTGCGGGCCGTTCCGCCTGGCCGGGCAGGAGCGCGGGATTTCGGTGACGCTCGAGGCCTCCGCCAATTACTACAAGCCGGGGCTGCCGAAGCTGAAGGCGGTCGGCTTCCTGGTGTATGCCGATGAGAGCCTGCGCACGGCGGCGCTGCAGGCCGGTGACCTGGACATGATCGAGTACGTGCCGTGGCAGGCGATGGACGCGGTGGCAGCCGACGCCCGGCTCAAGCTCGACGAGGTGGCGGGCGGCGCGTTCATGGACCTGCTGTTCAACGGCACCCGGCCGCCGTTCAACGACGCGCGGGTACGCCAGGCGGTGGCCCACGCGGTGCGGCGGGAAGACATCGTGAGGGCGGCGTTCTTCGGCCGGGGCCGGGCGCTGGAGGGTTTGCCGATCGATCCGGGCTCGGCCTATTTCGACCCGGTGCTGGCGCGTGGCTGGAACTACGACCCGGCCCGCGCCCGCGCGCTGCTGGCGGAGGCCGGGTATGCCGACGGGTTCCAGACCACGCTGCTCGCGACGGCGCAGTACACCATGCACAAGGATACGGCGGTGGTGGTGCAGCAATACCTGGCGGCGATCGGCATCCAGGCGGAGCTGAGGCTGCCGGATTGGTCCACCCGGGTCAGCCTTGGCACGAGCGGCCGCTATGACATCGCGGTGCACGGTGTTTCGGCGGACAGCAACGACCCGGACGGGCTGAGTGTGGTATTGGACACGTCGCTCGCGCCGACGCATGGCCGCTCGTTCGGCGTGAGCGCGCCGCGCACTGTGGACGCGCTGGCGCGGGGGCGGGCGGAGTTCGATTCGGCGAAGCGCGTGGAGATCTACGAGGACATGCAGCGGGCGGCACTGGAGGAGGTGCCGATGGTGGGCCTGGCATGGCGCAGCCAGGGGTTCGGCATGGACCGCCGGGTCACCGGGTTCACCAATCTGCCGGGCGCACTCAGCACTTCGTCCGGGATCACGCTCGAGACGACGGATTTCGGCTGAACCTAATTATTTGGAGTTGCCACGATGGCCCACGCCACTACGCCGAAAGTTCACATGGGGACGCTCACCGGGGACGAAGGGCGGGCCATCTACGCCGCCAATCCCGTGATTCTGCTGCCGATGGGCAGCCAGGAGGACCAGGGGCCGCACGCGCCGATGGGCGACTACCTGTTGGCGGAAAAGATCGCCGAACTGGCGGCGCTGCAAGCGACCGCGATGGGCACGCCGACCCTGGTGGCGCCCGTGGTACCGTTCGGGGGTGCGGACTATTTCGGCGCCATGATCGGCGGCATCGCGATCTCCGAACCCACGCTGACCAGCCTGTTGCGGGACATGTTCGGCTCGCTGCACCGCCATGGGCTGACGCGCCTGATCGTCATCAACGGTCACGGCGGCAATGTCGGGCCGATCCAGGTCGCGACGCGCGAGGTTCACCGTGCGACGGGCCTGCTGATTCCGAGCCTGTATCTTTGGCGGATCGGCTACGGCCTGTTGCCGGGCATCGTCGGCGCGGAGAAGGCAAGGCTGGTCTCCGGCCATGGCGCCGACCCGCTGACGAGCGTCGGGCTGCATTTGTTTCCGGAATACCTGCGGCCGGACCTGATCCCGGCTGCGGCGCCACTCAAGCGGGAACCGGTGCTGGACCTGCCTTACACAGCGCTCGGCACCGCGGAGTTCGAGGGGGCGGAGGTCGGCCTGCCGACGGAATACGACGAGGTTTATACCAAGGGCGTGGCGAAGGGCGATCCTAACCTGTCCTCCGCTGAGACAGGGGCGGCGCTGGTCGATCAGCTTGTCGGCGTGTGCGCGCGGTTCGCGGTGCATCTTGCCGCCCGAAGCGGCGGCGCGGGATCCGACCATCCATGACCACGAAGCGGATGCATCTTGGGTTCGACTTTTCCTACAACCATCTCGGCGGACGCTGGCGGCTGCCGGGTGGGTGGGACACGCACACCTTCCCGGACATGGACATGTTCGACCACATCGCCCGCTCCGCCGAGCGCGGTTGCCTCGACATGCTGTTTTCGGGGGATGGGACGGGCGTTCCCGATACCTGGCGCGGTTCACGGGATGCCGCGATCGAGTGGGGGATCAACTTCCCGCGGCAAGATCTGAGCCCTTACATGGTCGCCATGTCGCGGGTCACGAAGCATATCGGCTTCGGGATCACCTATTCTTCCTCGTTCATGCACCCGTACTACATGGCGCGGCTGATGAACTCGCTCGATCACGTCACGGGCGGACGGATCGCGATGAACCTGGTGGCGAGCACCCGGCCCGCGGACTTTGCGAATTACGGTTACGACGGGCTGATGGGCCACGGCGACCGCTACGAGCGGATGGAGGAGTTCACCGACGTCTGCCGCAAGCTGTGGGACGCGACCGAGGCGGACGCCGTGATCTGGGACCGCGAAACCGGCCGCGTGGGTGACCCGGCGAAGGTTCATCCTATGTCGCATGAGGGCAAGTTCTTCAAGGTCGAGGGCCCGCTGAACACGCCGCCCTCGCCGCAGGGGCGCCCCGTGATCGTGCAGGCCGGTGGCTCGCCACGCGGCATCCGCGCCTCGGCCTATGTGGCGGATGTGATCTTCGGGCCGGACATGGCGTTGTCCGCCCAGGTCAAGCACCGGGCCGACCTCGATGCGGCGCTGCTTGCGGTCGGACGGGACCCGGCCAAGGTTGGCGTGCTGTGGCAGACCCCGATCGTCGTCGCGGAGACGGAGGCGGAGGCGATTGCGCGCCGGGAGAGCCTGCTGACGGCGATACCGCCCGAGGCCATCGGCAGCTTCCTGTCGTATAACACGGGTTACGATCTCTCGACGCTGCCGCAGCATTTCAAGCTCTCGGAACTGCAGGCGGAGATCGTGGCGAAAAACGGCTCGCCGATGGGCATTCTGTTCGACCTGGCGCACCGGCTGGGCGAGCATGCCGAGATGACCCGGGAGGAGTTCCTCGAGTACGGCGCCCATTTCGCGACCGCCTACGACAAGACCATCGCCGGAACCGGCAAGCAGATTGCCGACCGCCTCGAGGAGGCCTTCGTCCAGACCGGCGAGCGTGGCGGCTTCATGTTGGGGCATACGGTGGCGCTGCGGCACGATCTGGCCGGCATCGTCGATTACCTGGTCCCGGAGCTGCAGCGGCGGGGGCGGTTCCGGACCGAGTACACCGGGCGCACGCTGCGGGAGAACCTGGCGGTCGACTAGACGAATGTGTCGGCAAATGCCTCGATCGCGATCCGCGCCGCTGCGATCTCGTGCCGGAGCGCGGCGTGCCGTGTGGCAAGGAGTTCGCGGTTGCCGTCGATGGACGCGGCCTCCAGACGTTTCGCTTCGGCGCCGAGCCGGCTTGCACCCACAGACAGGGATGAGCCGGCGAGCCGGTGCATCGCCGTGGCAACCGCCTCCCGGTCGATCGGCGCCGGGTGGGGCACGGCGAGCAAGGTTGCGAGGTCCGCCTCGATCTTCGCGGCGCTGGCGAGGTAATCCGTCAGCCAGCCCCCGACGTCCGGATCGCCTGGTGAGAATAGATCCCGCAGGCAGGTGTCGTCGAACACCGGCGGCCGGTCGCCGGTGTCGCGCTGCTCTGGAATGGAGGTGATCGGTTGCGGCTGCACCAGGGTCAGCAATCGCTGGAGTTGCTCCCGGCTGACGGGTTTGATGGCGAGCTCGCCCATGCCCGCGTCCAGGCAGCGTTCGCGCTGGGCAGCCGTGGCATCGGCCGTCAAGCCGATGATGGGCAAGCCACGCCGCGCCGGATCCGCATTCGCGCGGATCGCCCGTGCGAGCGAGACGCCGTCCAGCTTCGGCATGTGGCAATCGGTCAGCAGCACATCGTAGTGTTGGCACGCCAGCATCGCGAGTGCGGCCAGCCCATCCTCGGCAACGTCGGCGGTCCAGCCCAGCAGCGTGAGTTGGCGGTGGATCAGCCAGCGGTTCGTCGCGTCATCGTCGGCGACCAACACCCGGCCGAGGCCACACGCTTCGGCCGGCGGCGTCGCCATGGTCCCATCCAGGACCGGCTGTGTCGCCACCAACAAAGGCAAGGTCAGGGTGAAGCGGCTGCCCTGACCCAACTGGCTGTCTGCAACCAGGCTGCCGTGCAGCAACCTGGCGAGCCGCTGAGAAATGCAGAGGCCGAGGCCGGTCCCGCCGAAATTGCGCGTGGTCGAGCCGTCGGCCTGCATGAAGGGGGCGAACAGCCGCGCAACGACGTCCGGCGCCATACCAATTCCGTTGTCCTGGATGCAGAAGCGAAGCCCCTCCGATGGCGCATCGGTGGTCCCGACGGTCAACAGGATCGCACCGGCCGGGGTGAACTTAACGGCGTTGGACAACAGGTTGGTCAGGATTTGGCGCAACCGGAGCGGATCGGTCTGCACGCACTCGGGCAGATGCGGGTCCACGTGGATGTCGAGCCGGACGCCTTTGCGCGCCGCCTCCAACGCGTGGGGCTGCGCTGTCTCGGTCACCAGGTCTCGCAGCGCCACGGGCTGCATGGCGATGGTGAGCGCGCCGGCCTCGATTTTCGAGAAGTCCAGGATGTCGTTGAGCACGGCAAGGAGGTTCTGGGCCGAGCTGTGGATCATACCAGCCATCCAACGCTGATCCTCGTCCAGCGCCGTCTCCCGCAGCAATTCGACGACGCCCACGAGGCCGCTCATGGGGGAGCGTATCTCGTGGCTCATCGTGGCGAGAAACTCGGATTTCGTCCGCGCCGCCTGATCCGCCTTCTCGCGGGCGGACCGCAGAGTGGCCTCAGTCTCCTTGCGGTCGGTAATGTCGGTATAGGTGCGGACGAATCCGCCGCCCTCCAGCGGCACGCTACGGATTTCGAGCACGACACCGTTCGGTCTTGTCCGCTCGTAGACCTGCGGCGTGTCCGACGCGCCGCCCGCCAGAACGAAGCGGCGAAGATCGTCCGGCAGGGCTGCGCCGTCGTCGCCGAACTCGCCCTGCCGCCATTGCCAGTGCAGCACGTCATCCAGCCTCGGCCGGTCGGCCAGGAGGCCAACCGGGAGCCCGAGCTTCTCGACCGCCCGATGGTTGCAGACCTGCACACGGCGGTTCGCATCCACCATCATGATGCCTTGGCTCATGTGCTCGAGCGTCACTTCGAGCAGTGTGGACTTCTCCGCTTGGCTGGCTTCACTCGCCCGCAACTGTTCGCGTGCGCGGTTCAGCCGGCTCTGCCGGACCACGACCAGCGAGGTCACGAGCAGCAACACTGCGGAAACGGCCGTGGCGACGGCAATGTAGGAGCCGCGGTTGACACGGTAAGCGGCCAGGACCTCCTCTACAGCCATCCCAACGCTGACGATCAGCTTATAACCACGAACGCCGCGATAGGCGGTTACGCGTTGGGTGCCGTCCACGCTGCTGTCGGCGATGTAGGATCCGGACGGGCTATGGGCATATTCGGTGAGCAACCGCCCACCCGCGATGGACTTGCCGATCGCCGTCAACCCGTCGTCCTCCTCATCGCGGGCAGCGCGGGCTCGGATGATGCCATCGGTCCCGGTCAGCGCCACCGCGCCCTGCCGCCCGAGATCGACCGCTTCATAGAATTTCGACAGGTATTGCGGATCGAGCGAGACGACCACGACGCCGTCGAAGGCGCCGCCTCGCGTCATCATCTTGCGCGTCAACTGGATCGACCATTTGTGGCTGACGCGGCCGAGGACGGGTTTGCTGACGAACAGCACGTCCTCGGGGTTGTCCCGATGGACGCGGAAATGCTCGCGGTCACTCAGGTCCACCCGCGCACCTCCGGCCATGAGATTGGAGCCGGTGACAAAGCCGTGGCGGTCGATGAGGGATATCTGGAACGTGAGGTCAGTCAAGGCT
>CAXTVQ010000026.1:11699-54662 GCA_964247705.1 uncultured Acetobacteraceae bacterium | reverse complement strand
GACAAAGCCGTGGCGGTCGATGAGGGATATCTGGAACGTGAGGTCAGTCAAGGCTTGGGTACTGCGGGTCCAGGCCGTGATATCGAATCCGCCCGGGTCCTTCTCGTAGGAATCGCGGATGTAGAGCAGCGTCTGGTCGACGGCTTTGAGCGAACGGATGATGTGCTCCTCGAAGGCGCGGGACAGGTTGGAGGTTTCCTGCAGCGCGGCCTGGAGCGCTTGTTTGCGTTCGGCAGCCAGCGAGTGCAGCACCGCCACCCAGATCAAGACGATGCCGCACAGGCCGAGGAGCGGCGCGCCCGTTTGGAACGTGCCGCGTGCGACCCAAGCTGCCGCGCGACCTGCGGCGTTTTGGCAGCGCCGCAGCCGCCCGATCAGGCCGGGAAGGCGCTGGTGCACGGCGCTGGATCCACCCGCAAATCCGCGTTCCGGCGCCATTCGGCGGCCCAGTCGGGGAAAGCCTCCGCTTCCATGGGCCGGGCGATGGCGTAACCTTGGCCGATCAAGCACCCCGCCTGTTCGAGGAAGCGCCATTGTTCGTCCGTTTCGACACCTTCGCCGACCACGTTCAGCCCGAGTTGCTGGGCGAGAGCGATGCTGGAGGTCAGTGCCAAGGCGGCCTCGGTATCGACGGGTGCCGATTTGACGAAGCACTGGTCGATCTTGAGCTCGTTGAACGGCGCCTCAAGGAGTTGCTGCAACGTGGAATAGCCGGTGCCGAAGTCGTCGATCGAGAGGCCGAAACCGCGCAGTCGCAGCCGGGTCAGGACTTCCCGCGCGGTATGCCGCTGGAGCAGGCCATCTTCGGTCAACTCGAAGATGATGCTCGCCGGGTCAAGCCCCAGGGCGGATACGGTAGCTTCCAGGCGGGGAAGCAGCTCTCGTGACCCCAACGATGCGGCGTTGAGGTTGACGCTGACGGACAGGCTCTCGCCGGCCAGTGCCCAGGCGGCGCATTGGGCGGCCGCTTGGCTGAACACCGCCTCCGTCATTGCGTCTAGCAGGCCACTTGCCTGCATGACGGGCAGGAAGGCAGCCGGGTGCAGCATGCCAGTCCCGGGACGGTTCCAGCGCACCAGCGCTTCGGCGCCGATGACCTCCCTGGTCCGCAGATTAACCTGCGGCTGGAAGTACGCGACGAACTCCTTGCGAGCCAGCCCTTCGCGGACCATTGCGGCATCGATGGCCAGCCGCGATGCGAACTTCTGGTTCGCGGGTAGGGCTGTTTGGGTCAGGGTGCAGACCTCGGCGAAGGTTTCCTGGAGTTTCTGGACCGAGAGTGGTTTTGCGATCGTCCGCAGCAGACCGATGCCGAACTCCTTGGCGAGTTGGCCGGCGGAGCGCAGGATCCTGGTATCGGCGCTGCTGACAAGCACGATAAGGGCGGAGACGTTGCGGTCTGCCAAGCGGCGCAGCGTGTCGATCCCGTCCAAGCCGGGCATGCGCAGATCACATAGGATCAAATCGACCGGGGCCGGCTCGGCCTCCAGACACGCCAGCGCCGCCTCCCCGTCCGCCGCCTCGATCACACGGACAGCGCCGAGACGCCTGAGGATGCGCGCCGCGAAGCGCCGGGTTATGTCGTCATCATCCACGACCAGCGCGGAGAAGGGCGACCCCGCCCAAACGCAGCGAGCCGCCGGCACGTGCACGTCAACCATCGCCGCCTTCGGATTACAGGAGCCCGCCACGATCTGGCGGTTCCCGGTGTAACGGGAGACGATTGCCAGAGGGTTAAGCCCGGTCCGCTTCTCAAAGAGCTCTGCGCGGGGTCGTGCGCGCGGCTGGCTACCGGAGTGCCGTCCCCGGCAACGGCACGTCCCGGGTCCGGCGGGAGGCAACGACACCCACCAGGCTCACCAAAGCCGCGAACGAAGCTGCAGGGGAGAGCCATGCCCACCAACGTCACCGTCGCCGAAATGCAGAAGACCATCGGCGCTGCCGTCCGGGTCGCGGGCGGCAACTTTTCGTCTATGGCTATTATGCCAGCTACATCGGCCGGCCATTCTTCCCCAACAGCAGCCCGGTGGCTTCGTTGATGCTGTCACTGGCGACGTTCGGCGTGGGTTACCCGATGCGCCCGCTTCCCGGCATGACCACGACCGGTTTCGGGCCATTGGCGCCGGGCCGCTCGATCGCATGGCGGATCAGTGCGCCGGACCGGTAAAGCCCGTGGACGAACTTGCTATACGGCATCGTTACGAAGAACGCCAAGATCAAGCCCAGATGCACGGCGAGCACGCTGCCCATCGCTCCCGTTGCGCGCACGGACAGCAAGAGCAGACCCGTCACGCCGATCAGCATCAGCAGCAGCAGCAGCCCGGCATCGGCGCCCAACAGCTGAGCGGCCTGCGGCTCGTGATCGCCTGCCAGCTTTAGCCAAAACAGTCCGGCAGTCCCGGTAACCAAGCCGACGCCACCCACGGCGCCGAGCAGTACGGGCAAGCTCCAGAACGAATATGGCGCCGGCCAACCGAGGAAATGGTCGTAGACGGTCGCGGTGGACGTGGACGCAAAGCACAGCAGGAAGCCATACGCCATCAGATGGTGCCACCAGCGCCGCTGGGTGGAGAAGCTCTCGTCACGGTCGTTGCAGCCGTGCCCGCCGCCACCGAGGTAGCGCAGCGAGGCGGCGTCCCGGAAGGCCTGCCATAACGGCCGGCCCTGCGTGAGTTCCGCGGCCCGGCCGCCGGTGTCGGTCCAAAACCGGGCGAACCCGATGCCCATCGCCAACAGTGAGAACAGGAACGTGACGGAGGCGACCGCCACCATCACGCCATATGGCACGACCTCGTAGAAGCCGCGGCCTGGCACGACCGGTTGCGGCGAGAATAGCACGGTGTGGCGCTGCAGCAGCATCGTCAGGAGCAGTACGCCCCCTACCCCAATCGCCATGGCTAGCGCCATCACCAGCCCGTTGCGCTGGTAGAGCTTCGCGAGCGGGCCGGGCCAGGCGTATTTGGAATAGCTCTCGGCCCGCACCTCGGCGAGCACGCGCGGCACGTTGATGCCGAACTCATGCGGTGGCGCGTATTGGCAGGCGTAGTAGCAACCGCGGCACGAATGGCAGAGATTGGCCAGGTAGTTGAGGTCGCCCGTCCCGAACTCCCGCCGCAACTCCATGGCCGGGAACACGGCGCAGAAGCCTTCGCAATAGCGGCAGGCGTTGCACACCTCCATCGCCCGGCGCGCTTCCACCATTGCCGGCGTTTCGTCCGCGAGGGGCTCGCCGGCATCGAGCCGGGTCAGGTCAATTGTTTGCACGTTTTGCCGCCTCCTGTCCCGCGATGCGGCCGAACACGGTGCCGATCGCCATACCGAACCCGGCGAGGTACCCCTTGCCGAGGATACTGCCCGCCATGATCTCGCCCGAGGCAAACAGGTTCGAGGCGGGCCGCCCGTCCTCCATGATCACCTGCGCCCGCTCGTTCACCTTCACGCCCAGATAGGTGAAGGTGATGCCGGGCCGCAGCGGGTAGCCGATTAACGGCGGCTCGGCGATCGGGCGCGCCCAATTGGTCTTGGGCGGGTCCAGCCCCTCGGTGTGCACGCCGTCCAAGCGGGAGCTGTCGAACGTGCCGGGCTGGCAGGCCGCGTTGAAGGCGCTGACCGTCGCCTCCATCAACGCCGGGTCGAGGCCGAGCTTGATGGCCAGTTCGCCGATCGACCCGGCCTTGATGGCGGGAAAGATGGACGGCATGAACAAGCGCTCGCTGCGGCTGTCGATGATGCTGTAGGCAATCTGGTCCGGCTGCTGCGCCACCAGCCGGCCCCAGATGGCGTAGCGTTTCGGCCAGACGTCCTGGCCCTCGTCGTAGAAGCGCTGGCCGTGCTTGTTCAGCACGATGGAGAAGGGGATGCAGTCCAGCCTCGTGGCGATGCCGCCGTCGAACTTCGGCGCGCGGCCGTCGATGGCGACCGCGTGGCATTGTGTAGGGTCACCGACGGAGGCCACGCCCTGGGACAGCAGGCTCTTCAGCACGCCGCCTTTGGCATAGGGCGTGCCGCGGATCAGGAAGTTCTCGGCGGCGGGGCCCCAACCCTGCTTCAGCCACTCGATATTGGCCTGAAATCCGCCGGACGATGCGACCACTACCTTGGTGCGGATCTCGAGCGGGAAGCCCTTGCTGGTCACGGTCAGCTTGCGGACGAACCCGTCATCGAGGGCGATGCTGGTCACCTCGGTGTCGTAAAGCACGGCGATGCCCAACCGCGCCGCGGCGGCGTAGTAGGCGTTCACCAGCGCCTTGCCACCCCCCAGGAAGAAGGCGTTGGTGCGCGATAGGTTCAGCGTGCCCGTCAGCGAGGGCTGGAAGCGGACGCCGCAGCGCTCCATAAATGGCAGGGCGTCCTCGGTCGCGCGGATGGTGAGCCGGGCGAGGTGCTCATCGGTCTGCCCGCCGGTCACGCGCAGCAGATCGTCCCAGTATTCGTCCTCAAGATACTGCTCGGTGAGCACCGAGGTCGGCGTCGTGTGCATGGCGCGCAGGTTGCGGGTGTGCCGGCTATTGCCGCCGCGCATCGCCTTGGGCGCGTGTTCAAGCACCAGGACGGAGGCACCCGCCTCGCGGGCCGTAACTGCGGCGGTGAGCGCCGCGTTGCCGCCGCCCACGACGACCACATCATAGACCAGCGTTGGGTCAGCCATGGGCGTCCCTTATTGTATCCTGTTGGATACCGATGTCGATCAGGCACCCTCCGGTGTCAAGCGGCCCAGCTCGACCCGAGTACGGAAGGCCTGCTGGATGTGATGTCGGGCCATTGCCTCCGCGCCGTCCGGATCACGTGCGGCAATGCGGGTGACGATGGCCGCGTGTTCCGCGATCGACTCCTCCGCCCGTCCGGGCGCGCCGAGCGTGGTGCCGGCCAGGAGCGCCAGCGACAGGCGCAAATTCTCCAGAGCGTTGCCGAGATAACGGTTGCGGGCGGTGTCGCGGAGCTGTTGGTGGAATTGCCGGTTGCTGCGGGCCAGGCGCTTGGGTTGCTGCGTCAGGGCGCGGTCTGCCTCGACCATACGTTGCAGCACGCCGATCTCGATCGTGGTGGCATGTTGCGCGGCCAGGCGGGCGGCGGTGCCTTCCAATACTTCGCGGAGGAGATAAAGTTCGGTGACTTGGCCGTATTCGAGCGACGCCACGACGGCGCCGTGATGAGGCTCGTGCACCACCAGTCCCTGCATTTCGAGCCGTTTGAGCGCCTCGCGGACCGGGGTTCGGCTGATCGCGAGCCGCTCCGCCAGTTCGGTTTCACGCAGGCGCATGCCGGCTGACAAGCCGCCGTCCTCAATGGCGGCGAGCAGTTTGTCGTAGGCATCGGATGCGCTCGATCGGGCAGGCTTCATGTTACTGCTTTAACAAATGTCCAAAGGAGGCCCGTCTTGGCAAGAGCTGGCCTCTGGTGGGCTTTGGGGCAAAGCCCCAATCTTCAGGGATTTAGGGCAAAGCCCCAATCTTTACCCTGCGGAGTCCAGAAGGAAGCCTCAATGCTCAACCGCCGCAACCTGCTGCTCGCCACTGCGCTCGCTCCCCTCGCTCATACCAAGGCCAGGGCCGCCGAACCGGCCATCAGCCCCGTGATGGCCACCCTGTCCGACTACATGGCGAGGGCGGCAACCACGCCGCTCCCGGACGAAGCACGCTCGGCGGCGAGCCTTCATGTACTTGATACCGTCGCCGCCATGGTCTCGGGCTCGACCCTGCCGCCGGGCAAGCATGCCATCGCCTTTGCCCGCGATTATGCCGGCCCGGCCACTTGCACCGTGGTGGCCTCGAGCGTGTTCTGCGGCCCGGTCGAGGCGGCGCTGGCCAACGCCGTGCTGGCCCACTCGGACGAGACCGATGACAGCCACGCCCCCTCGCAGTCGCATCCGGGCGCGCCCTGGTATCCGCAACCCTTGCCGCAGCCGAGCGGTGGCACGTGGACGGGGAGCGGTTCCTCCGTGCCGTAGCGCTCGGCTATGACGTTGGCACCCGGGTGACCATGACGCTGGACCCCGACCTGTTCCAGACTCAAGGCCATAAGAGCACGCATGCCGTGGCGGGCGCTTGGGGTGCGGCCGCGGCGGCGGGCTGTTGCGCCGGGCTCGACGCACAGCGGATGCGGTGGCTGCTGGACTACACGGCCCAGCAGTCGTCCGGCATCGCCAGTTGGCAGCGCGACCGGGACCATATCGAGAAGGCGGTCGTGTTCGCAGGCATGGGCGCGCGCAATGGCGTGACCGGCGCCCTGCTCGTTGCGTCCGGCTGGACGGGCGTGGACGACGTGCTGTCCGGCGATGACAATTTCTTCCAGGCATACGGCCCGCTCGCCGACCCAAAGGGTTTGGTCACAGGATTGGGGACGCAGTTCGAGGTAACGCGGACGAACATCAAGAAGTGGACCGTCGGCTCGCCGATCCAGGCGCCGCTCGACGCCCTGTCGAACCTCATGCGGCAGCACCATTTCAGCGGCGGGGACGTGAGGCAGGTCACGGTCCGGATGGCCACGCGGGAGGCCGCCGTGGTGAACGACCGCGCGCTGCCGGACATCAGCCTGCAACACATGATCGCGGTCATGCTGCTGGACGGCACCGCTTCGTTTGCGGCCGCACACGACACCGCCCGCATGCGCGACCCGGCGACGCTCGCCGAAGCCGCCAAAGTGGTGCTGGCGCCGGACGCGGAGATGGAAAGGCTCCTGCCCGCCCGGGAGGCCTTGGTGGAGGTGACGCTGAACAACGGGCAACAAATGAGCGACCGCGTTACCGCTGTCCGCGGCACCGCGCAGAACCCGATGACGGCGGATGAAGTGGTGGCCAAGAGCCGCGACCTGATGACGCCGGTGCTGGGCAAGGACAAATGCGAGACGCTTATTACCTGCCTGCTGCACCTGGAAACGAAGTCGAGCATGCTAGCATTGCGGCCGTTGCTGCAGCCTGACATCAACAGATGATTGAGGTCGCTGACTACACCCGAGGCCCGTCCTAAGCCGCTTACCATCATTTAGACTGCGACTAGATACCCACTCGCCCGCGAAAACATCTGTCCAACCTCGGACGCCGGCCGGGCTTGGTCGATGAGATAGCCTTGTGCCTGCGTGCACCCGGCCGCTCGGATCATCCTAAGCTGCTCGGGCGTCTCGACGCCCTCTGCCGTCGTCGACATCCCGAGCCGGGTGGCCAGCTCCGCCACCGACTGCACGATGGCCTGGCAATCCGCGCGCCCCTGCATCTCCATGACGAAGCAGCGGTCGATCTTGATCTTGTCGAACGGAAAGCTGCGTAGGTAGCTGAGCGACGAATACCCAGTGCCGAAGTCATCGAGCGCCGTGCCTACCCCAAGCGCCCGTAGCCGGTGCATGATCGCGTGCACCTTCTCGCTATCCTTGATCAGCGCCGATTCGGTGATCTCCAGCTCCAACCGGTGCGGTGGCAGCCCGGAGCGGTCCAGCGCATCGCATACGGCGTAGAACAAGTTCGGGCTGGCGAACTGCCAAGGCGACAGATTGACCGCGACCTTCACGTAGTCCGGCCATGCCCGTGCGTCCTCGCACGCTTGCTGCAGCGCCCACTCGCCGATGCGTACGATGAGGCCGGCGTTTTCCGCGATGGGGATGAAGTCGGATGGCGCGGTCACGCCGTAAACCGGGTGCTCCCAGCGCAGCAAGGCTTCGAACCCCTCGACCCGGTCCCGCTCGAGGTTGAGCAGCGGTTGGTAATGCAGCGCCAGCCCCCCTGTCTCGATCGCCTCGCGCAGGGCGAGTTCGATCGTTCGCCGGGCGCGCAACTGCACGTCCATGTCCAGCTCGAAAAACCGATAGTTGCCCCGTCCCTCCGCCTTCGCTCGGTAAAGCGCCATGTCGGCGCACTTCAGCAGATGCACGGCTTCCTCCCCATCGTCCGGCACCATGGCCAGACCCATGCTCGTCCCGACTTCGATGCGGACACCGTCGATCTCGAACGGGGTCATGATCTCGGCCACGAGCCGCTTCGCGAGAAGCTCCGCTCCGGCCCGGTTGCACCGAACAATTACGGCGAACTCGTCTCCGCCCAGCCGCGCAACCGTGTCGCAGCGCTTGACCGCGGACTGCAAACGGCGCGCGATCTCCTCGAGGATGCGATCGCCGGTAGGGTGGCCCAGCGTATCGTTGACTGTCTTGAAGTCGTCGAGGTCGAGATAGAGCACGGCCGCGTGCTCGCCCCGGCTGGTCCACTCGCTCAGCGTCTGCTCCAGCCGTTCCTTGAAAAGCGTCCGATTCGGCAGCGAGGTCAACGCGTCGTGGTGCGCCATGAAGTGGATCCGCGCTTCGGAACGCCGCCGCTCGGTGATATCCTCATACGTGGCGACCCAGCCACCGCCCGCCATCGGCTCGTGCGCGACCGAAACTGCGCACCCGGCGTCGTCATCCCGGAAGAACCGTCCGGCGGCATGCGCTTCGAGCAGCCGTTGATGGGTCTCCCAGATCTCCGTCACGAGCATTGGCTGATAACGCGCAAAGGCGATCGCGGCCCTGAAGATATCCTTCATCGGCGTCCCGCTCCGTGCGTCTTCGGGCGAGAGGTCCCACAACTCGAGAAAGCGCACGTTGCAGACAATCAGCAATCCGTCATTGTCCACCATACAAAGCGCCTGGGACATGTTGTTCAGCGCCGCATCGAAGCGCGCAACTTGATCCGCAAGCTCGCCATCCTGCTTCTCGAGCATGCGATTTTGTTGCACCGCTTCGTCCATGGCGTCCGAGATGCGCGCGTTCGCGTCCAGCAACTCGCGTGCCTGCTCTTGCAAGCTCTTGACCAGCGTGTCCACGTCCCGGTTGGCGCGGCCAAGCTGTTTATTGTGCCAGACGACCAGCCACAGCAGTACGAAGCCGCAGCAGATCAACCCGGCAATCACCGACGAAAACTGGAAGTGGAGGTGTCCCAACTCCTTCTGGTCGCGTGCCACTAGGTCGCCGCCCCGCGTGTTGGCTGTAGCCGCCAGGGACACGAGCTTTGGGATCAACGGCTCGAGTCGCCGCACGACCGGTAACGTCGACTGACCCGGCGTGAGTGCATCCACCGCCGATTGGACAGCTTCGATCGTCGACGCCAAAGCCGCCACGGTTTGCGCTAGCTCCGGCCGGGATTGCGTGAATACAGCCGCTTCACCTTTCGAAAGCAGCTCGATGCGATTGCGAACAATGTCCAGCCGCAGGTCGATCTCGTCATGATCGATTTCGGCGCCGGGCTGGCCGAGTTGGGCAAGCGCCGCCTCGAGCCGCATGACTTCCACCGGCGCCTGGCTGGTCAGCCACGTCACATTGTAGCGCGAGACCCGGCTCAGTGCCGCCTGCCGGTCGTTAATGAGCATGGACGTCAAGAAAGCGACGCCAACTAGAAGGCAGGTCAGACCAGAGAACAGCCCCTCCAGCCATAGAAACGTCCGGCGTTTCGCGCCAGTTGCCTTTTTGTCAGGCGGGAGCGATGCCGAAACCGCCCCGCCCCGCCCCGCGTATGTCAAGGGCGGCTCGGACAACATCCTACTGAACGACGAGTGCGGCGAGTTGCCAGGCCGAACGGCTGTAGAAGCGTTGCGAGTGCAGCTCAGCATTCGCATCATAGGGATAGACAATGAAGAGCGGTCCCTTGTCGCGCACCGGCATGTAGTTGCCGTCGCGTTTGAGCGCGAGCAGCACACCGTAACGGGCGAAGTCGGCGACCGGGATCTCGGTGGTGAAGTCGTTGAGCGCAATCGCCTTGACAGTTTCGCCGGACGCGCCGACGGCCGTCATCAGGCTTTCCATCATGATGCCCTCGAAGCGGACGACGCCGTTGTACCACGGTGTCGTCGTCTCGATCGTGTGCATGCCGAGTGCCTCGAGCATCGGGCGATCGAATACGGCGCCCTTCTCGTCGTTGGCATTGGCGATTTTGCCGGAAACGGTCAGGTATGTTTTCTCGGCCGGCACGGGCAGGGCCGAGGCCGGACGCAGCTCAAGCGCGCCAAGCACTGCACCGATGCCGAGCCTGGCAAGTTGGCGTCGTGAAATCTGCGAGTTCATCATAAATCCTTGTCCGCCTGTTGAAAATGGGTTGCGGCCTCGGCCGTGTTTGGCGTCGCTGCCGTGTATCGTGCAGCATTGCCGCTATGCTCGTTGACCTCGACGCTTTCGAGCCAGACCCGGCGACCCGACGACGCCGCCACGAAACGGTTGACGTGCTGGAACACCTGCTCGGCCACGGCTTCGCAGCCGACGGCTGGTAGCACACGCAACGAGATCAGCCCGCGCGCACCCAGCTCCTCAAAGAGCGCAAGGTCCGGATCGTCGGTGGCGACCAGCGTGGTGTGATCGAACATCTCATGCAGCCAGGCTTTTACCGGCTTCAAGCCGCCGAAATCGAAGCACCAGTTACGCTCGTCCAACTCGTTTGCCGCGAAGACAAAGGTAAACGCCAGTGCGTAGCCGTGCAGCAAACGGCAATGCGAGTGGGTCGCACGCCATTGCCGGAATGCGCAGGACAAGCCTTCGTTATGACCGTAGCGTTTGATGGCGCGGTAAGTGTTTCGCTCGTGGCGTGCGAGTGTTTGCAGTGCAGATTGCAGAGGGCTCACGCCGGCGTCATGCGACACCGCCTAACAGCCTTTCTCGAGCGAACTGCACTCCCGCAGGAACTCTTGCCTAAGCAACGGGTCTTTCTTGAAGTCGCCTAGATAGATCGTAGTCACCATTTGACTGCCGTGGCCGGCGCGGACGCCGCGGTGGGTCTTGCACATATGAACGGCTTTGATCCGCACGGCCAAACCACGTGGCTGAGTGCGCTCGAAGATGTAGCTGCCGATCTGCGTGACCAGTTCCTCCTGGATTTGCAGCCGCGACGAGAAGTGCTCCACGATCCGGTCGTATTTCGAAAGCCCGATGATCCGTCCATCCTTGGACGGCAGGACGCCGATGATTGCCTTGCCGTAAATCGGCATCAGGTGATGCGCGCAGGTTGAGCGAACATCCAGCGGTCCGGTGACCAACAGACTGTCGAAGCATTCGATATTCTCGAAATCGGTGATCTCAGGGGGAGCTTCGAACCGGCCCTGCATCAGTTCGGCTATGAACATCTTGGCGACGCGCCGTGGCGTGTCCCGCGTGTTGTGATCGTTCTCGTGATCGATTTGAAAGATGTCAAACAGCTCTTCCAACTTGGCCGCCGCCAGCCCGATCATCGCAGCCTGCTCCGTACCGCCGAGCGGCCGCTCCAGGGCCTCGTTGGACCGGCAAGCCGTCCGCAGATGATGCACCGATGCGCTCATTGGACCGACACCCGAGCCCTCGGACTTGTTTCCGATGAGGATGAGGGCAAGGCTGGAACCAATCTAATCAAGTGATGTCTCCAAATGGCGCTAACAGGTTTCTGCGGCGTCCTCACCGGCGATATCACTGACATGGTCGTTGCGTGAGCGTAGAGACCCAAATAGGGCTGCAGAAGCTTTGCTATCAGCTTCTCTAATTCCCTGTCTGGCGCAGGGCTACGATTTTAGACGAGCTTCAAATTGCGTATCAGCCAATCGATCGTGATATCGTTTACGACAATCTCTCCGTTAGCCAGCAGACGTCCAACCGTAGCCCGCGTTCTGTAACCCATGCTGGACACTGCCAAGCACGCCAGAGCCATGCCCGTGCCGACAGGCAGTTTCGGGGTCCAAGTGGCCACGATACCATACCACTGTGTTCCGTCCCCAGCGACGCACGGGCCGCAACGCTTTCACCAGCGCATTGCGCAGAGAGCGTTGGCTTGTCAAAGGCTGCAACATCCCTTGGTGTTGCAGCGTATTTGAACCGTATTGCTCATCGCTTCAGACAGCCATGAAGGATCGAACTCCAAAATGAGAGAAAACTCTCTTTCTGTGCTGTTATCGCGGTTGGACTTTGGGTGGATCACAACACTTCACATTCTCTACCCGCCGCTCACGATCGGGCTCGCGCTGATGCTGTTCATCGGTGAGTCGCTTTGGCTTCGGACTTCGGATGACTACTGGTACCGCCTTTGCCGCTTCTTCGAGCGGCTGCTCATCATCAACTTCGCGGCCGGCGTCGCGACCGGGATTACGATGGAGATGGCGTTCGGCATCCTATACGGCCCGTTCTCCCAAGCCGCTGGTCCGTTCTTCGGGCAAGTGCTTGGTTATGAGACGATCACCGCTTTCATGTATGAGGCCGGGTTCATCGGGCTGATGATCTTCGGCTGGGGCAAGATCAGCCGGCGAATGCACTTGTTCGCAACGTTCAATGTCGCACTCTCGGCCGCCCTTTCCGCCATGTGGATCCTGGTCGCAAATTCATGGATGCAGACCCCGACCGGCGTCAGCCTCAGTCACGGTGTGTTCGTCGTCAAGGACTGGTGGCGCGCCCTCTTCAACCCGGACGTCATCTATGCTTTCCCGCACATGCTGGTCGCGTCATTCGAGGTCGCGCTCGGCTTCGTCGCAGCGATATCGGCCTGGTACCTGCTCAAGCAGCGCCATGTCGCTATGTTCCAACGATCGTTGAAAGGCACGGTCCTGGCATTGCTGATCGTGGCGCCATTACAGGTCTGGCTCGGTGATGGCATGGGCCTCACCGTTGCTCACGACCAGCCGACAGTGCTCGCCGCGATGGAAGGGCACTGGCATGCGAACAATCCGGACGGCAGTCCCGACACCAGTTGGAACGTGGTCGCCTGGCCGAACGATGCGGGCGATGGGAATGCTTGGGCGGTAAAAATTCCGCACGTGTTGAGTTTGCTCGAAACCCATACCTGGAGTGGCACCATCCACGGTATGGACGAGTATCCGCCGCAGGACCGGCCGCCGATGCTGATCCCGTTCTACGGCTTCCGCGTCATGGTTGCCTGTGGATTCTTCATGGTCCTGATGGCGGGTTGGGGCGCGTGGCTGGTCGCGCGCAAGCGCCTGGCCACCAAGACGGTCGGCGCCAACAAGTGGTTCCTCCGCGCGACGGTGTTCGCCGGCCTCGTACCGTTCATCTCCGTATGGGTCGGATGGTGGACTCGCGAGGTCGGGCGCCAGCCATGGGTGGTCTTCGGCGTGATGCGCACCTCGGAGGGCGTCAGCCACATGTCGATCGCCCAGGAGTTGCTGTGGCTCGGGGGCTACATGGGCTTCGAGCTAATGGTTTGGGGCGCTACCTGGTGGTTCCTCGCCAAGGTCGTCCATGAAGGTCCAGCGCTCAATAACCCGATCCCTCGCGATGGCGACGAAGCTTTGGGCACACCCGCCAACAGCAGGCCGACAGCGGACGGCATAGTCGAGACGCCAAAGGCGGAGAAAGCAGTGCAGCCGGGCGAGCCGAGCGCGAGCCCTGCATGATGCTGCCCGACACCCCTGCACCGCCCGCAACAAGCACGCAACCCCGGAGTCAATAGACGATGGACGCCCTTACTCATGTCCAGCACGTGCTCGCCATCGGCTGGTGGTTCACGGTCGCTTTCTCGATCCTGCTCTACATCATTCTTGATGGCGCGGATCTTGGCGCCGGCATTTTCTCGTTGCTCGTGACCGACGAGGATGAACGCGGTGCAATCATGCAGGCGATGGCTGGAACTTGGGACGCGAACGAGACCTGGCTCATTATCGCGGGCGGTGTCCTGTTCGGCTCGTTTCCCTTCGCCTATGGTTCTGCGCTCAGCTATCTCATGCTCCCGCTTGCCCTGGTGCTGTGGGGCATTCTGACCCGTGCGGTCGCCCTCGAGTTTCGCCATCTCGCGTCCCCCCGCACACGCCGTTTCACCGATTGGGCGTTCGGGTTGTCAAGCCTGACTGTGACCTTCTTCGGCGGCATGAGCGTTGGCGCGGTACTACAGGGCTTTCCGCTGACGCATGTGCCGGACCAGATACCGACCTATGTCGGCGGCGCATTCCGCTTCGCCACCCCGTTCAGCCTTTGGATCGGGGTTGCCGCCGTGATCGCGGTTTCGCTTTCGGGCGGTCTGTTCGTTCGGGCACGGTTCGAAGCGGAGGAGCCTGTACGCAAGCACGCCGCGACCTGGACCAGCGCGGTATTCTACCTGGCCGTTGCCGCGGTTCCGATCTCCACGCTCTGGATCGCGCTCGCCTTCCCTTGGGCAAGCCGCACCTGGTTCGGCCCGTATTTCTGGGCATGGTGGCTGATCCCGGCCGCAGCAATCGCTTCATCGTTCATGATGCGCCGGGCTTGGGTCCAGGATCGAGACATCGCCGCCCTGCTCTGGCTCGACCTCACCATCGTCATCATGGCCGGCGGCCTACTCGCCACGATCTACCCTGATATCGTGCCGGAAACCTGGACCGTGGACGCCGCCGCGAGCAGGGAGATCTCATTGGGTACTTTCCTCTTCACCGTCGCAGGTCTTTTCCCGGTCATCCTGATGTACAATTGGTATCAGATCTGGGTCTTCCGGGCCCGTATCGCCAAGCTCGCCCAGTATCACGCATGAGCGCCGCCGATCGGCGGCGACGGCTGATCCAGGTCCTGTGGAACCTGCGCGGCCTAGGGCTCTTTCTGATAGGCCCGGTCGTCGGTGTTTGGACCGTTGCCGCGACCTTTGGCATGCCGCCGGGCCTGCAGATTGCTGCCGCACTTATGTTTCTTTTCTCGGTCGGGATTTATGCCGTGCTCGCCAGGGGCGAGTGGCGACGCATCTCGGGCGGGCATTGAGCGCCTGACGGCCATAGTCGGCCCACCGCAATGCCCAACCATTCCGCACCGCTTCCGGCTCCGGACCGTAAGAGGCTCGAGAGCTTCCTCCGCCGCTACGCCTCCCTCGGCCAGGCGCCGCTGGCAGTTTCCATCGGCTTTGGAGCGATTGGCGGCCTGACCCTGATTGCGCAAGCCTGGCTGCTCGCGCGCGTGGTCGATGCCGTGGTGATCGGAGGTCGTGATCTGGACGCAGTCTGGCGATGGCTGTGGGCATTGCTCGCCGTGTTCATGCTGCGTGCTGTCGCGACCGCCATCGGCGATGCCGCCGCGTTCGAGGCGGGCGCGCGCGTCGTTCTCGCCGTCCGGGCAGCGCTGCAGGCGCACATCGTCGCACTCGGCCCGTCCTGGACCAGGCGGCAGCGCACCGGAGACGTCGTCAACACCGCCGTGGACGCGGCCGAAAGTATCGCACGATACTACGTCGGCTACCTGCCCCAACGCGCCCTCGTCGCGTTCATCCCACTTGCGATCCTCGCCTTCGTCCTGCCGACCGACTGGGTTTCAGCGGTGATACTGGCCGTCTCGGCGCCGCTGATACCGATGTTTATGGTATTGATCGGCCGTGGTGCCGAGGCGCTCAATCAGGCCCAGTGGCGCAAGCTCGCCCAGCTTGCCGCCCGCTTGTTCGACGCGATCGAGGGGCTGGGCACACTCAAGATCTTCAACGCCAGCCGTGCGGAAGCCAGGGTCATCGCGCAGACGTCCGACGCCTACCGCACGAGCACGATGCAGGTTCTGCGCGTCGCGTTCCTCTCTTCGCTCGCCCTGGAATTCCTGGCCACCGTCAGCATTGCCATGGTGGCGGTCTACATCGGGTTCCGGCTGTACTACCGCGAGCTGCATTTCCTGCCCGGCTTCGCCGTGCTGCTGCTAGCCCCCGAATTCTATCGGCCGCTCCGCGCCATGGGCACGCAGTATCACGCGCGGATGGAGGCGATCGGCGCAGCAGATGCGATCGTCACCATTCTGGAAACGCCAGTGCAGCCCGCCTGCGATCGGTGCGGCCGTCTTCCCGCCGGCCCGGTCCGGCAGGTCCGCTTCGAGCAGGTCGGCTTCTCCTACGACGGTATACCGGCGCTCGACGGGATCGATTTCACGCTCGTGCGTGGCCGCCGGGTGGCGCTGGTCGGCGCCTCCGGCGCCGGCAAGACCACCGTGAGTCAGCTCCTGCTCGGCTTCCTCCCACCCACGCGCGGCCGTATCACCGTCGATGGCATCGATCTCGCCACGATACCGGACGCGGCCTGGCGCGCACGCATTGCTTGGCTGCCGCAACGCCCGACGCTGTTCCACGGCACCATCCTCGACAACATCCGCCTCGGCCGCCCCGATGCCGACCCGGCCCGTATCCGCCAGGCCATCGAGCAAGCCGGAGCCGCCCGGCTGATCGACGCCCTGCCGAACGGCCTCGGCACCATGCTCGGCGACCGCGGCCAGGGTCTCTCCGGCGGCGAGATCCAGCGCATCGCGCTTGCCCGCATCTTCCTCGCCGATGCCGACCTCGTCGTACTCGACGAACCCGGCGCCGCCCTCGACAGTGAAACCGCCGCTGCCGTCGCATGGTCGGTGGGCGCGCTGTCATCACGGTGCGCGATGCTGGTCATCACCCATCGGCTGGAATCTGTCCAAGATGCCGACGAGATCCTCGTTCTGGAACGCGGCAGGATCGTCGAACGCGGCTGCCATAACGACCTCGTTGCGGGCGGCGCGGCCTACGCCCGCGTCATGGGCCTGACCGCCGGCTTGGACGCATGAGGGATTTCCTCCGCCTTCTAGCGCTCTGCCGCCCGTATGCGCGCTGGTTGGCCGCCGGTATCGCCCTCAACGTCGTCGTCGTTCTGGCCAATGTCGGTTTGCTTGCCCTATCCGGCTGGTTCATCGCGTCGATGGCGTTGGCGGGCATCGGCGCCGTTCCGATCGAGTATTTCGCTCCGGCGGCCGCCATCCGCGGCCTCGCCGTGCTGCGCACCGCTAGCCGCTATCTGGAGCGTCTGGTCACGCACGAGGCGACCTTGCGTTTGCTCGCAGAACTCCGCGTATGGTTTTACAGCCGTCTCGAGCCGCTCGCCCCGGCCCGGCTGCAACGCCACCGCGGCGGCGATCTGCTCAGCCGGATCCGCTCCGACATCGACAGCCTCGACACGCTCTACCTCCGTGTGCTGGCGCCGGCCGCCGCAGCGGTGGCCTCCATCACAGCCCTAGTCGGCTTCCTCGCCCTCTACAGCCTACAAGCCGCCTGCACCCTAGCCGCCGGCCTGGTCGCGTCCGGCGCCGCCTTGCCGTTGCTGGCTCAGCGCCTCGGCCAAGGTCCGGGGCGGTGCGCCGTGGCGGCCCGGGCTGAGCTGCGCGTCGTGATAGCCGAGACAGTCCAAGGGCTCGGGGAGTTGCTGCTCGCGCGGGCGGCCCAGCGGCAGACCGAAGCTGTCATGCAGATTGGCAAATCCCTGGTCCGCCAGCAGCGACGCCAAGCCTGGCTCGGAAGCACCGCAGCCGCCCTCTCCGGGCTTGCCGCGCAACTCGCCCTGTGGGGTGCGCTCGTCGTGACGGTTCCGCTGGTCCAGACGGGGATCCTGCCCGGTCCGGACCTCGCACTCGTCGCCCTCTACGTGCTTGCAAGCTTCGAAGCAGTCGCTCCCTTGCCGGGCGCCTTCCTCGCACTCGGGGAGACGACCGCCGCCGCGCGCCGCATCTTCGAGCTCGTCGACGCAGCCCCTGGTGTGACTGAACCTAGCCTCGATGCGCCCCGTCCGGAGCGCTTCGATCTGCACATCCGTGACCTTCGGATGCGCTATGCCGATGGTGCATCCTGGGCGCTCGACGGCCTCGATATCGACGTTGCGGAAGGCGAAGCGCTCGGCATCGTCGGCGCGAGCGGATCCGGCAAGACAAGCATATTGAACGTGCTGCTGCGCTTCTGGGATTACGAAGGACACGCCGCGATCGGCGGTACCCCGCTGCGCACGCTCAGTGGCGACACGGCAAGGGGGCTGTTCGGCGTCGTTTCGCAGCAAACCCACTTGTTCAACATGAGCGTGCGCGACAACCTCAAGCTGGCTCGTCCCGATGCAACCGACGCCGAGCTGACACTGGCGCTCCGGGCCGCACATCTGGACGACGACATCGCCCGTCTGCCCGACGGTTTGGACACGCTTGCCGGCGAGAACGGCACGAGGTTCTCGGGCGGTCAGGCCCGTCGCCTATCCATCGCGCGTGCGATCCTCAAGGACGCGCCGATCCTCCTGCTCGACGAGCCAACTGAAGGCCTCGACGCCGCATCCGAACGCGCTGTGCTCGACGCCCTTGCCCATCTGATGCTGGGTCGGACGACGCTGCTGATCACTCATCGCCAGTCGGCGCTGCGCATCGTTGACAGGGTGGTAACGCTTCACTGCGGCCGGGTTCATATCCCCGAGCCCGACCCGTCGCGTCATGGCATCCGATGCTCGCAACTTTCCAAAACCCGCTCGCTTCATGCAACTCGATTTTGATCAGTCCGATCTGCGTCCCAGCCTGTTTCCTCATTTGCCCGTTGACCCCCGACGGGCTCACCGCAATTGGTGGCGAGCTGCGTCAGCGTCGCTCCGTTCCACGCCCTCAAACTTCAAAACGAAGCCAGCCCCGTAGGCGGTCGATGGTGTCTGATAGCCTGGGACCGCGCTGCCTGCCGCCGCCAGTCGCGCGACTTCCACGGCCGTCCGAGCCGTCAGGTGGTAGGGCTCAGGCGTGGTTAGCAGCGACGAGACGTGCTGGCGGGATACGTCCCATGCTTCGGCCAGAATCGCGGCACGGCCGCTTGTGCGGTCCTCGTCCGAAGGTCCTGGCGGCAAGTGCCGGTCGATGCGGCCTTGCAGGAACCGCAGGACCGGGCCTGCCGAGATCAGCTTTCGAACGGCGGCCGGCAAGGCCACCACGAACTGCATCTCGCGTGTCGCCTCGAAGAACACGTCGATATTCGGGATGCCGGTAGAGCGCCAGGCGGTGGCGACGTCGCCCCAGGGTACACCAATCGTCGGCCGCAAGCGGTCACCGAAATCGGCCGTTTGCCGCAGGCGCGGGTCGCCCTGCACGATCGACCCGCTCCGGCGGACCCGCACGCCCGCGCCGATACCTTCCAGCATCGTCTTCATCGTGCCCCGGCTCGCCTTGGAGAGGCCGCCTATGGACAGGCGCAAACGGGTGGCGCCCGGCAGCAGCGTCGCCACATGCGACGCTAGGCAATCGCTGGGCACCACGTCGAACCCGGCCCCGGGCAGCAGCATCACTCCGGCAGCGCGCGCGCGGGCGTCCCAGGCCGCAAGCGCCTCGAAGACGTCGATCTCGCCGGTGATGTCGCAATAGTGGACACCCGCCTCTATGCAGGCCGAGGCCATGAGCGCGGCGGTGGCCGAGAACGGGCCAGCCGCATGCAATACCGCCTTGACACCTCGCAACTGCGCCGGACTTGGAGCCAGGCCGAAGACTCGCCACTCGAGGCCGAGTCCCTCGGCAACCGAGCGGATCTTTTCCGAGTTCCGACCTGCCAGCACTGGTCGTAACCCGCGTTCGGCGGCGTGCTCGGCGCAGAGACGGCCAGTGTATCCGGTCGCGCCGTAGATCAGGATCGTCATCTGCAGGCCCAATGCTGCTTAGAGGGTTTGGCCACCATGCGCTTTGATCCGGCTTTAACCGCCGAGATCAGCGCTGACGCATGCGGCGCGCCAGGTTCTCCCCAATCATCACGCAGGTGAAGTGAAGGTTAGCACGACAGTCGGCCGGCATGATCGATGCATCGCATACCCGCAACCCCTCTACGCCTCGCACCTTCAGATCCGGGTCGACCACGCCGCGCGGGTCCTCGTAGGCGGCCATGTGGCACGTGCCGGCGGCGTGCTGAATGTCGGACGCCTCCTGCAGCAGCACTGCGTCCAAATCGCTGTCGGGCAAGGCAGCGGTCTCTGCGCATGTAAGCCGGGTCTCGCCGAACCGTTCGCCGGCGATGATCCCGGTGATCGCCGGCTTCGACGTGATTGCGGCCAGGCGCCGGACGGCGTCGCGCATCCGGGCCAAGTCGCGCCAATCCGATAGCATGTTCTCCTCCACCACCGGATCGATTGCCGGGTCGGTAGAGGCCAGATGCAACTCACCGCGAGAGAACACTTCGTACAACCCGGCGCCAATGGCACCCTGCGGGCCCGGTTGACCGCCGGCCAGACCGCGATGGTTGTAGCCGACCAGGATCATGTCACGCTCGCCGCCGCCAGCGATGTGGCTGCTATAGGTGACGCAGCAGTTAGTGTGCCGGGCATCGGCACCCTGTGCCCGATATGCAGGCAGCAGGTCCAACGTGGCACGAACCACCGGGTGGTCCATCAGGTTGCGGCCGACCGAGGACTGGTGCCGCAACACTGGGATGCCCAACGCCTGCAACTTGGCCGCATCGCCGATGCCGGAGCGCAACAGGATGGCTGGCGAGTGGATAGCGCCTGCGCAGAGCACAACTTCCCGCCCTACGATGTCCTCCCAGTCGCCATTCTCAAACCGCACCCGCACGCCACTTGCGCTTTTACCATCGAACACCACCCGATCCACCAACGCGCCACCCCGGATCTCAAGGTTCGGGCGATGGCGCGCTGGCTCAATGTAGGCATCGTTGGTGGTAACTCGGTGGCCGTCGCGGCTGTTGATCGGGTTGCACGAGATACCCTCGCCCGTCGGAGCATTCAGGTTTGGCTTCCACCGATAACCGCAGGCGAGTGCGGCGTCCCGCAGCGCCAGGTCCACCGCGCCCCACTGCTCGAACGGGGCGCGGTACACCGGAAGCATCCCCGGCCCTGCACTGACCATGGGATCGTCCTCGATCTGGTGGAAGAGCGGCATCACATCGGCCGCCGCCCACCCTTCGCATCCGGCCTCCGCCCACTCGTCGAACGCCGCGGGCACGCCGCGGATGGCGATCTGCGCATTGACGGCAGAACTGCCGCCCAACGCCCGGCCACGCCAGTAGAATCTCGGCTCTTGCGCTGCGGTACGACGCGCCATCAGCTTCGGCCATTGCCAATCGGCCTGATGCGCCGGGTCGTGCATGAACGGGATGATGTTGGCGGACCGCAACGCGGCAGGCGCCTCGTTCGGACGCCAATCCCGCCCGGCTTCCAACAGCAGCACGCGGCGCCCAGGATCCTCGGACAACCGGGCAGCAAGCGGAGCGCCAGACGACCCGGCTCCCACCACGATTACATCATACATCGTTCTTTGGCTAAGCCTTATCTCAGAGTGTCGGCAGGCCTTTCGGCGCGCCGGTCAGCTTCGCTGGATGAACGGTCGGCTGCAAGCATTCTCCGGTGGAGAAGTAGGTATGTCCTGGAAACCGAGCCCCTTCATGTCTCCCCCGACCTTATTTTGTGCGGTGCGTGATCGCGTCGAAGGCCGAGTAAGCGAGGCCCAACCTTGCTGGATCTGACACACGGAACACGCATGCAGGCGAACAGCAAAGGTGGTCAGAAGTCGATCGAGTTCATCGGCTGCCATGGTCCCGCTTACGGACCCCGTGGGGGTCCGTCCAGTGGGCCGGGCTCCCGGCATTGATCCGCTGGCCGGCATGAGCAAGGTGCCGACCGTGCTGCGGGACGACGGGCGCGTGCTTACCGAATTCGGGCCCATCGGGGTCTGGCTGGCACGGACGAACCCGTCAGCACGGCTGTTGCCAACCGAGCCGGACGAGGAGTTTCGCGCGTTGTCGGTTACCGATTACGCCGTGGGGACGCTTCATGGCCAGGGTTTCGGCCGCATCTTCATGCCCGCGTTGGCATCTTTACCGGGGCGAACCACCTTGGACAGGTGATCGCTGCGCCCTTCCTGACGCTGCTGATGGTGGGGTTGGGCTGGCGCTGGACGTTCGTCGTCATGGGCCTGGCCGGCTTCGTCAGTGCCGCAGCGTGGCTCGCCACCTACCGCGACCCTGCCGATGCCGGCCTAGCTGCCGAGGACCACGCCCTTGGTAGAAGGCGAGACGGTGCGGGACGTGCGGCAGATGACCTTCGCGCTTTGGCGGCGGCTGTTCACCTTCCGCACCAGTTGGGGCATGTTCCTGGGGGTCGCGGCGTCATCCTACATGGCCAGCGTGTATGCGACCTGGCTGCCCGGCTACATGGAAATGCAACACCATCTCAGCCTGACGAACACGGGTTGCTCATCGGCGCGGGGATTTCTCTTCTTGGCGCGGCGCTGTACTGGTTCATACCGCATGGCCCGATCACGCCGGGCCAGCTGGGCGATACGCGGCCGGTGCTGACGGCCGCATAGCATCTCTCGAGGAGAAACTACCATGACACCCCCCGACCGCTTCCGCGCCCTGCTCGCCGCACCCGGCTTCATCGCCATGCCCGCCGTGTGGGATGGCCTGAGCGCGAAGCTCGCGGGCCAAGCCGGTTTCAAAACCGCGTTCCTGTCCGGCTCCTGCGTGGCTGGTGCGCGGCTCGGCGGCCCGGACCTGGACCTGATCTCGGCAGCAGAGATGCTGAACTCGCTGGAGATGGTCCGCGGCGCCGCGCCGGAAACCCTGGTGCTGGCCGATGGCGACCACGGCTACGGCAACGCGATGAACGTGCAGCGTACCGTGCGGGGCTACGGGCGGGCCGGCGCCGCCGCCGTGCTGATCGAGGACAAGGTGACCCCGCGCGCCCTGACCGCCGACGGCAAGCCCTGCCTGCCGCGTGACGAGGCCCGCATCAAGATCCGCGCTGCCGTGCAGGCCGCCAAGGAGTCCGGCATCCTGGTGATGGCGCGCACGGATTGCCGCCCGACCCTGGGGATCGAGGAGGCAGTCGCCCGCATCGAGATGTATGTGGAGGAAGGCGCCGACATCCTGTTCCTCGACTCCCCCGCGGACGAGGCGGAAGTGCGGCGCGCAGTGGAAGCGGCAAAGGGCCGCCCGTCGTTCGCCGTATTGTCGCCCGGCGGCAAGCGGGAAACCCCAACCCAGGCGCGCGCGGCAGAGCTGGGGCTGAAGATCGGCACTTTCCCGACTGCCATGCTGTCCCCGGCAATGGCTGCAATGAAGAGCGCCCTGGCCGCCATCGCCGCCGGAAAGTCCGAGGCCGAAGGCGCGTTGAGCGGAGGCGAGTTCCGGGAGATGCTCGGCTACTCCGCCTATGAGGCCGCAGCCAAGCCGTTTACGCTTTGACTCGGTAGCCCTTCTGATTGGCCGGCATGGATGCAACGGCGCGTCCATGCTGGGAGTCATGAGCCGGCTTCTGAGAGAGCGGGTCTACTGCGACAGGACTATCCGGGCACGACGCTGCGGGAGAACCTGGGGTTGCCCGGGCCTGACAACCTGTTCCTGGGCGAGCAACCCCATCGCGAACGTGGGTGAGGGATCGAGCGACGTATCCGGTTACCCACGGACGTGACTGAACATCCCAACGACATGCTCAATGACCACAATGCTGCGCAAATGTATCCCAGAGCGCCAGGGCCGCTCGCCGTGCCGATGTCATTGATCTGCAACTTGGCTCATGCCGTTGCTGGCGATAGAGGCTGTCGGACGTTCCGCGGAGTCACGCTTGCATGTCGGGCACCATCAGTCACTTTACCTCGGGCGATATCGTCATCAGCGAGACAGGCGATGTCGGCGGCGCCACGGGCATCGGAGACAATCAGGCCAGCCCAATCGAACTCGTCGAGATCAATCCCAACCTGCCCAACGGGGAAAATGTCGTTGGAACGCTGGTGCTGCCGTCAGCCGTGTCGGGTGAATTCGGCTCCTCCTCCGAGGGCACGCTCGAGCTGGCGGGCAACGGCACATCCCTGGTGATCGCGGGCTATGACGTCAATTACCTGACTTTCAACGCCGGCGAGACGAACGGCAATAACGTGTACGGCAATGCCGCTGAGGCGCAGAGCTACAGCGTCGAGCCCACCGCCGGCGGCTATACCCTGGTCCCGCGTGCGGTCGTGGACATCAGCGGCAACGGCACAGTCGACGACAGCACCAACCTGCTGGGCGTGTCCAACACCAACAACCCCCGCAGCGTCGCGACACTCGACGGCACGAGCTTCTACATCGCGGGTCAGGGTGTGAAGGGCGACACGACGCAAGGCGTGTTCCTGGCCAAGGATGGCGCGAGCAGCGCCACCGCGATCAACACCGGCACGGACGCGCGAGCGGTCGAACTGTCCAACGTCAGCGGCACCGAGACGCTTTACGTCTCGCAGGACAGCAAGCAGCCGAGCAGCGGCGGCACGTCCAACATCTCCATGTTCAGCACGGCCGAGCCGACGGGCACGTCCACCGAGACCGCCCTACCCAATATTTCGCAAAGCGTCACGCTCAACGGCACGAACGGCAACGGCGTCAATCACAGCAGCGGCACGGTCAATCTCAGCCCGGAGAACTTCTTTTTCGCGACGCCGAGCACGCTCTACGTCGCGGACGGCGGCGACCCGAAACAAGCCGGCCCCGGTGACGGCGGATTGCAGAAATGGAGCCTTGTGGGGAGCACTTGGCAACTCGACTACACGCTGTCCGCTGGCCTGGATGGCACGACTGGCCTGGTCTCCGACGGCAGCGGCTCCAGTTCCACCGGTGATACGGGACTGATCGGGCTGACGGGCAGCGTGAACGTGGCAACCGGGGCCGTGACGCTCTACGCCACCACGGAGCCGTTGAACGATCTCGGCGACACTGGGCTTTATACCATCACCGACACGCTGGCCGATACGACGGCGGCCCAGGCATCCGGCGAGATGTTTTCCGAGCTGTTGGCTGGCACAACCGGGGACATCAAATCCGCGGGGTCGCCCTAGCCCCGACTCCGGCTTGCTTCTGCCGGGGAACGTTGATCCGCACCGCACGGGGCGACGTGCCGGTCGAGGCGCTCGTGATCGGCGACCGCGTGGTCACCGTGTCCGGCTCTGCCGAGCCGGTGCGATGGATTGGCCGGCGTGCTTATCGCGGACGGTTTCTGCGGCATGCGGTCCGCCCGGTCCGGATTGCGGCGGGCGCGTTTGGCGGCGGCGTGCCGACGCGGGACCTGCGCGTGTCACCCTGCCACGCCATGCTGCTCCATGGAGTGCTGGTTCCGGCGGGCGAGCTGTTGAACGGGCGTTCGGTGACGGTGGACACGGATTGCCAGGAGGTCGAGTATTTTCACGTCGAGCTGCCGCAGCACGATGCGCTCTGGGCCGAAGGTGCCGCCAGCGAGAGCTTCGTCGACGACGATAGCCGCATGCTGTTCCATAACGCAGGGGACTACGCCGTGCTCTATCCTGACGAGCAGCCAGGCCCCGTGCTTTATTGCGCCCCGCGGGTGGAGACCGGTTACGAGCTGGAAGCGATCCGGTCGCGGCTGAGCGAGAGGGCTTCTCGGGTGTCCTAAACGATGGCGCGTTGGCCGTTCCAGATTGCTCGATCGTTCATCACGTAGACCAGGAGTTGGCTGAGATCCCTTATTGTCACCCGGCCTAGCTAGGGATGGCCACCGTTTCCGTTTGGTGGACGACTTTTGCGGTCAGTGCGTACGCGCACACGATTGTTGGCTACGCAACGTCGTTCCTGCTTGGCACGCTCATCGGCCTTGAACGCCAGTGGCGGCAGCGAACGGCAGGCTTGCGCACCAATGTACTTGTTGCTGTCGGAGCCGCGGCATTTGCGGATCTGGGTATGCGATTGCTCGGGGCCGAAGGGGCCACTCGTATCATCTCCTATGTCATTTCCGGCATCGGCTTCCTTGGTGCGGGTGTAATCTTGAAAGACGGCACCAACATCCGCGGCCTCAATACAGCGGCGACCTTGTGGTGTTCGGCGGCCGTCGGCACATTGTCCGGCAGCCGCCTACCTGCCGAAGCCGCGACGCTCGCCGGGTTCGTGCTGGCCGGCAACACGCTGCTGCGTCCGCTCGTGAATTGGGTCAACCGCCGTCCAATCGACGCTGGCGTGACCGAGGCGACGTATGCGGTCCATGTGACTTGCCATCCCAGGGACGTGTCGGAGATACGCGACCTGCTCGATACCGAGTTGGATCGAGCGAGTTTGCCGGTCCGCGAGGTCGAGACGTTGTCGGACAGCAAGGAACAGGTCGAGCTTGCCGCCATCCTGGTCCCAACCACGGCCGAAGATGCCGAATTGGATGCTGTCGTGAAGGCCTTGGAGGCGTCGCCGCTCGTCCTGTCCGCCACCTGGTCGGTTGAGGCGACGTCTTAGCGGTTACTTCCCAGGGGCTCTCCCTTCACGACCGAGTTGCCTGCAGGGCTAGGAGTCAGCTTCGCACTGCAGCCGCGGCCGTGCACTCATACCCTACTGGAACGGCAGATAGCGCAGGCTGAAGAATACCATGTTGTCATCGGTGGACTGGTTGCCGCCGCCGCCCGTAGCCGGAACGCCCTTGTAGATGTCCCGCCGTGTGTAGGAATACTGGATACCAGACTCGACTGTCCCATAATCCCCCTGCAGGAAGCGCCACCACGCACCCAGCGTGCCCTGAGTCAGCCCCGACGTGTTTGCGGTGCAGGTCGCGGTACTCAGCTCGACGTCGCACCCGGCGTTAGAATAAGCCGGGTTGCCGTAGCCGTAGGCCTTGCCGCCGGCATTGAAGAACTTCCGCCCGATCTGCTCGGTACCGACATAGGTGTACAGGTCGATGTCGGATCGGGGATGGCCAACGATCCCGACGAGCGCCTGCACTTCCGGCAACGGGCTCGGGGCGCCGCTAGGCGAAATCGTCGCGTCCGGCAATTGGCCCGAGCCGTAGCGGCCGATGCCGTAACCGGCCAGGCCGCGCCCCTCAAAGGTGAGGTTGTTGCCGATGATCGGCAGGATGAAGCCTCCCCCGACACCTCCGCCCAGCCGCGTGTTATCGTGCCCGTTGCCCACGACGGACACGCGATCCTGCATGAAGCGGGCGACGCCATACAACTCGTAATGCCCATAGCCCGGGTCGGCGGTGCCCTTCAGGATCACGTCCGGCGCGATGTCGGTGCTATAGGCCTGTCCCGGATCGAGCTGCGCGATCCCGGGATTGTTGTAGTTCACCGTCCCTAGATTGACGCCGGTGCCGTTGGCGCCGACCGAATACGTCGTCTGCGGGCTCTCCAACGACGCGGCTAGGAAAAACTTGCCGTCGTCGAAGCCCTTCGCGATACGCAACTGCGGCTGCCGCGCCCAGGTGAAGCCCGGAACGTATTGCGCGTCGATCGTGAGCGGCACGTCCTCCTGATGCGGCGTGACACCTTGCTTGAACATAGTGGCCAAGCTCCACGACTGGCCAGCGAGCGCATGCAGATCGAGGGCATCGTTGTCATAAGCGAAGTAAGCCTGGCGTAGCCGCGGCGTATAGCTGTCGCTCTCGTTGCTGTTGGCGGTACCGGCCGCACCCAGCAGATCCAGCTCGGCATACGCTTCGACGTGTTGTTGCGGATCGATGTCGCCATGCATCAGCAGCGAGAAGCGGCTCTGCTGCGAGGTGAAGCGGAACTCATTCTCGTGATATTGCTGGCTTTGCGCGAGCGGGATAGCGCTGAAGTTGGAGCCGATGCTGGTCGTCTCGTTGCGCGACCTGAACGCCGATTCTGCCGCTACGAACCCGCCGAGCTGGATCGTTAGACCGCCGATGTGGAAGGTGCCCAACGGGCCGGTCGTGCCGGCATTCTGGCTGCCGGCCGACGTGCCGTTGATGTTGAGCGACGTCCAGTCCGTCTTGGGCGACTTATACTCCGGATGGGCCGGTCCGGTGCCGACGCCGAAATTGAGTTGGGTTGGCGCGCCGTTACCCGGACTGAAGCCCGCCGGGCGCGGCAGGTTGGCCACCGCCGTCTGCGTCTGTTCCGCCGTGGCGCGGGCGCGGGCCGCATCCTCCTGGGCGGCACGGACGGCGGCATCCTTCGCCGCCATGTCGTGCTTGATTCGGGCCAACTGAGCATTGAGCACGCGGATCTGGGCCTGGATCGAATCGATCTGCCCGGCGGATTGCGCCCAGGCTGGCGCGCTTGCGAACAACGCGGTGGCAGCCAACAGGACACCACGCAGGGTTGGCGATCGAACCATCGGTGAACTCCGTCTTCCTCGCTGACGGCAGTGCTAACCGGGGTAAATCCGAGTGTCCTGTTAAGGGGTGATGACACAATCCGGGTGTGGCCTGGGCGCTACACCACTGGTTTGGCCAGGTACTGCCCCGCAGCTCCTGGCGTTGCCTCATCTTATCGGACGCCGAGATCGTCAGGCTCCCGGGCTGGGCCAAAGGCTCCACCGTCATGGAAACGTAACTGCGGCCGTGCCAACCCCGGTGCTATCGCACGCGCCATGGCTAAACAGAACGTATTGCTGATCGTCGTCGACCAATGGCGGGGCGATTGCGTCCCGCATATCCAGCGCGCGGATGGAAAGACCCCGGTCCTGCGCACGCCGAACCTGGACCGTATTTGCCGGGAGGGCACCACCTTCCGCAACCACGTCACGACGACCGTGCCCTGTGGCCCGGCGCGCGCCAGCCTATTGACCGGGCTGTATCAGATGAACCACCGCGCTTGCCAGAACACCATCCCGCTCGACGCCCGGCACGACACGCTGCCCCGCGCGCTGCGCCGCGCCGGCTACGAGCCCGCGCTCGTCGGCTACACCACCACCGGCCCCGACCCGCGCACCACGGGACCCGCCGACCCGCGCTTCACCGTGCTGGGCGACGTGATGGATGGCTGGCGCCCGGTCGGCGAGTTCGGCCCGGGCCACGATGCGTATTTCGGCTGGCTCGCCCACCAGGGCTATGAACTGCCGCCCAACCGCGACGACATTTGGCTGCCGGAGGGCGAGGACGCGGTTCCGGGCGCCACGCACCTGCCGGCGCGCATCCCCGCCCATCTCTCGGACACGACCTACTTTACCGAGCGGGCCTTGCAGTATCTCAAAGGGCGCAATGGCCTGCCGTTTTTCCTCCATCTCGGCTACTACCGTCCGCATCCGCCCTTCGTCGCGAGCGCGCCATACCACGCCATGTACTCCCCCGCCGACATGGCCGCGCCCGTGCGGGCCAGCAGCCCCGAAGCGGAGGCGGAGCAACATCCGCTGCTGCGCTTCTACCTCGACAAGTCACTGAACAAGGGCTTCTTCCAGGGTGCCGAGGGCTTCGTCCGCAGCCTCGACGTGGACGCCATCCGCCAAATGCGCGCCACCTATTTCGGCATGATGACGGAGGTGGACGACCAGGTGGGCCGCGTGCTCGCGTGGCTGGACGAGACGGGCCAGTGGGACGAGACGCTCGTCGTGTTCACCTCCGACCACGGCGAACAACTCGGCGACCACCACCTGCTCGGCAAGGTCGGTTACTTCGACCAGAGCTTCCGCATTCCGCTGGTGATCCGCGCACCCGGCGAGGGCGGCGGCCGCATCGTGGACGATCCCACGGAGAGCATCGACCTGATGCCGACCATGCTGGACTGGCTGGGCGCCCCCGTGCCTCAGACGATCGACGGCCGTAGCCTGATGGCGTTCGTCCGCGGCGGCCGGCCGGACAAGTGGCGCACCGAGCTGCACTACGAATACGACTTCCGGGACATCCACTACTCCCGCCCGGAGGCCGAACTCGGCCTCGGTATGGAGGAGGCGAGCCTTTGCGTGGTGCAGGACGCGGATTACAAATACGTCCACTTCGCCGCGCTGCCGCCGCTTTTCTTCGACCTGCGCGCCGACCCCGATCAGTTCCGCAACCTGTCCGCCGACCCGGCCTATGCAATCCTGGTGCGCGACTACGCCCAGCGCGCGCTGTCGTGGCGGCTGCAGCACGCGGACCGCACGCTGACGCATTACCGCGCCACACCCGGCGGGCTCGAACAACGTGAGCGATCCGCATGATCACGCTTCCCCGCCGCACCCTGCTGGCCGGCGCGGCCGCGGCGCTGCCCCGGTTCGCGATCGCGCAGCCCGACACGCGCCCCACGATCACCGTGGCCGTGCAGAAGATCAGCAACAGCAACACGCTGGACCCGTTGCGTGAGCAGTCCAACGTCGGAACCAGGCTCAGCCTGTTCCACATCGAGCGGCTGATCGACCTCGACTACCAGGGACAGTTGCAACCCGTCCCCGGCCTCGCCACCGCCTGGCGCCGCATCGACGACAGGACGGTGGAGCTGGACCTGCGCCGCGGCGTGCGCATGCATAATGGCGACGAGTTCACCGTGGACGACGTGATCGCGAGTTTCAGCCCCGCCCACATGTTCGGCGACACCCACCCGACCAGCCAGGGCAAGACGCTGCCGCTCTCGGGCAGCATCGTCACCACGCGGCGCAGCAAGGACCTGCCTGCCGAGATCCCGCCCGTCGGCCGCCGGTTCTGGCCGGCACTGGACCGGGTTGTGGCAGTGGACAGATACACCGTGCGGTTCGTCAACGCGACGCCGGACGTGACGATGGAGGGGCGCCTTTCCACCACGGCTAGCGGCATCATCAGCGGGCGCGCGTTCGAGGAAGCGCCCTCCTGGCTGGATTATGCTCGCGCCCCGATCGGCACTGGCCCCTACCAGGTGCGTGAGTTCCGGCCAGATGTGTCGCTGACCATGGACGCGCATGACGATTACTGGGGCGGCCGGCCCCCGATCCGAACGTTGCGCCTGATGGAGGTGCCGGAGACGAGTGCCCGCATCAACGGCCTGCTCACCGGCGAGTACCAGTTCGCAGCCGACGTTCCGCCGGATCAGATCGCGGGGATCGAGGGCCATGCCGGGTTCGAGGTGCAGGGCGGCACGATCCCGAACATCCGCATCACCGCCTTCGACATGCACCACCCCACCTTGCAAAACCCAAAGGTGCGCCTCGCGATGGCGCACGCGATCGACCGCAAGCAGATCGTGGAGAGCCTGTGGGACGGCCGCACGGTGATCCCCGCCGGGCTGCAATGGCCGTTCTACGACCAGATGTTCGTCCACGGCTGGACGGTGCCGGGCTACGACGTGGCGATGTCGCGGGACCTGCTGAAGCAGGCGGGCTATAAGGGTGATCCTATCCCGTACCGGTTGCTGAACGACTACTACACGAACCAGGTCGCCAACGGCCAGGTGCTGGTGGAGATGTGGCGCCAGGTGGGCCTGAACGTGGAGATCGGGATGAAGGAGAACTGGACCCAGGTGCTCGAGCGCGGCCCGGCCCGCGGCATCCGCGACTGGTCCAACTCCGCGTCGTTCAACGACCCCGTGTCCAGCATCGTCAGCCAGCACGGTCCCAACGGCGAGCAGCAGCAATACGGCGAGTGGACCAACGCCGAGATGAACACTCTGTCCTATGAGCTGGAAACCAGCACGGATCGCGCGCGGCGCCACGCGATCTTCGCCCGCATGCTGCAGATTTGCGAGCGGGAGGATCCGGCCTATAGCGTGCTGCACCAGAACGCGACGTTTACCGGCAAGCCGAAGTCGATCGGCTGGAGGGCTGCTCCTTCGTTCGCGATGGACTTCCGGCCGAAGAATTGGGCCTGACCTTCGTCATGGCCGGACTTGATCCGGCCATGACGGTGTGCCAGCGGGAGAGGAGCTTACGTTTCGGCTGACATGTCGCCGCTCGTCACCATCGCCAACCTCACCGTCGCCTTCCGCGGCACGGTCGCGCTGCACGGCATCGATCTGTCCCTGGATAAGGGCGAAAGCCTCGGCCTGGTCGGCGAGTCCGGCTGCGGCAAGTCCGTCACCTGGCTGGCTGCACTCGGGTTGCTCCCAGGGTCCGCCACGGTGGCCGGACGTGTGACATTCGACGGCACCGAGTTGCTGCATCAGCCGCAATCCGTGCTGGACCGCGTCCGCGGCGGCCGGATCGCCATGATCTTCCAGGACCCGGCGAGTGCGCTCAACCCCGTCCACCGCATCGGCCGCCAAATCGCCGAGGCCGTGCACCTGCACCGGGGCCTGTCGGGTGCCGCCGCCCGCGCCGAGGCGTTGCGGCTGCTGGAGCAGGTCGGCATCCCCGGCGCCCGCGCCCGCATGGAGGCCTATCCGCACGAGATGTCCGGCGGCCAGAACCAGCGCGTGATGATCGCCGCCGCCTTGGCCGGCCAGCCGGACGTGCTGATCGCCGACGAGCCCACCACGGCGCTCGACGTCACGATCCAGGCGCAGATCCTGGACCTGCTCGCCCGTCTGCGCAGCGAGACCGGCATGGCGCTGGTGCTGGTCAGCCACGATCTGGGCGTGGTCGCCGACATGTGCGACCGTGTCTGCGTGATGTATGCTGGCCGCATCGTGGAGGAGGCGCCTGCCGCGACCCTGTTCGCACACCCGGCCCACCCCTACGCCGCCGGCCTGCTCGGCGCGCTGCCGCCGATGGCCGGCCCACGCCGCAGGCTGCTAGCCATTCCCGGCCGTGTGCCGGAGCCATGGGCGATGCCGCCGGGCTGCGCCTTCGCCCCGCGCTGCAACCGCCACGTCGCTGCGTGCGACGCCGCCGTGCCCGGCTTGGACCCGGTGGCGCCGGCCCACCGCGCCGCCTGCATCCGGGCCGCGGCGTGAACCTGCTCGAGTTGGACAGCGTAGGCCGCACGTACGCTCAGCGCCGCGGCTGGCTGGGCCGCAGCACCCCCGTGCGCGCGGTGGACGGGGTGAGCCTCGCGGTCCAACCCGGCCGCACGCTGGGCGTGGTGGGCGAGTCCGGCTGCGGCAAATCCACCACCGGACGGTTGGCGCTCGGGCTGGAGGCGCCGGATGCGGGGGTCGTGCGGTTTGCCGGGTCCGCGATGCCGCCCGCCGGCACCGCGGCCTGGCGCAAGCTGCGCGCCCGTATGCAACTGGTGCCGCAGGACCCGCTCGGCGCGCTGGACCGGCGGCTGCGGGTGCGGGCGCAGATCGCCGAACCGCTGCTCATCCATGGGATCGGTGACGTGGGGGACCGTGTGGCGGCGCTGCTGGAGGATGTGGGCCTGCGCCCGGACCAGGCCGCCCGGCACCCGCACGCGCTCTCCGGCGGGCAGCGGCAGCGCGTGGTGCTGGCCCGCGCGTTGGCGACCTCGCCCGACCTGCTGGTGTGCGACGAGCCGGTCTCGGCGCTGGACGTCTCGATCCAGGCGCAGATCGTGAACCTGCTGATGGACCTGCAGTCCGCGCGCAACCTGGCGATGGTGTTCATCAGCCACGACCTTCGGATCGTGCGCCAGGTGAGCCATGATGTCGCAGTGATGTATCTGGGCCGCGTGATCGAGCACGGCGATCCGGACGCCGTGTTCACCGATCCGGCGCATCCGTATTCACGCGCGTTGGTCGGCTCGATCCCGGGCAGCGGGCAGCGCATCGTGCTGGCTGGCGACCCGCCCAACCCGGCGGACCGGCCGAGCGGCTGCGCGTTCCATCCGCGCTGCCCGGTGGCGGTCGCGCGCTGCCGGGTGGAGGCGCCCGCGCTCGAACCGCTGCCGGGCGACGGCCGCCTGGTCGCCTGCCACGTCGCACAGGGAAGCTTCCTCTCCCGTCCTTCACGGGAGAGGGTTGGGGTGAGGGCTGCCTCATGACCGTGCGCCGCCGCACGCTGCTCGCGGCCGCTGCCGCCTCGCTGCCCCGCTTCGCCATTGCGCAGGCCGACACCCGCCCGTCGCTCACCATCGCTGTGCAGAAGATCGCCAACACCGGCACGCTCGAACCACTGCGCGAGCAGTCCTCCAACGCCAGCGAACACTATCTCGCGGCCATGCTCGAAACGCCGGTCGCCCGCAACCAGCAGCATTGGCTGGAGCGCGTTCCTGGCCTCGCCGCGTCAACCCGGCGCATCGACGACCGCACCGTGGAGCTCACCCTGCGGCCCGGTGTGACGTTCCACGACGGCAGCACCCTGACGGCAGAGGACGTTGCCTGGAATTTCTCGATGCGCATGTTCGGCCCCGGCCTCCCGGCGGACGTCACCGCGGTCGCACGCCGCCACTGGCCGGACCTGGACCGCGTGGAAGCCACCGGGCCACTCACCGTACTGGTGGTCAACAGGAGGCCCGACGTGACGATGGAGGGCCGGCTGTCCGCAGGCGGCAGCGAGATCGTCAGCCCGCGGTCGTTCAAGACGCCATGGATCGACTACGCCCGCGCCCCCGCCGGCACCGGCCCCTACAAGCTGCGCGCGTTCCGTCCGGACGTGTCGCTGATCCTCGACGCCCACGACGACTATTGGGGTGGCCGCCCGCCCTGCCGCAGCCTGCAGTTCCTCGAGGTGCCGGAGGCGGCGGCGCGGGCCAACGGCCTGCTCTCGGGCGAGTACGACCTGGCCTGCGACATCCTGCCGGACCAGATCGCCACCATCGAGGCCACCGGCCGACACCTCGTCCGCGGCGGCCCCGTGCCGAACCACCGCATCGTCAACTTCGACGCGCATCACCCGGCCCTCGCCGACCCCCGCGTGCGCCTCGCGATGGCACAGGCGGTGGACGGACGCGCCATCGTGGACAGCTTGTGGTCCGGCCGCACCACCGTTCCCCCCGGCCTGCAGTTCCCGTTTTACGGCCCGATGCTGGTGCCGGACTGGACGGTCCCACCCACCGATCCCGCTGCCGCCCGCGCCTTGCTGAACGCCGCGGGGTATAAGGGCGATCCTATCCCCTACCGCATACGCGACAACTATTACGTGGCCGAGACTGCCACCGCCCAGGTGCTCGCCGCGATGTGGCAGGATGTCGGGCTTAACGTGCAGATCGGCATCCACGAGAACTGGTCCCAAGTGCTGGACAAGACCCCGCAGCGCGGCCTGCGCGACTGGTCCAACTCTGCCACCTTCGACGACCCGGTCTCCTCCATCGTGAACCAGGAAGGCCCGGACGGCGCGCAGCAGGCGGTGGGCGAGTGGACCAACGCCGAGATGAACCGGCTCTGCACCGCCATGACCGCCAGCACCGACCTCACCGCGCGGCGCGGGATGTTCGCCCGCATGCTGGCAATCTGCGAGCGGGAGGACCCGGCGTATATCGTGCTGCACCAGAACGCGAACTTCACCGGCGTGCGCAAGTCGCTTCCCTGGTATGGCACGGCGTCGTTCTACGTGGACCTGTCGCCGCGCGGGCTCGCGTGATCCGGTTCCTGCTGCTGCGGTTCGGCCGCGCGCTGCTCACGGTGCTGCTGGTGGTGACCTTCGCCTTCGTCGTGCTGCGCCTGTCGGGTGACCCGGCGCTGCTCATCATGTCGCCCGACGCGCCGCCCGAGGCCATCGCCGCGTTCCGCCACGCCTGGGGGTTGGACCGGCCGATCTGGGTGCAGTACGTGAGCTATTTCGGCAACATCGCGCATGGCGACCTGGGCCAGTCCATGCGCGACGGCCGCCCCGCCATCGAGTTGGTGGCCGAGCGCATCCCGGCAACCCTGGCACTCACGCTGCCGGCGCTGGCGCTCAAAGTCTGTCTGGGCATCCCCGCCGGCATCTATGCGGCCCTGCACCGCAACACGGCGATCGACCGCGCGGTGATGGCGTTAGCGACGGCCGGGTTCACGGTGCCGTCCTTCGTGCTGGGGCTCGTGCTGGTGCTGGTGTTCGCCGTGCAACTGCACTGGCTGCCGTCGGGGGGCGAGGCGGGCTGGCGCAGCGCCGTGCTCCCAGTGATCACCCTCGGGGCGGGCGGCGCCGCGATCCTGGCGCGGTTCACTCGCTCGGCAATGCTGGAGGTGCTGGGCCAGCCGTACATCCGCACTGCCAGTGCGCGCGGGGTGCCCTGGGCCGCGGTCGTGCGCCGCCACGCTTTGCCGAATGCGGCGATCCCCACGGTGACCATCGTGGGCTTCATGGTCGGCAGCCTGATGGCCGGCGCCGTGGTGGTGGAGAGCGTGTTCAGTTGGCCCGGGGTCGGCCGGCTGCTGGTGGTGGCCGTGTCCAACCGCGACCTCGGCGTCGTGCAATGCATCCTGCTGCTGGTTGCAAGCACGATGGTAGCGGCCAACCTGATCGTGGACCTGCTCTACGGCGTGCTGGACCCGCGCTTGCGCAGCGTAGGACACGCCTGATGTCGGCGAGCGTGATGGGCCTGGCGGTGCGGCCCCGCGCCCCCTGGGCCGTGATGGCGGCGTTCGCCTGGTTGGCGCTGATGCTGGCGGTGGCGCTGTTCGCGGACCAGCTTCGCCCCTACGGCATCACGGCACTCGACCTTCGCGCCCGCCTGCAGCCGCCGGTGGGCTTCGGCGGCCACTGGGCGCACGCGCTGGGCACGGACGAACTAGGGCGGGACGTGCTGTCCCGGCTGATCGTGTCCATCCGCATCTCGCTGCTCATCGCCATGGGGGCAACGGTGATCGGCACGGTGCTCGGCACCACCCTCGGCTTGCTTGCGGCGCAGTTCCGCGGCTGGGTGGAGCAGGCGGTGCTGATGCTGATCGACTTTCAGGCGGCGCTGCCGTTCCTGATCATGGCGCTGGCGGTGCTGGCGTTCTTCGGCGACGCGCTGCCGCTGTTCATCGGCCTGATGGGGTTCTACGGCTGGGAGCGCCACGCTCGCATCGCCCGCGGCCTGGCGATCGCGGCGGGCGGGCAAGGCTATGCGGCGAGCGTGCGCCAGTTGGGGGCGGGTCCGTTGCGCGTCTATGGCCGCCACGTATTGCCGAACATCGCCTCCACGCTGATCGTCTCGGCGACCCTGTCGTTTCCGGAGATCATCCTGCTGGAGAGCGGGCTCTCGTTCCTGGGCCTGGGGGTGCAGCCGCCGCTGACCTCGCTCGGCAACATGGTCGGCTACGCGCGCGACTACCTGCAGCGGGCGCCGTGGATCCTGCTGGCGCCGGGTGTCACGATCGTGCTGACGACGCTGTGCATCGGCGTCGTGGGGGATTGGCTGCGGGACCGGCTGGACCCGACGCTGGACTGATCGCGCGTGCCCTCGCTCACGCGGGGCAGTGTCACTCTTGGCCGCAACGTGGTCGCCGAGTCGCGGGTCTGCCGCCGGCATCGCAGCCAGACGAGGCAGGCGGCTAGCTCGCATAATCCGCCTTCCGGTCCGACGCTTGCTTCGCCAGCAGGGCGAGCACCAACAACGCCACCACGCCGACCACGGTGGCGGCGGACGCCACGCCAGATCGAAGTATTACTCCGCCTGCCGATAGATGTAACGCAGCAGCTAATGCCGGGGACGCTCCGGCACGACGGTCACGCCTGGGGCGCTATCCCGGCATCGCGGTCCAGCGAAGCGATGGCGCCCTTGAGCCCCATCTCGCCGATCCGGCGCCGCATGTCGAGCGCGCCATGACTGAAGTGGCAGAGTACGTCCCAATCGGCGCCGCCCATCATCGCCTCGCGAAAGCCCTGCCGTTCGGAGACGGCGTTGATCGCCGCCTTCTTCAGCTTCAGCAGGTCGGGTGGCGTGCGCGCGATCATGCGGGCCATGCCTATCGCCCGGGGCTCCAACTCGTCCGCGGTCACCGCATGATTGGCGAAACCCCAGGATGCGGCCTCCGCGCCTGTCACTTCGCTGCCCGCGACGAAATCCATCTCTTTGGCCTTCTTCGGGCCGACGAATAGGGTCCAAAACGTGCTGACGAAGCCGCCGCCGACGGGGATGGAGGGGAAACGGATGCGGCAATCGGCGGTTACGAAGGTGATGTCGCAGGCCATCGCCAGCATCGTCCCACCGGCGATGCAGAAACCGTGCACCTGGGCGATAGTCGGTTTCGGGCAGTCCCAGAAGCGGACGAACGTCGCGATCGCGCGGCGCAGTTCGTCGCGGTCGGCTGCAACGCCCAAGTTCTCCGGTACGCCGGCGGAGGGATCAAGGTCCATTCCGGCGCAGAACGCGCGCCCCGCGCCGCGCAGGACCACCACTCGCACCGCGGCGTTGGCTTCCGCCTGGTCCAGGGATCGGTTGAGCCCGTCCAGCATCGCGCTATTCAGGGCGTTCAGTTTCTCCGGCCTGTTCATCGTAATGGTCGCGACCGGGCCATCGGTCGTATAGAGCACGCTGCCATCGGACATCTGGCTTCTCCCGTTCTACGAGCTCGTTGGCATGGTTGAGGGTCCAGTGAACCGGGGCAGACCAGGCCGCCGCTTCATGCGGCTGGGATAGTCCTCGTACCGAGGACCTTCCCTCGCAGTTACTCCTTATACGTTGGGTCGGCCTTGTCGAGCTTGCGCAGCAGGGCCGGCCAGGCAGACACGACTTTGATCTCGCCAGGCCGGCGTTCGCGGCGTGAGGACATCTTCTCATAGGTTTTCTCGGCCACGTCGGCAGGCGGGAAAACCAACTTCGTGTTGCAGGACAGCGCCATGACCTGCGTCTGGCACGAGCGCTCCATCCGCCACAGCAGGTTGAATGCCTCGCCGACGGACCGGCCGCAGACCAGCAGGCCGTGGTTGCGCAAGATCATGGCATCATCATCACCAAGATCGGCGACCAGTCGCTCGCGTTCGCCTTCGTCGTCGGCAATGCCTTCGAAGTCGTGGTAGGCAACGTGCAGGAAGCGCATCATGGTCTGCGCGATGGGCAACAGGCCGCACTCCATCGCCGACACCGCCATACCGGCGGGCGTATGGGTATGGGCGACGCAGTCCACATCGTGGCGGGCGGCGTGGATGGCACTATGGATCACGAAGCCCGCACGGTTCACGCCGAATTCGGTGGCGTTGAGCAGGATGTTGCCGTCGAGGTCGATCTTCAACAGGCTGGACGCCGTGACCTCCTCATAGAGCATGCCATACGGGTTGATGAGGAAGTGACCGTCTTCGCCCGGGACACGGCAGGAGATATGGTTGGCCGTCATCTCGGTCATGCCGTACATCGCCGTCAGCCGGTAGGCGGCCGCGAGTTGGACGCGCGCGTCCCATTCCGCTGGGCTGACGCGGTCCCTGATCGACTGAACGATCTGCAGTGCGGGGGTTTGAAGGGCTGCGCTCATAAGTCACTCCTGTTTGTCAAACTTTGCTCCAGGTTGTGGCGTCAGTGCGATAAGGCCTGCCGTCCCGGAAGCCGCCTGAACCTCGCTATAAGAGAATGCTTCCGAAGCGTTTCTGTCAAACTCCCCGCACCTTCCGCTCCAGAGCCTTCGTTCTGAGCGCAATCTTGCTTGCCACCAACAACACGGCCACCCGTAACGGCACGTCCAATCCTTTGTATGCGCGCAGACGCGCTTCCTCTTCGCCGGCCAGCGGCTCAAGCTACCCTGGATGGTCCTCAAGCCACTCCGGCATGGCGCAGCCGGAACCCGCCAAGACGGATCGGCAAGGGGTTCGCCCGAAGCCGCCTTCAACGCCATTTGGCTCTCCCCGGTTGTTTCGGAGCCCAGGCGCGCTGGTCACGGGTACATGGCAGCCAACGCATCGACCCGGCACTCGCAGCGCCCTGCAACCGGTTGCTCCAAATGAGTCGACCGAGCAGACCGTCAGCGCAGGGCCACCTGAAATTTTGGCGAATAGCTTGGCCGCGTCGAAATCACACCCACAGGCAACACGGGCGTCATATCGGTCAGCGTCAGCCGAAATGACTCCATGATCCGCGCGAGAACGATGACCGACTCAGTCATGGCAAGTTGTGCGCCGATGCAGACGTGTCGACCGGCCCCGAACGGCAGGTAGTCGAACCGGCCAGGCTCGGGCCCGTCGAGGAACCGTGCTGGCTCGAAACGGTCTGCGTTCCCCCACAACTCCGGACGGCGATGCAGCAGCCAAATCGGAAGGAGCACCATCGCACCTGCTGGCACCGAAACACCCTCGATGCTTTGCGCCCGCATTGCCTCGCGCGCTGTCATGAATGCTGGCGGGTATAGCCGCAGCACCTCTCGCACGAAAGCATGCGTGTGCCGCATCTCGCCCAGGGGCATCCCGGCCTCGGCTCCGATCGCGGCCTGCCAGTCCGGCATTCGCGCCAACATCAGACATGCCCAGAATAGCGCGAGCGCCGTTGTCTCGTGGCCGGCGACGACCATCGTCGCAACCTCGTCGGCCAGCAGATCGTCGGCGCCGCCTCCGTGCGCGTCGGCGATGAGGTCGAATAAGTCGCGAGCATCACTTGCCGGCTGCTGCCGCCGCCGCGCCACGATGATCGTGCGGATCAGCCGGGTCCAACGTCGCCGGAACACGGCCCGCTGCACCGACCGCCAGGTCGGGACATAATCCGGCAGCAAGAAATCACTCGGTGCCGGCCGGCCTGCTCCCGTCATATAGCTTTTCAGCATCCGACGCATCGGCACACCAAACAACGCCGCCTCGAGCGAAAACATCGACGCGGCCGCAATATCGAGGCTCAAGGCCTGCAACTCGGCCATGAGGTCAACTGACTGCCCCACGACAGAGTGGAGCCGCGCGCAGGATCTCGCGGCGGCGCTCTCGATATGAGTAGAAAGGACCGGGATGGTGCGGGGCGTGAAGGCGGGCGCCAGCACCCGCCGCTGCCGCCGCCAGGCCTCACCTTCGCTCACCAGAAGCCCGCGACCAACGATCGGTCCGAGAATTCGCTTGCCGGCCCGCAGCCGCCGAAAGTCTTCCGCGTGCGTCGCTAGAACGTGCTTCGCGCCCGCTGGGCTACTGAGCAGAACGAGCACCCTTCTCCAGACGTTCATGCGGATCACTGGTTCGCGGAAACAGCGAGCCGGAAATGCGGTAAAGCCATTGCGGTGCAACCGCCCTAATACGCCCAACCCGGTGACGGTATCAGGCGCCATGTCCGGCATGACTGGCACGTACATCTCGGTCCGCCCCTGCGCTCACGTATTCGCGCGGGCACCATGGCATCGATGACCCAGGCCGGAAACGTCCATTCAGAGAAGGGCACCCTGTTCGCGACCCCTGGCCTCGGACTGCGCCTCTCGCGCATCGAGGCCGGGTGTGAGGGCGCTGGTCAAACTAATGATCACCACACCCGGCAGCAGTTCGCTCGCTCGCCGCCCTGCCGTCGTGAATGGGGAAGTTTTGTTTCGTTCGTAGTTCAAATGGATGATGACGCTGGTGATATTTGGAGAAACACTCAGCGGCTTTGAGCGGTTCCGCAGACGCTAGGGAGGTTCGATATGGCAGATTACGTGGCGACCGCGGGTAGCCCGGTCAACGGCATAACCCTGTCATCCGGCGACACGCTGACCGTCGAGGCCGGGGGAGTGGCCACGGCCAACACGCTGCTGTCTGGCGCCTTCGAGTCGGTCGATGACGGCGGCTTATCGATCAGCAGCATCATCTCCAACGGCGGCGAGCAGGACGTCGAGGGTGGCCAAGCGAGCGGGGCTACGATCCTTTCCGGTGGTGAGCAGTACGTTTTCGGTAGCGGCAGCGTCATCAGCACGCTGGTGCAGAACGGCGGCGTGCTGGAGGTCGACACGGGGGTGGCCAGCGGCACCACCGTCCTGACCGGCGGCCTGATCTCCGTCGGGGAGGGCGACACGAGCGGCTTCGGCAGCGCGGTCAATACCACGGTTGATGGCGCTGGAGCAGCAGAGGTCTTTGCCGGGGGCAGCGTACTCGGCACGACGGTATCCAATGGCGGGGTGTTGGCGCTTATCGGCGGCACCGAGGCCGGGACCACCGATCTCGGGGGCGCCGTGGTTTCAGCAGGAGTGCTGGCCCAATCGCAGGTTGCCGGGTTCAGCTATGCCGGCCTGGCCACGAACGGCGACACCGTTTCGAGCGGCGTGCTGGACCTGGTGTTCGGCACTGGCGGGTTGGCGACCGGCACGGGTCTCGGTTCAGGCGCGTTCCTGTTCGTGGAAAGCGGCGGTGTCGCGAACGGCACGCAAGCCAATGGCGGGCTCGTCGCAGTCGAGTCGGGTGGCCTCGCGTCGGGCGCCCTGATCGGAGCAGGCGGGCGCTTGCTGGTGGACGGCGGCGCGTCCTACGGCGCGGACGTCACGCTGAGCGGTGCGGCCGGCATCATCGGAAGCGGCATTCTCAGCGGCACGACCATAGAATCGGGCGGGCTGGGTGGCGCTATCGACGGCGAGGCGGACGGGACGGACGTCCGCAACGGCGGCGCGCTGGCCGCGCTGGGCGGGACGCTCAGCAACACCACCATCGAGAGCGGTGGCGCTGTCGGGTTGGAAAGTTTCGCCGCGTTTGGCTCCAACCCGGCGAGCGCCGTCGACACCATCTTGGAGCCAGGCGGCTACCTGGTGCCACGGACCGGCAGCGTGGTGAGCGGCACGGTCGAACTAGGGGGCACCACGGTCACCACCGGCGTGTTCGTGGTCTACACCAACAGCGGCTCGGTGTTCTACCCGACCAGCGCGGTGGGTCTGCTGCTCGATGGCGGCTCCCTGGCCGCGGTCCAAGCGGGCGGCGTGCTCCAGGGCGGCCTTGTCGAGGGCGGCTATCCGCTGCTCACGTCCGGAGCCACGGTCTTCCCGATTCCGAGCGCCGTCGATGTCGGGCCGGGCGGAACCGTATCCGCCGTCACTTTTGCCGACGCGACGGGGCTGGATCTGGAGGGCAACGCCTTTGCCAACGTGCTGACTGGCAGCGCCGTCGAGATCGTCGAAAGCGGCGGCTTCGACAGCGGCGTGACCTTGAGCATGGGCACCATGCAGATGGTGGAAGCTGGAGGCACGGCGGTCGGCGCCGTCATCAGCAGCGGGGGCGAGCAGGTTATCGACTTCACCATTCCCCCCACATCCGTAGGGGGAAGTGGCAACGGTGGAGGCATGGTCACCGGCTCGGTCCTACTGCCGGGTGGCGAGCTGTTCTTCCCCGACCTGAGCTACCTATCGAGCACGACGAGCGCCAGCTTCGACAGCGGCACTGGCACGCTCACGGTGACCAACGGCTACGACACGGATAGCTTGACCCTCGCCGGTAACTATTCGAACGTCGCGTTCGCCGTCAGCAATGGCGGAATGAGTCAGGATTACGGTGTTTTGGTATCCGCTGAGCCGGCATGCTACTGCCGCGGCACCCTCATCTCGACGCCCCGTGGTGAACAGGCCGTCGAAACGCTCGCGATCGGCGATGCCGTTGTCACTGCGGCCGGTGCAAACCGGTCTATCCGCTGGATAGGCCGCCGCTCCTACGCCGGCCGTTTCCTGGCCGCCAATCCCGGCGCGCAACCGATCCGGTTCCGCGCCGGGTCGCTCGGTGAGGGACTACCCCGCCGTGACCTGCTGGTATCGCCGGAGCATGCGATGTTCCTGGACGGCTTGCTTATTCCCGCCCGGTGCCTGGTGAATGGCAGCTCCATCGCGCAGCACTGCCGTCTGGATCGGATCGACTACTATCACGTCGAGTTGGACAGCCACGACGTGCTGCTCGCCGAGGGCGCGCCGTCCGAGAGCTTCTTGGACGACAACAGCAGGGGTATGTTCCACAATGCGAGCGAGTTCGCGGCGCTCCACCCAGATGCTCCTTCGGGAGGCGGGTTCTGTGCGCCGAAGGTGGACGCGGGCTACCAGCTTGAGACGATCCGGCGGCGGCTGGCGGTG
>CAXTVQ010000026.1:0-11599 GCA_964247705.1 uncultured Acetobacteraceae bacterium | reverse complement strand
GCCTGGTCAGCGAATGGCCATCTGCCGCAATTCTTCGCGCGCGGCCGCGATGATCTCGCGCGCGAGCGCCGGGTCGGTCGGCGCCACAGCCCGGGCGAGCGAGACACTGCCGACGAGGCCAGACATGACGGCCAGAGCACGGCGGCGGGCGTCGTCCGGAGCGGTCGCGTCCGGCAGGGCTTTCTGCATGAGTTCCGCCATCGCCGAGAACCCTTCGGTGAACGCCGTCCCGATCGCGTGGTCCTGCCGGCGCACCTCCGAGAGGCAGGCAGCGAGGATGCAACCCGATCCGACATCGGTCAGGTGGAGTTCGGACAGATACGCGTCGAGGTAGGCGGAAAGAGGATCGGGCGCGTTCTCGTTGAGGTCACGCCATGCATCGGCGCCGTCGGCGAACGCCTTGCGGACGGCTTCGGCAGCAAGGCCATCCTTGGAGCCGAATTGCCCGTAAAGCGCGCCTTGAGTCAGCCCGGCCGCCCGGCTGATATCGACGACCCCGGCTCCGTCAAAACCGCGCTCCTGCAGCAGCCGCTTCGCCGTGTCCACCAGGGCAGCGCGGTTGGCCGCCGCTGTCTTCCCCGAAACCTTCATGACCCGGCTCCCCTACGGCTCTTGATCCAATGATAGAGAGCTCTATCTAAGCGGCGGTTGTGTGATTGCGATGCATATCGCGGACACAAGGCGGTGCGTGAGCGACTCCTTTACCAAGCGGGTCCACCGCCGTCACGCCCCCACGAGCGGTCCGCCAAATCGAGAGGTTGTCCATGACGGAACTCAGGCGTGTGCAGGTGGAAGCGGCCGGGCAAGCGACGCGGGCCGGCGATGTACGGCAGCCTAGGTTGCGTGCCAGGCGATGGCTGGGGTTAGCCGTGGTTGCCTCGCTCGTGGTGGCGGGCAGCTTGGTTGCCGAGAAGAACTGGCCCGGGGCAGCGGCGCCCCCTGCCCCGCCACCGCCGCCGCAAGTGACGGTCAGCGCGCCGTTGCAGAAGACTGTACAGGCGACGAGCCGCCTGCTCGGCCAATTTGCAGCCGTGGACACTGTGGAGTTGCGAGCGCAAGTCGGCGGCACGCTATCGGCCATCGGTTTCAGGGACGGACAGACCGTACGGGCCGGCGATCCGCTGTTCGCCATCGATCCACGGCCGTTCCAGATCCGGCTCGACATGGCCGTCGCGCAATTGCAGAACGCCCAGGCGAAACAGGTGCTGACCGCCGCCGAGCTATGGCGGGCGCAGCAACTGAAGCGGACCGACTACGGCTCGGCGGAGACGGTCGACTCCCGCGCCGCTGACGACCGCAGCGCGCAGGCGGCCATCCAGACCGCGAAGTCGGCGATCGACGATGCGCGGCTCGACCTCGAGTTCGCGAAGATCACGGCGCCGTTCGCCGGCCGCATGGGCGCGCGCCTCGTATCCCTGGGAAGCCTGGTGAGCGGCAGCCGGGGCGGGACGGGCCAATCGACCCTGCTCGCGACGATCGTCTCGCTCGATCCGATTTACCTGACCTTCGATATGAGCGAGGCCGACTATGCGGCCTATCAGAAGGGCCATCCTAATGGCTCGCCACCGTCCGACGTGGCGGTGAGCCTGTACGGCGACGGCCATTTCGACCGGCACGGCAAGCTCGACTTCATCGACAACGCTGTTGACCGGAGCAGCGGCACGATCCGCGCCCGGGCCACCGTGCCCAATCCGGACCTGGCGATCACGCCCGGCCAGTTCGCCCGGCTGCACCTGAGCCTCGGGGCGCCGCAGCCGTCGATGCTTGTGCCGGCTGCCGCCGTGGTGCCCGACCAATCACGGCAGGTCGTGATGACCGTCGCACCCGACGGGACCGTCGTGCCGAAGCTGGTGGACGTCGGCGACCTGGAGCAAGGCTTGCGCGTGATCCGCAATGGCCTGGCGCCGGGGGACCGGGTCGTGATCGACGGGCTCGTGCGGGTCCGGCCGGGGGCCAAGGTCACCCCGGTCGCCGGCGAGATCAAACCGGATCCCGACGCCGAGTAACTCGCCGATTGGCGTGACGATGACGAACGACTGACCCGTTCACCCGAGGAGGGCGCGATGCGCTTCACCCATACCTTCATCGACCGCCCGATCCTGGCGGCCGTGCTCAGCATCTTCGTCACGCTAGTGGGGCTAGGCGCCCTCGTGATCCTGCCGGTGGCACAATACCCGGAGATCGTGCCGCCCACGGTGCAGGTCACCACGAGCTACCCCGGGGCTTCCGCCGAGGTTGTCAGCCAAACGGTCGCGACGCCGCTCGAGCAGGAGATCAACGGCGTCGAGAACATGATCTACATGAGCAGCCAGTCCACCGGCGACGGCAAGCTCACCGTCACGGTCACCTTCGCGATCGGCACGGACCTGAACGTGGCGCAGATGCTGACGCAAAACCGCGTCCAGGACGCGCTGCCGCGGCTGCCGGAGGACGTGCAACGCCTGGGCGTGCAGGTGCGCAAAGCAACGCCGAATATCCTGCTGGCCGTGCATCTCTATTCGCCAGACGGAACGCGGGACAACCTTTATCTATCCAACTATGCGACGCTGCATGTGAAGGATGCACTGGCGCGGCTGCCCGGCGTCGGCGACGTGCAGCTCTTTGGCTCGCGGGACTACGCCATGCGGGTCTGGCTCGACCCGGACAAGGTCGCGGCTTACGGGCTCGATGCCGGCGAGGTTCTGGCGGCGCTGCGGGCGCAGAACATCCAGGTGTCGGCCGGTCTCTTGAACCAGCCCCCCGTCAAAAGCAGCGCCGCCTATCAGCTCAACGTGCAGACGCTCGGCCGGCTGGCGACGCCGGGCGAGTTCGCCGACGTCATCCTCAAGACAGATGCGCAGGGGCGGCCGACCCGTGTCCGCGATGTTGGCCGGGTGGAGATCGGGGCCGCGGATTACGGCTCGACGGCCTTCATGGACGACAAGGAGGGGGTGCCGCTCCTGATCTTCGCCCAGCCGGGGGCGAACTCCCTGGCGGTGGAACGGAGTGTGCTCGATACCGTCGCGGACCTCGGGAAGTCATTCCCCACGGGTCTCAAGTCGGCCATCGTCTACGATCCCACGATCTTCGTCGCGAAGTCGGTCAATGAGGTCATCACGACGATCTTCGTGGCGATCCTGCTCGTCGTCGGCGTGGTGTTCGTCTTCCTGCAGACCTGGCGGGCCTCGGTCATCCCCGTCATCGCGATCCCCGTCTCGCTCGTGGGCACGTTCAGCATCCTGTATGCGTGCGGCATATCGCTGAACAACCTGTCGCTGTTCGGCCTCGTACTGGCCGTGGGCATCGTGGTCGACGACGCGATCGTGGTGGTGGAGAACGTCGAGCGGAACATTGCCGCGGGCATGCAGCCAAAGGAGGCCGCCCATCGGACCATGGACGAGGTCGGCGGCGCGCTCGTGTCGATCGCGCTGACGCTATGCGCGGTGTTCGTGCCCTCCGCCTTCCTGTCCGGCATCTCCGGGCAGTTTTTTCGCCAGTTCGCCGTGACCATCGCCGCCTCGACGGTGATCAGTTGCTTCGTCTCGCTGACCTTGAGCCCGGCGCTCTGCGCGTTGTTGCTGCGCCCGCATGACGCCCATCCCGCCCAGCCGAACCTGCCCGGCCGGATACTCCGTCTCGGCTTCGGCGCATTCAACCGCGGCTTCGAGTGGCTGTCGGACGCGTATGGGCGCCTGACCCAACGGCTGGTGCGCGGGCTCGCTTTGGTCGTCGTGCTGTATGTCGCGCTGATCGCCGTGGCGGGGTTCGAGTTCTCCCGCATTCCGACCGGCTTCATCCCCGAGCAGGACCAGGGCTACCTGATCACCGTGCTGCAACTGCCGCCGGGTTCGAGCCTGACGCGGACCGAGGCAGTGGTGAAGCAGGCCATCGACATCATCCTGCATACGCGCGGGGTCGAGCACGTGGCGCCGTTCGCCGGCTTGGATGCGACGACCTTCACCGTCTCGTCCAACTCGGGCACGATCTTCTCCGGCCTGCCATCCTTGTATAACCACGAGCTGCCGGGCGTGACCGCGAACTCGGTCCTGGCCGACCTCCGCAAGCGGCTCTCGGTCATCCAGGGGGCCTATGTCCTGACAATCCCACCGCCGCCCGTGCAGGGCATCGGCAACTCCGGCGGCTTCAAGATGATGCTGGAGGACCGGGCAGGCCTCGGCACCCAGGCGCTGGTGAACGCGGCGCAGGCGATGGTGGGGGCGGCGAACAAGGACCCGAGCTTCGCCGGGGTGTTCACGTTGCTGAACACGGGGTCGCCGTCGATCTACGCCGACGTGGACCGTCTGAAAGCGGAGAAGGTTGGGCTGACCCCGACCGACGTGTTCAACACGCTACAGGTCTATCTCGGGTCGCAGTACGTCAACGACTTCAACTTCCTGGGCCGGACCTACCAGGTGATCGCGCAGGCCGACGGGCCGTTCCGGCGCGACAAGTCTGACCTGATGGGGCTGAAGGCCCGCAACACCGCCGGCGAGATGGTGCCCATCGGCACGGTCGCGCAACTGCGTGACCAGACCATCCCCTACCGTGTCCCGCGCTACAACCTCTACCCGGCCGCCGAGGTGCAGGGCGTGGCGGCCCCGGGCGTCGCTACCGGGGCGGCGCTGAAGCGGATGGAACAGCTTGCCAGCCAGGTGCTCCCGCAGGGTATCGGCTACGAGTGGACGGAGATCGCCTTCCAGCAGGAGCAGAAAGGGACGCCCACCATCCTGGTATTCGGTGCTGCGGCCCTGTTCGTCTTCCTCGTGCTGGCCGCCAACTACGAGAGCTTGCGCTCACCTCTGGCCGTCGTGTTGATCGTGCCGATGTGCCTGCTGGCCTCGGTCTCGGGACTGATGATCCGCGGCATGCCGATCGACATCCTGGCGCAGATCGGCTTCGTGGTGCTGGTGGGCTTGGCGGCGAAGAATGCGATCCTGATCGTTGAGTTCGCGCGGCAGGCCCAGGACAGCGGCCGAAGCCCGGCTGCGGCGGCCATCGAGGCGGCACGGCGGCGGCTTAGGCCGATCCTGATGACGTCGTTCGCTTTCATACTGGGCGTTGCGCCCCTGGTCGTAGCGACGGGTGCGGGGGCCGAGATGCGGCAGTCGCTGGGCACGGCGGTCTTCGGAGGCATGCTGGGCGTGACGGTATTCGGACTGCTGTTCACGCCGGCGTTCTACACCCTCGTCCAGCGGAAGGGCTTCGGGCACCGGCGCCCGCTTGCGAACGGCGTGCAGGGAACGTCGGCCCCAGCGGAGTAGTGCGTCCGCTGCCTCCGATCCAGTCCGCCCTGGCTCAGGAAACTTTGCGACGTTCAAACGGCAGCATGCGCTGCAAGACGCCGTCATGCTTGACCAGCCTATGGTAGAGCGCGCCGGCGACATGCAGCGCGATAACGGCAAGAAGCGCCAGCGCCAGCGTGCCATGGACGTCACCGATCGTGTCGGCCAGCGACTTGTTCTTGGCGATAAGCGCCGGCAACGGGATGTAACCGAGCAAGTAAGGGGTGACGCCGAACCCGGAGGCGGCCGTCCATCCAAGTAGCGGCAACACGATCAGGATCGCGTAAAATGCGTAATGGGTCGCGCGCGACAACAAGCGTAGGGCGACAGGCAGGTCGGTGGGCGGCGGCGGCGGCCGGTGCGTAAGCCGCCAAAGCAGCCGCAGCAGCATCACAAGCAGGATGGTCGGGCCGATGGCCAGATGCCAGTCGGTAAGGGCGTCGCTGCCGCCGCCCAGAGACTTTGGCGCCCACTCGGTAAAGTACTGCACGACCAAAAGCGCTACGATGATCCAATGGAACGCCTGCGCGATGCCATCGTAGGCCTGCTCACGGCCGGTCGAGACTGAGCGATCCGGCTCGGCGAAACCCGACATGGAGGACGTCCCTTGCAGTCACATGCTGGACGTTGGTGCTCCGAGCGCCGTGGCAAGCGGCGTGGACCTCGAAGGGCGCCGGCTCGGCAGGGTCGCGCTACCGCTGCCCTGCCCGTCCTGACCTGACGCGCGGTCCAAGCTGTTTCCTGCTGGACGGCGGTGCTGCCCTCCCGTGTGGGCTCCAGCGCTACTGGCCTGGCACTTTCAGGCAACGAAGTCAGGAATGGGGCCACCGAACTCAGGCGGCCCGTTCACGGGCCGCCGCTTCCCCTGCTGCGAGTTCGATGATTTCAGCCGTGATTTCCTCCTGCCTCACCCGGCGTTCCGTCGCCTGCAAGGTCGCAAGTTGGCGTTCCGTCTGGGTGTGGGCCGCGGCCATGGCCTCCATGCGCGCCTCGTTCTCGGCGGCGAAGCTTTGCAGGGCGGCATGACAGAGCTGGGCGTGCAGGTAGTCCGCGGTCAAAGCCTGCAGCAGGGCGGCCGGCTGTAGGTTGAGCAGCGGTGGGTTGGCGCTGCCCGGGGCGGCGAAGGCAGCGGGATCGAGCGGGATGAGCGTTTGCCGGGTCACCCGGACGCCATCGCCGGTCCGCCATTGGCAGAAGACCGCATCCAACCGGTCGATATCGCCGCCAGCAAGCTGGGCATAGAGCGCGGTCACGATATCGGACGCGAGCTTGGGGATGCCGGGGGAGTGGGACGGCATCGCACCTTGCCAAACGGGCGCCAGCCTTCGCTCCGCCATTGACGCTGCGCCGCGTGTCCCGAGCACGAACAGCTCCGAGCGTTCAAGGTCGGCGCCGGCGGAGGTCAGCACCCGTTCGCTGAAGGCGCCGGCAAAGCCCTGTTCGGCGCAGAACAGCACCAGAGCGAGCTTACCGGGCGCCCTGGCAGGCTCGTGCTGCACGGGCGCTCGCAGCGACAGCGCTCGCGCGATCGCGCTGCCGATCGTTGCCGCATACCTGTCCACGGCGGCCAGTTGGGCGCGGGCCTGCTGCGCGCGGGCTGCCGCGATGCCGCGCATGGCGTTCATGACGGCTCCGAGTTGCCGGATGCCGGCGATACGCGCGCTGACGTCGGCGAGGCGTTCGGTCATGGTGCTGCGGCCGGCTTGGCGGACGGCGCCGCGGCAAAGGTTGCGGCGTAGCGCTTCAGAACGTCGAGCAGCGCCTGGGTTCCGGCGGCGTCCAGTGTGCCGGTCGCCTGCATCTGCTGGATGCTGGGAGCGGCTTGCGTGTCGATCGCCTCCCGCAGACCGAGCCGGAAGGCGGCGATGGACGGCAACGGCAGCGCGTCGAGCAAGCCGGCTTGCACGGCCAGCACCAGCGCCACCTCGTCGGCAAGCCGCAGGGGCGCATGTTGCGGCTGATCCAGGATCGCGCGGATCCGCGCACCGCGGGTGAGCTGCTGCTGCACCCGCGTGTCCGGCATGCCGCCGAACCGGGTGAACGTTTCCAATTCGAGGAACTGCGCGTAGTCCAGCCGCACCGTCTTTGCCGCGTTGCGCAGCGCCACGGCCTGGGTCTTGCCGCCGACCCGGCTGACGCTGGTGCCCACGTCCACGGCCGGTTTCTGCCCCTGGTAGAACAGCTTGGCATCCAGCACGATCTGGCCGTCGGTGATGGAGATCAGGTTCGTGGGAATGTAGGCGCTGAGGTTGCCGGCGTCGGTCTCGGCGATCGGCAGCGCCGTCAGTGACCCGCCGCCTTTCTCCTTCGACAGCTTGGCGGCCCGCTCCAGCAGCCGGGCGTGCACGTAGAACACGTCTCCTGGATAGGCTTCCCGGCCCGGCGATTGGCGGGTGAGCAGGGCGATCTCCCGGTGGGTGGCGGCGTGCTTGGTGAGGTCGTCGATCACGATGAGGGCGTGCTGGCCGCGGTCGCGGAAATATTCCGCCATGGTCATGGCCGCGAACGGCGCGATCCATTGCAGGCCCGGCGAGCCGGCCGCCTCCGAGGCGACCACGATGCAGCGGTCGGGCGCGCCGTAGGCCGTGATCGCGTCGATGGCGCGGCGGACGGCCGAGCTCTTCTGCCCGATCGCGACGTAGACGCAGACGATATCGCTGTCTTTCTGATTGATGATGGTGTCGATGCCGATCGTCGTCTTGCCGATCGCACGGTCGCCGATGATCAGTTCCCGCTGGCCACGGCCGAGTGCGAACAAGGTGTCCACCACCACGAGCCCGGTCTGCACGGGCTGCACGACCAGGTCCCGGTCGATGATGGCGGGGGCTGCGCGCTCGATCGGCTGCACCGACTCACCGGAAACGGCGCCCTTGCCGTCGAGCGGGCGGCCGAGCGGGTCCACCACGCGCCCGAGCAGCCCGGGGCCGACCGGCACGCGTACGACGTCGCCGGTGCCGTGGACGGCATCCCCGGCCGCCACGCCGTCGCCGTCGTCCAGCAGCACGCAGCCGATGCGGCCGCGTTCGAGCACCTGGGCGAAGCCGAACTGACCGCCGGCGAACCGCAGCTTCTCGTCCAGCCGCACACCCGGCAACCCGGAGACGAGGGCCACGCCGTCGCCCACCTCCTCCACCCGGCCGATTTGTTCGGCGTGGGAGCCGAGACTGGCGGCGGCGACATCGCGGGATGCGCCGGTGAACCAGGTTGCTGCCGCGGTGCTACCGTCCGGGGGCATGGCGGAGGTCTCTGAGGATTTGGCCGAGATCGGCCCGCCAGCTATTGCTGAGGGCGAAGTGCGGGCCGTGCAGTTCGATGCCGGCGATCAACGCCGGGTCGGTGCGGAAGGTCACTTTCGGTTGGGCGCCGAACGCGGTCGCGATCCGGCTGCGTGTCGTCTCCTGCTCTTCGGGGGCGAGAGCGGCGGCGCTGACGGCGTCGAACCCGCCCTCCGCGGCGGCGGCTTGCCGCGCGGCTGCCGGCATTGCCTGGATGCTCGACACCAGCCAGTCGAGGAAGGCGCTGCTGACGGCGGGACCCTGCAGCCGGGCCGCGAGACGCCCGGCGATTTGCACGGCGAGTTCGCTGGCACGGCCGGACCAGGCCGCTTCGTCCGCATCGTGCTCCGCAAGCGTGGCGGCGTGGGCTGCTTGCGTGTGCGACGCGGCTTCCTTGGTCGCCGCGTCGAGCGTCGCCGCGCCGGCCTTCTCCGCCTCCGCATGGGCGGCTGCCAGGATGGCATCGTGCTCCTTGCCGAACCCGGCCCGGGTGGCCGCGATGTCAGCCATGGCGGCGGCGGCGGCGTCCTGCGCTGCCTTCGCGTCCGAGAGGGCCTTGGCCGTGGTGCTGCGGCGCAGCTCGATCATGGCGGCGATCGGGCGCCAGAAGAAATGCCGCAGCAGCCAGACCAGGATCGCGACGTTGACGGCCTGAAAAGCCAACGTCCACCAATCGATGGTCATTTCAGCAGAGGGTTGGCAAACAGCAGCAGCAGCGCGATGACCAGGCAGTAGATCGCCATCGTCTCGATCATCGCCAGGCCGACGAACAGGGTGCGCGAGATGGTGCTGGAAGATTCCGGCTGGCGGGCGATGGCGTCCATCGCCGCGGCCACCGCGCGCCCCTCCGCGAGGGCCGGGCCGATCGCGCCGAAGGAGACGGCTAGTGCTGCGGAGATGATGCTGATGAAGGCCAGCCAGTTCATGGCGCCGTCCTCTGTTTGGGTTTGGGGTCGGCGATGGCGCTGGAAATGAATACCATGGCCAAAATCGCGAAGATGTACGCCTGCACGGCCCCGATCAGCAGGTCGAGCGCCATCAGCGGAATCGGCACCAGCAACCCGGCCAGGGACAGCACGATGCCGATCACGAATACGCCGCTCATGACGTTGCCGAACAGGCGGACGAACAGCGAGAAGGTCCGGGTGACCGCCTCGATGACGTTGAGCGGGACCATGACCACGCTGGGCGTCGCGAAGGTGGCGAGGTAGCCGCGCACGCCGCCGGCGCGGATGCCGAACCAGATGATGGCCAGGAACACCAGCAAGGCGAGTGCCGCGTCGGTCTCCAGATGCGCCGTGGGCGGCTGCACGCCGGGCACCAGCGAGGACCAGTTGGCGACGAAGATGAACGCGAACAGCGTGCCGATGAAGGCGCGGTAGGGGCCGGGCTCCAACTGCATGGTGTCGCGGATCTGGCCGTCGACCGTGTCCACCACCAGCTCGCACACGGCCTGCAACTTCGACGGGTTCAGCGACAGCCGATGCGTGATGGCAGCGCTGCCGCCGACCAGGAGTGCCATGATCGCCCAGGTCGCCACCACCGCCTCGGTGACGGGCGCCGGGCCGATGTGGAACAACGGCGTGCTGACGAGGGGGGAGATCACGGTGCGGACACCCGAAGCTGGCGCAACACGACGACCCGGGCCACCAGTACGCCGAGTGCCGTGACCAGCAGCGGCATGGCGCCCTCGAGGCTCGCCGCGGTCAGCACGCCGCCGAGCAGGACGAACCGGGCAGCCATGCTGGCCAGCAACGTGCGAACCCGGCCCGCCCGTTCGAACAACCGCGTGTTCCACCACAGGCTGCCGAAATAGAGCGCGCCAACAACGCTGCCACCCACGAAATAAAGGGTGAGAAGGGAGATGTTCATGCGCTGCCCATCCATTTCCAGGCGGACCAGCACCCGAGTGCGGCGCCGAGCATCAGCAGCGGCGCCGTTATCTCCAGCCCGGAGTGGAACCGCGCGTCGAGCCAGCGCCCGGCGAAGATGCCGATCAGCATGGGCATGACGACGATCCAGCCGAGCACGCCGATCTGGCCCAGCCGGCGCGCCACGTTCGGCTCGCCGTCCCGCAGCCAGGACAGGTGGCGTGCGCCGCGCAGCCGGGTGGCCGCCAGGATCGGGTCCTCCTTGGGCGGGATCATGCCAGCGCCTGCTTCATGACAGCGCCTGCTTCATGACAGCATCGAGGGACGGAGATGGCGGACGATCTCGCGGATGGCGCGCAGTTGCAGCTTGGTGCTGTCGATGCGCCCGGACCGCTCCGCTTCAGCGTCGGCGCCGAACCGGTCGAGGATCGCCTGCTCGAGGGTGGCGAGGTCGTCGCCCGGGATCGCCTCGCGGGTGGTCACGGCGACCTCACGGCCGCCGGTCACGGTCAGCACGCCGCCACGCACGGCGCAGTAATGCCGCGGCCCGGCGGCGCCCTCCCAGCTCACCACGCCGACCGCGAGGCTGGTGAGGAAGTCCTCGTGGCGCGGCTGGATGCCGAACCCGCCGCTGGCGTCCTCGGCCGACACGATCCGCACCGCGTCCTGGTCGACGACGACGCTGAGCGGCGTGGTGATGCGCAGCCTCATGCGGCATGCCCTTGCTTGGCGGCGGCCGCTTCCTTGTTGCGCGCTTCGTCCAGCGTGCCGACCATGTAGAGCGAGCTTTCCGCCCAGTCGTCGGCTTCGCCGTCCAGGATCGCCCGGCAGCCGGCCAGCGTGTCGGCACGGCTGACGCTGCGGCCAGGCATGCCGGTGAACGCTTCCGTAACGGCGAAGGGTTGGCTGAGGAAGCGCTGCAGCCGGCGCGCGCGCTTGACGACGGCCCGGTCGGCGGGCCCCAGTTCCTCCACACCCAGCAACGCGATGATGTCTTCCAGGTCTTTGAAGTGGGCCAGGGTTTCCCGCGCGCGTTCGGCCAGGCGGTAGTGCTCCTCGCCCACGACCAGGGGGTCCAGCAGGGACGATGTGGACGCGAGCGGGTCGATCGCCGGGTAGAAGCCGTCAGCGGCGAGTTTGCGCGACAGCATGATGATGCCGTCCATGTGGGCGGAGATGGCGGTGACCGCCG
>CAXTVQ010000025.1:41337-63517 GCA_964247705.1 uncultured Acetobacteraceae bacterium | reverse complement strand
CGACCGAGCCCATGCGCTCGCGGATGGCGCGCTCCATGCGGAGCAGGCCCACGCGGTACTGGTTCTCCATCAGCTCGCCCACCGAGCGCACCCGGCGGTTGCCGAGGTTGTCGATGTCGTCGATCGTGCCGCGGCCGTCCTTCAGCTCGCACATGATCTTCACGGTGCGCAGGATATCGTCCTTGCGCAGCGTACGGACGCTATCCGCGACCTCCTCACCGAGCCGCATGTTCATCTTCACGCGCCCGACGGCGGAGAGGTCATAGCGGCTCTCGTCGAAGAACAGGCCGCGGAACAGCGTCTCGGCGGTCTCCGGGGTCGGCGGCTCGCCGGGGCGGATCACGCGGTAGATGTCGGTCAGCGCGTCCTCGCGGCCGGCATTCTTGTCCACCGCCAGGGTGTTGCGGATCCACGGACCGTTCGACTGATCGACGGCGAGCGTGGGCAGCTCGGTGATCCCGGCTTCCTCGATCGCAGCAAGGCGCGCCTCGGCCAACTCCTCGCCGGCGTCGGCAAATACCTCGCCGGTGTGTTCGTTCACCAGGTCCACGGCAACGAAGCGGCCCAAGAGGTCGGCGCGGCCCACGAGCACCGTCTTGGTCTTTTCGGCGATCTTGCGGGCGGAGCGGTTGTTAAGCTTGGTCGTGGCGGCGGCCACCGTCTCGCCCGTGTCGGCGTCGGTCAGCGCCTCGGCCAGCGTGATGCCGCGATAGGCTTCGGGGTCGAACGGACGCGCCCAACCCTTGGCGGTGCGGGTGAACACCACCTGGCCGTAGAAGAAGCCAAGTATCTCCTCGGGATCCATGCCGCGGATCTCGGGGATCTCGATCGGTTCGCCCTTGGCCAACCGTGCTGCGCGCAACTGCTCGGTAGCAGCATTGTCCAGCGCATACAGCAGCGTGGTGACGGGCAGCTTCCGCTTGCGGTCGATGCGGACGTAGACGAGGTCCTTGCTGTCGAACTCGAAGTCGAGCCAGCTTCCGCGATACGGGATCACCCGCGCGGTGAACAGGAACTTGCCGCTGGAGTGCGTCTTGCCCTTATCGTGGTCGAAGAACACGCCGGGTGAGCGGTGCATCTGGCTGACGATGACGCGCTCGGTGCCGTTGATGATGAACGTGCCGTTATCCGTCATCAGGGGCATGTCGCCCATGTAGACGGGCTGCTCCTTGATGTCGCGAATGGACTTGGCGCCCGTATCCTCGTCCACGTCCCAGACGATCAGGCGCAGTGTCACCTTCAGCGGAGCGGCGAACGTCATGCCGCGCTGGATGCACTCCTCGACGTCGTATTTCGGCTCTTCCAGCTCGTAGTCGACGAACTCGAGCCGGCCGCGGCCAGCGAAATCGTCAATCGGGAAAACGGATTTGAACACTTCCTGCAGGCCCGTCTGCGTCCGGCTGTCGGGCAGAACGTTCATCTGCAGGAACGCTTCGTAGGACGAGCGTTGAACGTCGATCAGGTTGGGCATCGGCGCCACTTCGGGGATCCGGCCGAAGCTCTTGCGGATGCGCTTGGAACCGGTGAAGGTCTTCGTGATCGCGTTCATGCCATTCCTTGCATCTAAGCCGATAACTCGCAGGCAAACCTGGACGGCCGTTCCGTGGCCGAAAACGGAGAGTGGGCGGGACCCGGCACCCGGTTCCCGCCCGCTCCAGATCAGACCCTCTCGCCGCGTGCGAGAGGTAGGTGCAAACTACTTGACTTCGACGGACGCACCTTGATCCTCGAGTTGCTTCTTCAGCTTCGCAGCCTCGTCCTTGGACACGCCTTCCTTGACGGTCTTCGGCGCGCCCTCGACGAGGTCCTTCGCTTCCTTCAGGCCGAGCGCGGTGATCGCACGCACTTCCTTAATCACGTTGATCTTCTTGTCGCCGGCCTTGGCAAGGATGACGGTGAACTCCGTTTGCTCCTCGACCGGAGCCGCCGGCGCCGCAGCGGCGCCACCGCCGCCAGCAGCCGCAGCGGCCACCGGGGCTGCGGCGGAAACGCCCCACTTCTCTTCGAGCATCTTGCTCAGCTCGGCGGCTTCCAGCACCGTCAGGCTCGAAAGCTCGTCAACAATCTTCGACAGGTCAGCCATTCTGCGTCAGTCCCTAGATGATAGTCTGGTCGGTTCCATGCAAGCCCGAGAAATTTCGGGCCCGCGATTTGGGTTGGTTTGATGTGCGGCTAGGCCGCCTCCGCCTCGGCCGGCTGCTCGCCGTCCTTATTGGCATAGGCCCCCAGAACACGAGCAAGCTGTCCGCCCGGCGCCTGCAGCACACCCGCGATCCGGGTCGCCGGGGCGGCAATCAGCCCCACGATCCGTCCGCGCAACGTGTCCAGGCTCGGTAGCTCGGCCAACGACTTGACCCCATCCGCATCGAGCGTCTGGGTGCCAAGGGCGCCGCCGATAACAACGAACTTCTCACTGGTCCTGGCGAACTCGACTGCCACCTTCGCCACCGCCACCGGGTCAGTCGACCACGCAAGCGCGGTCGGTCCCTTCAGCATTGGCTTGATGCCGTCGAATCGGGTCCCATCCAAGGCGAGGGTGGCCAGCCGGTTCTTCGCGACCCTGAAGGTCGCCCCTGCCGCCCGCATCTGCGTGCGTAGCTTCGTGACCTCGGCCACCGTCATCCCCTTGTTCTGGGTGACGACGACCATGGACGTCGCTGCGAACACATCGGCGAGGGAGGAGACGAACTCCCGCTTCTCCGTACGGTCCAATACCGCTCTCCGTCGGTGGCTCCGCGCGTTTGGACCGCGTGGAGCCGGGTTTCCCTCGGGGGATGAGCGCCGTTGCCAGCCCACCATCCCCGGTTCGCCTGTCCATCCAGCCGGAACCGCCAGAGACCGCTACGTCTCAGGCCTTCCCGTCTCCTGCGCGCGGGCCGAAACCCCTTGGCCCCTCGGCTCCGGAGAGCAGTGGGGACGTGCAATCTCGGACAGGTTCGGCGGCGCACCCGGCTAAGGGTGTTCCGCCTGCCCGCCAGGTCTCAGCGACCCGGCGAATCTTGATACTTAGCTTGCGAGGCTGGCCACATCCACGCGGATACCCGGCCCCATCGTGGACGAGATCGCAGCCTTCTGCAGGTAGGTGCCTTTGGCTCCCGTCGGCTTGGCCTTCTGCACCGCATCCACCAGCGCGCGGATGTTCTGCACCAGCTTGTCGTCTTCGAAGCTTGCCTTGCCGATACCCGCATGGATGATCCCGGCCTTCTCGGCGCGGAACTCAACCTGGCCGGCCTTTGCGGCGGCGACGGCGTCCTTCACGTTCATGGTCACCGTGCCGAGCTTCGGGTTCGGCATCAGTCCGCGCGGGCCCAGGATCTTACCGAGCTTGCCGACCAGCGCCATCATATCCGGCGTGGCGATGCAGCGGTCGAAATTGATCTCGCCGTTCTGCACCTTCTCGGCCAGATCCTCGGCGCCCACCACGTCCGCTCCAGCCGCGGTCGCCTCGGCAGCCTTCACGTTGCGGGCAAACACGCCGATGCGCAGCGTCTTACCGGTGCCGTTCGGCAGCGAGATCAGGCCGCGGACCATCTGGTCAGCGTGGCGCGGATCGATGCCAAGGTTCATCGAGAATTCGACCGTTTCGTCGAACTTGGCCTTTGCGTTGCTTTTTATGAGCGCGATCGCCTCGGGCAGTGCGTAGAGCTTGTTGCGATCCACAGTCGCCTTGGCTGCAGTCAGCCGCTTGTCATGCGCCATGATTCAGCCCTCCACCACGGTAAGGCCCATCGAACGGGCGGAGCCGGTCAGCATGCGCACGGCCGCATCCACGTCGTTGGCGTTCATGTCCACCATCTTGGTCTCGGCGATCTCGCGCAGTTGGGAGATCTTCACCCGGCCCACCGCGGCGCCCTTGCCGGGTGTGGTCGTGCCCTTGGTGATCCCGGCGGCCTTTTTGAGGAAGTAGGTGTTCGGCGGCGTCTTGGTGATGAACGTGAAGGTGCGGTCACCGAACGCGGTGATCACCACGGGGACCGGCATGCCCACTTCCATCTGCTGGGTGCGGGCATTGAACTCCTTGCAAAAGGACATGATGTTCAAGCCGCGCTGCCCGAGCGCCGGGCCCACCGGGGGGGACGGATTGGCCTTCCCAGCCGGGATCTGCAACTTTATGTAGCCAACGATCTTCTTCGCCAACGCCCTGGCTCCTTGCCTAGGGACCGCGGTACGAACGACTCCGCAGGCGCAACGATGCGCCCGGAGCCTCCCGCGTTCCAGATGAGGCGCGCCTTGTAGGGGGCTGCAGGGGCGTTGTCCAGTCGTTTCTTGCAGGGTCGGTGCCCCTCGCCGCCAAACCGCCGAGTGCCAAAGCGTTTGCGGCGTTCAGGTGCGGATCAGCCGGCTCGGGACCGTCTTTTCCTGTCACGTGCGCGGGCGAGGGGATTTTGCCACCCGAGCGCGCTGACAATACATCGGACAATGCCCAGCTTCGGCGAGAACGAGGAGGCTTGACGATGGCGCCAAATGCAAAGCAAGCGGACGCCGAGCACACCGTGAGCGACGCCGGCGAACTGCGCCGGGCGCTGGGCCGCTTTGCCACCGGGGTGACCATCGTCACCACCTGCACCGAGGATGGCCGGCTGGAGGGACTGACGGCGAACTCGTTCAGTTCCGTCTCGCTCGACCCGCCGTTGGTACTTTGGAGTTTGAACCGCGAGGCGCGGTCCCTGGCGAGCTTCGTAGCGGCGAAGTGGTTCGCCGTGAACGTGCTGGTCAGCCACCAACACGGCCTGTCCGCCCGGTTCGCCGGCGCGGTTGCGGACAAGTTCGCCGGCGTGGACTACACGCCGGGTCTGGGCGGCTGCCCGGTGCTGAACGATGGGTTGGCGCATTTCGAATGCAGCGTGTTCAACCAGGTGGAAGCCGGCGACCACGTGATCTTCCTGGGCCGGGTGGAGCGGATGCGCCACCGCGACGGCGAGCCGTTGCTGTTCAGCAGCGGCCGGTATGGCCGGCTGGCGGCGCTGCAAGCGGCCTGAGCACCCTTAGGCGCCCGGGAAATTCAGCTCGATCGTGACGCCGTTCGGGTCCTCCAGGAACACCTGCTCGAGGTTCAGGGACGGCACCGCGCGGTCGCGGAACGGGATGCCCACGCCGCGGAACCGGGCGCGCATGGCTTCGACGTCGCTGCCGGTGAACGCGATGTGGTCGATGGTCCCGGTGCCGGGCGTGCTGTCCATGGCCTTGTCGCCGAGATAGGCCTTCAGGCCCTCGGGATCGTTGCGATCGATGCCCACCACGTGAACGACGGCGACATCCCCATTATAGAGCCAGACGCCTGGGAACGGAAAAGTGGGCCGTGGGCCGGCGGTGAGGCCCAGCACGTCCGTGTAGAATCGCTCGGTTTCGGCCAGATGTTCGGTGCGGATCGAGTAGTGGTCGAGGCGGTTGAGCGGCACGGCGGAACCCTCCCGGTTTTGCGGCAAAGCGTGCTCGCAGGGGCAGGGATGTCAAGCGCAACCGAGGTCTGGCATCTTCGCAGCCGCAGAACGCATGCCACTGAAGACCACGCGAGGCGGTGAACCGGTGAAAGCCAACGCAGTTGATTACGTCCGCGCCGCCTCCGTGTCGCACGCCCTCGCCCTCCTGGCCCAGCATGGCGACGGGGCGAAGCTGATCGCCGGCGGCCAGAGCCTGCTGCCCGCACTCAACTTGCGCCTGTCCGCGCCCGCGCTGCTGATCGATATCGGGCGGCTGCCGGAGCTGCAGGACGTCATACTCGACGGCCGCACCCTGCGGATCGGCGCAGGATGCACCCATGCGCGCTTGCTGGCCGATCAAGTCGTCAGGGAACACGCGCCGCTGATCCCCCACGCCCTCGCCCATGTCGCGCACCCCGCCATCCGCACCCGCGGCACGATCGGCGGTAGCCTTGCCAACGCCGACCCGGCGGCCGAACTGCCGGCTTGCGCGCTCGCACTCGGCGCCACGATGGTGATCCAGGGGCCGGGCGGGACGCGGCGGGTGGCGGCCGAGGCCTTTTTCACGGGATTGTTCGAGACGGCATTGGCGGCCGACGAGATCCTGGTGGCCGTCGAGATTGTGCGGCAGGCGGGCGCGCAATGGGGGTTCGCCGAGCTTTCGCGGCGCAGCGGCGACTACGCCATGGTCGGGCTGGCCGCGCAGGCCACTGCCGGGGCGCCACGTCTGGCGTATTTCTCCGTGGGCACTACCGCGCTGCTGGCCCGGCGCGCCGCAGCGGCACTCGCACCCGGCGTTACCGAACCGACGTTGCACGCGGCAGCCGAGGCGCTCGCCACCGACCTGCCGGAACACGCGGACCTGCAAGCCTCCGCCGCGACACGGCTGCATCTGGCGCGCGTGCTGCTGCGCCGGGTGGTAGGCGCATGGGCCGAGCCCTCGCGAGCGGCGGCGTGACCGCAATCCGGCTGACCGTGAACGGCGAGGATGTGGCGGCGGAGGTGCCTGCGCGGCTGCACCTGGCCGACTTCCTGCGCGACGATCTGGGCCTGACCGGCACCCACCTCGGCTGCGAGCATGGCGTATGCGGCGCCTGCACGGTGCGGCTGGACGGGGGGATCGTGCGCGCGTGCCTGGTGCTGGCGGTACAGGCGGACGGGTGCGCCGTGGAGACGATCGAGGGGATGTCCGACACGGGGGAGATCGCCGATCTGCAGCGCGCCTTCGCCGAGCGCAACGCGCTGCAGTGCGGATACTGCACGCCAGGGATGCTGATCGCGGCGCAGGACCTGCTGCGGCATGCCGGGTCGCCGGACCGCGCCGCTATCCGCGAGCATTTGTCGGGGAATTACTGCCGCTGCACCGGGTACGAGGCGATCGTGGACGCCGTCGAGACAGTCCTGCGCGGCCGCCTTGGATAGCGATCCCACCCGTCCGGCGGGCTTCATCGGCCGCCCCCTGCCCCGCCCCAATGTGCAGCGGCTGACGCAAGGGCGCGGACGGTACGTCAGTGACGTGGCGCTGCCCCGCATGGCCCATGCCGCCTTCCTGCGCTCGCCCTACGCCCATGCCGTGATCACCCGCGTGGACACGGCCGCCGCCCGTGCGATGCCGGGTGTGCTGGCCGTGCTGGACGGTGCGGCGATGGCGGCGCTGTGCACGCCCTGGGTCGGGGTGCTGACCCATATGCGCGGGCTGAAATCCGCGCCGCAGCATCCGTTGGCGATCGACCGGGTGCGGTGGCAGGGCGAGCCGGTCGCCATCGTCGTCGCCAAGACCCGGGCGCAGGCCGAAGATGCCGCCGAGCATATCGAGGCCGAGTACGACCCGTTGCCGCCGGTGGTGGACGTGCTGGCGGCACTCGAACCGGGCAGCCCCGCGATCCACCCGGCGCTCGGCGACAACCTGGCGTTCGAACGGCGGATCGATGCCGGGGATGCCGACGCTGCGATGGCCGCCGCGGATGCCGTGGTGGAAGCGCGGTTCCAGTTCGGCCGCCACACCGGGGTGACACTCGAGGCGCGCGCCATCGTCGCCGATTGGAACGAGGGCGAGGCGCGGCTCACCATCCATCAGGGCACCCAGGTGCCGCACATGATGCAGACGGTGTTCGCCCAGCATCTGGGCCTCGACGAACAGCAGGTGCGCGTGGTCTGCCACGATGTCGGCGGCTCCTTCGGCATCAAGATCCACGTCTACGGCGACGAGATGGCCACCGCCGCCGCCAGCCGCCTGCTGCGCCGCCCGGTCCGCTTCCTGGCCGACCGGCTGGAGAGCTTCGTCACCGACATCCACGCCCGTGACCACATGGTCGAGGCCCGCATCGCGGTCACGGCGGCGGGCGACATCACCGCCTTCACCGCCGACGACATAACCGGCATCGGGCCGTTCTCCGCCTACCCGCGCACCTCGGCCGTGGAGGCGAACCAGGTGATCAACCTGATCGGCGGCCCCTACACGGCGCCGAACTACCGCGCCCGGACCCGGGTGGTGTTCCAGACCAAGGCGATGATGTCGCAATACCGCGCCGTCGGGCACCCGATCGCAACCGCGGTGACGGAGGCGCTGCTGGACATGGCGGCGCGGCGGATCGGCATGGACCCGGTGGCCATGCGCCGCCGCAACCTGATCCCGGACGACGCCTATCCGTGCCAATCGCCGACGGGCATGCGGTTCGAGGGATTGTCGCACCATGCGGCGCTGGACCGGCTGATGGCGCTGATGGACTACGACGCGCTGCGAGCCGAACAGGTGGGGGCCGAGCAGGCGGCGGCGCGGGCGCGCGGAGTGTACCGGGGGATCGGGCTGGCGAGCTTCATCGAGCTGACCAACCCGGGGCCGGCGTTCTACGGCGTGGGCGGGGCGCGCATCTCGGCCCAGGACGGCGCTACGGTGCGGCTGGATGCGGGCGGCGGACTGACGGTGCAGGCCAGCGTCACTGAACAGGGTCAAGGCACCGGCGCCATCCTGACGCAGATCGCGGCCGACGCGATGGGCGTGCTGCCGGGCCGGGTGCGGGTGCAGCTCGGGGACACCGATGCGACCCCGTATGGCGGCGGCACCTGGGCGTCGCGCGGCGCCGGGGTGGGTGGCGAGGCGGTGTGGCAGGCGGCCCGGGCGCTTCGCTCGCAGGTGCTGACGCTGGCCGCCAGCATCCTGCAGACGGTGCCGGACATGCTCGACATCGAGAACGGCGCCGTGGTGGACGCCGCCGGGCGCGCGGAACGGATCGGGCTCGCGGAGTTGGCAGGCATCGCGTATTTCCGGCCCGATACCCTGCCCAAGGGCATGCAGGCGGAGCTGGTGGCCACCCGCCACTACGTGCCGCGCGAGTATCCGTTCGCCTTCACCAACGGGGTGCAGGCTTCCTGGCTCGAGGTGGACGTGCAGACCGGGTTCATCACCCTGCTGAAGCACTGGGTGGTGGAGGATTGCGGCACCGTGCTGAACCCGCTGCTGGTGGACGAGCAGATCCGCGGCGGCGTGGTGCAGGGGCTGGGCGGCGCGCTGTTCGAGGAATGCCAGTACGACGGCCAGGGCCAGATGATCAACGCCAGCATGGCCGATTACCTGGTGCCGATGGCGGGCGAGATGCCGGACATCGTCGTGGCCCATGTGTGCACGCCCACCGCCGAGAGTGCGATCGGCGCCAAGGGGGCGGGCGAAGCGGGGACGGCGGGAGCGGCTGCGGCCGTGCTGAATGCGGTGAACGACGCGCTGGCCCCGCTCGGGGCCGTGCTGACAGCTTTGCCGCTGACGCCGGAACGCGTTCTGCGCGCGCTCGGGGTCGGCACCTAGCCAGGCCGCCGACTCTCGGGCCATACTCGTTATCGACCGATCAGCGGCAAACGCGGGCGGAGGGAAACGGGCCATGACACCAGCCATCGGGCGCAGGACACTGCTCGGCGCCACCGCCGCGACACTCGCCATGCCGGCGGTGCTGCGGGCGCAGACCGACACCATCAAGATCGGCTTCCCCGTGCCGCTCACCGGTCCTTACGGGGCCGAAGCGCAGGACCAGGTGCGCTGCGCCCAACTCGCCATCGCCGAGTTCAACGATGCCGGCGGGCTGAACGGACAGAAGGCCGAGCTGCTGGTGCGCGACGACAAGCTCGACCCGGGTGAGGCCGCCACCCGCACGCTCGAGCTGATCGAGAAGGACGGCGCGCACATGATCGTGGGCAGCCTGTCCGCTTCGGTGCAGCTCGCGGTCAACAGCGTCACCCGCGAACGCAAGGTGCTGTACAACTCGATCAGCCAATCGGACCAGATCGCCGCCCTGCCGGATTGGAGCCGCTACACGTTTCACGAAGGGCTGACCCCCCATCTCACCGCCGGCGCCGTCGGCCGCTATGCGTTCGGCAAGTATGGCAAGCGCGTCGTGTTCCTCAGCGCCGACTATGCCTACGGCCGCGAGATGGTGGACGGGTTCAAGGCGGTCGGGGTGCCGATGGGCATCGACATCCTCGCGGAGCTGAAGCACCCGCTCGGCGCCACCGACTTCTCCACCGTGCTGCCGCGCATCCAGGCGCTGAAGCCGGACATCCTGTGCCTGACCAATTTCGGCCGCGACCAGCAGATCTCCATCCGGCAGGCCAACGATTTCGGGCTGAAGCGCACCACCCGCATCGTGGCCCCCGTGCTGCTGTATACCGCGCGCGTGGCGGTGGGGCCGGGGCCGTTCTCGGGCGTGGTGGGCGGCACCTCCTACTATTGGGGCGTGGAAGGGAGCGTGCCGAGCGCCAAGGCTTTCAACGACCGCTACCGCAAGGCGTACGACGGCAAGGTGCCCTCCGACTACGGCGCCCTGGGGTATGCCGGCGTGCGGTCGGTGCTGATGGCGGTGCAGCAGGCCAACTCCGTGGAGACGGAGAAGGTGGTCGATACCTTGGCGACGTTGAAATATGACATCTACAAGGGCCCCGAGCACGTCCGCGCCTGCGACCACCAGGCAGTGCAGCCGGTATTCATCATCGAGAGCAAGGACAAGAGCAGTAGCCCTTACGACGTGTTCGACATCGTCCAGACCGACCCGGCGGACGAGGCCGACCTGAAATCCTGCGCCGAAGAAGGGCACAGCTAGGGCCCGCATCATGGACGGAATAACGCCCGACCTGCTCGTGCTGCAGTTGTTCGCCGGGTTGGCGCTGGGGGCGATCTACGTGCTGGTGGCGCTCGGCATGTCGCTGCTGTTCGGCATGCTGACGGTGGTGAACTTCGCGCACGGCGCCTTCTACATGCTGGGGGCGTTCGCGGGCGTGGGTTTGCTGAGCCTGGGCATCGGGTTCTGGCCATGCCTGCTGCTTGTGCCGCTGCTGGTGGGCGCGCTCGGGCTGCTGGTGGAGCGGTTCCTGATCCGCCCCCTGTATGGCCGCGGCATCGACTATCCGTTGCTGCTCACCTTCGGGCTGTCCTATCTGCTGGTGGAGGGCGTGCGGGTGATCGCCGGACCGCAGGACTTGCCGTTCGACATCCCGGACGAACTGATCGGCGCGACAGACATCGGCGTCGGCTACTTCCCCACCTACCGCCTGTTCGTGATCGGCGTCACCGCGGTCGTGTTGCTGCTGTTGTGGCTGTTCCTGGAGCGGACCAATTACGGCCTGATCATCCGGGCCGGCGCGCGTGACCCGCAGATCGTGCGCATCCTGGGGATCGACGTGGGCCGGGTCTGGCTGATGGTGTTCGGCATCGGCACCGGGCTTGCGGCGCTGGCCGGGTTGCTGGCGGCGCCACTGCAGGGGGCGAGCCCCGAGATGGGCGACAGCGTGCTCGCGATCGCCTTCGTGGTAACCGTGGTGGGCGGCATGGGCTCCCTGCTGGGCGCCGTGTTGGCGGGGCTGCTGGTGGGCGTCGTGGTGAGCATGGTGTCCCTGTTCGCGCCCGAGATGGCACAGGTTGCCATCTTCGCGCTGATGGCCGTCGTGCTGCTGGTCCGGCCGCAGGGCTTCTTCGGCCGCGCCGGGTTGATGAGCTAGTGGACAGCGCCATCGTCACGGCCCCGCCGCGGCGGGACTGGCTGGCGCTCGCCACCCGGCACCGCGTGCTGGTCGCCGCCTTGTTCCTGCTGGTTTTCCCGCTGCTGATGCCATTCAAGGCGATTGCGGTGAATATCCTGATCTACGGGCTGTTCGCGCTCGGCTTCAACATGCTTTACGGCTATGGCGGCCTGCTATCGTTCGGGCACTCTGCCCTGCTCGGCGCGGGCGCTTACGCGTGCGGCATCGTCATGACGCATTTCGGCCTCCCCTGGTGGCTGGGCATCATCGGATCCGTCGTTGCGGGTATGGCGATGGCGGCGGCGATGGGCGTGCTGGCCGTGCGCACCCGCGGCATCTACTTCGCCATGGTGACCTTGGCGTTGTCGCAGTGCGTGTACTACGTGGCGCTGGAGGCGACCGACTGGACCGGCGGCGAGAACGGGCTGCGCGGCATCGTGCTCCGGCGCATCGGGCCGCTGGATTTCGTCGATCCCACCACCCGCTATTACGTGGTCGCCGCCCTGGTGATCGCAGCGCTGTTCGTGCTGTCGCGCATCCTCGCCTCCCCGTTCGGGGCGGTGCTGGAGGCGGTGCGGGAGAACGAAGCCCGCGCCCGCGCTTGCGGCTTCGACGTACGGGCGACGCGGTTTCTCGCCTTCACCTTGTCCGGCGCGTTCTGTGGCCTGGCGGGCGGGTTGCAGGCGCTGCATCTTGGGATCGTGCCGCTGGAAACGCTCAGCTACCAGACATCCGGCGAGGCGGTGATGATGGCGCTGCTGGGCGGCATGGGCACGTTCTTTGGCCCGTTCATCGGCGCTGGGATCTTCCTGCTGCTGGAGAACCTGGTCTCGCTCTACACCACGCACTGGCAGCTCCTCGTCGGCGCTGCCTACATCGCCTGCGTGCTGTTCTTTCCGCAGGGTATCTGGGGTGCGGTGCTGAAGGGCTTGCGGCGCGCATGAGCGGCGTCATCCTGAGCACGCGCGACATCGGGGTGAGCTTCGGCAAGTTCACCGCCCTGCGCGGCGTCTCGGCCGAGTTCCGCCGCGGCGAACTGGCCGGCATCATCGGACCGAACGGCGCCGGCAAGAGCACGTTCTTCAACGTTCTCTCGGGCCAGTTCCGCCCGACGACAGGCCGCGTCACGTTCGAGGGCGGCGATATCACGGGGTTGCCGCAGCACCGTTACGCGCGGCTGGGCATCGCCAAGTCGTTCCAGATCACCACGGTGTTCCCGCAGCTCGGCACTCTGGAAAACGTGCGCGTGGCGCTGCAGGCACTCACGTCGCGCTACGACGTGTGGCGCCCCCGCGCGCGCCTCACCGGGTTGGTGGAGGAGGCGGAGGTGTTGCTGCACACGGTCGGACTGTGGCCGGCCAGGCACCGCGTGGCCGCCACCCTGGCGCATGGCGAGCAGCGGGCGCTCGAGATCGCCATGGCGCTGGCCAGCAAGCCCCGCCTGTTGCTGCTGGACGAGCCGACCGCCGGGATGAGCCCGGAGGAGACCCGCGGCATGATGGATCTGATCACGCACCTTGCCAGCGAGCGCACGGTGATCCTGGTCGAGCACAAGATGAAACTGGTGATGGGCATTTGCGACCGCTTGTTGGTCCTGCACCACGGCGAGCTGCTGGCGCAGGGCACGCCGGCGCAGGTGCGGGTGAACGCCGAGGTCAAGCGCGTGTACCTGGGGCAGCGGGAGCATTGATGGCTCGCCAGGCCGCCGCATGCTGACGATCACCGGCCTCAACGCGTGGTACGGGGCGAGCCACATCCTCCAGGGTATCGATTTGGAGGTGAACCGGGGCGAGATCGTCTGCCTGGTCGGCCGTAACGGGGCGGGTAAGACGACGACCTTGCGTTCCGTCATGGGCCTGGCCGGCCGCAGCACCGGCCGTGTCACGTTCGAAGGCACCGAGTTGCTGGGGCGCCCGGCCCATATCCGCAACGGGTTAGGCCTTGGCTACGTGCCGGAGGAGCGCCGGATCGTGGCCGGGCTCAGCGTGCGAGACAACATCCGCCTGGGCTTGCTGGCCGCCAAGGTGAAGCGGCCGGAGCGGGAAGTGATCGACGAGGTCGCCACCATCTTCCCCAGGCTAGCCGAGCGGCTGGACCAGACGGCAGTGACCATGTCCGGCGGCGAGCAGCAGATGCTCGCGATCGCCCGGGCGACGGTGAGCCGCCCGAAGCTGATCATGCTCGACGAGCCGAGCGAGGGCATCATGCCGGTGCTGGTGGACGAGATGATGGCGTTGTTCACGGCCATGCGGGCGCAAGGGACCACGTTGCTGTTGGTCGAGCAGAATGTAGAGCTGGCGCTGGGGATCGCGGACCGCGCGTACATCATGGACGGGGGAGCGATCGTTTATGAGGCGGCGGCTTCGGCGCTGTTGGCGGACGAGGCGTTGAAGGAGCGATACTGTTCGGTGTAGTCGAACAGGCCCTGCGAAGTTTCCAGGGGTGAAGGGGTCCCCTCCCGAATGCAGGGGCAGCGCCCTTGCAAGCTCAGCTACGCCGCCTGCACCCGAACGATAAACTCCGCCGCGATCCGCTGCAGCGAACTCGCATCCCCCGCCAACACATCCGACGCCTGCAGCATCTCCCGCGCCGCCGTGCTCGTCGTCTCGGCCGAACCGGCGACCACGCAGACTTCGGCGCTCACGCGGCAGGCCTTGTCGTGCAACGCCGCGGCCGTCCGTGCGATGGAACCGACCGCCGTGGCCTGATCTGCGATCGCCCCGTCCACGTGGGACGCGAAGTCCGTCACCTCGCCGATGTTGCGCGTGATGCTGGAGAGGGCGTCCGCCACGCCCTGCCGCGCATCGCGCATGCGGTCCACGAGCTTGCCGACGTCCGACGTGGCGCTCGCGGTCTGCTTCGCCAAGATCTTCACCTCGTCCGCCACGACCGCGAAGCCCTTGCCGGCCTCACCGGCCCGCGCTGCCTCGATTGCCGCGTTGAGCGACAGGAGCTTGGTTTGCGCGGCGATGCCACCGATCAGCGTGACCGCGGTTCCGACCTGGTCGGCCGCGCTGTGCAGCGTGGCCAAGGCGACGTCACTGCGGGTCACCTGGTTGGACATGCGCTGGGCCGTCTCGGCCGCAGCATGGGTCTGCTGATACACGTCGCCGAGGCTGTCCTGAAGCTGCTTGGCCGCATCGACCACGGTGGTCGTGTCCGCTGTCGTCGTGGACGCAAGCGTCGCAGCGCCGTCGGCACCCTGGCCCGTGACGGCGGCAGCCTCCAGCAAGGCGTTGGCACGGCTGCGGATCTGCTCGGCCGTGTGCGCCACCGTCATCACCATGGTCCTGACCCGGCCGTCGAAGGCGCGTGCCAGGTCCTTGAGCGCTTCCGCCCGCTCGGTCATCAGGTCCGAGCGCAAGCGTGCCGCCTCCGCTGTGGCGGCATGCTCCCGGGCCTTGGCTTGCTGTTGGGCCTGTTGCGTGAGGGCGCGGTTCGCTCGGATCGTCCGGCCGCCCAGGATCACCACGACGACGGCCAGGCACACCAGGATGATCAAGTGAACCCATAGTTCGGCGCGCCAACTGCTTTGCAGGGCCCACTCGGATTGCGCAACCACGGCGGTCATCGGGAACTGGCTCAGGTGTTGGTAGGATCCACGCCGGCGCACGGCATCGAGCGCCGAAGTGTAGCTTATGATGCCACCCGACGAAGTGCTGCCGATCGCTTGCTGGAGCTTGCTGTTCACGGCAGTGACAGGAGCGTCCGTCACGTGGGCGGGGCTGCGCACGAGGAGAGCGCCGTCATCACCCACCAGGGCGATGACGCCGCCGGACCGGGCCTGCACCTGGTCGAAAAGCTGCTGGAAGAACGACAACGACACGCTGACCACGACGAGGCCGCCAAAGCTGCCATCCGGATTGTTCACCCGGCGTGTCAGCGTGACGTTGTAGCTTTGATCCACCTTGCTCCGGATGCGCTCGCCGATGAACGGCCCACGATCCGGGTGAGTGGCGTGGTAGTGAAAATAAGCCCGCTCGGCATAGTTCATGCCGCGCGGATCCACCACGAGGGACTTGACGATCGCATTTCCCTGGCTGTCTACGATGCCCATCTCGTGCATCGCCGGCAGGGCTTTCGCGAGGGAGGTCATCAACCTGTAGAAACGCGTCCTTGCATCCGGCCCAAGCCCCTCGGCCTCGACGCGTTCCACCAGGCTGGCGACGATCGTATCGGCCGTCTTGAGCGTCGTTTCCGCCTCTTCGGCCGCCGACCGCGCGGTGGTGGCGCTAACGATGTCTGCGTTCTCGATGTTTGCACGGTAGACGTGCCAAAGCTGCCAGCCTTCGGTCCCGATCAGCGTTGCGCAGATGCAGGCAATCAGGCCGAACGTGCCGTTCCGCAACACCTCCTTCAGCGAGGACGGCCAGACCATCGACGAGGGCGAAGCCCCGTGGCGGGCTGAAAGGGAGTTGCTCAACCAATCGACCTTTCCAACCGGCTCAGCATGAGGCCGAAACAGCTCGCACCCATTGCGATGAATACGAAGGTAGACTCCAAAGGTTAACGAAAGATAAGTGGCATAGATGAGCAAGATGTTTGTGTGGTGGGAGCACTCAGAAGCAGACCGGAAAGCTCTCGATCATCTCGGGTGTGCAAAGGCCTACCACTCTACTTTTTTGATCCGACGTTGATGATCGTTTGACAGTTCAACGTTGTTGCACTGCTACCCAGCAAAGCAATGCGTGGTGTATCAATCTTTGTAGAAGTGCATCTAAGCAGATACTCTCATCGTATAGCGACGTAGCAGATCGTTACTACACTCACCAACACATATGTATGTGCGAGGGAACACATCATGTCTGGTAGGTTAAATTTATACGTCAGAGTGGACGCGCTTGGAGCTTGGTCACAGTGATCCGACCGAGTTCCCGAGCATCGACCTCGAATGACAGTAAACTGGTTACCCACACCAATACTATCCTAACGCGGCAGCGGCACAGGAACTTAAGGGAGTATTTCATCTCTCTTCTGGGTGAGGATGATCACGTGAAAGCCCGCACTTCGATCCTCTGTGAAAACGACGAAGAAGCGTGGCTCTATGCTCGGCGTGGGCTTGAACCGGCGGAGCGCGTAGAGATCAGGGATCATAACCGCTTGGTCATCCGAGGAGATGCACTCGAACGGCATGTATGGCGCTAGGCGGGCAACCCGTATTGCTCCGAACCAAAATGTCCGCGCGTTGCATGCGGCCGGACTGGAGTTTACCTGGTTGCCCGCTCTGCTGAACAGCGGGTCGGAGGTTCGACGGCAAGTCTATCGCCGACGAGGGCGCAACGCTTGCCGAAGGTCGGCCCTACTCGGCCGCTTTCCTCTGTCCCGCGATTGAGGCGTTCACCAGCGGCATGACCCGCTCGGCCATCAGGATCTTGCTCCGGCGGGCGATCTCGCGGTCCGCCCAGTCGTGCCCCGCGTAGAGCAGCGTGCCGAAGTCACCCACCTCCTCGCGGAACGCCAGCAGCTTGTCCGCCACCTCGTCCGGCGTGCCGTGGATGATGAGCCGGTCGCAAATCGCGTCCAAGGTCACGCTGTCATCGGACTGGCTGCGGTCCTCCTTGAACAACTCGGCACGGCCGGCGCGCTTCATCTTGGTCAGCAACTGGCTGTAGTAGAAGCGGTACGGGCTATCGGGATCGGTCGCGTAGCGCTTGGCGGTGGCGCGGTCGTCGGCAACGCAGATGCTCTTGGCGACGCGCCAGTTTGCCGGATCGGCGGGGCGGCCGGCGCGCTGGCAGCCCTCGACATATTTCGGCCAGTGGCTGCGAACCCATTGCGGCATAAGGAAGTTGGCGCTGATCGGCTCCCAGCCGCGTGCGGCCGCCTCGGTCACGCCCTTGGAGAAGGGGGCGACCACGGTCACGATGATCGGCGGGTGGGGGGATTGCAGCGGCTTGGGGATGATGCCCTGGCCGATCTCGGGGATGAAGGTCTTCTGCGTCGTAACGGACCAATACTTGCCGGCGATGTCGTAGGGCGGATCGCTGGCCCAGATCCGCAGCACCTGATCGATCGCCTCGATGAACATGGCGTTGCGGTCGGCGCCGAACGTGCCGAACGCTTCGGCGTCGGAGGGCAGGCCGCCCGGGCTGATGCCGAAATTCAGCCGCCCGTCCAGCAGGTGGTCCAGCATCGCGATCTCGCCGGCGACCCGGGCCGGGTGCGTGTTGGGCAGGTTCACCGTGCCGGTGCCGAGGCGGATCTGCTTGGTCTGGCCCACCAGGCTGGCCAGGAACAGCACGCAGGAGGTGATGTTCTCCGCCTTGTCCGTGGTGTGCTCACCGACATAGGCCTCGCTGAACCCGAGTTCGTCGGCCAGGATGAAGGTCTCGCGGTCCTCCCGCAGCGATTGGCGCCAGTCCTTGTCCAGCGGGTGGATGGGCATGGTAAAGAAGCCGAGCTTCATGGACCGCCTCCGTTCTCCTGTTGCCTTGTTATATGCCGGTCCGAGGCCACTCCGCATCACCGATCACGGGAAGAAACGCCAAATGCAGACAGAAGCGGGTGTCATCGGCCTGGGCATCATGGGCGGCGCCATGTCCGCCAACCTGGCCGCCAGCGGCTGGCGCACCCACGGCTACGATCCAGACCCGGCGGCACGCGCAGCGGCAGCAGCGGCCGGGGTCGAGGTGCACGAGACGGTGGAGGCGCTGGTCCGGGCCGTGCCGGTGGTCATGACCAGCCTGCCGACCCCCGCCGCCCTGCACGCGACCGCTGCCGCCATCGCCGCTACCGGGATGCCGAGGCGGATCGTGGTGGAGGCGAGCACGATGACGCTCGAAGACAAGCTGCATTTCGCGGCGGTGCTGAGCGAGGCCGGGCACACCGCGCTCGACTGCCCGATCAGCGGCACCGGGGCACAGGCCATGACGCGCGACCTGGTCATCTACGCCAGCGGGGACAAGGAGGCGATCGCCGGGCTACAGCCCTTCTTCGGCGCGTTCGCCAGGGCGGCACATGATCTGGGCGCGTATGGCAACGGCAGCCGCATGAAATACGTGGCCAACCTGCTGGTGGCGATCCACAACGTCGCCTCTGCCGAAGCCATGGTGCTGGGCATGAAGGCAGGGCTCGACCCGCAGCAGGTCGTGTCCCTGATCGGCGCCGGCGCAGGCAATTCGCGCGTGTTCGAGCTACGGGCGCCGATGATGGCCGCGTCGCACTACGAGCCGGCGACGATGAAGGTCTCGGTCTGGCAGAAGGACATGGCCATCATCGGGCAGTTCGCGACGGAGCTCGGCGTGCCCACCCCGTTGCTCAGCGCCTGCATCCCGGTCTACGCCAGCGCGATGGCGCTCGGGCACGGCGCGCACGACACGGCGGCGGTGTGCGACGTGCTGGAACGGATGGCGGGCATGGGGCGGTGATGGCCTGCTAGGACAGACCTCAGAAGTCCAGCACCGCCGTTTCCGCCATCACCGCATCCGGCGTGTAATGGCGGGAAGCCGCTGCCCGTTCCTCCTCCGTCGCCAGCTCGGCCTGCATGTAGGCGCCCAGATGCCGGCCCCGGCGCACGGTGCGCCGCCCCTCCGGCAGCCGCTCCGACTCATACCGCGCCAGCGCTGCCGCAATCTCGGGCTCGGCGGCCAGGGAGGCGGCCAGGCACGCCGCATCCTCCGCCGCCTTCGTCACGCCCGCGCCGACATGGGGACGCACCACGAACGCCGCGTCGCCCAGCAGCACGGCGTTCGGGAAGGCCAGCCGGGGGGACTCCAGGTCGTAAATCGGCTGCAGGAACGGCAGCCTGGTCGCGGCCACCACCTGCGCGAACGCCGGGGCCAGGGTCTGAGCGGCAGCGGCGCGCATGGCGTCCAACACCGCCGGACGGATGAGCGGTGGCGGAATCGACAGCGCATGGGTGTGCCCGCGCGCGTCGGTCAGCAAGCCGGGCAGCACCATGGCCTCGTCCGCCGGGCGGTACCAGACGAAGTTGTAGCGGCGGTGACCCGGGCGCAGATCGTTGTCCTCGCCCGCGACCGGATAGCCCAGCATCTGCTCACCGGGGGGCAGGCAAAAACCGAAGCGGTCGAACAACGCCGCCCGCGCCTCCGCCGGCATGGCGGATTCGGCCAGCAAGCCGCGCCACGCGACATACCCCGCGTAACGCGGCGGCACCTCCCCCAGCAGAAGCTGCCGCACGGTCGAGCGGATGCCGTCGGCCCCCACCAGCAGCGCGCCCTCGGCACTGCGCCCATCGGCGAAATGCGCGCGGATGCCTCCGGGCAGCCCTTCGATGCGCGTGAGTTCGGCGCCTTGCGTGTAGCATTCGTCCGGCCAGGCCCCGCGCAGCAGCCGGACCATGCGGTCCCACGAGGTCGCGACCTGCGGGCACTCGTAGGTGCCGACCAGGCTGCCGTCGCGCGCCAGGGTCATGCGCTGTTGGACGTGGACGCCGAAGTCGCGGTACGGGTCCAGGCCCAATCGTTCGAGGATGCGCCGAAGCTGCGGATGGGTGATGATCCCGGCGCCGCGGCCGGCCAATGGCGTTGCGGTGCGCTCAAACACCTGGGCATCCCAGCCCTGCTGCCGCAACATCAAGGCCGCGAACAATCCGCCGATCGAGCCGCCGATGATGATCGCCCGCCGAGCGGGGCCGTTTGCCACGGGGTTCTTCCTGTTTATCGTCCGATCATCCAGTGGATGCACGCTTCGTGTCAAACCGGCTGGGCTTACTGTCCACCAAGCCCCGCAGCATGGCGGGCAGGCCGTTCAGCAGCGCATCGACGCTGGTCTCGATGAAGTCGGACAGCGCCACCTCGGAGACCTGACCGTATACCTCGCGGCGCTGCCCGTAATAGAAGATGCCGCCGTGAAACAGCCAGTATAGTTCGAGCTCACGCGGGCTGAGGGGGTGCGCATCCAGGCCGGGCAGGCTGTGCGCCTGGCGCAGTGCGGCGGCCAGGCTGCGAAACAGGTGCTGCTCGACGAAGCTGATCCACCACTGGTTCATCTCCAGCCCGCGCAGGCCGGCAAAGAGATAGATGCGGATCCATTCCGGCGTGAACACGGCCGAGGTGAAGTGGGTGTAGAAGGCGATTAAACGGTCCCGGATCGGCAGCGCCGGGTCGGCGAGGGCGTGTTCCCACTCGGGCTGCCAGCGGGTCAGGTAGACCTCCTGGTACACCGCCTGGATGAGGTCTTCCTTGGAGGGGAAGTAGCGGTAGATCAGCGGCTGGGTGACTTGCAGGCGCCGGGCCAACTCCCGCGTGCCGCCGCCGAAGCCGACTTCGGCGAAGTAGCTGACCGCGGCCGCCACGATCTGGCGCTTGCGGTCATCGGGCGGGAGGCGTTGACGGGCGGCTCGGGAGGGCAGCTCGTCCTGTGCTTGGCTCGCGCTCATCATTGGGTGGCACCGTGCTACGTCCCGCTTGGAAAGGCCAGCGCGGGCGAGCGGCTTTCGCCGAAACGGGCGCAAGCCGCCGTTCGAGCGTGTGCTGGCCAAGCATCAGCACCGTGGTGAAGGCCAGATAGTAGATCGCCGCGGCGGACAGCGCCTCGAGGTAGCGGAACGTGCCCGACGCGGATTGCTCGGCCGCCAACAGCAGCTCGCGCACGCCGATCACGCTGACCAGGGAGGACAGCTTCAGCATGCCGATGAACTGGTTGCCGATCGGCGGCACCACCAGCCGCAACGCCTGCGGCAGCACCACGAGGTGCATCACGCGCCCTTCCGACAAACCGAGCGCGCGCGCCGCGTCCCGCTGGCCGGACCCGACCGCGCCCAGGCCGCCGCGCATGATCTCCGCCATGTAGGCCGCCTCGTGCAGGCCGAGCGCCAGCACGGCGCAGACCGGGCCGGACAGGATCAGCCCGAAACCCGGCAGCACGTTGAACGCGAAGATCACCTGCAACAGCACCGGCGTGCCGCGGAATGCCCACAGATACACCCAGGCCAGCCAGCGCACCGCCCGCCACCGCGCCTGCTGCATGAGCGCCAGCACCAACCCTCCCGCCATGCCGAGCAGGAGCGAGAGGATGCTGACCCAGAGTGTCACGAACGCCGCCTGGGCGAAGTCGAAGCCGAACAGGTCGTGCAGGAAAACGTCGAACCGGAAACTCACGGCGCCCTGCCCGCCAGCCTGGTCAGAAGATGGTGCTCGACGGCGGCAGGCCCCATTTGGCGAGCATGGCGCCGTAGCTGCCGTCAGCTTGCATCGCCTTGAGCGCGGCGGTGAGGGCGTCGCGCAACGCCGGGTCGTCCTTGGAGACGCCGATGCCCAGGCGGGAGTCGGTGTTGAACGGTTCGCCCAGCGGCTCGAAGGTGCCGGGCGCATTGCCCATCATGGCGGCGATCACCGAGGTGGAGCTGATCGCCCCCTCCGCCCGGCCCTGCGCCAAGGTGAGGGCGACGACGGCGCTGCTGCCGACCGCGAGGACGTCGATGGCGGGCTTGCCTGCGGCGGTGCAGGCGTCGCTCAGGCTGTGCGCCGTCTTCTCGTAGAGCGTGTTCACGGCGACCGCGATATGGCGTCCGCACAGTGCATCCTTGCCGGCGAGGTGGCCGGGGTTGCCGCTTGGCACCACCATCTGGTCGCCGATGCGCAAGTAGGGAATGAAGTCCAGCACCTCCTCCCGGGCGGGGGTGATGTACATGCCGCTGACGGCGGCATCGATGCGCTTGGATTGCACCGCGGGGATGATGCCGGCAAAATCCATGCCGAGCATGGCCGATTGCAGTCCGCTGCGCCGGGCCAGTTCGGCCATCATGTCCACGTCGAAGCCAACCGCCTGGCCGTCGCGCTGGAACTCGAATGGCGCGA
>CAXTVQ010000025.1:0-41237 GCA_964247705.1 uncultured Acetobacteraceae bacterium | reverse complement strand
TCGGGGATCGGTTGGTCGAGCGGCAGGTCGGACAGGTCCGTCTCCAGGTCCATGCCGAGGCGGAAGCGGCCGACGTCCGGGTGCACCAGCTCCTGCAGCCGGGCGTAGTCGTCCGCGGCCTCCTGGTCCGTCTCTGCAATCACGATCGGCAGCCCGGCCAGCACCCGCATATGCGCCGGGTCGCGGCCGTGCTTGGGCATGCGCGCCTTCAGCCCGTCGGTGAAGCGCTTGGCATCGGCGGCGGACGGGTTGGAGGAGAACACCACTTCCGCCGTGCGGGCCGCCAGTTCCTGCCCCGTGTCGCTGGCGCCGGCGGCGATGATCACCGGGTGCCCCTGCGGCGGCCGGGCGATGTTCAGCGCGCCGTCCAGCTTGAAATGGCGGCCGTCGTGGCGGACGGGGTGCTGCGCCGCCGGGTCGAAATACAGCCCGGTCCCGCGGTCCAGCCCGAACGCGCCGTCGTCCCACGTGTCCCAGAGGTCGCGCACGACGTCCACGAACTCGCCGGCCCGCTCGTAGCGCTCGGAATGGGGGGCGAGCTTGGCGTGGCCGAAATTGCGCGCGGCGTAGTCGTTGGCCGAGGTCACGACGTTCCATGCCGCCCGGCCCTGGCTGAGGTGGTCGAGCGAGGCGAACTGGCGGGCCACGTTGTACGGCTCGGTGAAGCTGGTGGAGACGGTGCCGCCGAGGCCGATCCGCTCCGTCATCCCGGCCAGCGCGGTCAGCAGGGTGACGGGCTCCAGCACGTTCATGAACAGCGGGAAGCGGGACCAGGCGTGGAGATTTTCGGTGCGTGCGGCCGGGGTGTCGGCGATGAAGAACAGGTCGAACAACCCGCGCTCGGCGGCACGGGCTGCGTCGCGGTAGGGGGCGATGTCGGTGGGTTGGGCGCGCCGCGCGTCCGGGTGCAGCCAACTGGCCGGGTGCGATCCCGCCGCGCCATACAGCAGGGCCAGCGACATGGGGCGGGGACCGGACATCGGCGGCGGCTCCTGAGGTGGGGCGGCGACTCTCGCTCCCGCATGGTAGACCATAGGGGGGCGGTGCGGCGCCATAGGACGGGCCTCAGGTCGTTTGCTTGACTCCGCGGCTCCCATTGGCAAGCGTCATTCCTGACCGGGGACGAGGGAGATACGGTTGAACGCTGCCATACTCGGGCTGGGATGGTGGGGGCGCACGATCGTGGGCGCCATGCAGGGCAGCCCGTCGATGCGGATCACCACGGCCGCCGACCCCGCGCCCGGCGCTGCTGCCATTGCCGCGAAGGCTGGGCTGCGTCTCGCAACGTTCGAGGCTATCTTGGCCGATACGGATATCGGCGCGGTGATCCTATGCACGCCCCACACACTGCATGCCGCGCAGATCGTCCAGGCAGCGCAAGCGGGCAAGCACGTGTTCTGCGAGAAGCCGCTTTGCCTGACGCGGGCGGACGCAGCCGCCGCCATCGCGGCGTGCGAGCAGGCCGGGGTGGTGCTGGGTGTCGGCCACGAGCGCCGGTTCGAACCGCCCATCCTAGACCTTCGCCGGCTGGTCGAGGCGGGCGGCCTGGGCACGCCGTTGCAGATCGAAGCCAATTTCAGCCAGGACAAGTTCCTCGCACTCCCCTCCGACAACTGGCGGTTGTCCAGCGCCGAAGCACCGGCCGGGCCGATGACGGCGACCGGGATCCACCTGCTCGACCTCGCCGTCAGCTTCCTCGGCCCGGCCGAGCGTGTGCTGGTGAGCGTGCGCCAACTCGGCAGCGACCTCGTCAACGGTGACACGTTGGGCGCGCTGATCAGCTTCCGCAGCGGGGCGAACGCGTTGCTGAGCGCCATCCTGGCCACGCCATTCGACGGCCGCTTCGCTCTTTACGGGAGCAAAGGCTGGGCCGAGGTGCGGGACAAGGCGCATCCGGAAAGTTCAGAGGGGTGGACGCTGACGACGGTGATCCGCGGCCAGGAACGCAGCATCACGGCGTATCCACCCGCGCCGGCGGTTCGCAACAACCTCGAGGCGTTTGCGCGCGCGGTGTCCGGCGGCCCGGCCTATCCGGTGCCGCCGGAACAGATGCTGGGCACGATTGCGGCGTTCGAGGCGGTGGTGAAGTCGGCACGAAGCGGCAGCATCGAGACGGTCGAGGGATAGTCAGTCCGCCGCATTCGCCACGTCCGGCACCAGACGGCCGCCATCCGCCGTGCGCTGCAGCGTCATGGTCTCCTCGTGCAGGTCGGCGATCTCCGGCCGGTGCGCGATGGACATGATCGCGGTGTGCGGCAGCCGCTCCCGCACGATCCGGTACAGCTCCGCCTCGCCCTGGGGATCGAGGTTTGCCGTCGCCTCGTCCAGGAACAGCCACTCCGGACGGTTCAGCAACACCCGCGCCATCGCCAGCCGCTGCTGCTCGCCGCCGGACAGCCGCTGCCCCCAGTTCATGTCCAGATCCAACTCACCGATCAGTCCGGCCAGCCCGGCGTCGGTCAGCGCGCGGGCGATGTCCTGGTCGCTGTGCGCGTCCATCGCCGCAGGGTAGGTGACGGCCCGGCGCAGCGTGCCGAGCGGGATGTAGGGCTTCTGCGGCAGGAACATGGTCTGCCCGACCGGGCGCTCCACGACGCCGCTGCCATACGGCCAGATTCCCGCCAAGGCGCGAAACAGCGTGGACTTGCCGCTGCCGGAGCGGCCCCGCAAGGCGCTGTGGCTTCCGGGCGTGAACCGCACGGTGGCGCTGTCCAGCAGGACCGTGCCGTTCGGCAGAGTGAGGTGCAGGTCCCGTGCGGCGAACTCCGTCCCCGGCGTCTGCACCACCGTGATGCCTTGACGGTTTTCATGCGCTGCCTCGAGCGTGCGGCTGAAGGTAGCCAAGCGCTCGACGGTCGCGCCGAAATCGGCCAGGCTCAGGTAATTGGACACCAGCCAGGATGCGGCGCCCTGCACTTGTGCGAAAGCGCCAGCCACTCGGCTCAGCACGCCGAAGCTGATCTGCTTGCTGAAATAAAGCGGAGCGGCAGCGAAATACGGGAAGATCCCGCCCGTGGCATCGATGAAGTAGCTGTAGGCGTTCACCAGCCGGTTCTGCGACATGATGCGGCGAAAGTTGCCCACGATCGAGCCGAACCGTCCGCTCAGGATGCGTGATTCGTCCGCCTCGCCGTTGTAGAGTGCCACCCCTTCGGCATTCTCGCGCAGCCGGACCAGTGCGAAGCGGAAATCGGCCTCCAACCGCTGGCTTATGAAGTTCAGCGAGATCAGCGGACGGCCGATCAGGTGGACGATCAGCGACGCCACTGCGGAGTAGATCAGCGCCACCCACACCAGGTAGTGCGGCACGAGCACGCCCAGCAAGGTGATCGGGAAGGAGAGGATCCAAAGCACCTGCAGGAAGGAGACGAGCGAGACGATGTTGGCCAGGAAGCCGAAGCTCAGCACCAGCCCGTTGGAGATGAAGTCCCGGATGTCCTCGCTGATGCGCTGGTCGGGGTTGTCGCTACCCAGCGTCTCGGCCTGCAACTGCATCTGATAGTAGGCACGCCCCGCGAGCCAGCGGGCCTGATACTGCGCCGTCATCCAGCGCCGCCAGCGGATTTCCAGCCACTGGCGGAGGTAACGCCCGTTGGCCCAAACCAGGAGAGCAACGGCGATCAGCGGGACGAAGCCGGGCACGATGCCGAAAGGGCCGTCCGGATCCGGCTCGTAGGTCAACATCAGCCGGAAGAACGACGCCTCGTCATATTGCTGCAGTGCATTGACCCAGGCGCCGCTATTGAGGTTCAGCAGCACTTCGATGCGGACCAGGATGAAGTTCGCGGCGAACACCAGCGCCAGCAGCGCCCAGGCCGACCATTTCTCCTCCGAGCGGAGATACGGCTTGGTCAGCAGCCAGAGATTGCCGAGGAACCGGCCAAACCGGCCCATCATGGGGCGGGCGCCAACCGCAGCCGGATCACGCCCCGTACATCCACCCCATCGACGGGTTTGCCCTTGCGCAGGATCTCGATCCGTCCGGCCTGGGCCAGCCGCACCGCCACGCGGCGCACGGCCGACATCAGTGTCTGCCACTCGGGCGCCAGCACGCGGGCGACTTCGCTCGGGCAAATGGATTTGCCGGCGCCACGGTCTGTCACGAGGCGCAGCAGGGTGGCCTCGATCGCCTGTTCGCTCGGAATATCGGACATGGAACAAGGCTGGCGTGGGAAGCCCGTCGCTGCAAGGCAACCGGACGCGGAATGGAGAGGATGTAACCCGTTCAAACGCCGCCCGGCTCCATTCCCGGTTGAGGACTGCAAAGAAGCATTAACCATTGTCGCGCAGTGTGAGGCCAAGTCTCGGAAAGCGAAACCGGTGAATCAAATACTGACCAGCCCTGAACTGCCCGTCCGCTGCGAACTGCAGCACAAGATGTTCGCCGTGCTGGGCGCCGTCCGTTTCAGGCGGGCAACGACCGATGGCGTGCCGATGATGGCGCTGCAACTCGGGGAGCGGGAGGCCGTGGTGCCGATCGACGCGCTGCGGCGGGAGTTCGCCATCGGCAAGGACTCGGCCGATGGCCGCATGCTGGACCTGATCGGGTCTGCGCTGGATTTCGTCACCTGTCTCGAACCCGGAGACCGGCTGCCGCCCGAGATCTGCACCGGGAAGGCGAGCTGGACGCCGAGCCCGAACCACCTCCGCCTGGCCAGCACGAAGTTGCGGCTCGACCTGGTGAGCTGGATCCAGCCGACCAGCCGGTGGGCGAAGGCGCAGCACGACGAACTGAACCTGCTACGGCTCGCAGATGACCCGGCGCTGCATATCGAGGTACAGGCTGTTGCCCGGGCCGTCGCCAAGCAGCTCGATCTGCGCGATGCCGGCGAGGTAATCCGCCTGATGGGCGAACTGGCGGATGAGCTGGCCTATATCGAGGCCCTGCGTGAGCGGCTGCAGGACCGGGTCGTGTCCTTGTGCCAGTGGCTCGGGCGGCTGATGCAGGACCGCAAGAAACTCCCGGTCTCGTTCACGATGCTGCCCCAGGTGCACCGTCTCGCCAGGGTCGCGGCCGTGCAGATCATCAGCCGGTTCGACGACGTGACTGCCCAAACCGGCGAGATCGCCAGCCTGCTGCGCAACGTGGACAGCCAGCGCAGCTTCATCCGGGCCAACCGGGACTGGCTCTACCGCACGCAGCGCGCATGGGAGCCGTTGCTCGACGAGTGGCGCCGGGCGAAGGATTTGGAGCCGCAGGAGATGGGTCCGCTGCTGGCGAGCACCTACCAGTTCCTCGCCCAGCGGTCCCTGCCCGGGAAGACCTGGCAACGTCCCCGGGCACCGCGAAGCCGCAAACTGGCCGCCAGGCAGATGGCGTGGTGAAGGCTAACCGCCGCCGTTGATCGTCAGGATCGCGCCCGTCGTGTAGCCGGAGCGCGGGCTTGCCAGGAACGCCACGGCGTCACCGATCTCCTCCGGCGTCGCCGGCCGGCCGAACGCCATGCCGGCCGTCAGCTCCGCCCAACGCCCGGCGTCGCCGAGGTCGCGCTCCGCCCGGGCCCGCAACAGCATGATCAGCCGGTCGGTCGAAACCGGACCGGGATTGATGCCCACTACGCGCATCCCGTCCTGTGGCGCGCCGCGGCCAAGCGCGCGGGTGAAGGCCATCAGGGCCGCATTGCCTGCCGCTCCCACGATGTAGGTCGGCTCGCAGCTCTCCCCGCCATGGCCGATCACGTTCACCACGACGCCCTGCCGCGCTTTCAACGCCGGGTAGAGCGCCCGGGTCAGGTTGATGAAGCCGAACACCTTGAGGTCCCAGGCGGCGCGCCATTTCGTCTCGTCGACGTCCAGCAGGGTGCCGGGCGGGATTGCGCCGGCGTTGTTGACCAGCACGTCCACCACCCCGGCCGCCGCCACCAGCCGGTCCACCTCGGCGCTTTGCGACAGGTCGGCGGCGAACGTCTCGACGCGGACCTGGTGACGGCCGCGTATCATCGCCGCCGCCTCCTCGAGCGCCGCCGGGTCGCGGGCGGCGAGCAGCAGGTCGCACCCCTCCACCGCGAGGGCCAGGGCGGCAGCCCGGCCGATGCCCTTGGAGCCGCCAGTGATCAGAACGCGCTTGCCAGACAGATGCAGGTCCATTTCAGCCGCTTGAACCCGGCGCGGTGTTTTGTCAAAAACGCCCATGCCGACCGAATCCCGCACCACCAGCCGAACCATGACCGACGCGCAACGCGAGTACGAGCGCAAAAGGGCGGCGAAGGCCGGCATGTCGCTCGACAAGTGGTTGGACCAGAAACAGAAGCAGGCCGTGGCGGAGGCGCCCAAACCGGCGAAACCGCCGCGCAAGAAGGGGTTGATCTCCCGCCTGCTCGACAAGGCCCACGAACCCCTCAAGAAGAAAAGCTGATCGCCGCCCACGCGGATTGGAGCACCGACCCGCGCAAGCGATGGATGACGGTCGCCACCGGCGCACCCGGCGGCTGGTTGGTCGCCGCCCCCTGCCCCGTCGGCGATCTCGGCACCCTGCTGGAGCGCTTGGCCGCATCTGATGCTACGGTTGCGCTCGGCGTGGACTTCCCCCTCGGCTTGCCTCGCGCCTACGCCGCACGGCACGCGGCGGAGGCTGACTTCCCTGGCTTCCTGCTTGGACTCGCCGCCCGGCCCGGGTTCTTCGCCGTATGCGACGAACTGGCCGAACTCGGCCCGTCCCGCCCGTTCTACCCGCGCCGGGGGACGGCGGGCATGACGCGGCTGTCGCACGCCGCCGCACTCGGCCTGGGCAGCGCCGCCGGCCTGTCCCGGCTATGCGACCACGCCACCGCCGAGCGCCCGGCCGGCGCGCCGCTGTTCTGGACATTGGGGGCCAACCAGTCCGGCAAGGCGGCGATCTCCGCCTGGCGGGACATGCTGCTGCCGGCGATGGCCGGGCCTGCGCCTCCGGCACTTTGGCCGTTCGATGGCCCGTTCCGCTCACTGCTGCGCCCCGGCCGGGTTGCGATAGCGGAAACCTACCCCGCCGAGGCCATGCGCCAGCTCGGCCTACGCATGGACGGCAGCAAGCGGCGGCAATCCGACCGTGCCCGCCTCGCCGCCCCCCTGCACGCGGCGCTGGCAGCGGCGTCCGCCACTCCGGAACCCGCGATGGCGCTGGCGGTCGGCGCCGGGTTTGGACCAGATGCGGCGGGGGAGGACCGGTTCGACAGCCTGCTCGGCCTGCTCTGCATGCTCGCCGTGCTGGATGGCCGCCGCCCGGATGTCGCGCCATCCGACCCCTGGGTGCAGCGCTGGGAGGGTTGGGTGCTTGGCCAGACGGCCCACCCCCTGCAAGCCCGGACGCGTCACGACTCGTAGGATTTGCCCAGAGCCAGCAATGCCGGCGTCCCGAGCACGGCATTCATCTCCGTGAAGGTCAGCATGCGCCCGGCGAATGGTCGGTTGGTCTTGTGGACAGCGAGCGAGCCGTAGTACTCGCTCATCGTGCGCAGCAGCGTCCGCACGATGCCCCCGGGGAAAATCACCAGCTTGAAGCCAAGTGCGTCCAGTTCGGCGGCTGGCACTGGCGGGGTTTCGCCGCCATCGACCATGTTGGCCAGCAACGGCACCGTGCCGGCGAGCGCCCGGCCCACCTCGGCCAGGTCCTCCCGGCTCTGCGGCGCCTCGACGAAAAGAACGTCCGCCCCGGCTTCGGCGTAACGCCGCGCCCGGTCGATCGCCGGGTGCAGGCCCTCCACTGCCACGGCATCGGTCCGCGCCACGATCAGCGTCGCCTCGCTGCCGCGCGCATCCACCGCGGCGCGCACCTTGCCCATCATCTCGCCGGTGGATATCAGCGTCTTGTCGCGCAAGTGGCCGCATTTCTTCGGCAACGTCTGGTCCTCGAGCTGGATCGCGTTGGCGCCGGCGCGCTCGAACATCCGCACCGTCCGCTGCACGTTGATCGCGTTGCCGTAGCCGTTATCCGCGTCCACGATCAGCGGCAGATCCACCCGGTCCCGCACCAGCGCCACGACCTCCGCCACCTCCGTCATCGACACCAGGCCGATATCCGGCCGGCCGAGCCGCGTGTAGGCGATGGCGCCCCCCGAAACGTATAATGCCTCGAACCCCGAAGCCGCGGCCACCGAGGCGGTCAGCGCGTCGTACACGCCGGGTGCGATGATCTGCCGTTCGCGAAGCGCTGCCCTCAGGTCCATCCTCACCACCCAATTTGGCACAGGCCGGTTGGCCCGCATGATCGCCGGATGCCCGGCTGTGAAGCGATATCAGGGGCCGGATCCGACGCTTTGCCACCCCGGTGCAACCCCGGGATGTTCACATAAGGGATGCGACCGGGTGCCGGCGCCGGAACTGCCACGGCGGTCATGCGCTCTTTACGGCGGCAGCTTGTTGCCGATCCCCAACTCAGGACGACCTCATGAGCCAGGTAAACGCCTTCCGCGTCGAAGAAGGCCGCCCATTCCCACAGGGTGCCACGTGGAACGGCCTGGGGGTCAACTTCGCCCTCTTTTCCGCCAATGCGACCAAGGTCGAGTTGTGCATCTTCGACGACAGCGGCCACACCGAGCTTGGCCGCGTCGTCCTGCCGGAATACACCAACGAGATTTTCCACGGCTTCCTGCCCGATGCGCGGCCCGGAACGGTTTACGGCTACCGCGTCCACGGCCCGTACGAGCCGGAGAACGGCCACCGCTTCAACCCCAACAAGCTGGTGCTCGATCCCTACGCCAAGGCGGTCGTCGGCCAGATCGAATGGGCGCCGGAACTGTTCGGTTACGTCATGGGCGAGGAGGACACCACCTTCGACACGCGGGACAGCGCCAAGTTCATGCCCAAGGGCCGCGTGATCGACCCGGCCTTCACCTGGGGCGACGACCGTGCGCCACGCGTGCCGTGGGACCGGACGGTGTTGTACGAGACGCACGTCAAGGGCTATACCAAGCTGCATCCGGCTGTCCCCAAGGAACTGCGCGGCACCTTCCGCGGCCTGGTGACCCCGGAAGTCGTCCGCTACATCCAGGGCATCGGCGTCACCAGCGTGGAATTGCTGCCGATCCATATGTTCGCCGACGATAGCTACCTGATCGACAAGGGCTTGGTGAACTATTGGGGTTACTCCACCCTCGCCTTCTTTGCCCCCAGCCGGCGTTACGCCAGCGTGCCGGACTTCGCCTTCTCCGAGGTGAAGGAGATGGTCAGCCGTTTCCACGCCGCCGGCATCGAGGTGATCCTGGACGTCGTCTACAACCACACCTGCGAGGGCAACGAGAAAGGCCCCACCCTGTCCTTCAAGGGCGTGGACAATGCCAGCTACTACCGCCTGCTGCCGGACCAGAAGCGCTACTACATCAACGACACCGGCACCGGGAACACGTTGAACCTGTCCAATGCCCGCGTGATCCAGATGGTGATGGACAGCCTGCGCTACTGGGTGACGGAGATGCACGTCGACGGCTTCCGCTTCGACCTCGGGACCATCCTGGCCCGCGAAAGCTATGGTTTCGACCAGGAGAGCGGCTTCTTGCGCGCCGTGGGCCAGGATCCGGTGCTGAGCCAGGTGAAGATGATCACCGAGCCTTGGGATTGCGGCCCCGGGGGTTACCAGGTGGGCGGCTTCCCCCCGGGCTGGGCAGAGTGGAACGACCGTTACCGCGACAACATGCGCGCCTATTGGAAGGGTGATTCCGGCAAGATCAAGGATTTCGCCACCCGCTTCACCGGCAGCAGCGACTTCTTCAACAAGCGGGGCCGGCCGGCGTGGTCCTCGATCAACTTCCTCACCGCCCATGACGGGTTCACACTGAACGACTGGGCTTCGTATAACGAGAAGCACAACGACGATAACGGCGAAGGCAACAACGACGGCAACAGTAACAACGAGAGCTGGAACTGCGGCGTCGAAGGCCCGACGGACGATCCCGCGGTCAACGGCCTGCGCGAACGCCAGATCAAGAACATGCTGGCCACCTTGCTGCTGTCCCGTGGCACGCCGATGCTGCTGGCCGGCGACGAGTTCGGTCGCACGCAGAGGGGCAACAACAACGCCTACTGCCAGGACAATGAGATAAGCTGGCTGGACTGGGATATCGAGGAGAAGGGCCGCAACCTGGCCCGCTTCGTCTCCCATTTGACGGCATTACGCCGCCGCCTGCCCATCCTGCACCGGTCGCGGTTTCTCACCGCCGAGTGGAATGAGGAACTGGGCGTCAAGGACGTCACTTGGATCAAGCCGAGCGGCGACGTCATGGATCAGGAGGCGTGGGACGATCCCAACACGCGCTGCATCGGCATCCTGCTGGACGGCCGTGCCCAGGCCAGCGGCATCCGGCGTCGAGGGTCGGATGCGACGGTCCTGGTGGTTATGAATTCCTACCACGACGGCATACCGTTCAAGCTGCCGCACGTGGTGGGGGGTGTCGCCTGGGTCTGCCGCATCGACACGAACCAGGAGGGCGACCCGGACGACACGCAATTTGCGTTCGATGCCGAGTACATCGTCACCGGCCGCTCCCTGTTGTTGCTGGAACTGGTGATCGACAAGGAATACGCCGAAGCGCGGGCGGTCGCGCCGAACCCCGTCATCGACATTCTGGAACCGATCGATCCGGACCGAGAGACCATTTGAGGGAAGCCCAGATATGATCCCGTTCATCCACCCGCTCGCGGGCACGCCACCCGCCTATGTCCAGGTGCAAGCGACGGCCCAGCCCGCCGCCCCCGGCCGGCAACCCTATGACCCATCCCGCCCGTCGCCGAACAGCGCGCCGGCGGGGGCGCCGCAAACGCCGCCGAGCGTGGGCCAGTCGGTCGCACCCGCAGCGGGCGCCGCCGGTTCGTCGGACGTGGCGCAGAGTTCGGCACCGCCCGCCGGTCACGTGGCTGCCGGGTCGGACAATGGCGGCCAACTGGCTAGCCCGAATGTGCCGGGAGGCGTTAACCACGCGCCGAACGAGGGGCCGAAGTCGGAGTCGTTCAGCGGGCCGATCAAGAAGGACTAGTCCGACGCCTCCCTCTCCCGCGTAGGCGGGAGAGCGCTGGGCTGGAGGTAGCGGCGACGAGCGGAGTTGCGGCCTCGCCGCCGCTGACAATACCGACGCTTTGGCCTACATCTCTCCCATGACCGACACGCCGCTCGCCCGCATCCGCAACTTTTCCATCATCGCCCACATCGACCACGGCAAGTCGACGCTCGCCGACCGGCTGATCCAGGCGTGCGGCGGGCTGACCGACCGCGAGATGACGGCCCAGGTCCTCGACAACATGGACCTGGAGAAAGAGCGCGGCATCACCATCAAGGCGCAGACCGTCCGCCTCGCCTACAAGGCGCATGACGGCCTGACCTACGAATTGAACCTGATGGACACGCCCGGCCACGTGGACTTCGCCTACGAGGTCAGCCGTTCGCTGGCCGCCTGCGAAGGCAGCTTGCTGGTGGTCGACGCGTCCCAGGGCGTGGAAGCGCAGACCTTGGCCAACGTGTATCAGGCCATGGACGCCAACCACGAGATCGTCCCCGTCCTGAACAAGATCGACCTGCCGGCCGCTGAGCCGGAGCGGGTCAAGCAGCAGATCGAGGACGTGATCGGCATCCCGGCCGACGACGCCGTGATGATCAGCGCCAAGACCGGGCTCAACATCGAGGGCGTGCTGGAAGCGCTCGTCACCCGACTGCCACCCCCCACGGGCGACGCCAGCAAGCCGCTCACCGCGCTGCTGGTCGATAGCTGGTACGACCAATACCTCGGCGTGGTGATCCTGGTTCGGGTGCGCGACGGCCGGCTCAAGCGCGGCATGAAGATCCGCATGATGAGCAACGGCGCGGCCCACCCGGTGGAGCAGGTGGGCGTGTTCACCCCCAAGATGGTGCCCACCGAGGACCTCGGGCCGGGCGAAATGGGTTACATCACCGCCGCCATCAAGACGGTCGCCGACTGCAACGTGGGCGACACCGTCACCGACGACCGCAACCCGGCGACGCAGGCCCTGCCCGGCTTCAAACCCTCCATTCCCGTCGTGTGGTGCGGCCTGTTCCCGGTCGACGCCGACGATTTCGAGAAGCTGCGGGAGAGCCTGGGCAAGCTGCGGCTGAACGACGCGAGCTTCCACTACGAGGCGGAGACGTCGGCCGCCCTCGGCTTCGGCTACCGTTGCGGCTTCCTCGGGCTGCTGCACCTCGAGATCATCCAGGAGCGCCTGAGCCGCGAGTTTGATCTCGACCTGATCGCGACCGCCCCCTCCGTCGTCTACCATATCTACAAGAACGACGGCTCGATGGAGAAGCTGCACAACCCGGCCGACATGCCGGACCCGACCTACATCGACCACATGGAGGAGCCCTGGATCAAGGCAACCATCATGGTGCCGGACGACTACCTCGGCAGCGTGCTCACCCTCTGCAACGATCGCCGGGGCCAGCAGCAGGATCTTACCTATGTCGGCAACCGGGCCATGGCGGTGTACCGCCTGCCGCTGAACGAGGTGGTGTTCGACTTCTACGACCGCCTGAAATCGATCAGCCGCGGCTACGCCAGCTTCGACTACGCGATGGCCGATTACCAGGAAAGCGACCTCGTCCGGATCTCCATCCTGGTCAACCAGGACCCGGTGGACGCGCTCAGCTTCATCGCCCACCGCAGCGCCGCCGAGCAGCGCGGCCGGGCGATCTGCGCCAAGCTGAAGGACCTGATCCCCCGCCAGTTGTTCAAAATCGCGATCCAGGCTGCGATCGGCGGCCGGGTGATCGCCCGCGAGACGATCGGCGCGCTCAGCAAGGACGTCACCGCCAAGTGCTACGGCGGCGATATCAGCCGCAAGCGCAAGCTCCTGGAGAAGCAGAAAGAGGGCAAGAAGCGCATGCGCCAGTTCGGCAAGGTGGAGATCCCGCAGAGCGCATTCCTGGCCGCGCTGAAGATGGATGCCTGATTTCCGCTCACGATAGACGCCTGCGCAGAGCCTTGCTATGGACGGCTCGCGCGGGACAGGTGGCCGAGCGGCTTAAGGCGCACGCTTGGAAAGCGTGTGTGCGTTAACGCGTACCGTGGGTTCGAATCCCACCCTGTCCGCCACCTTGACCTAGCACTGGTGCGCAGCCCCCGCTCCACGCGGCACGCCACTGTGTATCGTCTCAAAAGCATGCTCTGACGACGTATCGCTTGCAGTCCGGCGGGGCGCTCTGACATCATTGGCGCGCAAAGCAAAAATAACTGGGGAGGGCGCTGTGTGCAGCCTGTTCAAAACCCAAGACCCGGCAACCTACGCCGCCGAAACCCGGCCGATGCGCCTGCATGGCCACGCCACATCCGTTCGGCTGGAAGCTGCTTTCTGGGACATACTGGAGGAGATCGCCGGCAAGGAAGGCATGTCGCTCGCCCGGTTCTGCTCGGTGCTGCATGACGAGATGGCGCAATCCAGCCGTGAGCCAGCTAATTTCGCCTCGATGCTGCGGGTGACCTGCCTGCATTACCTGCGCCACCAGGACCGGCATCGGGCGGAGGTCGCGGAGCGGACCATGGAAAAATTCGCCATGATGTAGCCGGATACTACCCCGGCCCCGTCGCGCCCGAAGATGCTTCTGGCAAAGAACGAGGGTGGGGAATGCTTCGGGCCGGCTTGTTGCTCTCCGTAGTGATCATGGCATCGCCGCACACGAGCCGCGCGCAGTTTACCGTGCCGGCCACGAAGCCCGCGCCCGAGAGCCTGTTCCGCAACCAGTGTGCCACCTGCCACTCGCTCAACGCGTCCGATCCCCCGCGGCAAGGCCCCAACCTCGCGGGCGTCATCGGGCGGAAAGCCGGGACCGTCCCCGGGTTCAAATACTCCGCCGGGTTCGCCAACACCGATTTCGCGTGGGACCAGGCTCATCTGGACGCCTACCTGACCAACCCGCAGGCGGTGATCCCCGGCGCCGTCATGCCGTATCGCCAGGCCAATGCCGCCACGCGTGCGGCCATCATCGGCTACCTCGAAGGGCAGCAGCAATGACCGCCAACCCCGTCCACATGATGCTGCGCGTGCTGGAGGAAACCCGGTCGGTCGCGTTCTACCACGCCGCGTTCGGCCTGGACGTCGCCGACCGGATCGCCTTCGACAGCTTCACGCTGATCTATATGCGCAACGCGACCTCGCCGTTCGAGCTCGAACTCACGGTCAACCATGGCCGGACCGAGCCTTACGAGCTCGGCGACGGCTACGGCCACCTGGCCGTGGTGGTGGAGAACCTGGACGCCGAGCATCAGCGCGCCGGAGCGGCCGGGCTGGAACCGACGCCGCTCCGGGCGCTGGAGCACGGTGGGCGGACGCTCGCGCGCTTCTTCTTCCTGCGGGATCCGGATGGCTACCGCATCGAGGTGCTGCAACGGGGCGGCCGCTTCGCCTGAACCAACAAGAACGAGGGAGCCAAGCAATGAGGATCGTCGACAAGCGCGTGCATATCGGGCGAAGGGGCTTCCTGCAGGCGGGGACGACCGTCGTGCCGGCGGCGGCCCTGGCGAGCGCCGGGTTCGCGATATCGCCGGATCAGGCCTGGGCGCAGGCCGCGAAGGCCCTGCAGCCCAAGACCTTTGCGACCCTCGTGCTCATGTCGCGGGACATCTACCCGCATGACCAGTTCTCGGACACGCTCTACGTCGCCGCCGCCCAGCCCTGGGACGACAAGGCCGGCACCGACCCGGCGTTCAAGGCCATGCTCGAAGGCGGCGTCAACCGGCTGGACGCCGACGCGCACGATCTGTTTGGCGGCACTTACCTCAAAACGGCCTGGGAGGCCGACCGCATCCGCCTGCTGCAAGCGTCCGAGCACACGCCGTTCTTCAAGAAGTGCCGCAGCGACCTCGTGGTGTCGCTGTACAACCAGCCGGCCGTGTGGGCGAAGCTCGGCTACGAGGGGTCGTCCGCCGAGCATGGCGGCTACATCCATCGCGGCTTCGACGACATCGACTGGCTGAACCAGGTCTGAGGGGGGCGACGCACATGGCAACATTCGATCTGAACGACGACACCGTCGTCTGCATCGTCGGCTCCGGCGCCGGCGGCGGCACTCTGGGCAACGAGTTGGCGCAGAAGGGGATCAAGGTCGTGATCCTCGAGGCCGGTCCGCGCAACGAGATCCAGGATTTCATCAACAACGAGTGGGAGAGCTTCGCCCAGCTCGCGTGGAGCGACATGCGCACGACGTCCGGCTCGTGGCGGGTCGCGCGGGATTTTCCCAACCTGCCGGCCTGGATCGTGAAGTCGGTCGGCGGCTCCACCGTGCACTGGGCCGGCGCGTCCCTGCGCTTCGAGGAGCACGAGTTCGCAACCCGCACGGCCTATGGCAACATACCAGGGGCCAACCTGCTCGACTGGCCGATCACGCTGGCGGACATGGCGCCCTACTACGCCAAAGCCGAAGACAAGATGGGCGTCACCCGCACCAACGACATCCCGGGGCTGCCAGGCAACAACAACTTCAAGGTCATGCAGGCCGGCGCCGCCAAGATCGGCTATCAGCAGGTGTCCACCGGGCGCATGGCGATCAACAGCCAGCCGCGCGACGGGCGAGGCAGTTGCCAGCAGATCGGCTTCTGCTTCCAGGGGTGCAAGTCGGGTGCCAAGTGGTCCACCCTGTATACCGAGATCCCCAAGGGCGAGGCGACCGGCAACCTCGAGGTGCGGCCCGGCAGCATGGTCGCCAAGATCGAGCACGACGACAGCGGCAAGGTGACCGGCGTGCTGTATTTTGATGGCGACGGCAAGCTGCAGCGGCAGAAGGCCCGGGTCGTGGCCGTCGCCGGGAACTCGATCGAGAGCCCGCGCCTGCTGTTGAACAGCGCGTCGGCGAAATACCCGGACGGCTTGGCCAACAGCTCCGGCCAGGTCGGGCGCAACTACATGCGCCACATGACGGGCAACGTGTACGGCATCTTCGACCGCCCGGTGCACATGTATCGCGGCACCACCATGGCCGGCATCATCCGTGACGAAGCGAGGCACGACCCGAGCCGCGGTTTCGTCGGCGGCTACGAGATGGAGACGGTCTCGCTCGGCGTGCCGTTCATGGCGGCGTTCGCGGACCCGGGCGCCTGGGGCCGCTCCTTCACCTCGGTGATGGATGACTACTCGCACATGGCCGGCATGTGGCTGATCGGCGAGGACATGGCGCGGGAGACGAACCGCATCACCTTGGACCCGAACATCAAGGACGCCCACGGCCTGCCGGTCGCCAGCGTGCATTTCGACGACCACGACAACGACGTCGCCATGCGCAACCACGCGATCCAGCAAGGCAGTGCGGTCTACGAGGCAGTGGGAGCGACCCGCATCATTCCCACGCCGCCGTATCCCAGCACGCACAACATGGGCACCAACCGCATGAGCGCGCGGGCGCAGGACGGCGTGGTGAACAAGTTCGGCCAGACGCACGACATCAAGAACCTGTTCGTTTCGGATGGCAGCCAGTTCACCAGTGGCGCTGCCTGCAACCCGACGCTGACCATCGTGGCGCTCGCGATCCGGCAGGCGGACAACATGGCCGGCATGATGCAGCGGCGCGAAATCTGAGACCGCCCGGGTGGGGAGGGACGGGGCCAAGCCCTTCCTTCCCCGCTCGTCAAGCCCGGATAGCCCGTTTTAGATCGAGCAACCGGCTCTTCATCTCCTCGGCAAGCCGGCGAAACTCGCCGTTTTCGATCGACTCGCACGCCAGGGTTTTCCTCCCGTCACGGCAGTGACAGAAGGCGTCGAACGCCGCGTTGTGCAGGTCACGGTGGGTCTTCCGCATGGCCGCGAACGCCGGAACGCTGAAATGGGGGCGGCCTCCTCCACCGTAGATCCACTGCCCGAACTCACACAGCCGGTCCGATTGAATGTACTCGGCCTTCGTTGCATCCGCCGCCAATATCGCCGTTTTCAGCATTCCGATGATTTGCGCGTGCGTCAGCAATGCTCGATCGATCACATCGGCCATGGCAACCCCTCTCGGTCCGATGTCATAGAGCCGGCGCCGTTAATGGCCGATGAACGACCTAGCCCGGAACCAACGTGAGAGTGACGCCCGCGGGATCGTAGTAGAAATCCGTCCCTTTTGCCGCGTCCTCCACCACCGCCGCAGCGCCGCCGGTCACCAACTGGCCGAAACCGACGCCTTTATAGATCGCCTTAACCGTGCCGGCTGCGTTCTGCCAGCCGGGCTTCGTGCAAGTGACCATCAGGTCCTTCTCGCTCGGCGTCACCGTCAGGCTGCCGGGCGTCGAGACCACGCCCAGGACCGTGCCGCCACGCTGCACCGTGCAGGTTGCGCCGGCGGGGTTGGTGCCGATCGCAACCGGCGCCGGGCCACCCGGCGGCGCGCCGCTGCAGCCGCAAACCAAGCTCACCAGCAGCATCAGCCCGACACGTCGCATCTCGACTCCCTAAATCATCCGTGACCACCAACGCGCCGGCGCCGGTCAAGTCGCCGCCCGGCTTGCCCGCTGCATCCGCCAGGTCCAACCTTGAGGCGACCAGGGAGGCTCCATGAAAAAGCGCGGCATGAATTTCGGCATCTTTCTCGCCCCGTTCCACCGCGTGGGGGATAACCCCTCGCTCGCGATCCAGCGCGACATCGAGATGATCGAGCACCTGGACCGGCTCGGCTATGACGAGGCATGGATCGGCGAGCACCATTCTGCCGGGTGGGAGGTGATCGCCTCCCCCGAACTGGTCATCGCCGCCGCCGCCGAGCGGACGCGGACCATCCGGCTCGGAAGCGGCGTCACCTCCCTGCCCTACCACCACCCGTTCTTGGTGGCGCAGCGCTTCGTGCAGCTCGACCACATGACGCGGGGCCGGGCGATGCTCGGCTGCGGACCCGGCGCGCTCGTCTCGGACGCCTATATGCTGGGCATCGATCCCACGACCCAGCGCCGCCGTATGGACGAGGCGCTCGAGGCGATCATGGCCCTGCTGCGCTGCGACGGCCCGGTGACCCGGCACACCGACTGGTTCACCATGAACGAGGCCCGGCTGCATCTGCGCCCCTACAGCGACCCCCATTTCCCAATCGCCGTCGCCAGCACCCTCACCCCCTCTGGCCCAACGGTCGCGGGCAGATACGGGATCGGCATCCTTTCGCTCGGCGCCGGCGCACCCGGCGGCATGGCGGCCATCGCCGGCCAGTGGCGCATCGCCGAGGAGGAAGCGGCCAAGAACGGCAAGACCATGGACCGGGCGGACTGGCGCATGGTGATGAACGTCCACGTCGCCGAGACCGACGAGGCGGCGATGGAGCAAGTCCGGATCGGCGAACGCATGGAGACGTCCGGTTATTTCGAGGACGCGCTGGGCCGTCCGCCCGGACGTTCGGAGGACCCGCTGACCGATGGCGTGCGCGCCGGCACCACCCTGGTCGGCAGCCCGGACACGGTTGCGCGCGGCATCCAAAATCTATGGGACCACAGCGAAGGCGGCTTCGGCGGGTTCCTGTTCCGTGCGCATGACTGGGCGGACCGTGAGCAGACCTGGCGCAGCTACGAGTTGTTCGCTCGCTACGTGATGCCACGGTTCCAGGGCTCGCTGGAGCAGCCGCGCGGCAGCTACGAGTGGGCGGTGGACAACCGCAAGACGATCTTCGGGCCCAACGTGGAGGCACTGCGCCGCGCCTTCACCGACTCCGGCCGCGCCGTGCCGGATAGCTTCGCCGCCAGGGCATCCGGCGCGCGAGACGCTGCGGAGTAAGAAGGAAGACAGCTTTTCTCCTGTGACAAAAGGTGTCCAGGGCTTGGGGCCAAGCCCCAACCCTGTATACGGTCCGGCCCATGAGCCCAGGTTACCTCCCCTTCGCCGGCGCCCTCGAACTCCCGGCGTTCGTCTGCGACAATTGCGGCTACTGGCAGCGCCATTTCGATCGGCCGCCCTCGTGCCCCATGTGCCTCGACTCCCGCCACGTGGTGCCGCAGGACGGCTGGCGCTTCTGGTCCCGCAGCGAGGCGCAGGACCGCTTCCCTTGCCACTGGGCCGAACTAGAGCCCGGCGTTTGGCGCTACTGGAACGAGCCGGTGAGCGGGATCGGCCCGAGCGCATACGTGATCCAGACCCCGGCCGGCAACATGGGCTTCGAAGGCTGCCCCGTGTTCAGCGAAGCCGCACTCGACCACATCGCCTCGCTCGGCGGATTGGCCGTGCTCGCCGCCTCCCACCCCCACGCCTACGGCGCGCTCTGGCAGCTTCAGGACCGGTTCGACCCCGAACTCGCCCTGCATCCCGGAGACCTTGCCTGGTCGGGCGCCCTTCGGGTGAGCTGGCCGTGGGACGAGCGCCTAGAACCGTTGCCCGGCATGGAGCTGCACCTCACCGCCGGCCATTTCGACGGCCACACCGTCCTGTTCGACCGGGCGCGGTCCATCCTGTTCTGCGGCGACGCGCTGAAGTTCGAGATGGCGGCGGACGACCCACGCCGCGCACTGACGATTTCCGCCCACAAGGCCTTCGTCCGTGGCATCCCGCTCACCCCGCGCGAACTGCGCCGCTACCGCGACGTGTTCGAGCCGCTGCCCTTCGTCCAGACCTGGACGCCGTTCGAACAGGCCCGCAACAGTGGCCGTGAGGAAGCGTTGGCCTTGATCGACAGCATGCTCGCCACCCGCCCCCATGCCGCCCCCGTTCCGCTCGACCAGTTGCGAACCCCCATACGGGCAGTCGCCCATTGAGCGGGCGGAGACGGGCCAAGCTCCTGCGGTGCTTGGCACTCACGTCGCTCGCAGCGGCCCCGGTTGAAGCGGCCGGGTTGCCGCTCTGCCAGGTGCAGAACGGACAGACGACGAGCTACGACATCCTGCGCGGCAACGACGTGATCGGGTCGCAGACGGTCCATTTCACGACGGCCGGCGCGGACATGACCGTCGAGATCACGGTCACCGCCGCCATCCACATGTTGGGCATCCGCGTCTACAACTACGCCCACCACGGCACCGAACATTGGCAAGGCGGCCAAATGGTCAGCCTGGTGACCCGCACCGACGATGACGGCATCCCGCGCCAAGTCAGCGCCACGCGCGATCCGGCAACCGGCTGGCACGGCATCACCGGGGTATCGCCGGGGATGGCGCCGTTGCTGGCGACCAGCCTTTGGAACAGCCAAACCACGGAGGCGGTCCGGATGCTCGACCGCGAGACCGGCGCCGTCGTGCCCGTCCGCGTCACCCCGGCCGGCGACGAGGTCCTAAAGCTCGGCAGCCGCTCCGTGCCGTCTCACAAGTTCGACCTGACGGGCATCGTTTCGGGCAGCGCCTGGTATGACGCAAACGGCTGCTGGCTGCGCGCGCTATTTCACACCCGGGTCGACGGATCGCTGGTGGAAGTGCGCGCGCGTTAGGAGTTCATTTACGTTCTGCTGGCATGAAGGGGTGAAGCTAACCGGAGCACCTGCCCATGCCCGAGACTCTGACCCGCCGCCCGAGCATCGATCACGGCCCGCTGCCGGCCAGCCTGCTGCCGGCCAGTCTGCTGCCGGCCAGCCTGCTGCCGTCGAAAGTGCAGCCCGTGCCGGACCCGGACATTGCCTTCATCAACGTCCAGAGCGTGCTTGCCGGTCAAAGCGGTATGGGGTGCTATCACGCCCATCCCATACTGCCGCTCGCCCCCACCAGCGCCTATCACTCGCCGCAGAACGGTGGCACCCAGTGTGCTGCCCTGGCTGAAATCGCCGGCTATCTCCATCGCCGGTAGGAAGTACAGTGTCCACCACCAGCGGTAAGGCCACGTCAAGCGGGTGACGACCCCGCCCCCGTTTGCTACAGCCGCTGCGGACGGGGGAATGCCGCTTTGGTCGGACGGACACAGCAGATTGCCAGCTTCAGCATCGTGCTGGGCGTGGGCGTGCTGGCCCTAAAGGCCGGCGCCTGGTGGCTGACCAACAGCGCCGCGCTGTTCTCGGACGCGCTGGAGAGTACGGTCAACGTCGCCGCGTCGGTGATCGCCCTCATCGCCCTGCGTTTCGCCGAGCGCCCGGCGGACGCGAACCACACCTACGGCCATCAAAAAGCTGAGTTCTTTGCCGCCGTCGTCGAAGGCGTGCTCATCATCGTGGCGGCGATCGCCATCGTGCAGCACGCCTGGCAAACCTGGTGGGACCCGGCGCCGCTTACCATTCCCTGGCAAGGCCTCGCCCTCAACGGCATGGCGACGGTCCTGAACGCCCTTTGGGGCACTGTGCTGCTGCGGGCCGGCCGGCAGAACCGCTCCGTCACGCTCACCGCCGATGGCCGCCATCTATGGACGGACGTCGTGACCTCGGCCGCACTTCTCACCGGCCTCGAGCTCGCCTTGCAGACCGGACGGCCGGAGGTCGATCCCTTGCTCGCCGCCGCGATCGCCGTCTACGTGCTGTGGTCCGGCACCAGCCTGATCGGTAGCTCAGTCAGCGGCCTGATGGACGCAGCCCCGCCGCCGGACGTGGTGGACCGTATCCGCCGCCTGGTCGGCGAACACGCCCAGGGTGCGCTCGAAGTGCACGATCTGCGCACTCGTCATGCCGGCCGGCTCACTTATCTGGAGTTTCACCTGGTTGTTCCAGGCGACATGCGGGTATCCGAGGCGCACGATATCTGTGACCGGATCGAGGGCGCCTTGCGCGGGGAGATGCAGCATTTGACGACGACCATCCACGTCGAGCCCGAGGGCAAAGCCAAGCATCACGGGGTGCTGGTGCTTTGACCGTCCGTATCGACCGCGTCATCACCCGCGGCGGTGACACCGGACAGACCTCGCTCGGCGATGGCACCCGGGTTCCGAAGGACGCCCTGCGTGTCGAGGCCTACGGCACGGTGGATGAGGCAAACGCCACCATTGGCCTGCTCCGGCTCCATACCGGCGACGAGCACGATGCGATGCTCGCGCGCGTGCAAAACGATCTGTTCGACGTCGGCTCGGACCTGTGCGTGCCGGGTGCCGCCGGTGATCGCCTGCGACTGACGGATGCGCCTTCCTTGCGGCTGGAGGCGGAGGTTGCGGCCATGAACGCAGACCTCACGCCGCTCGACAGCTTCATCCTGCCCGGTGGCTCGCCGGCGGCCGCCCATGCTCATCTGGCCCGAACGGTGGTCCGCCGGGCGGAACGGCTGGTCGTAGCGCTGGCCCGCGAGGAGACGGTAAACCCGGCGGTCATCCGTTTCCTCAACCGCCTATCCGATCACCTCTTCATCCTCGGCCGCGTGCTGAACGCCAAAGGCGCGGCTGACATAAAGTGGGTGCCCGGCGCCAACCGCTGACCGGCCGGTCACTCCGCCCTCGGTGGGAGGCGATGAGAAGCTACCGCCCGACCTGCCGCGTCTTCCCCTTGGCCTTGACCGCTGGCGCTGCCGCCGGCGGCAATGGCGCCGTATTGTTTTTCGGCTCCCGAGGCACCTGCCGGCGTTCTGGCATCCAGCCATTGCTGCGTAGCCACTCGACGATGATCTTGCGGCCCATCGCGGACAAAGCACGCTCATCGGCCTTGCTGGCCCTATCGAGCGCGTCCCGCTCATCGGGTTCTAAACGGATGCCGAGCGCCGGGTCTTTTGCCATGCCGTAAGTTTAACGATGGCAGCGGAGTCGTGAAAGCCTGGTTACAGCAGCCGAGCCAATAGACTTACGCCAACCGTTTCTTGAGTGCCTCGTTCACCAGCGCCGGGTTACCCTTGCCGCCAGTCGCCTTCATCACCTGGCCCACGAAGAAACCAAACAGCTTGTCCTTGCCGGAGCGATACTGCGCGACCTTGTCCATGTTCGCCGCGATCACCGCCTCGATCGCCGAGTCGATGGCGCCGGTGTCCGTCACCTGCCGCAGCCCGCGCTGCTCGACGAGGACGCTGGCCGCCTCGCCCGTCTCCACCATCGCCTCGAACACGTCCTTGGCGATCCGGCCATTGATCGTGCCGTCCGCCATCAGGTCCAGCATCTCGCCCAGGGCGGCCGCACTCACCGGAGAGTCCTCGATGCCGCGCCCCGTGCGGTTCAGCGCCCCGAACAAGTCCCCCATCACCCAGTTCGCCGCCGCCTTGGCGTCCCGACCGCGCGCAACGGTCTCGAAAAACGCGGCCGTGGACTGCTCCGCGACCAGCACCCCCGCGTCATAGGGTGACAACCCGTATTCGGCCACGAACCGTGCCCGCTTGGCATCCGGCAGCTCCGGCAACCCGACGCGCAGCGTGCCCACCCAGGCCTCGTCCAGGACCAGCGGCAACAGGTCCGGGTCCGGGAAATAGCGGTAGTCGTGCGCGTCCTCCTTGGACCGCATGGACCGGGTCTCGCCCCGCACGTTGTCGTACAGCCGCGTTTCCTGCACCACCTCGCCGCCGTCTTCCCAGACACCGATCTGCCGCCGCGCCTCCGCCTCCACCGCCTGCATCACGAAGCGGATGGAGTTCACGTTCTTCACCTCGCACCGGGTGCGGAACGGCTCACCGTGCTTGCGGACCGAGACGTTCACGTCGGCCCGCAACGAGCCTTCCTCCATGTTGCCGTCGCACGTGCCGAGATAGCGCAGGATCGACCGCAGCTTACGCAGATAGGCCCCCGCCTCTTCCGGCGAGCGGATGTCCGGCTCGGAGACGATCTCCATCAGCGCCACGCCCGAACGGTTGAGGTCGATGTAGGAGCGGGCCGGGTCCTGGTCGTGCAGGGACTTGCCGGCGTCCTGTTCCAGGTGCAGCCGCGTCACGCCGATCCGCCGCGTGGCGCCGTCCACATCCACGTCGACATGCCCGGCACCGACGATCGGGTGATAAAGCTGGCTGATCTGGTAGCCCTGGGGCAGGTCGGCATAGAAGTAGTTCTTGCGGTCGAACCGGCTGACCAGGTTGATCTGCGCGTCCAAGCCGAGGCCCGTGCGCACCGCCTGCGCCACGCATTCCTGGTTCACCACGGGGAGCATCCCCGGGAAACCAGCGTCCACGAAGCTCACCTGGCTATTGGGCTCGGCGCCGAACGCGGTGGATGCGCCGGAAAACAGCTTGGCCTGGCTGGTGACCTGGGCGTGCACCTCGAGCCCGCACACGATCTCCCACGTACCGGTCTCGCCTTGCAGCGTGTAGCTCATCTAATCTTTCCCGCCTCCCCCGCGGCGAACACGGCCGCCTGCTGCTCCTTGAGGAACGCCGCCGGGTCGCTGACCTCGATCTTCAGCGCGCTCGCCGCCTTGCAGAACCCGGCAAGCGTCGCCTCGTCCATCCCGCCATCGAGCGCGTGCTCCTGGCTCACCACGATCGCGGAGAGCATCGGCAGGCCCTTGCGGTGGGCGTGCTGGCACACGGCGAGCAGGTGCTTGGACATGGCTACCCGGGCGGACGTGAACTTCACGCCACTCTGCGCCGCGACCATCTTATAGGTGAGGAACTCCCGCCGGGCCGCCGCCTCGGCGATGATCGCCACCGTGCGGTCCAGGCTCAGCCCGGACGTGACGCGCTTGCCCAATTCGGCGAGTGCCGCCTTGTATGACGGCACCGCCGTCTTACCCTTGGTCTCGTGGTTGGTCAGAATCGTCTTCAGCGCATCAAGCGTTTTGGTCGATAGATCGACAGTCATCCTATGCTCTCCCAACGCGCATAACCCCAGCGCGAAGATGGGGCCGAGCGGTGAACCCGGCGGCGCGCTCAATAGCGGCGCCCACAGCGAACACCGTTTCCTCGTCAAATGGCCGGCCCATCACTTGAAGCCCAAGCGGCAGGCCTGTGCCGTCCAGCCCAGCGGGGACCGACATCGCAGGGATGCCCGCCAGGTCCGCAGGGACGGTATACACGTCATTAAGATACATGGTGATTGGATCGGCTACTTCACCCTGCGCGAAGGCGGCATTGGGCGTCGTAGGCGTCAACAGGGCATCGACGTGGCGAAAAGCCTCAGTGAAGTCGCGCAAAATCAGCGCGCGGACCTTTTGAGCCCGCGTGTAATACGCATCGTAGTAACCGGCGGAAAGCACGTAGGTGCCGATCAGGATGCGCCGCCGCACCTCCTCGCCGAACCCTTCGGCGCGGGTGCGCTCGTATAGGTCGATCAGGTCTTCCCCCTCCACCCGGCGGCCATAGCGCACGCCGTCGTAGCGCGCGAGGTTGGAGGAGGCCTCGGCCGGAGCCACGATGTAATAAGCGGCCAGGCCGTACTTCGTGTGCGGAAGCGACACGTCCACCGTCTCGGCCCCGGCGTCGCGCAACCAGGCAAGACCCTGCTCCCACAGTGCCACGATCTGTGGGTTCATCCCCTCCTGGCGGTATTCCTGCGGCACGCCGATCCGCAACCCGCGCACCCCGCGCGCGCAAGCGGCCGCGAAATCGGGCACCGGACGGTCGGAGGACGTACTGTCCTTCAGGTCGAACCCGGCCATCGAGCCGAGCAGCAGGGCCGCGTCCGCGACGTTACGCGCAAACGGCCCGGGATGGTCCAGCGAGGACGCGAACGCGACCACCCCCCACCGGCTGCACCGTCCATAGGTCGGCTTCATGCCCACGATGCCGCACAGCGAGGCAGGCTGCCGGATCGAGCCGCCGGTATCCGTGCCGGTCGCTCCCATGGCCAGCCCCGCCGCAACCGCTGCCGCGGACCCTCCGGAGGAGCCGCCGGGCACCAGCGTCGTCCCGGGTGGTGACCATGGGTTAACGACGGGGCCGAACGCGCTGGATTCATTGGAAGAGCCCATGGCGAACTCGTCGAGGTTGGTCTTGCCCAGGAACACCGCCCCGTCCCGCAGCAGGTTGGCGGTGACGGTGCTTTCATAGGGCGGCACGAAGTCCCCCAGGATGCGGCTGGCTGCCGTGGTGCGGGTGCCGGCGGTGCAGAACAGGTCCTTGATGCCGAGCGGGATGCCGCACAGCGCGCCAGCGTCGCCACGGGCCAGAGCGGCATCGGCCGCATCCGCTTGGCGGAGGGCGAGTTCGGGTGTGGTGGTGATATAGGCGTTGAGCGAGGCGAGCTGCTCCATGCCGGCGAGATGCGCCTGGGTCAGCTCCCGCGCGGACAGCGTTCTCGCACGCAGGGCCTGCGTGGCAGCGGTGATCGAGAGGTCGGTCACGGTCATTCCACGACTTTCGGCACGGTGAAGAACGGCCCGGCCCGGTCCGGCGCGTTGGCCAGCACCTGCTCGGCGATGCCGCCATCCGTCACCACGTCCGCGCGCAGGCGCAGCGCCATGTCCGCAGCACCGGTCAGCGGCGCGACACCTTCCACGTCCACCTCGTTCAACTGGTCGATCCAGCCCAGGATGCCGTTGAGCTGGGCTTGCAGCGGCGCCACTTGCTCCTCCGTCACCCGGATGCGGGCGAGCTTGGCGATGCGGCGGACGGTCGCGGGGTCGAGCGACATGCGTTCTCTTTCTGTAGCAGCTTGGCTGTGGCAACTTGGCTGGACGGGAAGTGAAGACCATAACGGCACCCTATGCCCCTGTTCAACCTGACTGACCTCGATGCCCGCCTGGCCCGCAACCAGCGCCTGCTCGGCCTCGATCCCGGCACCCGCACCATCGGCCTGGCGCTGAGCGACGTGCGCCGGGTTCTGGCCAGCCCGTTCGGCACCATGCGGCGCGGCAAGCTGGCGGAAGCGGTGGACGCGATCCGCGCAATCGCCAAGCGGGAGGACGTGGGTGGGCTGATCGTAGGCTTGCCCCTGCAGATGGATGGCACGCTCGGCCCCGCGGCCCAGGCTGCGCGGGACTGGACGTTCGCGCTCACCGATGCCACCGGGCTGCCGGCCGCGATGTGGGACGAGCGCTTGTCCTCCGCCGAGGCAAACCGGGCGTTGACGGCCCAGGGTGCGAACCGCGCGCGGCGTGCCGCTTCCGTCGACCGGATGGCCGCCGCCGTGATCCTGCAGGCGGCGCTGGACTCGCTGCGGGTGTTTCCGGGCGTGGAGACCGGGCCCGTCTGACTCCCCTTCACGTAAGGTTCTCGAGAGCACAGGAACACCATGGCCTACGAGACGCTCATCGTCGCCTATGAACGAACCGATCGCGCAACCGAGGCTGTCCAAGCCATTCGCCGCCTCGGCGTCCCAAGTTCCGACATCAAGCGTTACCCGGTCGATGCCACTGAAATCGAGGAGATCGCGAAAGCGCCGGAGGAAGCGGCAGGATCCGGCCTGTGGCACTGGCTGTTCGGCCGGGACGAGGCGGAGGAGCGCCTGGCCGTGTATAAGAAGGCGCTCGACCACGGCGGCACCGTCATCAGCGTCCGCGTGATGGAGGACGAAGCCGCCCGGGTAAGGGAAGAACTCGACCGCTTCGGTCCGCTCGACTTGGCCGTCGCGTGACGAGCGACTTCGTTGCCGCGGTCCCCCCACCAACCGACCTGAGTGCATGCACCCTGGAGGACCTCGAGGCGGCAACCCGGCACCTTGAGGACCTCGACATCTTCGTTGGACAGCGTTCCCGTATGCATCCGGGACCGGGTTGGGCAACGACGCTGGAGATGGTCAGGCGGGACCTCGCGCTACTGCGGGCCGAACTTGTGGTACGCACGGGGTCAGCATCCCCTGCCGTTTCTCATGCAAAGGCGTCGAGCTTGAGGCCGTAGACAGTGTAAAGCCTTCACACAGCGCCACACGTCCAACACGTCTTTACCGCGTCTCAAAACGTTTGTGCGACGACGGTGTTGCCTCACCTGCGTAGGGTCGCCGGGTGTTGAGGGTGGTCGTATGACGGACAGGCGCGGACGTTGGCTACAACTGGGTCTCGGGATCGTCGGAATGATCCTGATCGCGAACTTGCAGTATAGCTGGACGCTGTTCGTCGGCCCGATGGACGCGGCGCATCACTGGGGCCGCGGGGCCATCCAGGTCGCTTTCAGCGTCTTCGTCGTTGCCGAGACGTGGTTGCTGCCGTTCGAAGGTTACGTCGTCGACCGCATCGGGCCGCGCCTGGCCACCGTGGCGGGCGGCCTTCTGGTCGCTGCCGGCTGGTCGGTCAATGCGGTCGCCGACTCGCTGCCGCTGCTCTACGCCGGGGCCGCCGTGACGGGCCTGGGGGCCGGACTGGTCTACGGCACGGCGGTCGGCAACGCGCTGAAATGGTTTCCGGACCGGCGCGGGCTCGCCGCCGGGCTGACAGCCGCCGGGTTCGGCGCCGGCTCCGCGTTGACGATCATTCCGATCTCAAACTGGGTGAGCAGCCACGGCTACCAGTCTGCTTTCCTGACCTTCGGACTGGCGCAAGGTGGGTGCGTGGTGCTTGCCGCCCTGTTTCTGCGCAAGCCCCCCATCGACACGGCCCGCACGACGCCCTCCCGGATCGACATGGCGCCGACCCAGGTTTTGCGTGAGCCAGCATTCTACCTCATGTACGTCATCTTCGTGCTGGTCGGCGCGGGCGGGCTGATGGCGACGGCGCAACTGGCGGTGATCGCGACCGACTATGGCGTCGCCAACACCGGCGTCTCGATCATGGGCCTGACCCTGCCGGCGCTGACGTTCGCGCTATCGATCGACCGGGTGATGAACGGCGTCACGCGGCCATTCTTCGGCTGGGTGTCGGACCGTATCGGCCGCGAGAACACCATGTTCGTGGCTTTCGTGCTGGAAGCCGCCGGCATCGCCGCCCTGGTCGTGTTCGCACATGATCCGGTGATGTTCGTGGTGCTGACCGGGCTCGTGTTCTTCGCGTGGGGCGAGATCTACAGCCTGTTCCCTGCCGCCTGCAGTGACCGGTTCGGCGCACGCTACTGCACCGCCAATTACGGGATGCTCTACACCGCCAAGGGCACGGCCGCCCTGCTGGTGCCGCTCTCGGCCTATCTGCAGGCGAGCCATGGGTGGATGGCGGTGTTCTACGTGGCGAGCGGCGCCAACCTGGTTGCCGCGTTGCTGGCGCTCTTCGTGCTGAAACGGATGAAGACCGGCCATTCGGTAGACCAAGAGGTCATCCGCTTGCAGCCGGCGACGCTGATCCCCTTGCCGGCGTGGGAGGCGGTGCGGGTGCGCCAGGGATAACCGCAACGGTGAAGGCGGCCCTGGCCTGCGTACCAGCGGTCAAGTAAAGCGGGCGGATCGTTGGTTGAAAGGTGCGCCTCGTGAATGCGACCGTTTGGGATATCGTTTCCACTGTAACCAGCGAGCGGGCGATCGGCGCGCCCAACCGTCCGTGGTTGGGCGGCGCCGGGTTGCGCGGCCTGGCGGAGATGGTGCGGACCAAGCTGGCCCACGGCGGCATCGGCCGGGCGGACCGTGTAGCGATCGTGTTGCCGAACGGGCCGGAGATGGCGACGGCTTTTCTCACCGTGGCCGCCTCATGCTGCGCCGCGCCGCTCAACCCGGCCTACAAGGCGGACGAGTTCGAATTCTACCTGCAGGATCTGCAACCCGCCGCCATCGTGCTCGCCGCCGACGAGACCGGCCCGGCCAAGGATGTCGCGAACCGCCTCGGCATCCCGGTCCTCACTCTCACCCCGCAGGCGGATCCGGCCGGCGTCTTCACGCTCGACACGGCCGCCCTGCCCACCGGCGGCGGGTCCGAGCCACCCCGGCCGGAAGATGGCGCGCTGGTGCTGCACACCTCGGGGACCACGGCGCGGCCCAAGATCGTGCCGCTCACCAATGCCAACCTGGTCGCCTCCGCCCGGCATATCGGTGCGGCCCTGGCGCTGACCGACCGGGACACCTGCCTCAACATCATGCCGCTGTTCCACATCCACGGCTTGATCGCCGCAGTCACCGCCTCGCTCGCGGCGGGAGCGGCGGTGAACTGCACGCCCGGCTTCAACGCGTTCAAGTTCGGCGAATGGCTGACCGAGGTGCGCCCGACCTGGTACACCGCGGTGCCGACCATGCACCAGGCAATCCTGATGCGGATGCGCGCGCATACCGAGGTGGCCCGGGCGGCCGAACTGCGCTTCATCCGCTCATCCTCGGCGTCGCTGCCGCCGCAAGTGATGCTGGAGTTGGAGGATGTGTTCGGCGCCCCCGTGATCGAGTCCTACGGCATGACGGAGGCAACGCATCAGATGGCCTCCAACCCGCTGCCGCCGCGCCCGCGCAAGCCGGGTTCCGTGGGCGTCGCGGCTGGGCCGCAGGTTGCGGTGATGGACGATGACGGCGCGTTGCTGGCTCAGGGTAGCGTCGGTGAAGTCGTTATCCGCGGCCCCAACGTCACGCCGGGTTACGACAACAATCCCTCGGCCAACGCGAAGGCGTTCACCGATGGATGGTTCCGCACGGGCGACCAGGGGCGGATCGACGAGGAGGGTTACCTGTTCCTCACCGGCCGGTTGAAGGAGCAGATCAACCGTGGCGGCGAGAAGATCAGCCCGCTGGAGGTCGACGTCGTTCTGCTGGATCACCCCGGCGTTGCGCAGGCCTGCACCTTCGGCATCCCGCACGACAAGCTGGGTGAGGAAGTGGGCGTCGTCGTCGTGCCCCGCCCTGGCGCCAGCCTGACCGAGGCAGACATCCGCGCCTTTGCCGCCGAGCGCCTGGCCGCCTTCAAGGTGCCGCGCCGGGTGATCGTGATGGACGACATTCCGAAAGGGGCCACCGGCAAGGTGCAGCGCATCGGGCTCGCCGCCAAGCTCGGGCTGGGTTGATGCCCAGCATCTGCGTGTTCGGCGCCGGCGCCATCGGCGGCTACATGGCGGCGAAGCTCGAGGCGGCGGGCACCCCCGTCTCCCTCGTCGCCCGCGGCCCCCACCTCGAGGCGATGCAGCGGGATGGCCTAGCGCTGCTCTCGGGCGGCGAGCGCATCACCATCCGTCCGAACGCGGTGGCGCATGGCAGCGAGATCGGGCCGCAGGATTACTTGCTGATCACCCTGAAGGCGCACTCGCTGGAACCGGCGCTGCCTCAGCTCGCGCCGCTGATCGGACCCGCGACCACGATCGTGACGGCGGTGAACGGCATACCTTGGTGGTATACCTACGGCTTGCCAGATCCCTTCACCGACCGCCGGATTACCGCGATCGACCCGGACGGCGCGTTGTGGGCGGCCCTGCCCCCGGCCCAATGCCTCGGCGCCATCGTCTATCCCGCCGCGACCGTCACCGCACCCGGCGTAATCGAGCACACCTATGGCGATCGCTTCAGCCTCGGCGAGCCAAGTGGCGAACGTTCGGAGCGGGCCACCACGCTGTCCACTCTGCTGATCGGCGCCGGACTGAAAGCGCCGGTCCGCCCCCGCATCCGCGACGAGCTATGGGTGAAGCTGTGGGGGAACATGGCGATGAACCCGCTCAGTGCGCTGACCCTGGCGACGCTGGACGTGCTCACCTCGGATCCCGGCACCCGCGCCGTGGCCCGCGCGATGATGCTGGAGGGGCAGGCCATCGGCGAGGCATTCGGGATCCGCTTTGCCATCGATGTGGACAAGCGCCTCGAAGGTGCTGCGGAGGTCGGCGCCCACCGGACCTCCATGCTGCAGGACCTTGAACTCGGCCGCCCGCTGGAGATCGAGGCTATTCTGGGGTCGGTCGTGGAGATGGCTGACTGGGTCGGGGTCGCAGCCCCGATCAGCCGGGCGATCCTGGCGCTGGTCCGGCAGCGTGCCGCCATGCGGGGCTAAGTTCCCGTTGCTTTGTCGTTGTGCGATGCAGCAAGAGTGCTTATGTTGCACTGCACAACAGGAAACGTCCTTTCCGTCACCAATTGAAAGGACACAGACCAATGACCGTTTTCGAACAATCCGGCGAAGCGCTGCTCTTGGCCCACGAGGGCGAGCGGGCGATTGCGGAGATGCTGGCAGCGCAGGTCCGTACCTGGTTTTCGAAGCTGACGGCTTGGCACGCTGCCATGCCGACGTCCCTTCCCCCGACGGAAGCCCAGCCGCACTGACGACCGGGCTGCCGTTTCAGCGGGGTGACTACGTTTGCGATCGTGGTTGTGGCACCCCTCCCCCGGCGCGTCCCTCAAGTGGGGGACACGAGGTGCCTTTCTCCAGCCCTTACGGCAGTCGGCAGACGGTTTTCGGGCGGGGCAAGCGGGCAGACGTAGCGGTCCGAGTAGCTGCAGGACGGGTTATAGGCGTAGTTGAAGTCGAGCACCGTGCGGCCTTCGGCATCCGCACCGAGATCGGCGCCCTTGATGGTGTCGAACAGATAGCGGCCGCCGCCATAGCTGTCCCGCCCGTTCGTCGCGTCCCCGAATGGCAGGAACACGCCGCCGCCATAACCCGTTATCCAGAACAACGTCAGTTCGCGGCCCAAAGCCGAACCGAGACCATCGGTGACGGCGAAGGGCTGCAGAACGACGGTTCCGTCCACCCCGGCCGGCACATCGAACGCGTCGCCTGTCGATGGGATGAGCGGCACGGTGAAGCGCAGCGCCGGGTCATACGGGAAGAAGCTCAGCGCTTCGAAGCTCTTTTGTTCGACCGGACTCTGAGGGTGACTTCGGAACAGCGCGTCACGCCCGGCCCGCCAATTGAGCCACCCAGCCTCGCCGCTGCATCCGCGCGCATCCGCGTACATCGTGCTGACCCGGCGCCGCCAATCCCATAGGCTGGAGAAGCCAGCGCCGGCGTCAGGCATCGACCGGAAGCGTCTCCAGCGTGCGGACTACCTCGGCTGGCTCCAAACGGCGGTGGGCAACGGGTTGCACGTCCGCGCGAACGATGCGGCCGTCGGTGCCGATGATGAACGTGGCCGGTAGTGGCACCCGCCAATCACCCGTGCCGTTGATCTTCGGCAGATCGTGGCCGAGCCGCGCATAGAGGGACCGCAACGCCGGCGCCAGATCGTATGCCACGCCATATTGCTCGGCCACCTCGTTGTTCTGGTCCGACAACACGGGAAAAGCCAGCAGGTCGCGTTCGGCGACTGCGCTGCAGCGATTGGCCGGCGCGGGCGTGATCGCCAGCAGGTCGGCGCCCAAGGCCTGCATCCTGGGCAGGGCGGACTGATACGCCCGCAACGTCAAGGTGCAGAACGGACACCAGCCGCCACGGATGAACAGCACCACCAACGGCCCGAGCGCCAGGCGGTCGGCAAGCCGCACGATCCGGCCGTGGTGGTCCGGCAACGCGAAGGGGGGCGCAACCTCGCCCGCCTCGGCCGACTTACGGCCGGCAGCCCCCGCGCGCAGGTCCTCCGCAGCATGGAGGATGTCCATACGCTCCGATGCGGGCAAGCGGGCGAGCATACCTGCCCGGAACGCTTCCAACTGACTTTCAAGAGTTTGATCGCCGATGCGCATAGCTGCCCTATTTTTAACGGTTATTGACAGGTTCGCAACCAATGAGATCGGAAGGCACCTCACAAAACAGAAGCCTCTGATTATCAATATGTTCGATACCGGGGCGGCATAGCTATGGACGTGCTCGCAGCCCTGCGGGTGTTCGTGCGCGTTGCCGAGGCCCGCTCCTTCTCTGCGGTTGCGCGCGAGATGGGGACCACCCAGCCGGCCGTCTCACGCCAGGTCGCCGCCCTCGAGGAGCATCTCGGCGCCCGGCTGATCCAGCGCACCACCCGTAGCCTGGCGCTCACGGAGGACGGGCGGGATCTGCTCGGCCATGCCCGCCGTGTCCTGGACAATGTGGAGGAGGCGGAGGCGTCGGTCGGCCGCCGCCATAGCATGCCGGGCGGGCTGGTGCGGCTGGGCAGTTCCTCCACGTTCGGCCGGCTCTACGTGGCGCCCCGCATCCCCCGCCTGCTGGAGCGCTATCCGGAGCTGGCGATCGAGTTGCGCATGTCGGACGGCATCTCGGACCTGGTGGCCGAGGGCATCGACGTCGCCATCCGGGTGGGTGCGGTGCAGGATTCGAGCCTGGTCGCCCGCAAGATCGGCTCCTCCCGCCGCATTGCCGTGGCCTCGGCGGACTGCATCGCCGCCTATGGCGAGCCGCAGCATCCCTCGGAGCTGGGCCGGATGCCCTGCGTCCTGTTCATCGGCTCGGCAACCCCGGCGGAGTGGCATTTCGAGGGCCCGGACGGCCCCGTCTCCGTCAATGTCTCCGGCCGTTTCCGCACCGACAACGGCGAGGCGGTGCGCGAGGCGGTGCTGGCCGGGCTCGGCTTCGCCGTGCTGCCGACCTGGTTCTTCACCGACGAACTCACCGACGGGCGGTTGCAGCCCGTGCTCACCGGGTGGGAGCCGCCGCGCAGCGCCATCTCCGCCGTCTACCCGACCCGCCGCAACCTGGCCCCGCGCACCCGGGCGGTGATCGACTTCTTCCTCGACGAGTTCCGCCTCGACCCGGTGATCTCCTCCTACGGGGAGGCATGAAATTCCAGTGACGCCCGTCGCACGCCGGCTATAGGATAAGCCGGTGAACGTCCTCGCTCCGCCAAAGGCACGCCTCACCGTCGAGGTGGTGCACGATCTGGTTTGTCCCTGGTGCTACCTCGGCACCCGGCGGCTCATCCGTACGATCCGCCGCCGGCCGGACTTGCTGATCGACCTGGTCTGGCGCCCGTTCCTGCTGAATCCGGACATGCCGCGGATGGGCATGTCCCGCTCCGACTACGTGGTGCGCAAGTTCGGCGGCGAGGACCGTGCGCGCCGGCTGTATACGTCGATCACCGAGATCGGCCGGGCCGAGGGCGTGCAGTTCCGCTTCGACCGCGTCCGCCGCACCCCCTCCAGCGTGGACGCGCACCGCCTGGTCCGCTGGGCCGCCCGTTTTGGCCGGGCGGACGGCGTGGTGGAGGCGCTGTTCGCCGCGCACTTCGCCGACGGGCGGGACCTGGGCGACCCGGTGGTGCTATGCGCGGTTGCATCCTCGTGCGGGCTCGACGCGGCGGCGGCCCGGACGATGCTGGCCAGCGATGCGGAGTTGGACGCCGTGCATGCGGACAATTTGCGCGCGCACCGGCTCGGCATCAATGGCGTGCCGTGCTTCGTGGTCGCCGGCCGCCACGCCATCGCCGGTGCGCAGGAGCCCGAGGTGATCGAGCGGTTGCTGGACGTCGCAGCGGTGCAGATGGCGAGCGACTAGGCGTTGAGCTCAAGGCGGCTGGCATTGCCAGCTTGCCGCGCTCGACCGGTCTCCCGTGCCGATGTAACGGGCCAGGTCAGGATACTTGCATAACGGCCTGCTGCGGGTGACGGCGCGTCCGCTGACGTTCACGGCGATGATGGCGTCGGGCGCCGTACCACCGCGGACCCACTGGTCGAGAGCGGTCGTCAGATCATGCTGCGTGTCGATCTGCGGCGGCGTCGTGCCCTGGTTGCCGAATACGTTCGGTCCGGGTCCGCCATGGCAATGCGCCATCCCCGGCGCCAGGAACAGGCGGAAGAAGCCGTCCATTTGCTGCTGCGTCGCCTGTTGCTTCAGGACGGCTTGATAATAGGCCAGGGTGTCACCCACGGGCGCGATCGGGTCCGCCTCGCCCTGGTATTCGATGATCTTCCCGCCATGCGCCTTGAAGGCGCTCAGGTCTGCGTCGGTGTTGTTCACCACGGGGCCGACCAGTGCGTCGGCATAGCTGACGTCCCGGTCGAAATCGAAGTCCTGCCAATGCCAGGTCGGGTTCCCGAGCACCCAGTAGCGCCAGAAATCGGTCCGGGCGGGTTCGGCGCCGTCGATGTAGTTCGCCCAGCCCGCCTCCGAACTCGGGTTGCCGCCGGCGAACAGCTTTACCCCCGTGCGGGGGTTGGCCGGGCCGTCATAGATCGCCTGCAACACCCCGACTTGCGCCGCCGTCAGGCATGACCCGGTCTCCGCGCCGGGGCAGAGCAGCGTCGCCGGGTCGAACCTGCAGGCCGCCCCGTCGTAGAACCCGTCCTTGCTGCCTTTCTGCTGGTCGCAACTGCCGATGGCGGCTTGGGTGATCATCGGCAGCTTGGACGCCGGGATGATCTCCTTCCCAGCGGGATGGTTCGCCGCGTACATCCACATGAAGTAGGCGTTGAGCCGCGTGCGGTTGTTGCCGGGCGCGCCGAGGACCGCGCCGTTGAAATCGTCCGGGTAGCGCTGGAGCTCGGCGAGGCCCTGTCCACCCCCGGTCGAGCAGCCGAAATAATAGGTGTCCTCCGCCTCGCGCCCAGCCGACGCTGCAACAAGCGGCCGGGCTGCCTCGAGCACTGCGTGGACGGAGCGGTATCCCCAGTCGACCATCTTGTCGTGGTGGCCGATGACGAAGCTGAGGTCGTTGTCCGGGCCAGTGTGGCCGCTGTCGCCACCGGCAGTGGCGTAGCCGCGGGCGAGTGCCCCCGCCATGTCCTCGTAGCCGATCTGCCCGGCATAGCCGCCGTTGCCGACGATCTCGAGCTTGCCGTTCCAGCCGGCGAGCGGCACCCACACCTCGAACGCGATAGCCGAATCGGCACTCGGCGACGCCACGCCGCGGATGCGGCAGAACGCCGGGAGCTGGTATCCCGGCATGGCCGGGTCCGGCGTGAACTGGCCGGCATCGACGGGGGTGGAGCTGGCTAACCGCACTCCGTCGAGGGTCAGCGACCTGGCCAAACTGCCGCAAGCTAGGGGCGGCGAGGCAGCCATCGCGGCCTTGGCCCCAAGCCCGGTCACGAGGATGGCGCATACCGCCAGCCACCGGTGCCACGCTCGCCACCGTCGATCCGTCATCGCCGCCTCTCCCGCGCCGCTAGCTTCCGCGCCGGCTCAGGAAGGCCAGGCGCTCGAACAGGTGCACGTCCTGCTCGTTCTTCAGCAACGCTCCGTGCAACGGCGGGATAACCACGTGCTTCTCCTTCGACCGCAGCGCGTCCGCCGGCATGTCCTCGATCATCAGCAGCTTCAGCCAGTCCAGCAGCTCGCTCGTCGCCGGCTTCTTCTTCAGCCCGGGCACGTCGCGGACCTGGAAAAACACGTTCAGCGCCTCCCGTGCGAGGTCGCTGCGGATGCCCGGGTAATGCGCCTCCACGATGCGGTCCATCGTCTCGCGGTCCGGGAAGCGGATGTAGTGGAAGAAGCAGCGGCGCAGGAACGCGTCCGGCAGCTCCTTCTCGTTGTTGGAGGTGATGATCACCACGGGGCGATGCTTGGCGGCGACGGTGCGCTGGGTCTCGTAGACGTAGAACTGCATGCGGTCGAGTTCGAGCAGCAGGTCGTTCGGGAACTCGATATCGGCCTTGTCGATCTCGTCGATCAGCACCACGGCCGGCTCGTCGGCCTCGAACGCGTCCCACAATTTGCCGCGCACGATGTAGTTGGCGATGTCCGTCACCCGCGCGTCGCCCAACTGGCTGTCCCGCAGGCGGCTGACCGCGTCGTACTCGTACAGGCCCTGCTGCGCCTTGGTGGTGGACTTCACGTGCCACTCGATCAAGTCGCGGCCGAACGCCTGCGCCACCTCGTGGGCCAGCACGGTCTTGCCGGTGCCGGGTTCACCCTTGATCAGCAGCGGGCGCTGCAGCGCTACGGCGGCGTTGACCGCCACCTCCAGATCGCGGGAGGCGATGTAGCGGTCGGTGCTTTTGAAACGCTCCAAGCCCTTGCTCCTGTAAGTTGGCAGGTGGGGCAACTTACCAAGTCCGGTTACCGTTGCGCACGCATGCTCGCTTCCACCTGGACCCTGATCAAGTCTACCGTCAACGGCTACATCGAGGACAATGCGCTCAGCCGGGGCGCCGCCATCGCGTACTATACCGTGTTCTCCCTGGCGCCGACGCTGGTGATCATCGTCGCCATCACCGCCCTGGTGTTCGGGGAAACGGCGGCCGAGGGCGCGCTGTCCCACCAGATCGAGGGCCTGGTCGGGCGGGAGGCGGCGGTCGCGATCCAGGGCATGGTGCGCAGCGCGTGGCAGACCAAATCCGGCGGAATCGCGACGGTGATCGGCGTGGTGACGCTGCTGATCTCCGCCACCACCGTGTTCGGCGAGATGCAGGCGGCGCTCAACGCGATCTGGCGGGCCGAGCCGAAGGGCACCACCGTCACCCGCTACCTCCGCTACCGCGCGGCGAGCCTCGGCTTGGTGGCGACGCTCGGGTTCCTGTTGGCGGTCAGCCTGGTGATCAGCGCCATCGTCGCGGCGGTGCAGACCTATATCGGCGGCTTCCTGCCGGAGGTGGCCGTCCTGGTCCGCATCCTGAACTTCTTCATCTCGTTCGGGCTGATCGCCGTGCTGTTCGCCGCGATCTACAAGATCCTGCCGGACCGGCAGCTTCAGTGGCGGGACGTGGCGATCGGGGCCATCGTGACGGCGCTGCTGTTCGATATCGGCAAATCGGTGATCGGGCTGTATATCGGCAGCACGGCGGTGGCCAACAGCTTTGGCGCGGCGGGTGCTTTGGCCGTGGTGCTGCTCTGGGTGTACTACTCGTCGCAGATTTTTCTGTTGGGCGCAGAGTTCACCCGCGCCTACGCAGAACGGTATGGCAGCCTGCAGCAGCGGGCCGCGCTGGCCTCACCAGCGGCGCCGCGGTAGCGGCCACGCTCCGGCTTAGCCGAACACGAGACGGATCATGAGGTAGGCCGCGGTGCTTGCCACCCACAACAACCACATGAGCACCCATTCGCCCTTGATCGCAGCTCTCTCGGCCTTGGCTGGCAGAAGGCGTGAGAAGACGGCGTAGAGCGAGCCCAGTAATACCAGTTCGGCGGCCCATCGGAGCAGGAAGCCACCGGGCCAGCCGGCGGTTCTGGCATGCAGCCAATCGGCCAACCGATCGTGCAGCCAAGTCGCCGCGCGCAACCCGCCGATGACCACCGTGCAATACCAGACCCATTGCAGGGCCGTCATTCGCGGGATCACGCGCTTGCGCCGCGCCAGCAACTCATCGAGGAGGATATACCGGTTCAGCCACCGCAGCAGCGGGTTGCGCAATGCCGGCGGCGCATCGCCTCGCCCAGCGGGTCCGCCGGCCTCCGTCATGACCGCTGGGACCCGACCGTCAGCCGGCGCAACATCGCGGTGAGCGGCGGACCGGCATCCTCGATATCGGGCTCGACATCCGGTCCCTCCAGGCCCTGGACGACACGACCGTCCTGTCGCGCTGCCAGAAGCACGTAGTCCACGCCGCCTTTCGGATGGCGCAAGACTACGACGGAGAAATGGTCCAGCTTGGAGAGTGCTGCGACCGTGCGGCCGTTCTCCAGCAGCCGGTCGTGCGCGCCGTCCAGCAGCAAGGTATGGCCGCGCACCAGCATCGTCAGGACGCCGGACGAAAACCACAGCGCGGCCGCCGCCGGCAGTAGCGGGCCCAGCACCAGTCCCCGGCGTTTCGTGGCCAGGCCGAACACCACGAAACCGGCGGCGATGACGAGCAACGGGGTGAGCGCGAAGCCGGCCATCCCGATGTCCAGGCCCCACTGCGCCGGGTTGCGGACGAGAATATCGGTCGTGGCAGCCGTGCCATGCAGGAAGCTGGAAGGGTGGCCGTCGTACCCGACCGCATTCGGCCATGGAACCAGGTGCATCGCGGCATAGCGCGCCATCAGCGCGGCCTGCCGATGCTGCAGGAGCCGCAGCACCACGAAGCCCACCGCGCAGCACAGGATCGGCGCTGCGACCACCATCGCGGCGATCCGTGTGGCAACCTGCTCGGACAGGGGCTTGCCCGCGGCGGTCACCACCCTTTCGCTCCTTGGCCGCTGGTCCCGCATACACCACCCGCCTTCCCGCCCCGCTGACACTGAGGCATAGCTGCCTGGGTCTGCCAGGAGACCCGACCAGTGCCTCTCGAACTCAGCCGCGCCACCCTCGCCGCCTTGCCGCCCGCCGTCGAGCGCCCGCGTTTCGATCTGGCCGCCGTCCAGCCCGGGATCGTGCATCTCGGCCTGGGCGGGTTCCATCGCGCGCACATGGCCCGCTACGTCCACAACCTCATGCAAACACGGCCGGACATGCTGCAATGGGGCATCGTCGGCGCCGGGTTGATGCCGGGGGACCGCCGTATGGCCGAGAGCCTGCAGCCGCAGGACGCCCTCTACACGCTGGTCGAGCGCAGCTTCGCGGAGGAGACGGTCACCGTGATCGGCTCGCTCGCCGCCGTGGTGTTCGCGGGCGAGGACAGCACCGCACTGCTGGCCGCCATCGACAAGCCGCAGATCCGCATCGTCAGCCTCACCGTCACCGAGAACGGCTACTGCCTCAACCGCGCCACCAAGCGGCTGGACCCGGCGCATCCCCTCATCCAGGCGGACTTGGCGCAGCCGGAACGGCCGCGGAGCGCGATCGGCATCCTCGTCGAGGCATTGCGCCGGCGCCGCGCCGCCGGAATTGCGCCCTTCACCGCGTTGAGCTGCGACAACATCCAGCACAACGGCACCGTGCTGCGGGACGCCGTGCTGACCCTGGCCCGGCTGCGGGACCCGGCACTGGCCGACTGGATTGCGGCCGAGGTCAGTTTCCCGAGCACCATGGTGGACCGCATCACCCCCGTGACGTCGGACGCCGACCGCGCCACGCTGGCCGGGCGCCACGGCATTGCCGACCGCTGGCCCGTGGTGTCCGAGACGTTCATGCAATGGGTGATCGAGGACCGTTTCCCTCAAGGTCGCCCCGCCTGGGAGGAGGTCGGCGCCCAGTTCGTGGCGGACGTCGCCCCCTACGAGTTCATGAAGCTGCGCCTGCTCAACACCAGCCACCTGGCCGTCAGCGGCATGGGCCGGCTGATCGGCTACGTCACGATCGACGAGGCGATGGCCGACCCGGCGATGACGCGCTTCATGGTGGCCCTGATGGACCGCGAGACCGGCCCCACCTTGCCGCCCATGCCCGGCATCGACCTGGCCGCATACAAGCGCACCTTGGTCGAGCGCTTCGCCAACACCGCCATCAAGGACACGGTCGAACGGGTGAACACGGACGCGCCGTTGAACGTCCTGGTGGACCCGTTGCGCGACCGTCTGGCCGCGGGCGCGCCGGTGGACCTGCTGTCGCTCGCGCTGGCCGCCTGGCTGCGCCGGGTACGCGGCGAGGACGAGCAGGGCCAGCCGATCGACGTCCGCCACCCGCTGGCCGGGTTGTTGCGCAGCAAGGCGCTGGAGGGCGGCCCGGACCCGGCGCCCTTGCTCGCCATCGCCGAACTGTTCGGTGACATGGGACGGGACCCGCGCTTGCTGCAGCCGGTCGGGCGGTGGCTGGGCGCGCTGTATCGCGACGGCGCGAAGGCGACCCTGGCGCAGGCAGCGGCCGAGCTGGCGTTCTAAGGTCCTTGCTGCGGCGCAAAGAACCCGTAACAGGCGTTGACGGTCTGCAACGGTAATGACAGCTTCCCTCCAAAATTGGAGGATTCCCCCATGGCCGCTAAAGTCGCCGCCGCTGTTGCAGCACTCGGGCTGTTGGCTGCCGCCCCCGCCTATGCCGACGCGACGCTCACCATCGCCACCGTCAACAACGGCGATATGGTGGTCATGCAGAAGCTCTCGGCCCAGTTCGAGCAGCAGCACCCCGACATCCACCTGCGCTGGGTCGTGCTCGAGGAGAACGTGCTGCGCCAGCGCGTCACCACCGACATCGCCACCCATGCCGGCCAGTTCGACGTGATGACCA
>CAXTVQ010000024.1:0-63590 GCA_964247705.1 uncultured Acetobacteraceae bacterium | reverse complement strand
CGTCGTTTTGAAGCCACATCACAGTGCAACTGGTTAAATAGGCTTATCCGGATGGCGAATTACTTAGAGCCGGATAAACATTCCTCAACAAGCACCGCATCACCTCTCTAGAGGTCTGATGGTAGTGTTGCCTTGCCCCATTTGGGTTGTGTCAGCGGCGCTAGAGCAATTTGCCCGGTAGTAATGCGTTAATGCTGACTGGTTCGCTTCCGATCCGGTTCGGATCGGTGATTCTTTTTTTCAGGCGCGGACCAGATCCGACCCATCTCTCGCAACGCAACGGTTCGGCTGCGAGGCATGCCGCTTCCCGACGAGCGTCGCGGCCCGTGCCGGCGACGGCCGGGTTGGCTCGTCGAACGGCCATGGCATAGGCAGATCACGCCAGGCATGCTAAACCATTAGGCTTAGCAAGCGCCGGCGAAGTCGTGGGCATCCGGTGGCTTCACACCGACCGTCACGAAGCCAGAGGACGCGATGCCGCCACCATACGCAGTGCCGAGGGGAGGGGACCTCCCTGCTGATCCAGCGCCGCAAGTGGCACCATCGCGGCGGGAGCTGGTCAGAAGCGTCGTTGCAGCATTGGTTAATGGCCGCGAGGTCGTAACGGTAGCGGGGCAGCGCGGCATCGGAAAGACGACCATGCTGCACGCTATCGCTACAGCTCTGAATGCCGATGACTTCATCGCCGTCCAGGTCGATGGAGCACGGTGCAGCCGTGACGAACTACACCGGTTGATGGGCGCTGCATTGGGCGTGGCGCCGGACAAACCAGTGGAGGCCACCGACCTGCTTCGGGCGTTGCTCGATCAGCGCTATCGGATGGAGCTTGTCATCCTCCTGGATGATGCGGATGCTTTAACGTCGGCGATGTCCCGCTACCTTCGCGTCCTCCTGGACGTGTTCAACAACTTGGAGCCCAACTTACATCTGGTTCTGGCTGGTGCAGCCGAAACCTGGGATGGGCTGCGGCAACTGGACGCGGAGACGTTCGAGAAGATCGCGCCCGCCCCGCTCGCCATCGATGCTTTCACGGAGGAGGAAGCGGAGGCTTACCTGAAGCAGAGCCTTTCGCTCCAGCCAGCCCGCTCGCGGCGGGTCATCATGACGGGCTGGCGATCGAGATCCATCCTGAGAAAGGCCCAGGGTAACCCGGCGGCAATCGACGCCGCCTTGGCGCATTGGCGCAAGCCGGGCGGCGTCCCGTCGGTCGAAACGGGCGCGGTAGCCGACAGGGTGCCAGTCTTTGCCCGGGCCAGCGTAGCGGCGGCTGCTCTAACCTTGGTGGCCGCCGTGGTGATCCCGGTGCACGCGCCACCGTCCGGGGATACCACTTCCAGCAAGGCCAGGCCGTTGCCTGCCGCACACGCGCCGCTGGCATTGGCCGACAGCGGCCGGGTGGATAATTTCTCAGCGGCCATCGCGACGGCCAAGAGCGATCCCCCACCGAGTAGAGCGGCACGGAACCTGGCCGTGCATCCCCTACGGCTTGTGCCGGCAGAGCAGGCTTCGAGCGCCGTCCCGCAACAAGCGGCGGAAATTCCGCCTGGACAGCGCGTTCCGGAGGCGCCGGCGCCGGCGACTCCGCCCCTCGCGCCGACACCAGACCCGGTTCCGTCCCCGGCTTCCATCCATAGCCCGATCGCGTCGCCAGCAACGACGGCCCCCGTTGTGCCGGACGCGGCGCCGCCCGATGGTGTCCGACTCGCACTGGCCCAGCCGGAGCGCCCGCCGGCTCCCGTCACACCCACTGCGCCCGAAGCGCCTAAGCCGCCTGAACAGTCGGCATCGGCAACGCTGCTTGCGAGGCGTAACGCGCCAGTCAGGCCGCCATCGCAGCCGGTTGCAGGTCTCGGCTCGAAGAACCAGGCAGTCACGCCGCCGCCGGGTTCTCCCGAGCCGCTGACGCCGAGCAACACCGCGCAGAACCAGAGGGAGGTGTCCCCAGCGCCGAGAACATCCGGCGGGCCTGGCCTGGTTCTCATCGCCCGGCGTGGCGACACCTTGGATGCGCTCTACGCACGGGTCTACCGCGGAGTGACGCCGCCGCCGTATGAGGTTGTGGTTGCAGCGAACCCGAAGCGTATCGTGCCGGGGACGATCGTCGTATTTCCTACCCCGGTCGAGGGCTGGTCGCAGCAGTGACACGGCTTGCGCCGGCGCTAGCGCATGGCTGGTGGGCTGCTTGTAGCGCCTGTCGGAGACCGGCCCATTGCCTCACTGGGGTTTCGGCACCTTGTTGACAGGACGATTGAGCCCGGCGGCGGCGGTCTTGGCCACCGCGAGGAGCGTTGGGTCCGTAGAATCGGTGGCAGCACGCTGATACCACACGCGTGCTTGGTCCGCGTCCTGTGCCACTCCGATGCCGTGCTCATAGCAGTATCCGATATCGTACTCGGCAGGTGGGTTGTGTTCCTCGGCGGCACGATGAAAGAGGGCGAAGGCCTGCGCGGCCGCTCCGACACCGCGGCTCAATAATTCTTGTTGGGCCTGCGTGAACTCCTGCATCGCGGCGTCCTGCACCGGTTCACTTGGGCTGTTTCGCGGCGGGACTCGCGATGCCTGCCCGAGCGCGGCGAGATGGGACCGTGCGGCGGTGATGCCGTGAGCTGCCGCGCGAGCATACAGGTCGATCGCGCGATTGCGATTGCGCGGTACGCCGGACCCGGTCTCGTACAAGCTCGCTAGATTGTACTCGGCACGACCGTAACCGCTCTTCGCGGCGCGCGCATACCAGGCCGCGGCCTCGGCCAGATCCTGCGGGCCGCCGACTCCGGCATCGTTCATGATGGCAAGATTGAAGGCGCCGGCAACGCTGCCGGCCTCTGCTGCGCGGCGATACCACACCCGGGCCTGGGCCGGATCCTTCGCCACGCCGAAACCGGTGTCGTACAAGACGCCAAGGTAGAGGGCGCCACGGGGGTCGCCCGCTGCATCTGCCTGCTGCCAATCGTCGAACGCTTCTGCGAAGCGGCCTTGCCGAAAATCCGCGAGTCCCGCTTGCACACTGTCCGATACGCCTGCGGCGCTCAGCACTATCGCCAAACACCCCGTTGCGACGAGCTTCACGACACGCGATGGCCAGGCCCGGGGTATGGCAGACCAGCATAGATCGGCGGTTCGTTTTGTGAAACTTAGCAATTGAATGTCAAGGCGGGAAAACTTTCCACTTAGGTGGAATGCGAAAGCCCCAGAAGAGCCGCCACTTGAACCATCTCGCGCAAAAGTCTGCGTACTCTCTTTAGCCATTTGCATAATTCTGTCATAGACTCATGTGCTTAAGATCAACAAACGTCCGAGATGCCTCAATGATCCGAAAAGAGCAGTTCCTGAAGTTCGTTTTCGCCGCAGTCGCCACGGGCGGCTTGGCTGGTTGCGCCACGCCGACCGCGGGCCCGAATGCCGGCGCAAGCAATGCGCCTCCCCCGGCGGAGGTGACCAAGCCGACCGTGGGCCAGGAAATTGGCGCGGTTGCGGAAAACAAAGTCGAGGTGACGTTTCCCCGGGGCGGCACGACGCTCACTCCGGAGGGGAACAAGCAACTCGATCTCGCGGCGCGGTTGTTCCGGGACGCTAATCCCGTCGTGATGTTCACCACCGGCTATTCGGATCGCAGCGGGGATGAATTCACCAACATCATCCTCTCAGCGCGGCGTGCAGAGGCGGTCAAGCGTGGCTTGGTTGCGCGCGGCATCCCATCCGAACGCCTTCTGATCCGGGCGGACGGCGCCTCTGAACTGGCCGACACGTCCGATCCACTGAGCGCTGAGAATCGGCGTGTGCTTATCACATGGCGCCTACTCTGAAGGGTGTTCGCAATGTCGTCCGGCCCCGCAGGAATGTGCGGCCGGGCGTTTACCGACCGTCACCGGCGAAGGTGCGAAGCCCGGCGGACTATGGCAAAGCCGGATCACTGTCCTCGCTTGCGAGGCCGACGATCGTCTGCGTAAGTATCAGCTTCATCTCGTCTTTGAATGCCGAATTCTGCCGCCGGTCCACCGGATAGAGTTCGGCTTCGCGTGCGAGGAGGCTCTCGAGCGCATTGCGTAAATGCCAGGCGGTCGCTTCATAGCCAGCACTCTGTGCCCTGGAGAAAGCATCCAAAATAGAGTCACTGAGGCGCTGTCTATCGTCGTTCATTATAACGGCTTTCCCCCGAGTGCACCCAATACGCCCATGGAAGCTTAAACATCAACAATCATGTTAACATATGTTGATAGACTGCTTGGATACAGGTATTTCGCGGAATTGCGATAGCGCAACCGGCGAGCAGTATCTCTAGCCAATGATGTAGTAGATCCGCGTCACGCACGCTTGCCCGCCACGAGCAGGCCGGATGCGCCTGATATGATGCCGGACGTGGTGAGCCGGCAGATGCGCCATGCGTTCGGACGGGAACTGCGCTTGGTCGCGCAGGAGCGCCACGGCGTCCTTCGGTTCGACAACGAGCGGAGCCTCGTCCCAGGCCGATCGGTTTTCCGCCGAAGCACATCGTCACCGCGTCGCCGCCGGTCGGTTCAGCCCCCGGCGAGTGCGGGCATAGCTCCGTTCGTGGCGGTCGACGCATCCTGGCCGGTCAACCTGGCTGCCAGCCGCGCCGCCTTGTCATGGTGCGTCGCCGCCGTCGCGGGAAGTAGCGCAGGGCGGGTCTGTGGCTTGGTGTCCGGCGCTGTTGCGGACCGGTCCGCGATAAGGCTGCGGTAGATCCTCAGGTAATCCTCGGCCATACGCCGCGAGGTGAAGCGCTCGGTGAAGCGGTTGCGGACCGTGATTCGCGACAATGCGGCCAAGCGGTGAACTGCGGCGACAGCCCCGTCCTCGTCCTGCACGACGAAGCCGGTCACGCCCTCGTCGATGACTTCGGGAATGGAGCCGCGGCCGAAGCCCACCACGGGCGTGCCGCACGCCATGGCCTCGATCATCGCCAGACCGAACGGCTCTGGCCAGTCCACCGGCATCAGCAAGCCGACGGCGCCGGACAGGAAGGCGGGTTTCTGCGCGTCGGTTATCTCGCCCACCAGTTCGACGCCGCCTTGGGCCACCATCGGGCGTATGACCGCCTCGAACCATGGGCGGTCGGCATCGCTGACCTTGGCTGCGATTTTGAGCGGCAGGCCGGCGGCACGGGCGATGCGGATGGCTCGGTCGGGCCCTTTCTCCGGCGCGATACGGCCGAGGAAGGCAAGGTAGGCCGGCACCACGCCCTGCACCGGGGACAGTAGCCCGGCTGGCATTCCGTGGTGGACCGTGCTTGCGAACTGCGCTCCGGGCAGTCCGTCACGCTGGCTTTCCGAGATGCTGACGAGCGGCACGCCGGGGAAGCGGTCGAAGATCGGACCGATTTCCGGCAGGTCGAGCCGCCCATGCAACGTCGTCACGAACGGCGTCGGCTGCCGGGTAAACACGCTGAACGGCCAGTAATCCACGTGGAAATGCAGGATGTCGAACTCGGCCGCGCGCTGGCGCACGTGTTCCATCAGGAGCACGTGCGGGGCCGTCGTGTCCCGGATCGCCGGATCGAGCCGCAGGGCGCGCGGCCAGGCCGGCACCAGCTTGGCGCTGGTTCGAGAGTCGCCGCTGGCGAACAGGGTGACGTCATGGCCCAGCGCCACCAGTTCCTCGGTGAGGAAGGACACGATCCGCTCGGTGCCACCGTAAAAAGCTGGCGGCACCGCTTCGTGCAGCGGGGCGATCTGGGCAATGCGCACGGGACCTGCTTTCAGGGTCTAAGGTGAAGGCGGCCTGCTGCGCTTCGTCGCCTCGCGCCACGCGTGGTTCCTACGCGGTGGACAAGGGGACCGGGAGGCTCGGAAACTACTCAGGGTGTTTTCGCCGCCGGCCTTGCCTGACTGCCTCGCTGCTTGTTCAGGAGCGGGCAGCCACAGCCATGCAGGCGAACGCCACAGGGAGTGCAGCCCCGTCCTCCTGCTACCGGCCGTCGATCAGTTCCTTGATGCGGCTGGCGAGCGCTTCCATGGCGAACGGCTTGGTCAGCACGTGCATCCCGGCGTCCAGATGTTCGTGATTGATCACGGCGGCCTCGGCATACCCGGTGATGAACAGCACCTTGAGGTCCGGGCGGGCAACGCGGGCCGCATCCGCGACCTGCCGGCCGTTCATGCCGCCGGGTAGGCCGACATCGGTCACGAGCAAGTCGATCCGGACGTCCGATTGCAGCACCTTCAGCCCGGACGCGCCATCGGCCGCTTCGATCGCGGTGTAGCCGAGGTCCTCCAGCACCTCCGTCACCAGCATCCGCACGGTGGGTTCGTCATCCACCACCAGCACCGTCTCACCCTGTTCCGCCCGTGGCGCATGGGCCAGTTCGGGCATGTCTTCGGCTGCTTCGGACGGGCCGACATGGCGGGGCAGGTAGATGCACACCATCGTGCCTTCGTGCAGTTCCGAGTAGATCCGCACCTGCCCCCCGGACTGTTTGGCGAAGCCGTAGATCATGGACAGGCCGAGCCCAGTGCCCTGTCCGAGCGGTTTCGTCGTGAAGAACGGGTCGAACGCCTTTGCGATTACGTCGGGCGGCATGCCGCTTCCGGTGTCGGACACGCACATCGACACGTATTGCCCGGGTTTGAGATCGCGCTCGGCGGCGGCACGCTGGCCAAGCCGGCGATTGGCCGTCTCGATGGTGATCCGGCCGCCGTCCGGCATGGCGTCACGGGCATTGAGGCACAGGTTGAGCAGCGCGTTCTCGAGCTGCCCGGGATCCACCAGAGTCGGCCACAGCCCGGGAGCCGTGACCGTGGGCTCGACCGTGATCTCCGGCCCGACCGTGCGTTGGATCAACTCCTCCATGCCCTGGATAAGCCGGTTCACGTCCGTGGGCTTGGGGTCGAGCGTTTGCCGCCGCGAGAAGGCCAGCAGGCGGTGGGTCAGTGCCGCAGCACGCTTGGCCGCACCCTGAGCCGCGTTGATGTAGCGGTCGACATCCTTGATGCGCCCCTGGGCGATGCGGGTCTGCAGCAGTTCCAGGCTGCCGGTTACGCCGGTCAGCAGATTGTTGAAATCATGCGCGAGCCCGCCGGTGAGCTGGCCCACGGCCTCCATCTTCTGGCTCTGCCGCAGCTTCTCCTCGGTTTGCTGCAGCGCCGCCGCACGCTCCTTCTCCTCCGTGACATCGCGGCCCACGGCGACGATCATTCCGTCGCCTGGTCCGGCGGTCCAACTGATCCAGCGGTAGCCGTCATCCTTGTGGCGGTAGCGGTTCTCGAAACGCTGCAGCGTGTGCCCGGCCGCGATGTCCCTCACCCCTTCCACGCTGGCAACCTGATCATCAGGGTGGATCAGCGCGAACAGGTTGGTGCCGATCAGCTCGTCATCCTGCCACCCGAGCATGGTCTTCCACGCCGGGTTCACCGCGGCGATGGCGCCATCCATGTCACAGAGCAGCATGATGTCGCTCGACATCTGCCACAGGCGGTTGCGGTCCGCGGTGCGTGCGGCCACCTGCGCCTCCAGTGTCTGGTTGAGCTGCCGCAGTTTGGTTTCCGCCGACGCCTGCTCCATGGCCGCCCAGGTGCGGTCGGCCGCGGCACGGACGAAGGCGATCTCGTCCTCGGTCCAGACCCGCTCGGCCGCGTCGTTGAGGAACAACAGCGCCACGAAGCGCCCACCCTGCATGAGCGGGACGTTGAGCAACGCCTTCACCCCGATCATGCTGAGCCGCTCGGCATTCGGCCGGGTGCGGGGATCGTGCTCGACATTGGAGATCGAGACCGTTTCGCCGCGCTTGAGAGCGTCCACGTAGTTGCCGTAGCTGGCGAAGCTGTGCTGCCCGGCGACGCTGACGACGGAGGCATCCGCACACCAGTCGTCGTCGACGGTGAGACGTTCCTGCGCGTCGTCGACGTAGCCGTAGCCGGCGCGGCTCACGCCGAGTTTGCGGCCCACGATCTCGGCCGCGGCGTGAACCATGGCGGTGCTGTCATCGGTGCTGCGCAGCTCGCGCAAGGTCTCGCCAAGGGCCAGCAAGGCTTCCCGGCGCAGTTCGTGGCGCTTGCGCCGGTCGATGTCGAACAGGGCGCCGGGGAAGCGCAAAGGCTGGCCCTCCGCGTCCAGTTCGCAATAGCCGCTCGCCTCCATCCAGAGCCAGGAGCCGTCCATCTGCCGCACCCGGTATTCGGCGGCGTAACGGCCGCCCTCGGCCATGGCCTTGGCGATCAGGCCGTCGACCCGGGCCAGGTCGTCCGGGTGGATGGCGGTGACGACCTCGCGCAACGACAACCCGGCGGCGAGCCGGTCCGGGTCCAGCGAGAATGCCCGGGCAAACCGGCGGTCGGCCTTGAAGCGGTCGGCGCGGATGTCCCACACCCAGGTGCCGACGACGGTGCCCGCGTCCAGCGCGAGCTCGATCCGTTCCTTGGCCTCGTGGACCTCCGTCACGTCACGGGAGACGGAGAGCAGCTTCTCCGGCCGGCCATCGGCCCCCAGGATGGGCGTCACCTGGACGTCCCACCATCTCGGATTGCCGGCCATGGTCTCGGCGGCGCCCTGGAAGTGCCCGACGCCGCCGGCCTTCGCCGTCTCGATCGCGCGCTTGGCTGCGGCGTTGCCGGGGCCGTGCCAGAAATCCGGCCACGGGCAGCCGCGGATGGCGTTGAAGTCGCTCACCTCCATGATGCGCTGGCCGCGCTCGCTCATGAAGATGAGGTTGGCGTCGAGGTCGAGCACCTTGATGCAATCGCCCGATGACGCGAGCACGCCGCGCAGGAACTCGGCGTCCTGGCGGTTCTTCTCGGCGGCCTGGCGCTGCTCGGTGCGGTCGCGCAGGACCTTGATGAAGCCTTGGACCGCGCCGCTATCGTCCTGCAGCGGCATCATCTCGCCGTTGGCCCAGAAGCAGGACCCGTCCTTGCGCAGGTGCCAACGCTCGTCGTTGCCCCGGCCGGTGGTGATGGAGGCGTGCATCTCGGCTTGCGGGATGCCCTGCTGGCGGTCCGCCAGGGTGAAGAACACGCTGGCGGGTTGCCCGAGCATCTCGGCTTCGGTCCAGCCGAGCATGCGGCAAGCGCCCTCGTTCCACTGCGTGACCCGGCCGTCCAGATCCAGCGCGATGATGGCGTAATCCACCGCACTGTTCAGGATCATGCGGTAGCGGCTTTCGCCCGCCTGGATTTGCTGCCGGGCGTCGGCAAGCGCGCGGCGGAGGGCCGCCGCGTCGTCCGTGCGCTCGGGTTCCTGGCTGTCGGTCGGCATTATGTCAGCGGCCACGGCTGGCTTTCCCGTATGTGATCTGGCCCTTGGCTGGGTGCGCCGTCATGGATTTGCGGTTGAACATGGCTTCGATATGGGAGCGCAGCGTTTCGGGAAAGCGGTTTGTGCTACATACCGGTCTGCGTCTCAAGGATCGGGGTTCCCGGGGAGCTGATCGGCATGATGGAGGACGCACGGCGCCGGGTCTGCCTTCTCGGCGCTACGGGCACGATTGGCCGGGCGACGCTGCGTGCGCTCGCCGCGCGCGGGCACGACGTGGTGTGCTTCGTCCGGCCCCGACCCGGCGGGGTGACAGCCCTGGACGCCGCCGCAACCCGCGCCGTGGACATGGCCGACCCGGCGAGCATCGCGTGCGACGGGTTCCGCGGCGAGCGGTTCGACGCCGTGGTGTCCTGCATGGCCTCGCGCACCGGGGTCGCGCGGGATGCCTGGGCGGTGGACCACCAGGCGCATGCGAGCGTGCTTGCGGCGGCGCGGGCGGCGGGCGTGGGTCATTTCGTGCTGCTCTCGGCACTTTGCGTGCAGAAGCCGAAGCTGGCGTTCCAGCATGCCAAGCTGGCGTTCGAGGCGGCGCTCGCCGGGTCCGGGCTGACCTACTCGATCGTGCGGCCGACCGCGTTCTTCAAGTCGCTGTCCGGGCAGGTGGAGCGGGTCAGGCGCGGGCGGCCGTACCTGGTATTCGGGGACGGCCGGCTCACGGCCTGCAAGCCCATCAGCGACAGGGACTGCGCCGAGTACCTGGCCGGCTGCCTGGATGATCCCGGCCGCTGGAACCGGGTGCTTCCGGTCGGCGGGCCGGGCGATGCGATCACGCCGCTCCAGCAAGCGGAGGTGTTGTTCGCGTTGCTGGGCCGCACGCCGAAGATCCGGCATGTGCCGGTGGCGTTGCTGGACGGGATCGCGGGCGCGTTGGGCGCGGCCGCGCGGTTGGCGCCGCCGCTGGCCATGAAGGCGGAATTGGCGCGGATCGGGCGTTACTACGCGACGGAGTCGATGCTCGTGCTGGACCCGGCGACAGGGCGCTACGACGCGGCGGCGACGCCGTCGACGGGGAGCGATACGCTGTTCGACTACTACCGGGCGCTCGTGGCCGGGGACGCCGCGGCGGAGCGTGGGGACCATGCCGTGTTCTGACGGCGTTCAGTCCGTGTGCCACTCGGCAACGCGGTGGCGCGCCAGCACGTCGCCGGCGATCCCCATGCCCAGGCCCACGCCCTCCGGAAGGGCCGCCAAACCGGCTCGCGGCGCAGGGGCGGGGGGTTGAGACAGGGCGTCGAACAGGGGCGTCTCGTCGAATTGCACTTCCAGCATGTCGATTTCGGTGATCGTCGCGCAGACATGGAGGCTGCCGGCGTGGCAAATCGGGCCGGTCGGATTGTGCGGTGAGACGGCGACGCCGGCCGCGGTCATCGCGTCCGCCACGCGCAGCATCCCGGCCAGACCGCCCACATATTTCACGTCCGGCATCATGACATCGTAGGCACCGCCGGCGATGAAGGGAGCGAAGGCGGCCAGGCGGATGCCTTGCTCCATACCGGCGAGCCGTACACCTTGAGCGTTGGCGAGGTGGCGGAGCCGCTTTAGGTCGGGGATGGCGCTCTCGGTTTCCGGCAGCGGGCACTCGACCCAGTATACGCCGAGCGCTGCGGCTTCGCGGATCACGTGCCCGGCGGTGGCCGGGTCCAGGCGCCAGTGGCAGTCGATCATCAAGCGGGCCGCGGATCCGAGGGCGTCGCGCACGGCAGCGGCCCGGTCGATTCCGGCGCGGATGAGGTCGGCCGCGGCGCCATCGCGGCAGGCCTGGGCGGTCACGCCGTCGAACGGGGCGATCTTGAACGCCTGGTAACCGCTGGCCAGGGCGTCGCGGGCGCTGGCGGCGTGCCCGGCGGGGGAGCGGTCCCGCGTACGGCGGTTGATGTTGGCGTAGAGCGGAACGGCCGCACGCTTGATGCCGCCGAGGGCGGCGGCGAGCGGCACGCCCTCCCGCTGCGCTGCGATGTCCCAGAGCGCCTGGTCCAGCGCCGAGACGACCGCAGCCGTCGGCAGGTCCGGCAGAGGCAGGGCGGCCAGGGTGGTCGGGTCGGCCAGGACTGTGGGCCCGATGCGCTGGATGGTGGCAATCAGGTCCCCGGTTGCCAGGTTGAGCGTCGCCTCGCCCCACCCGGTCAGGCCGTCCCAGGTCTGCACGGCTACGAAGCTCCAGCGTGTGGCCGGGGTCACCTCGGCGACTGTCAGGGTGATGCGCCGGAGCGGGCCCTGGTTCGCGTGCATCATGGGTGCTTTCGTTCGGCCTTCCTTGGCAAGTGCCCGGCGGCAGGGCATGGCGGAGGTTAGGGAAAACAAGGGCGGTAGCAAGCATGGACAGCTCGAACAGCCGCTTTCGCTGGGTGATCGTCGGTCTGCTGTTCGTGACGACGGTGATCAACTACGTGGACCGCAGCAGCATCTCGATCGCCGGGCCGGCGATCCGCGCCGATCTCGGCCTATCGCCGGCCCTGCTCGGGTTGGTGTTCTCGGCCTTCGCCTGGGCTTATTCGCCGCTGCAGCTCCCGGGTGCGCTGCTGGTGGACCGGGTGCCGGCGCGGCTGCTGTATCCCGCGGTGATCTTGGGCTGGGCGGTCTGCTCGGCGGTGATCGGCTTCGCCAACGGCTTCACGCAGATCTTCACCAGCCGCTTGGCATTGGGCGCATTCGAGGCACCGTCCTTTCCGCTCAACAACCGGATCGTGACGGACTGGCTGCCGGAGCGCGAGCGGGCGCGCGGCGTGGCGGTGTACGTGTCCGGCCAGTATGTCGGGCTCGCATTCCTGACGCCGCTGCTGGTGGCGATCCAGACAGCGTTCGGCTGGCACGGCATGTTCATCGCGACGGGGATGGTGGCGGCCGTGTGGTGCGCCTGCTTCGCGGTGATTTTCCGGGAGGCGCCACGGCCGGACGCGGGCGCCGCCCAGGTTGCCGAGGCGTCGCCTCCGGTGCCGGCGCGGCTGGCGTTTGCCGACCGTAGGCTCTGGGGGTTGCTGGTGGCGCATGCCAGCGAGACGGCGGCGAACTGGTTCTTCCTGACCTGGTTTCCGACCTATCTCGTGCAGTATCGGCACATCCCGTTCCTGACGTTCGGCTTCCTCGCCACGCTGCCGTTCCTGGCCGCCTATGTCGGCGTGCTGCTCTCGGGCGTTGTGTCCGATCACCTGCTGGCGCGCGGCTTCTCGCTGGGCTTCGCGCGCAAGGCGCCGATCGTGACGGGCCTGCTGCTCGCTACGTGCATCGTGGGCGCGAACTACGCGACGTCGCCGACGGCTATCATCCTTTGCATGACGGTCGCGTTCTTCGGCAGCGGCTTGGGGGCGATCTCCAGGTCGCTGGTTTCCTCCATTGCGCCGGCAAACCTGGTCGGCTTGGCCAGCGGCGCGTTCAACTTCGCCGGCACCAGCATGGGGATTTTGGTGCCGCTGGTGATCGGTCTGCTGGTCCGCGGCGACGATTTCGCACCGGCGATCCTGTTCGTAGGCGGTATGAGCCTGCTGAGCCTGGTGTCCTACCTGTTCGTCATCGGCAAGGTCGAACGCATCGCCTGAGCGCATCAGCCCGCGAGCGGGTAGAGGTAGCGTGCGGGGCTGCGGAAGGTGAAAGCGCCGAAGTCGAACGTCGCGATGCCCGGGGTGTCGACGGTGACGATCTTCGCCACGGCGCCCTCGAAGAAGGCGCGGAAATGCTGGCTCGACTTGATGGCGAGGATGCGGAGTGCGGCGAGCTCGATGCCGTGCAGCTTCAGCATCTCGTCGTCCAGCAGTTGCGATTTCAGTTCAGTCACGATCACGTCCACCTGGCCGATGCGCAGCAGTGCGGAGCGGCCGAGGTCGCGCTGGGCGCCGCGGCCCATCGGCGTGCTGGCGACAAAACGGCAGTGCGTGACAAGCCGCACCTCCGCTGTGACGGCCAGCGGGTGGCCGTGCAGCGTGTCCACCTTGCCGCCGAGCTCCACGCTGATCCGTGCCCCTTGCCCGGCGTCGTGGGCGGCGGCGACCACGGCCGGGTCGGCGATATGGGCGAAGCAGGTGCCGGGCACGTTGCGGGCCAGCATCTCGGCGAGCAGGTGGGTGCCGTCGCCGGGTGCGCCGGCGCCGGGGTTGTCGGAGGTCTCGTTGATCAGCACGGGCGTCTCGGGGGAGGCGAGGGCCGTGTCCATACCCTCGGCCGCACCCGGCAGGCGGACCGCGAAGACGTCGCGCATGGCCCAGACCCTGTCCGCCACGTCCATCGCGGCGCGGTTCGCGGCGGCGGCGTCATTGTCGGCGATGGCGAGGACGGACACGCAGGTGGCGGCGGAGTCGGCGTAGGGGAAGCCGTGATAGGCGGCGCAGTGGATGATGCCGGGGGTCGCTTCCAGCTCGGCGCAGCGCTCCTTGATGGTTTTCAGCGGGCCGTGGAACGTGTTGGTGGTGGGGATCGCGAGCGGTAGCCGCACCAGCGCCATCCGGGGTTTGAGCGTGCCGGCGATCATGGCGTGCAGGTGGGTGATGGCGTCCTGGCCGCGCTCGTACATGTCGATGTGCGGGTATTCCTTCACGCCGAACAGCAGGTCTGCGTTGTCCACCATGCGCTCGGTGATGTTGCCGTGCAGGTCGAGGGTGGCGGCGACCGGGATGGCGCCGAATTCCCGGCGCAGGTCGCGCAGCAGGTCGCCCTCGATGTCGCCGCAGCCCTCCGCCACGCCCGCGCCGTGCAGGGCCAGGCAGATGCCATCGAGCGGCATGACCCGGCGGATGCCTTCGACCACGTTGTGCTTGATGCGGGCCCAGGTCTCGGCCCGGATCGTGCCGGAGGGGGTGGTGTTGGCGGCGAAGGTGGGCAGCAGCTCGATGCCGCCGATGGCTCCGGCTGCGTCGATCATGCCGCCGATGTAGGTCCTCGCACCGCGGTTCTGCTGCAGGATCGCGTCGCCCTCGAGCCAGGAGCGGATGCGGAACATGGCCTCGTCGGTCGGCTCGGCGGAGAAGGTGTTGGTCTCGTGCGAGACTTCGGCGATGGCGATGCGCATGGCGGGCTCCGGCTGGGTTCGGGCGAGCCTATTGGGTCACGGCGGGCGATCAAGGGTGGGCGTGCCAGGTCTCAGCCCAGTCGGTAGTGTTGGTTTCCTTGCCGGTGGCCGCGAACCCGTCCAGCCAGGACGGCACGATGTCGGGGTCCTCGCGGAAGTAGAGCGGCAGAGCGAGCAGCTTGGCCGTGTAGACGCGCTGCATGGTTTCCCACAGCGCTTGCTGCTTCTCCGGGTCCAGCTCGTATTGCGCGGCGTCCACCGCGGCGTCCAGGTCCTTGTCGCTGACGGCGCCGTAGTTCTGGCCGCCCCAGTTGTTGGCCGCGGTGGGGATGTAGGGGGTGGTGAGCCGGATCGGCGGCAGGTCCACCTCGCCGGTCCAGGCGAACTCGACCAGGCCGGTGAACTCGCGGTGCTTGAGCAACTGGCCGAAGAAGGTGCGGGAGGGCTGGTTGTGGATCGTGACCTCGATGCCGGCTGCCTTCCACTGGCTCTGCATCACCTGCTGTGTCAGTTCGCGGACCCGGTTGCCGGAGGTGGTGGCGAAGTCGAGGCTGAGCCGTTCGCCGGCGGCGTTGCGGCGGATGCCGTCTGGGCCGGGGGTCCACCCCGCCTGGTCCAGCAGGGTGCGGGCGCGCGCCGGGTCGTAGGTGGTGAGCGGCAGGGTGGGATCGTAGTGGCCGTCCAGGCCGTTGATGAAGGTGCGGGCGATGTCGGCGTGGCCGGCGAACAGGCGGTCCACGATGGCCTTCACGTCGACGGCGCGGAGCAGGGCTTCGCGGACGCGCATGTCCTGCAGGATGGGGTTGGCCGCGTTCGTCTCGATATGCTCGTAGCTGAGTTGCGGCTTGTAGATGAAGCGGAAGCGGTCGCCGGTGGATTTCTGCAGGGCGATTGCCTGGTCGATGGACAGGCCGATGCCGGAGGGGGTCATGTCCACGTCGCCGGAGAGCAGGTTGGCCTGCAGCGCCGCCGTGTTCTCGATCAGCCGCAGGGTGATGGATTTCAGCCCGGGGGCGGGGCCGGGCCAGTGCGGGTTCGGGGTGAAACCGATGCTGCTGTTGGACTGGTAGTCCGAGACGATGAACGGCCCGTCCCACAGCCCGGGGTTGAGCGGGTCGCGGTTGTAGGCGGTGTGGTTGATGTAGTCCCCGGGCGCCTGGGCTGCGGTCCAAGCGGGGCCGTCCACGTGTTCGGACAGCAGCTCGTCCCACAGCGCGAAGGAGGTGAGTGTCTGCGGCAGGTGCAGCACCGCCGTGCTGTCGTCCAGCACGTCCACCGCGGTTGCGCGGGTCCACGGGTGAGTGGCGGCGAACCCGGCGTTCGGGTCGCTCGCGACCTTCCAGGTGAACAAAATGTCGCGCGCCGTCACCGGCACGCCGTCGCCCCAACGCAGGCCGGGGCGGAGCTTGATAGTCACCGCGAGGCCTTTGCCGCCGCCGGGCTGATCTTCCAGCTTGGCCAGGCCGTTCTGCAGCGAAGGAACCTCCGTGCAGAGCAGGCACACGATCTTGCCGGTGTTGTCGTAAGCGGTGACCCGGCGCAGCGCGAGGCCGATGGCGTAGAGCTGCACCGTCTGGGAGCCGATATAGGGGTGCAGATTGCCCGGAAACTGGGCCACGCCGATCACCAGGCTGTCCTTCGCCTCGGCCGGGTGGAGCGCCAGCGCGACGAGCAATGCCAAGGCGCATTTCAGGGCGTTCATCGTGCGTCAGCCTCCATGATGAGATCGCCGACCCGGCGGCGCAGCGCGGCGATGCCGGTGTCGCGGTGGCGACTCGGGTGGACCCTATTGGTCAGCAGCGCCCATGCGACGCCGCGGCCGAAATCGATCCACAGCCCGGTGCCGGTGAACCCGGTGTGGCCGATGGTCTGCTCCGAGCAGGAATCGCCGCCGGACCAGCCGTCGTGCCGCGCCTCCCACCCAAGCGTGCGGGTGGCGGATTGCCGGGTGCGGATGCCGTCCGGGCAGCGTCCGCCGAGCATGGCCTGCGCCGCGTCCAGCACACCGTCGATGGTGCCGAACAGCCCGGCGTGACCGGCGGCGCCGCCCAGGGCGAAGGCGTTCTCGTCGTGCACCTCGCCGCGCATCACCCGGCCGCGCCAGGCGCATCGCTCGGTGGCGGCGGCGGCGTCCGGCTCGGGGTGGAACGTCAGGCCGGGGGGCAGGGGTTGCTCCCGGAGCGGGCGGCCGGTCAGGCGTTCGATGGCGATGCCGAGCAGGATGAAGTTGATGTCCGAGTAGACGGCGGGGCCGGGCCGCCAGATCCGCTGGAGCACGAAGGCGCGCAGCGTCGCCGGGTCCTGGCCGTAGGTGTAGAGCGGCTCGACCGCGGGCAGGTGCGTCTGGTGGGAGAGGCACTGGCGGAATGTGAGCTGGCGTTCGGCGGCGGCCGGGTCGTATTGCCGCAGGTCGGGGATGGCCACGGTCAAGGTGTCGTCCAGCGCGATGCGGTCTTGGGCCACCAGGTCCAGGATCGCCGGCGTGGTGAAGAGGACTTTGGTGAGGGAGGCGAGGTCGAACCACGTCTGGCGCTGCATGTCGTGGGTTTCGGGCTCGGTCTGCGCGTGGCCGGCGGCGTGGATGGCGCGGCCGCCGTCCGCCGTCACCACGCCCAGCACGGCGCCGGGGATCGGGCCGGCCAGCGCTGCGGTCACGGCGGGGACGGCGGCGGCGAGCAGGCGGTTGGCGGTCGGGTATGTGGCCATTGCGAACCGCTCAAGTTGTTGACGCCCGAGGTTGCTGCGGGGCGTGCTGGCCTGTCCAGCACGGCGGCCGGAGACGGGGCCTTCGGAGGTGGCGACGCTCTGCGGCAGGATCTGGGACGCGCACGTGATCGGCCGGCGCCTCGGTGGCCGCACGCTGAGCCACGTATACCGACACGCGATCCACGATCGGCCCGGATTGCAGATCGCGCGTTCGCCCCGACTTCAACGCACAGCATAGACCGGAGACCGCGAGCCCATGCCAAACCCGGTTGAGCAAGCCATCCGCACCGTGATGGAGCGGGGCGTTGGCCTGGTGGCGGCGTTCAACCGGCGGCGGTTACCGAAGGTGGACAATCCGTTCCTGGTCGGCATCCACCGGCCGATGCCGTCGGAACTGTCGTTGCAGGACTTGACGGTCACCGGCCGGATCCCGGCGGGGCTCAGCGGGCGGTATCTCAAGATGGGCGCCAACCCGGTCAATGCCGACCCGCTCGGGCACCACTGGTTCCTCGGCGACGGCATGGTGCACGGGTTGGCGATCGAGGGCGGGCGGGCGGTTTGGTACCGCAACCGGTGGATCCGGTCGCTGCTGGCGGCGAAGGCGTTGGGCCGGGATGCGGCGCCCGGCCCGCGGCGAGGCGGCAACGATACCGTCAACACCAACGTGGTGGACATCGGCGGCCGTGCCTTTGCCGTGGTGGAAGCGGGCAGCTTCCCGGTCGAGCTTGGCGCGACATTGGATGAGCAGCGCTACAACCCGTTCGAGGGCACGCTGAAGGGCTCGTTCACCGGGCATCCCCACCGCGATCCGTTGACGGGGGAGCAGCACGCGATCGCCTATGACGGCCGCATCTGGGACTCGGTCCGCCACGTGGTGGTGTCGCCGGCCGGCCGCGTGGTGCGGGACGTGGCGATCCCGGTTACGCACGGGCCGTGCATCCACGATTGCGCCATCACCGCCCGGTTCGCCGTGGTGCTGGATCTGCCCGTCACGTTCTCGATGCGGGCGGTGCTGGCCGGCCACTTGTTTCCGTTCCGCTGGAACCCGGCGCACCCTGCGCGGGTGGGCTTGCTGCCGCGGGACGGGGATGCGTCCGACATCGTGTGGTGCGGGGTAGACCCGTGTTTCGTCTTTCATGTGGCCAATGCGTTCGATGACCCGGAGGGCCGGGTGGTGCTCGACGTGATCGCGTATGCCTCGATGTTCGCCTCGGGCGGCGACAAGCTGGACGCGCTGGGCCACTTCGAGCGGTGGACGATCGACCCGGTGACGCGCCGGGTGGAGCGGCGGGTGATCGATGCGACGCCGCAGGAGTTCCCCCGCCTGGACGAGCGGCGGTTCGGCCAGCCCTACCGGTATGCCTACACGGTCAGCGTTCCGCCGGATGGGGACACGCAGCTTCGCGGCGCCACGCGGATCTATAAGCACGACCTGGAGACGGGGACCCGGCTGGTGCACGATTTCGGCGACGGGTCCGTACCGGGGGAGTTCGTGTTCGTGCCGGATGGGGCGGGAGAGGATGAGGGATGGCTCGTGGGGCTCGTGATCGACGTGGCGGATGAGAGCACGGCGTTCGTGATCCTGGACGCGCGGGACTTCGAGGCGGCGCCGGTGGCGAGCGTGCGGCTGCCGCACCGCATCCCGCCGGGGTTCCACGGCAACTGGTTCCCGGACGCCGCCTGATGGATGTGGTGGTGCGCGGCGCCCGGTTGGCCGGCGGGGCGGGCGCTGTGGATGTCGGGATCGCCGCCGGGCGGATCGTGGCCATTGCACCCGGCCTCGAGACGGACGCGCCCTCGGTTGCGGCGGACGGGTGTTTGCTGCTGCCGGGTCTGGTCGAGACGCATGTGCACCTGGACAAGACGTGCATCATGGACCGCTGCGCGCCGCAGGAGGGGACGGTTGCGGAAGCGGTGCGGCTGACCGCCGCGGCCAAGCGGGATTTCACCCACGCCGATATCGTGGCCCGGGGCACGCGTTTGCTGGACCGGGCGGTCGGCTGGGGGACGACCCGGATGCGGACCCATGTGGAGGTGGACCCGGGCATCGGCATGCTGGGGTTCGAGGCGGTGCAGGCGTTGGCGCAGGATTTCGCCTGGGCCATGGACATCGAGCTGTGCGTGTTCCCGCAGGAGGGGCTGCTGAACAATCCGGGCACGGAGGCGCTGCTGTTGGAGGGGTTGCGCCGGGGTGCGCGGGTGATCGGCGCGGTGCCGTATGTGGACAGCGATCCGCGCGGGCAGATCGACCGCATCTTCGCCATCGCGCGGGAGTGGGACGTGGACATCGACATGCACCTGGACCTCGCGGATGGGGTGGACGGGATGCAGACCGAGTACGTGTGCCGGAAGACGGAGGAGTGTGGCTGGGGTGGCCGGGTGGCGATCGGGCATGTGACGCAGATGTCGCTGCTGTCGCCGGTGCGGTTCGCGGAAGTGGCGGCCACGTTGGCGCGGGCTGGGGTGGCGGTGACCATCCTGCCGGCGACGGATCTGTATCTGATGGGGCGCACGCACGACCATGCGGTGCCGCGGGGCGTGGTGCCGGCGGAAGCGTTGCGGGCGGCGGGGGTGACGTGCTCGATCGCGACGAACAATGTGCTGAACCCGTTCACGCCGTATGGGGATGCGAACCTGCTGCGGATGGCGAACCTGTATGCGAACGTGTGCCAGGTGGCGCGGCCGGAGGGGTTGGCCGGTTGCCTGGAGATGGTGACCCGGGATGCAGCGCGGTTGATGCGGGCGCCGGGGTATGGGGTAGCGGTGGGGGCGTTGGCCGACTTGGTCTTGTTCGATGCGCCTGGGCCGGCGGCGGCGGTGGCGGAGTTGGCGCAGCCGCTGTGGGGGATGAAGGCGGGGCGGATGACGTTCGAGCGGGCACGGCCGGTGCTGCACAAGTAGCGGAGCCGCTTCACCCCTGTTGACAGGTGTCCAGAGGACGACTGTCCTCTGGTGGGGTTTGGGGCGAAGTCCCAACTCGTTCTCGAGGAAACGGCCATGTCGTCCCTGCGCTATGCCCTTGCCCTGTGCTTCGTAGCGTTCACCGCCCAGGCCGCGGACTACCCGCCGCCGAAGGAAGCCGACTGGGTCGCGCACGACTTCCGGTTTCACGACGGCGCAACGATGGCCGACCTGAAGCTGCACTACACCACCGTCGGTGACCCGGCGGGCGAGCCGGTGCTGATCCTGCATGGCACCGCCGGGTCGGGCACGGGGATGCTGACGCCGGAGTTCGCCGGCGCGTTGTTCGGTCCCGGCCAGCCGCTGGATGCCCGGCACTACTTCATCATCCTGCCGGACGCGCTCGGCACGGGGAAATCCGCCAAACCGTCGGACCAGTTGCGCGCGGCGTTCCCGCATTACGACTACGACGACATGGTGCGGGCGCAGTACCTGTTAGTGACCGAGGGGCTCGGTTTGCATCATCTGCGGCTGGTGCTCGGCAACTCGATGGGCGGGATGAACACCTGGGTTTGGGCCGTGAGCTACCCGGGGTTTGCGGATGCGTGGGTGCCGATGGCGTCGCAGCCCTCGCCGATGGCCAGCCGGAACTGGATGATGCGGCGCATGCTGATCGAGACGGTGCGGCAGGATCCGGCCTACCAAGGCGGCAACTATACGGTGCAGCCGCCGTCGTTGCGGCTGGCCAACGTGATGTTCGGCATCGCGACCAATGGCGGCACGCTCGGCTGGCAGGCGCGGGCGCCGACCACGGCCGGTGCGAACGCGCTGGTGGACGCGATGCTGGCGGCGCCACCGCCGGCCGATGCGAACGACTACCTATGGCAGTGGGACGCGTCGCGCGACTACGACGTCTCGGGTGGGCTGGAGCGGATCACGGGGGCCGTGCTGGCCATCAACTCGGCGGACGACGAGCGCAATCCGCCGCAGACCGGCATCATGGAGCGGGAGATCAAGCGCATCCGCGGCGGGCAACTGTATGTCATCCCGGCCAGCGACGAGACTCGCGGGCATGGCACGGCGGGAATGGCGGCGTTCTGGCGGGACCGGCTTGCGGCGTTCCTCGCCCAGGCTGGCAAGATGCCGCCGGGTCCATGATTGGCGTGGGAAAACGGATGCGGGCGCAATCCGAGCAGTGCGCCGGGTTGCACGGGACTGGGCCGAGGCCTTCGTGAGCCTGGCGCTGACGCGGCGGAGGAGCGGTTCGAGGCCGAGGTGGTGGGGTTGCGAAGGGCAACCCAGCCGACGAGACTGACGGGGCCGATCATCCCGGGGGGCGGACATGGCGCGTTATCAGATCGAACCGATGCCGACACCGATCAGCGCCGAAGTCGTGGCCCTGCTGGAGCAGACCGAGACGGCGACGGTCGGGCATTGGCGGCACTGGGGGTTCTGCGACCGCGCGATCCAGCCGTTGCTGCGGCGGCGCCGGGTGGCGGGGACGGCGGTGACGCTGGCGATCCCGGGGCCGGACAGCACGCTGCTGCATCACGCACTCGGGCTGCTGCGGCCGGGGGACATCCTGGTTGTGGACCGGCTGGGGGACGACCGGCACGCCTGCTGGGGCGGTGGTGTCACGGTGGCGGCGAAGGCGTCCGGCGCCAAGGCGGGCGTGGTGGACGGGCCGTGCACCGACATGGAGGAGATCGAGGTTTCGGACTTTCCGATGTGGTGCCGCGGCATGGCGCCGATCACGACCCGGCTCTACGACCTGGGCGGCATGATGAACCGGCCGGTGTCGATCGGCGGCGCGGTCGTGATGCCGGGCGACGCGGTCCTGTGCGACGACACCGGCGTGCTGATCTTGCCACCCGGCGAAGCGGAGGAGGAGGCGCGCAAGGCAATCGCAACCCAGGCGCGCGGGCAGGCCACGCAGGCGCGCGTGGCGGCGGGGGAGAAGCTCGGCGAGATCAGCGGGGCATCCGCCAAGGTGCTGGCGCCGTGAGTGGGTTGGGCCGTCCGGGCCGGTTGCGGTGGTGGATCGTGTTCGGGCTGGTCGGGCCGATCACCTTCGTCATGTCGCTGGACCGAACGGCCATCGTGGTCGCGGCGCCGACGATCCAGCAGGAATACGGCTTCACGCTGCTGCAGATGTCGCTGGTGCTGACCAGCTTCAACTGGACCTACGCCGCGCTGCAGGTGCCGGCGGGGTGGCTGGCGCAGCGGTTCGGGCCGCGGCGGGCGCTGGCCTGGGCCAACATCGCCTGGTCGGTGCTGACGATCGCGACGCCGCTTGGGTTCGGCATGCAGTCGTTCGTGGCCATCCGGATGCTGCTGGGGGCGGGGCAGGCGGCGGACTGGCCGGCCTCGGTGCTGGCGCTGAAGCGGTGGTTCCCGCGGCAGGAGCGGTCCCAAGGGAATTCGGTGCTGCTGGGCGGGCTGTATCTCGGCCCGATCGCGGCGGCGCCGCTGACCACGCTGGTGATCGCGAGTTTCGGCTGGCGGACCGCGTTCTACCTGTTCGGCAGCCTGGGCGTGATCCTGGGGGCGGCGTGGTGGCATTGGTTCCGCGACGACCCGCGGCAGCATCCGCGGATCACGCCGGGGGAGGCTGCGTATATCGCGGCCGGGCAGGATAGCGAGTCGGCACCGGCACGCGGCACGTTCCTGCGGTGCCTCGGTTCGTTCCGGTTCTGGGCGATCGGGATGCAGTATTTCTTCCTGGTGCTGGTGCAGAGTTTCTACACGACCTGGCTGCCGACCTATCTGATGAGCGAGCGGCACATGTCCCTGAAACAGATGGGGATCTATGCGTCGCTGCCGTGGGTGGCGCTGTTCACCATGGTGTTCGTGGCTGGCGCAGTGGCGGACCGGGTGGAGCGGGCGACCGGGTCGGTGTGGCGGGCGCGGGTGCCGGCGGCGGTGATCGGGTTCCTGGTCAGCGCGGGCGCGCTGATCCTGGCGTCGCGGACGGCGGACGTGGTGGGGATGATGGCGCTGCTGTGCGTGTCGCTGGGAGCGGTGGGGCTGACGCAGGTGTCGATCTGGTCGGCGACGCAGGATCTGGGCCGCGGTGCCACGGGGATCGTATCCGGCTGGGCGAACTGTTGGGGTAATTCCGCCGGGTTCGTGGGCCCCGTGCTGACGGCGCTGCTGGTGGACTGGACGGGGGGGTGGTCGGGGGCGCTGCTCGGCATTGCGTTGGCCGGGGGTGCGGGGGCTGTGTTGTGGTTGTTCGTGCAACCGCAACGGCCGTTGGAGGCGTTGGCGGATCGCGCCGTGCTGCCGTCGCTGGCCGATCCGCAGCGGGTGTGAGCGACTATGTGTCCACGTGATCAGGTGAGGAGTTCAGCATGACAAAGATGATCGATATCGAGGAGGCGGACGGGTCGGGCAGCTTTCCCGCGTACGTGGCCGAACCGGCCGGTGCGCCGAAAGCCGCCGTGATCGTCATCCAGGAGATCTTCGGCGTGAACACCGGCATGCGGCGGCGCTGCGACGTACAGGCGGAAGCCGGGTACCTGGCCATCGCGCCCGACCTGTTCTGGCGCATCGCACCCGGCGTGCAGCTCGACCCGGACGTCGAGCCCGAGTTCAAGCAGGCATTGGAGCTGATGGGGCAGTTCGACCAGGACCAGGGCGTGCGCGACATCGAGGCGACGGTCAAGACGGCGCGCATGATGTTGGGCGGCAGCGGCAAGGTGGGTGCCGTGGGTTATTGCCTTGGCGGGCGGCTGGCATTCATGACGGCGGCGCGGACCGATATTGATGCGGCGGTCGGATATTACGGCGTGGGAATCGACGGGCTGCTGGGCGAGAAGGACAAGATCAGCCGGCCGGTGCTGCTGCATATCGCGAAGAACGACCATTTCGTGGGTCCGGACGCGCAGGCCCGGATGCATGAGGGGCTGGACGGCGTGGCGCACGTGACGCTGCAGGATTACGAGGGGGTGGACCACGGTTTCGCCACCGAGTTCGGTACGCGCCGGTCCGAGGCAGCGGCGGTGCTGGCGGACCAGCGGACGGCAGCGTTTTTTGCGGAACACTTGAAATAGTGGTTTGCCCGGGGCTGGAGAGGGTCTCGGGCAGCACGGTCGGCTTGCCGCGATCGCCGTGGATGCAGGAGCGGTCAAGCCCTCGCGCATCCGCGGCTCGGCTCCACATGCCGGCTCGGGTGCCGCGCAATAGGGCGGGGTGACGTACGAATAGGCTTCCGCTTGCGAATTTTTGTGACTGGCGCGTCCGGGTTGATCGGGCGCGCATTGTGTTCGCGGTTGACGGAGCGGGGGCATGGGGTGGTGGCGCTGGTGCGGCGCAGCCCTCCGCCTGCGTGCCGGTTCGTGAGCGGGGACGTAGCGGAGCCCGGGCTGGGGCTGACGGAGGAGGTCGGGCCGCTCGACCTCGTGGTGCACTGTGCGGCGGTGACGGCGTTCAATTTGGATGCGGCCACGTACCGCCGGGTCAACCAGGGCGGGGCGGCGAACGTGCTGGCGTTCGCGGCCGGGCGTGGCGTGCCGTTGCTGCATGTCAGCACGGCCTACGTCTGCGGCGAATGCAGCGGTCCGGTGGCGGAAGCGCCAGCGCAAGGGGGGCGGCTGGCCAATGGGTACGAGGCCAGCAAGGCGGCGGCGGAGGCACTGGTGATCGGCTCCGGGCACCCAGTCGCGGTGGCGCGTCCGTCGATCGTGGTGGGCGGGTCCGAGGATGGCGCGGTGGGCGCCTTCGGCGACGTGTACCAGATGCTTCGGCTGGTGGCGCAGGGCCAGGTTCGGGTGCTGCCTGCTTCGGCCGGGGCGAGCCTGGATCTGGTGCCGATCGACCATGTCGTGGGCGGACTGGTGGACATCGCCGAGCGCATCGGGGAGGCGGTGGGCCGGGTTTTCCACCTTGCCTCGGGCGCGCCGATGCCGGTGGCGGAGCTGGTGCGGCTGGCGGCCGGGTTCGCGGAGGTTTGCCCGCCGCGGTTGCTAGGGCCGGAGCAGTTCGACCCGGCGTGCCTCAGTCCGCGCGAGGAGCGGCTGCACCGGCAGGCGACGGCGTTGTATGCGACGTATCTGCGCCGCGATCCGCGGTTCGTGACGGAGAATTTGCGGGCGTTGTCCGGCCGGGTGTGCCCGCCGACGGATGCGGCGTTCCTGCGGCGGCTGGTGGCGTTCGCGGTCGGCGCCGGGTTCTTGCCGGGCGGGTCAGCGCACGTCCGGGTAATGCCGCTCGAGCCCGCGGCGTAGGCCGAGGCCCCAGCGGATGCCGCACCACAGGTAGATCAGGTTCGCCCGCACCGGTCCCCAGGCGGCGACCCGGCGGTCCGACGTCAGCACCACGCGGTTGACCAGGCGGGTGCGGCCGAACGGGGTCAGGCGGATGCACAGGTCCATGTCTTCCATGATCGGCAGGGTGGTGTCGCAGCCGCCCATGGCGAGGAAGTCGGCGCGGCGGAAGAACATGGCGTGGTCGCCGAACAGCAGCCGGGCGCCGCGGAAGAACAACCGGGGGCGGAAGAGCAGGGGCGCGTACCAGGTTTTGAGCCAGTTATGCAGGCTGGTGCCCCAGCGCACGGTGTCGGCGCCGGTGAGCAGGGCGGTGAAGCCGGCGAGGGCCACGGTGCGGTCCGCCATGGTGGTGCGGATGACGGCGATGGCGTCATCCGGCAGCAGGGTGTCGGCGTGGAGGACGCAGACGAGTTCGGAGCGGGCGGCGGCGACGCCATGGTTGATCTGGGTGCTGCGGCCGGGCTGGGTGGTGGAGATGACGCGCAAGCCGGCGGCCTGGGCGATCTGGACGGAGGCGTCGGTGCTGACGCCGTCCACGAGGAGGATCTCGTCTGGCGGCGGATGCAGGGCGGCCAGGGAGCGGACGAGGCGGGGGAGGGTTTGCGCCTCGTTGCGCATGGGGATGACGATTGCGACGGTGGTGGGGGAGGACGTGATCAGGCTATGCGGCTTCGGCCATCAGGCGGTTCAGGCGCAGGAAGCCGATGTCGTGGCGTGTGTGGCCGTCGCCGGTGGCGAGGTCGGCCAGGATTTCCCCGATGACGCTGCAGAACTTGTAGCCGTGGCCGGAGCAGGGGGAGGCGAGGACCACCTGGGGGAAGGCCGGGTGGTGGTCGAGGATGAAGTGCTCGTCGGGGGTGTTGGTGAACATGCAGGCGCGTAGGGCCAGGGTGGGGCCGGTGCCGCTCGGGAAGTAGCGTTCGCCGAAGCTTCGCAGCAAGGCTTCGTCCTCGGCGTCCACTTCGCGGCGCATCTCGTCGGCGGGCATGGTCTCCTCCCGGTGGTGGTAGCGGCCGAACTTGAAGCCCGGCACGTCGTAGATGGGGAACCCGTAGTAGCGGCCCTCGGCGACCTGCAGGTTGAAGACGGGGAAGCGTTCGGGCGTGAACAGGCTGGGTTGCAGCGGCTGGGTCCAGGCGAGCACTTGGCGTTCGGGGATGGCAAGGCGGGCGAGCGGGGCGGCGAGTTCGCCGATCCAGGCGCCGGCGGTGATCACCAGGCGGGCGGCCTCGTACACGCCCTTGTCCGTGCGCACGGTGACGCCTTCGCCGGAGCCGCGCGCGTCCCAGCCCAGCACGCGCTCTCGGGCCTGGATTACGGCGCCTTCCGCCATGGCCGCGTTGCTGTGGGCGACGATGGCGCGTTCGCTCGCGATCAAGCCGCCTTGGGGTTGAAAGACGAAACGCGAGTGCGGCGGCATGCGGTAGCCGGGGAACCGGTCGTTGACCTGGGCGCCGGTCAGCACCTCGTGCGCCAGGCCGTGCAGGGTGGCGGAGCCGAGGGCGCCGTTGAACAGGGGGTCGTCCTCCGGGCCGCCGTCGACCGAGCCCGTGGTGACGAGGAGTTCGAGGCCGGTGGCCCGTTCCGCGTCGGCCCAGAGTTCGTAGGCGCGGTGCAGCAGCGGCACGTAGGCGCTGTGCTCGTAGTAGGGCAGGCGGATGATGCGGCTGGTGCCGTGCGAGGAGCCCATGGCGTGGGGAATGTCGAAGCGCTCGAGGCCCAGCACGCGCTGGCCGCGCTTGGCGAGTTGCCAGCAGGCGGCGCTGCCCATGCCGCCCACGCCCACTACGATCACGTCGTACTGCATCGCCCGCTCCCGCTTGCCGGCATGCGGCTTAACCGGAGTGCGCGCCGTCGCCAATCGCCCGGGCGGTTATTTTGGTTCGGTGATCAAGAAAGTATCAATGCTGCGCTGCAATCCGTGTAGCCCTTCCACTCCGGACGGTTATGGTTGCACGAGCGGCCCACTTAGAGGCCGTGTTGCGGAAGGGACGGCCAGAAACGGATGAGCGCACCAGGCTGCACGATTTGGGGCGACCGCGGCTTGAGGCCGGACCTCGAACTGGTGCAGGTGCGCGAGGACCAGTCGTTCAAGATCTGGTCGCACGGCTACCCGTATCGCACGGTGCGCTGGCATTTCCATCCCGAGTACGAGTTGCATCTGGTGACCGCGACCACGGGCGACCGGCATGTCGGCGACCATATCGGACGGTTCGAGCCGGGGGATCTGGTGCTGGTCGGCCCGAACCTGCCGCATAACTGGATCAGCGACCTGCCGCCGGGCGAGGTGGTGGAAGAGCGGTGCCTGGTGCTGCAGTTCAGCCGGGCGTTCATCGAGGGGTGTGCGGCGGCGTTCCCGGAATTGCGGTTCCTGCAGCCGTTGATGCAGGACGCGTTCCGCGGCGTGCGGTTCGAGGCGGGCGTAGCCGAGCGGGTCGGGCCGCTGATGCGGGCGTTGGCTGGGGCTGCGGACGCGCGGCGGGTGGCGCTGTTCATGGAGATCATGGACGCGATCGGCCATGCGGAGGGCTGCACGTTGCTGGCCAGCCCCGGATTCCAGCCGAACCCGGCGGCGTATCTGTCGGCGTCGATGAACCTGGTGCTGCAGCATATCGGGCAGAACTTCACGCGTGACCTGAGCGAGTGTGACCTGGCCGCGCTGGCGCAGCAGAGCGTCAGCAGTTTCTCGCGGTCGTTCCGGCGCCACACCGGCATGGCGTTCGTGCAATACGTGACCTCGCTGCGGATCGAGCTTGCCTGCCAGCATCTGAGCCAGGCGGAACTGTCGGTCACCGACATCTGCTACGAGGTCGGATTCAACAATCTTTCGAACTTCAACCGGCACTTCCTGGCGGTGAAGGGAATGCCGCCGTCCAGGTTCCGCAGCCTGCACCGAAGCGGCGCCCGGGTGGCCAGTGCCGCCTAGCCCGCCCAACGAAAAACAAAGGAAAGTCCTATGACCCGTTCCAGCAAAGCCACGATCACTGCCACGGCACTCGGTGCCGCGCTGTTTGCCGGCGGCGCGTCCGCGGCGACGGTGGAGAACGCCACGATCGCGTTCCTGATGCCGGACCAGAGCTCCACGCGGTACGAGGAGCATGACCATCCCGGGTTCGTGGCGCAGATGAAGACGCTCTGCCCGACGTGCAAGGTGATCTACCAGAACGCGAACGGGGACGCATCGCGGCAGCAGCAGCAGTTCAATTCGGCCATTTCGCAGGGTGCCAAGGCGATCGTGATCGACCCGGTGGACAGCTCCGCCGCGGCCTCGCTGGTGCAGCAGGCGAAGGCGCAGGGAATCAAGATCATCGCCTATGATCGCCCGATCCCGTCCACGCCTGCCGACTACTACGTCTCGTTCAACAACGAGGAGATCGGCAAGTCGATCGCGGCCTCGCTGGTGCAGCACCTGAAGGCGGCGCATGTCGCGACGACGGATGTGGGCGTGCTGGAGATCAACGGCTCGCCGACGGATGCGGCGGCGGGGTTGATCAAGAAGGGCATCCACGAGGGGCTCGAGGGCAGCGGGTATGCGACCTTGGCCGAATACGACACGCCGGAATGGGCGCCGCCGAAGGCGCAACAGTGGGCGAGCGGGCAGATCTCGCGGTTCAACAAGAAGATCGTGGGCGTGGTCGCGGCCAATGACGGCACCGCCGGGGGTGCGATCGCGGCGTTCCGGGCGGCGGGGGTGAGCCCCGTTCCGCCGGTGACGGGCAATGACGCGACGATCGCCGGGTTGCAGCTGATCATCTCGGGCGATCAATACAACACGATCTCCAAGCCGAGCGAGGTCGTGGCGGCGGCAGCGGCGAAGGTTGCGGTGGCGCTGCTGGGGGGCGAGACGCCCAAGGCGGACACGACGCTGTTCGCGACACCGACGCAGCTCTTCATCCCGGCGCTGGTGACGGCGTCCAACCTCAAGGCGGAGATCGTGGACAAGATGATCGACGGCAAACCGATCGAGCCCGCTTCGCTGCTCTGCACGGGGCGGTATGCCGAAGGGTGCAAGACGCTCGGCATCGCGCCTTAGGTGGTCCCTTCGATCGCCATGGCCGGGCTTGACCCGGCCAGCCACGCGGTTCGTCCGCTTCGGGCGTTCCCGCTGGAACGGGTTCGTTCCTCCGGTGAGGTCGGTACGTGCTGGACCGCGTGGGTGCCCGGATCTAGTCCGGGCATGACGGGGTTCGTTGTAGACCCAAGAGACGCGTCATGACCGAACCCGTCCTGAGCCTGCGCGGCATCTCCAAGCATTTCGGCGCCGTGTCCGCGCTGACCGATATCGACCTCGAGGTGCAGGCGGGGGAGGTGGTGGCGCTGGTGGGGGATAACGGCGCGGGCAAGTCCACGCTGATCAAGGTGCTGGCCGGCGTGCACGCGCCGAGTTCGGGAACGATGCTGTTCCAGGGGCAGCCGGTCACCCTCGGCGGGCCGTCCGATGCGCTGGCGCTGGGGATCGCGACCGTGTTCCAGGACCTGGCGCTGTGCGAGAACCTGGACGTCGTGGCCAACATCTTCCTCGGCAAGGAGCTGCGGCCGATGCAGCTCGACGAGGTCGCGATGGAGATCCGCGCCTGGACGCTGCTGAACGAGCTGTCGGCGCGAATCCCGAGCGTGCGCGAACCGGTGGCGTCCCTGTCCGGCGGGCAGCGGCAGACGGTGGCCATCGCGCGCTCGCTGCTGCTGGATCCGAAGCTGATCCTGCTGGACGAGCCGACGGCGGCACTCGGTGTGGCGCAGACGGCGGAGGTGCTGGACCTGATCGAGCGGGTGCGCGACCGCGGGCTCGGCGTGATCATGATCAGCCACAACATGGAGGACGTGCGCGCCGTGGCCGACCGTATCGTGGTGCTGCGGCTGGGCCGCAACAACGGCGTGTTCTATCCGGACGCCACCAACCACGAGCTTGTGGGGGCGATCACGGGGGCGGCGGACAACGCCGTATCCCGACGGTCTGGGCGCAGGCAGGCGGCTGGCGCATGAGCGGCATGAAACTCGACCGGGCGGACGTGCGGGTGCGGCACGACGCTGGGTTCGCCGGGGCGCTGCGGTCCGCGATCGACCGGGTGCGGTCGGGCGACCTGGGTTCGTTGCCGGTGGTGGTGGGTCTCGCGGTGATCTGGACGGTGTTCCAGAGCCTCAACCCGGTGTTCCTGTCGAGCAACAACCTGGTCAACCTGCTGTTCGACAGCTCGACGGTCGGGGTGATCGCGCTCGGGATCGTCTGCATCCTCATGGTGGGGGAGATCGACCTCTCGGTGGGTTCGGTGAGCGGGTTCGCCTCGGCGCTGGTGGGGGTGCTGTGGGTCAACCTGGGCCTGCCGCCGGTGGTCGCGATCGTGGCTGCGTTGGCGGCGGGCGGGGTGATCGGGGCGGTGTACGCCGTGCTGTTCAGCCGGCTGGGCATGCCGAGCTTCGTCTCGACGCTGGCCGGGTTGCTGGCCGTGCTCGGGTTGCAGCTTTACATCCTGGGGGACACCGGGTCGATCAACCTGCCGTACGGGTCGGATTTGGTGAATTTGGGTCAGACGCTGGTGATGCCGCATTGGGCGTCCTACGGGCTGGCGGCGCTGGCGGGGGTGGCGACGCTGGCGACGGGGTTGCGCACCGCGAGCCGGCGGGAGCAGGCCGGGTTGTCCGCGCAGCCGCTGAAGATGACCCTGGTCCGGGCGCTGGTGCTGACGGCCGTGCTGGAGGGGGTGGTGGCCTACCTCAACACCGACCGCGGCGTGCCGTGGATGTTCGGGCTGTTCGTGGTGCTGGTCGTCGTGATGGATTACGCGCTGAAGCGTACGCAATGGGGCCGCACCATGACGGCGGTGGGCGGCAACCGCGAGGCGGCGCGGCGGGCGGGCATCAACGTGCGGCGGGTGTATCTGAGCGCGTTCACGCTGTGCTCGGTGCTGGCGGCGTTCGGCGGCGTGCTGTCGGCCGCACGGCTGGCCTCCGCGAGCCAGCAGGCGGGCACCGGGGACGTGAACCTGGACGCGATCGCCGCGGCGGTGATCGGCGGCACCAGCCTGTTCGGCGGGCGGGGCAGCGCGTATTCGGCGCTGCTCGGCATCATCGTCATCCAGTCGATCGCCAGCGGGCTGACCTTGCTCGATCTGTCGTCCTCGCTCCGTTACATGATCACCGGCGGTGTGCTCGCCACGGCCGTGATCGTGGACTCGCTGGCCCGCCGGTCCCGCGCCTCGCATGGTCGTGCGTAAGGTTGGGTCGCGCCTGACATAGGGAAATCCGAATGCCTGCAAACAACCGCATGACCGCCATCGTCTGCCACGGGCCGGAGGATTACCGGGTGGAGCAGGTGGAGCGCCCGACCGCCGGGCCGCGCGAGCTGGTGATCAAGATCGTGGCGTGCGGGATCTGCGCCAGCGACTGCAAGTGCTGGTCCGGGGCCGCGATGTTCTGGGCGGGGGCCAACCCCTACGTGAAGCCGCCGGTGATACCGGGGCACGAGTTCTTCGGCGAAGTGGCGGAGCTGGGGGAGGGGGCGGCCGAGCATTTCGGCGTGGCGCCGGGCGAGCGGGTGATCGCCGAGCAGATCGTGCCGTGCGACAAGTGCCGGTTCTGCCGCAGCGGGAAATATTGGATGTGCGAGGTGCACAACATCTTCGGCTTCCAGCGCGTGGTGGCCGATGGCGGCATGGCCGAGTACATGCGCCTGCCGCCGACCAGCCGGGTGCACCGGATCCCGGCCTCCATCTCGACGGACGACGCCGGGATCATCGAGCCGCTGTCCTGCGGCATCCACACGGTGCAGCGCGGGGACATTCAACTCGACGACGTGGTGGTGATCGCCGGCGCCGGGCCGATCGGGCTGATGATGGTGCAGGTGGCGCACCTCAAGACGCCGAAGAAGCTGATCGTGATCGACCCGGTGGCGGAGCGGCGGGCGCTGGCGCTGACGTTCGGCGCCGATGTGGTGATCGATCCGCTGGGCGAGGATGCCAGCGCCGTCGTGAAGGGACTGACCGAGGGGTATGGCTGCGACGTGTATATCGAGGCGACGGGCGCGCCGATCGGGGTCACGCAGGGGCTGGACATGATCCGCAAGCTCGGCCGGTTCGTGGAGTTCTCCGTGTTCGGCAAGGAGACCACGGTGGATTGGTCGGTGATCGGCGACCGCAAGGAGCTGGATGTGCGGGGGGCGCATCTCGGGCCGTATTGCTACCCGATCGCGATCGATCTGCTGGAGCGGGGGCTGGTGACATCGAAGGGGATCGTGACCAACGAGTACCCGCTCGAGCAGTGGGAGACGGCGATCGGGGTCGCCAACTCGCTCGATTCCATCAAGGTGCTGCTGAAGCCGGCGGCGTAACGCGGGTGTCCGTGATCGGGGTCGATATCGGCACGCAGAGCACCAAGGCGGTGCTGGCGGCGGCGGACGGCACGATCCTGGCCCAGGCGTCGCGCAGCTACGCGCCGGACACGCCGCGGCCGAACTGGGCCGAGCAGTGGCCGGATGTGTGGTTGGATGCGGTGGAGCAGTGCCTCGCCGAGTTGGCGCGCCCGGACGTGGACGCGGTGTGCGTGTCCAGCCTGTATGGCGGCTCCGGCATTCCGGTGGACGCGGCGATGCAGGCGCTGCACCCGTGCCTGATCTGGATGGACCGGCGGGCGGAGGCGCAGGTCGCCTGGGTTCGGGCGAATTTGGATATGGCCCGGCTGGGTGCGGTGACGGGCAACCTGGTGGACAGTTATTACGGGTTCACCAAGATGCTGTGGCTGCGGGACGAGCGTCCGGATATTTGGGCGCGCACGGCGCTGCTGCTGCCGCCCAATGCCTACGTGATCCAGCGGCTGACGGGGGAGGTGGCGGTGGACCATTCCTCGGCCGGCAATATCGGCGGCGTATACGATCTGGCGGGGCGGTGTTGGTCGGTCGAGATGCTGGACGCGCTCGGTATCCCTGCGCGGATGATGCCGGAGCGGCTGGTGGCGTCGTTCGAGATCGTCGGCGGGTTGCTGCCGGAGGTGGCGGCGCGGCTCGGGCTGCCGGCGGGGACGCCGGTGGTGGCGGGCGGGGTGGATGCGGCGGTGGCGACCTTCGCGGCCGGCGTAATTCGGCCGGGCCAGCACGTGGCGATGATCGGGACGAGCATGTGCTGGGGTTACATCGCGCCGGTGACGGACGCGTCACACGGGCTGATTTCGATGCCGTATGTGGTTGGCACGGACGAGGAGTTGTACGTGTTCGGCGGCGCCAGTACGGCGGGGGCGTCGGTCACCTGGTTCCTGGAAACGTTCTGCAAGGCGGAGCTGGCGGCTGGGCAGGACATGCACGCGGCGTTGGAGGTGGGGGCGGCGGAGGTCGCGCCGGGTGCGGACGGGGTGGTTTTCCTGCCGTACCTGATGGGGGAGCGCTCACCGGTGTGGGACGGGCTGGCGTCCGGGGCGTTCCTCGGGCTGAACATGTTCCATACCCGGGCGCATCTGTACCGCGCTGTGCTGGAGGGCGTGACGCTGGCACTACGCCACAACATGGCGGCGGGGGCGATGGGCTCGGCGGCGTTGGACCCGCGGTTGATCGTGGTGGGGGGCGCAGCACGGTCGGACCTGTGGATGCAGATCATCGCCGACGTGACGGGCTATCCGGTGTGGACGATCCGGGAGGACGTGGAGGCGGCGCTGGGCGCCGCGCGGCTGGCGGCACTGAGCCTTGGGCTGGTGCGGGCGCAGGACGGGGGCTGGATCACGCTGGTGGAGCGGGCGCGGCCGAACCCGGCGGTGCGCGCGCGGTATGACGCGTTGTTCGCGGTGTACGCGGGGTTGTATCCGGTGTTGCGGGAGTCGATGCACGCCTTGGCCGGGTTGCGGGGGTAGGGCGTCGTGGTTCGCAAGCGCGTGGCTGTTGCCGTGCGCGGGCATAGCACGCACCGTGAGGATTGGAGGCCGGTTAGGAAATACGTCATGGCCGGATTTGATCCGGCCATCGACACCGGTGGGTGGACTCAGCCTCTGCGGCGTTGAAATGGCACATAGACCGGGTTCTTTATCACCGCGGGCTACGGTGGGATCGTAACCGCGTGGATGGCCGTATCGAATGCAGCCATGAAGATATTCCTATAATTTCATTGCAACCGTGCATTGGATGTGGTTGTCTGCGGGGATGAATTCTCAGTCCGCTCCTAATCCTATGTCCGACGAGATGCTGAGCGAACTTGCCGCGATCGGCATGCGGATGGCGCGTGTCGTGGTGCGTCTGGCGGAGGTCGAGCAGTTAGCGGTCGACATCGTGACGGAGTCGTTGCCACAGACGGGTGTTGAACCTGGGTCGCTCGCAGAGGCGCAGGTTGCCGGGGCGAGCCTCGATGGGCTGGCGCAGTGGATGGCGGGCGCCGTGCCGCGCGTGGACACGTTGGTGCGGGCGTTGGAGCGGGTATCGCGGTCGGTTCGCCGCTGTGTGGCTCTGAGCAAGCGGATCGAGTCCGGGTGGCCACGGGTCCGGTCGGTCGATGACCGGGCGGCGATGGTCCGGCGGCAGGTGACGCGAGGCGTGTCGGAGGTGATCCGCCGCGTGAGCGACAGCGACGAGGCCGCCGAGCGGCTGTTCGATGACCTGTACGTGCGGCTGGACCGTCCCGAGATGGAGCAGGAGATGCTCGACGTGCCGGTGGCGGAGATCGTGCGGCGGGTCTGCCGGGATCTTGGCTTGGTGGCGGGGGATCTCCGGGCGGTTACGCCGGGGGTGCAGGACGTGCCCTCACCCCGGCCCTCTCCCGCGTAGGGCGGGAGAGGGAGACGCGAGAAGCGATTGCTTAAACGACGGCCAGGCGCTCGCGCCTTACTTGTACGGTGAGATCGTCCAGGGCGAGTTCGACGCGGTCGAGCATCTCCATGATCTCGGCTTCGGTGATGATCAGCGGCGGGCTGAACGCGATCGAGTCGTTGGGCAGGCCGCGGCAGATGACGCCGTGGTGTTCGCCAAGCTTGGCGAAGCGGGCGGACATCTTGAGCGCCGGGTCGAAGTTCTGGCGCGCATCGCGGTCGGCAACCAGTTCGACCGCGCCAATCAGGCCGATGCCGCGGACTTCGCCCACAAGCTCGTGGCCGGCGAAGCGGCGGTGCAGTTCGGACTGCATGATCGGGCCGACCTCGTTCACGTGGTCCACGATGCGCATCTCGTCGTAGATCTTCAGCGCCTCGATGGCGACGGCGGCGGCGACCGGGTGGCCGGAATAGGTGTAGCCGTGGCCGAACGTGCCGATGCGGTGGCTCTCGGCGGCGATCGGGCGGAACACCTTCTCGCTGACGATGGTAGCCGAGATCGGCAGGAAGCTGGCCGAGAGCGCCTTGGCGCAGGTGACGATGTCCGGCTGCATGCCGAACGTCTCGGTGCCCCAGTAATGGCCGGTGCGCCCGAAGCCGCAGATCACCTCGTCGGCCACCAGCAGGATGTCGTACTTCTGCAGCACGGCGCAGATCTTCTCGAAATAGGTGGCGGGCGGCAGGATCACGCCGCCGGCGCCCATGCAGGGCTCGGCGAACATGGCGGCGATGGTGTCGGCACCCTCGGCCAGGATCAGCTTCTCGAGTTCGTCGGCGCAGCGGGTGGCGAAGGCCTCCTCGCTCTCGCCGTCCATGCCGCCGTGGTAGAAGTGCGGGGTCATGGTGTGGATGAAGCCGGGGAGCGGCAGGTCAAACGAGCGGTGGTTGTTCGGCAGCCCGGTGAGCGAGGCGGCGGCCAGGGTGATGCCGTGATAACCCTTGAGCCGGCCGATGATCTTCTTCTTGGCCGGGCGGCCGAGCGCGTTGTTGTAGTACCAGGCCATCTTGATGGCGGTGTCGTTCGCCTCGGACCCGGAGTTGGAGAAGATCACCCGCGCGTTCTCGAGCGGCGCGCGGTTGGTCAGCATCTCGGACAGCTCGATCAGCGGGCCGTGCGACTTGGCGGTGAACGAGTGGTAGAACGGCAGGGTGCGCATCTGGTCATAGGCGGCCTTGGCCAGGCGCTCGTTGTCGAAGCCGAGGGAGGCGCACCACAGGCCGGCGACGCTCTCGATGTATTCCTTGCCGTCCTCGTCCCACACGCGCACGCCCTTGCCGCGGGCGATCACCATCGGGCCGGCTTCCTCGTGCGCCACCAGGTCGGTGTACGGGTGCAGGGTGTGTGCGATATCGCGGGCGGCAGCGGAGTTCGGGCGGACAGGCATGATGCCTCCAGGTATGGTTCGGCGAGAGGTGATGATGCGCTTCGGCCCGGCATTTGTCATGGCGGGCGCAATCGCGATGTTGGGCGGGGTGCCGGGCTACCAGATGCTTCCGGTGCCGCGGGCAGTCGGGTAGGAGAACGCCCTACCATGGGAGGGGGACAAGATGCGGCGTTTGACGATGGCGGCGTTGGCGATGGTTTGCACGTTTGGCGTGGTGGACGGTGCGCTCGATGGCGCGCTGGCGCAGCGGCGGGCGGCGCCAAAGGACGACAACGACGACAAGCTGCCGCCGTCGGTGCCGCCGCCGGTCCCCACACTTGCGCCGACGCGCGGCATCTCGGGGCCGCGGCTGGAGCCGGGGGCGGTGCTGTGCCGCACGGAGGACGATCTGCAGCGGCGCGCGGTGGTCAATGCACGCCGGGTCGAGGGCGACGCGGACCCGGGCAATCCGCTCGAGAACTGCAAGCTGCTGAATCAGGAGCGGGGCGTGGACGTGATGGACAAGCACGGGCTGGGGCGGACGGAGGTGAAGCTCAAGCCAACGGGCGAGACGGGGTGGACGGACGCCTATGTGAGGTGAGGGTCTCGGCGGCGAGGGTGCCGAAGACGACACGCGGCGGTGGTGGCACGCGCGATGAGCCCTCACCCCGGCCTTTCCCGTCGAGGACGGGAGAGGGAGACGCGAACGGGAGGCGTTACGCGGATACCCGCCGCGCAGCCGCCTCTTCCGCACTCGCCACGCCGCCATGGGAGGCGGACCAGGCGACTGGGTTCTCCAGGAAGCGGCGCACTTCGGCCAGGGCTGGCTCGGCGAAGTAGGGGCGTTCGCGGCAGGCCTCCAGCACGTCCCACCAGGTGCAGAGGTGGTGCAGGGTGATGTCCATGGCCGCCAGCGTCTCGAAGCTGCCCGGGAAGACGCCGTAGAAGAACACCACGAAGGCGTGATTGACCACGGCACCTGCGTCGCGGAGCGCCTGGGCGAACTGGATCTTGCTGCGGCCGTCGGTGGTCAGGTCCTCGACCAGCAGAGTCTGCTTGCCTTCCGGAACGTCTCCCTCGATCAGTGCGTTGCGGCCGAAGCCCTTGGGCTTCTTGCGGACATAGGCCATGGGGGCCAGCATGCGGTCTGCGATCCAGGCAGCGAAGGGGATGCCAGCCGTCTCACCACCTGCGACCGCCTCGATCGTCTCGTAGCCGATGTGGCGGCCGATCAATTCGACGCCCAATTCGCAAATCTTCGCGCGCGCCCGGGGGAAATAGATGATCCGGCGGCAATCTATGTAAACCGGAGACTTCCATCCGGACGTGAACGTATAAGGCTCTTCAGGACGAAAATTGACCGCTTTGATTTCCAGCAGGATGCGCGCCGTGGTCAGCGCCGCGTCGCGATCCCAATCGGTCTGGTGCTGTAGCGGCATTCTGGCCCCCTCAATGGCAAAGGGGCCAGATAGCGGCTGCGGTGCTGCGCGTCCATGTCGGGGAGGCGCCGGCCATGCGTGACCCCTCGGCGCCGCACCCGATGGCTCCCCGCCCGATCGAGATGTCTACCGACGAGATCGCGCCGATCTGGGTGTTGGACGATCCGTTCGACACCAGTTCCGCCCAGGCGATCGGGATCGCGGAACGCCTGGGCGTGCCGCACCTGCGCGTGCCGCTGGCGTGGCGGTGGCAGGCGCGGATTGCGGGCCTGACCCGGCGCGGATCGCTACGCGGGTTGCAGACGGCGGGATGGCCGTTTTCCGCCCCGCGCGGCCCGGCGCTGGCCTTGTCGGCGAGCCCACGCTCCGAGGCAGTGGCGCTGTGGCTGCGCAACGGGTTCGGCACGCGCGTGGTGCATTGCGGGATGCCGCGGCGCCACGCCAAGCTGTTCGACCTGTTGGTGGTGCCGCGTCATCTCCGCCCGCCTGAGGCCGCCAACGTATTGCCAGTGCTGGGCCAGCCGCACCGGCTCTCGCCGTTGTTGCTGTCGCAGGCGCGGGTGGCCTGGGCCGGGCGGTTGTCGCATTTGCCGCGCCCGCTGATCACGGTGCTGGTGGGCGGCGCCGGTGCTGGTGGCGGATTGCGCGCGACGGCGGCGCACGAGTTGGGACGGCAGGTCGCGCGGGCGGCATCGTCGGCGGGCGGTTCCGTGCTGGCTACCACCACGCCAAGCACGGGCGCGGCAGCCACCGACGCCCTGGCCGCCGGGCTCGCCCCGTGCATGCACCTGCTTTATCGTTGGGGCGAACCCGGCGAGAATCCTTACACCGCGATGATTGCGCTGGCCGATGTCATCGTGACCACGGGGGGCTCCACCGGGATGATCAGCGAGGCCTGCGGCGGCGAGGCGCCCGTGTTCATCGCGAGCCTGGGGGACGATGCGCAGCACCGCCGGCTGCACGACACGCTGTACCGGGCTGGCCAGGCGCGGCCGCTGGCGCACACCGTCTCGCCCTGGCCGCGCACGCCGCTGGATGAGGCGGGCCGGGTTGCGACCGAGATCCGCGCCCGCATGTCGGTCGGTCCGCAAGCGGTCGACTGATGCTTCTGAACAAGGAACCTGCCGATGGACCGTAGCTATAAGATCGCCGTCATCCCGGGTGACGGCATCGGCAAGGAGGTCGTGCCGCCCGCGCTCGAGGTGCTGGATGCGGCGGCGACGCGGTTCGGCTTTACCCTCGAGTCCACTCACTACGACTGGTCGTGCGAGACCTACACACGTACCGGCGCGATGATGCCGCCGGATGGGCTGGACCAGTTGCGCGAGCACGACAGCATCCTGCTGGGCGCCGTCGGATGGCCCGGGGTGCCGGACCATGTCTCGCTCTGGGGGCTGCTGATCCCGATCCGGCGCGGGTTCGACCAGTATGCCTCGGTTCGGCCGTGCAAGCTGATGCCGGGTGCGCGGACGCCGTTGGCGGGGCGGACGGAGGCCGACATCGACTTCGTCGTGGTGCGGGAGAATACGGAGGGGGAGTATTCCTCCGTGGGTGGCCGGATGTATGCCGGCACCGAGCACGAGTTCGCCACGCAGCAGGCGGTGTTCTCGCGGCGCGGGGTGGACCGGGTGATGAAGTATGCGTTCGAGATGGCGCGCACCCGGCCGCGCAAGCACCTCACCTCCGCCACCAAGTCAAACGGCATCACGGTGACCATGCCGTATTGGGACGAGCGGTTCGACGCGATGAAGGCCAGCTACCCGGACGTGGAGACGGCGCAGTTTCACATCGACATCCTATGCGCGCATTTCGTGCAGCATCCGGACTGGTTCGACGTGGTGGTGGGGTCGAACCTGTTCGGCGACATCCTCTCCGACCTGGGTCCGGCGGTGGCGGGCAGCATCGGGATTGCACCGTCGGCCAACCTCAATCCGGAGAAGGCGCATCCCTCGATGTTTGAGCCGGTGCATGGTTCGGCGCCGGACATTGCGGGAAGGGGTATTGCGAACCCTATCGGGCAGATCTGGTCGGCGGCGATGATGCTGGACCATTTGGGCGAGGCGGAGGCGGCGAAGTGCATCGTGGACAGCTTCGAGGCGCTGCTGCGCGAGGGGGGACCGCGGACGCGGGATATGGGGGGCCAGGCAGGGACAGGGGATGTGGGCCGGGCGATCGCTGAGGCAGTTCGGGGTTAGTCCCGTTGCCTTATTGCCCCATGCTGTCTTGGCCGAGTGATACCTTGCTGGCGTCGTCCTGCCGGCTTAACATCTCCTTGCTTTGCGAGAGACTCGCAATTGGAGAGCAAGTGTGGGACGGGATCAGTCGGTGATCGGGCGGCGCTGTGAGCGGGCGGTCGTGACGGCGTATCGGGAACTGCGGGCTACCGGCAATGCGGACATGGATGCGTTCCGGGCGTGCACCACGCTGTACCGGATCCACCATCCGGAGGCTTCGATCAACGAGGCGCGGCGGTTGGTCTCGGAGTGGGTGGACCATCACGTCGTTCGCGGGGACACCGGGCCTACACCGGGTTGCGAGTGCGGCAATGATTGACACGGCGATCCGGGAGGCTGCGCTCCGGTCTTGACCCCCGACGTGATCGGGCATCGTGGTGCCCGGTCGCTGTTTCCCGAGAACACGATTGCTGGTTTCCGACGCGCTTTGGCGGTTGGAATCAGGCGCTTCGAGATCGATGTGGCGATGACACGGGATGGCGTGCCCGTGCTGAGCCATGACCCGTGCCTGTCGCCGGACCTGACGCGCGATGCTTATGGACGTTGGCTGCGTGCAAGTAGTCCCGCCATCCATCACCTGAGCTTCGCGGACCTGATGGCGTTCGATGTCGGCCGGTTGCGTCCGGGGAGCCGCACGTGGAGGCGCTTCCCGCGTCAGGAGCCGGTGGACGGGGCGACGATACCATCGCTGGAGGAGGTGCTGCGGCTCGATCCCGCGGTGCACTGGACGATTGAGGTCAAGACCAGCCCAAGCCGGCCCTGGCTGACCGCGCCACCGGAGGCCGTCGTGGAAGCAGTCGCGGCGGTGACGGACCGGATGGGAGCGGCAGCACGGATCACGGTGCAGTCGTTCGACTGGCGCGGGCCCCGGCACCTGCGTCGGCTGCGCCCCGAGTTGGATTATGCGTGGCTTACGACCTGCAGTACCCGGGCCTGGCGCGGCGGGCAGAGGCGTTTGCCGGATACGGTGGTCGCAGAAGGTGGCGGCACATGGTCGCCGCATTGGCGGGAACTGACGCTGCTTCTGGTGAAGCGTGCCCACGCGGCGGGCTTGCGGGTGGTGCCTTGGACGGTGAACAAGCCCGCGGACATCGTGCGGCTGGCCGGTTGGGGTGTGGACGGGATCATCACCGACGACCCGCTGGTAGCGCATGCGGCCTTGGCTAGCGTGACGGAAGCCAAAGAAGGTGGGCGATGATGGATGCCTTGAGCAGCCTCACCTACGTGGATCTGATTGGTTCGGCCGGTACCCTCATCGTGGTCACGGCCTATCTCGCCACCCAGCTCAGATTGCTGACCTCGAGTGATCTTACTTTCCCGTTGGTCAACCTAATCGGGTCAATGCTGATCTGCTGCTCTCTTTATACACACTTCAACCTGTCTTCGGTGCTGATGGAGGTGTTCTGGATCAGTATCAGCCTGGTCGGGATCGCAAAGGGATGGCGGCACTGCCAATCGTAGCGGAAGGGCGCCGATACTTGTTGCAACTGCCGCACTGCTTCGGCTATCACGAGATCGGATAAACTCTGGACAGGGAGGCCGTCATGATCAGGATGTTTAGTCGGCCGACCGCGGGACCAATCGCGCACTAAGCGCGTTCTACCCCGCCTTCGCGAGCAACGCTCGCTTCCAGCCACCGACTGTTCAGAGGCCAACCTCGTCCGGTTGGATCATTCCGTGCTCTCCACCCGTCTGCACCGAGGCGTGCTGCCCTTCCAGGACGTCCTTGGCTTCACGCTCCGCCAATGGCGACGCTATCCCGTGACGCTGGCCGCAATCATCGCCTGCGTCGCCGCATGGACGTTGTCTGACGTGCTGATGCCCGTGTTCGCCGGTAGGCTGATCGATGCCGTTTCCGCCAAGCAAGCGGGTTCGCTGCACGCGGCGGAAGCGGCGCTCGGCGGCATGGTCGGGCTAGGCGCCACGCTGGTGGTAGCGCGGCACCTCTCCTTTCTCGGCATCACCCGGTTGACGCTGAAGATCATGACTGGCGTTGCTCGTAGCGGGTTCGCCCGGGTGCAGCGACTGTCGGCGGAGTGGCAGGCCAACAACTTCGCCGGGTCTACCGTGCGCAAGGTCAGCCGCGGCATGTGGGCGCTCGACACGCTGGACGACGCGGTACTGCTCTCGCTGCTGCCGTCAGCGCTGGTGCTGCTACTGTCCACGGTGCTGCTGGGCCTGCGCTGGCCCGTGATGGGGGCCGTGGTCGGTGCGGGGGCTACTGGGTTCGTGGTGCTAGCTGTGTCGGGCTCGCTCGGCTACGTCGCTCCCGCGGCGCGGTTGTCCAATCAGTGGGATACGCGGGTGGGAGGCGCGTTGGCCGACTCGGTCAGTTGCAACACCGTGGTCAAATCCTTCGGCGCCGAGGCGCGGGAGGATCTGCGGCTGGATCGCGCACTTGCCAAATGGGCGCGGCGCACGCGGCGGTTCTGGATCCGCGGCACCAACAACGGCAGCACGCAGGCCATCTGCCTGCTCGGACTTCGCACCGGGGTCGTCGGCTTGGCGCTCTGGCTGTGGTGGCAGGGCCGTGCCTCACCCGGCGACGTGACCTGGGTGCTTACAACCTACTTCGTGGTGCACGGCTACCTGCGCGACATTGGCCAGCAAATCGCCGTGCTGCAGCGCTCGGTAAACGACATGCATGAGCTCGTTGCGTTGCATGCCGAGCAGCCGGCGGTGCGGGACCGGCCCGGCGCCCACCCTATCCGGATCACTGGCGGCGAGATCGTGTTCGACCGTGTCGGCTTCAGTTATGGCGCGCAAGCTGCCGCGTTGTTCGACGGCCTATCGTTGCGTATTGCACCCGGCGAGCGCGTGGGCCTGGTCGGACGCTCCGGCTCGGGCAAGACAACCTTCGTAAAGCTGATCCAGCGGCTGTACGATGTGACCAGCGGGCACATCCTGATCGACGGGCAGGATTTGGCCACCGTCGCGCAAGACACGCTGCGGGCGCAGATCGCGATCGTGCAGCAGGACCCGGTGCTGTTCCACCGCTCCTTGGCCGAGAACATCGCCTACGGCCGGCCCGGTGCGACGCAGGACGCGATCGAGCATGCCGCACGCCTGGCCAACGCGCATGGCTTCATCGAACGGCTGCCGCGCGGCTATGCGACTCAGGTAGGCGAGCGTGGCATCAAGCTCTCCGGAGGCGAGCGGCAGCGCGTGGCCCTGGCGAGGGCATTCCTGGCGGACGCGCCGATCCTGATTCTCGATGAGGCAACGTCCAGTCTCGATTCGGAGTCCGAGCGGATGATCCAGGACGCGATGCTGCGCCTGATGGAGGGTCGCACGGCCATCGTCATCGCGCACCGGCTGAGCACGGTGCGGGCGCTCGACCGCATCCTGGTGTTCGACCGCGGCCAGGTGGTGGAAGAGGGCTCGCACACGGGGCTGCTCGGGCAAGACGGGATCTATCGCCGGCTATTCACCGTGCAAGCGTCGGGCATGTTGGACCTGACCAGGGTAGAGGCCGAAGAGGGGCGCCAAAGCATAAGGGCGGACGGGTGAGCCTCGGTGGCCGGCAAAGCATTGCCTAACTACGTGAACCAGCCCTAGGGTCCGCCCGTCATCCGGTGAACGACCTGGGTGCAACGGGAGGGTAACCGATGTCGGCGACGCTAGCGCAACCCGCGATGGATCGGGCTGTCCGCCATCTGGTCACGAACTACAACCCGAAAGGCAACCGGGTCGGCTGGCTGATGATGTCCTCCATCCTGGTGGAGGCGTGGGACCTTTATTCGATCGCGTTCGTACTGGTGTTCATCCGCGACCAGTATCATCCGGACCCGCTCCTACTCGGGCTCGCCGCGGCGGCAACGCAAGGTGGAGCTCTGGTCGGCGCGTTGTTGGGTGGCTGGCTGTCGGACCGGATCGGCCGGCGGATCATGTTCTTGTCGACGATGATCATGTTCATCATCTTCGCCGTGTTGCAGGCGTTCGTCACGAGCGTGGGCTGGCTGGTCGTAGTGCGGTTGATCCTCGGCATTCCGCTCGGAAGCGACATCTCCAACGGCTACACCTACATCATGGAGTCGATGCCGAAGGGCGCCCGCGAGGTTATGGGCAACCGGTGGCAGTTCATGTTCGCAGTCGGCGAGGTCGCAACGCTGGCGGTCATCGCCGTCTTCTTGGTGGCGGACATGCCCCACGAACTGGTCTGGCGTGTCACGCTTGGGCTTGGTGCAGTGCCGGCGGCAGTGATCCTGCTGCTGCGTCACGATCTGCCGGAGACGGCGGTGTGGCTGGTCCGCCGCGGCCGGTTCCGCGAGGCAAAGGCAGTATCGCGCAGCATGTATGGTGACGACCTGACCATGCTTCCGGACGAGGATGTGACGGTTCCGCGGCCCCACGCCAGTGAGTTCCTGCGGGATTTGCGGCGGGACCCGGTACGGTGGCGGGCCACCATCTACGGCTGGGTTGCCTGCTTTTGCCAAGGCAGCGAGTTTTCCACCTTCGGCTTCTACCTGCCGGTGCTGTTCGTGACGCTTGGCGTGACATCGGTGCTGGGCACCGATCTCGTGACGATGGGACTGTATTGCTTGGCGGCAGTGTCCGGCTGGGTGGGGCCGCTGCTTACGCCGAAGATTGGGCATCGCGGCATTGGCATTGCTGGCTTCGGCATCGTGTTGGTTGCGCTGCTCGCTGCGGCAGCGGCGATCTACACGGGTAATACTCTGGTGCTGCCATTTGCCGCGGCGTTGATGCTGTGGGGGCATTATTGGGACGCTTCCAACTGTATGACCATTCCGACCATGGTCGCCCGCCCGCAATATCGCGGCACGGCGAGCGGCTTCGCCTACATGTTCGTCAAGCTGCCGTCGTTCCTGGCGATCTTCCTGTTTCCGTCACTGTTCACTGCGATCGGCCAAGCAGGAGCCACGCTTTTCGTTGCGATCTTTCCGCTGGTGGGCTTGCTGACGGCGATCTTCGTGTTGCCGGAGGTCTACGGGTACGAACAAGACTGAATGCTGAATGCTTGGTGACGGATGTTGTCCGTCGGCGCGGAAAGCGCAATCACGTGAATAGCCGCCGGGTGGGCAGACCTACTCGGCATCCCCGCGGGAGATCATCATGGCACGGCGCAGCCGCGCGAGGCCGCCGCGGATATGACCGCGGAGGCACATGTCGCGGCCTTCCTCCCACAGCACCCTGATTTGGGGCGGCATTGATCCCGTCGCTTCCATACGGCGAGCCAGGCTGAGGCAATAGTCGGGCGTATCCGTGGTCACCGGCATCGGATCGTCCGCCCGTAAGACTGCGAGGGGGTAGCTGCCTAGCCCGGCGGCGAGGATCAATGCCCACTTCATCGATGTTACTGTAGCGCGAGGCTTATCCCCTCGGAATGGGCGAAGGATGAAACCGCCTTCACGCAACGGCAAGCAGTGACAACGGACGTGCTGGAATCGTGAGCACGGCCCGTAGACCGGGGCAGGCGGCTTCTAGCGCCAACGCACCGCCGTGTAGCGTTGCCACAGCGTCCACTAGGGCTAGTCCCAAGCCTGACCCGGGTGTCTGCCGAGCTTGCTCGCCACGGTAAAAGCGTTCAGTGGCGCGCGCCCGGTCTGCCTCCGGAATGCCAGGCCCGGAATCCTGCACAGTCAGCACCACGCTGCCCTCGTCCTCCCGGCCGGACAGGCGCACCATCCCGCCCGGCGGTGAAAATTTAAGCGCATTGTCCAACAGGTTCACCACCGCCTGGCCAATGAGGTCCCGGTCGCCATGCACTGGCAGCGGGCCGGAGACGGTGTAGTCGAGCGTGAGTTCGCGCTCTTCCGCAGGAGCCGTGTAGAGCTCGGCCAGGCCGTCCAGAAGGCCCTGCAGATCCAGGTCGGCGAAGGCCGCCCGCCGTGTGCCGGCCTCGATCTCCGCAATGCGCAGCAGCGCGTCAAAGATCGCCGTCACCCCGTCCAAGTCCGCCACTGCCCGGCCGACAGCGGCGCGCAACTCGTCGGCGCCCTCGGCATGGGATCCGGCATCCTCCAGCCGGGCGCGGGCGCGGGCGATCGGCGTGCGCAAATCGTGCGCAATGCTGTTGGAAACGGCGCGCACGCCGTCCATCAAGCGGCCAATCCGATCCAGCATATCGTTGATTGTCTCGGCCAAACGGTCGAACTCGTCGCCGCGGCCGGTCTCACGCACCCGGCGGCTCAGATCGCCTTGTGCCACCGCGGCCGCCGTTGCCGTGACGCTCAGGGTCATGCGCCGGAACAGGCGCTGCATTACCAGCCCGCCCACGATGCCCAACACCGCCAAGAGCGCCACCGACCAGAGCATGGCCGATGTCAGCAAGGCCCGCAGCGGCGCCCGCGTCTCCACGTCGCGGCCGATCAGCAGGTGACTGCCGTCCGGAAGGTCGAAACGCTGGACGCGCGCCATGCTGGTGATGCCAGCCCGCGAGACCATCAATTCATAGACCACGTCCATTGATGTCACCGCGGGCGGCCACATGGCCAAGTTACCGGCCAACGGGTGCATCGCCGTGTCGGTCAGGAGGTAGATCGCGTCATCGTCCACATTCTCAGCCAAGCGGTCGTCGATCGTGGTCCTGAGCGCGGGCAGTCCGCCATCGGCCCATTGTTCCGACAAACCCTGAGCGTCCGCCCGCATCGCGGCTTCCACTTGGCGGTCAAGGAAGCCAGCGGTCGCCCACCACAGGAACAGGACCAGGGCGAGGGCGCTCAGCGCGAACAGCACCGCATAGACGATGGCCAGCCGCAACCCGGCCGAGCGCCACAAGCTCGGGCGGCTCCGCCTCCCACCTCGAACCGTGGCTACTCGGGGCGTAGCATGTATCCCGAGTTGCGCACGGTATGCAGCAACGCCGTTGGGAACGGCTTATCGATCTTCTGCCGTAACCGACTGACATGGACGTCGATGACGTTGGTCTGCGGATCGAAATGATAGTCCCACACGCCCTCCAGCAGCATGGTACGCGTCACAACCTGGCCCGCGTGGCGCATCATGTACTCCAGAAGGCGAAACTCGCGCGGCTGCAGGTCGATCCGTTGACCGCTTCGGCGTACGGTGCGGGACAGCAGCTCCATCTCCAGATCCGCTACCTGCAGCTTGGTCTGCGGCCCATCTGACTTCCCGCGCCGAGCCAGCGCTTCGACCCGTGCCAGCAATTCGGCAAAGGCGAACGGCTTGGTGAGGTAGTCGTCGCCGCCGGCCTTCAGCCCGCGTACCCGCTCGTCCACCTGGCCGAGAGCGGAAAGGAACATCACCGGCGTTTTGTTGTCCTGCGCCCGGAGGGTCTCGAGCAGGCGCAGGCCGTCAATGCCGCCAGGGAGCATGCGGTCCAGAATGATAGCGTCGAAACTCTCACTAGCGGCAAGAAATAGCCCGTCACGACCGTTATCGGCGTGTTCGGCCAGGTGCCCGGCCTCACGCAGGCCTTTGAGCACGAAACCCGCCACGTCCCTGTCGTCTTCCACCACCAGGATGCGCATCAGCCGTTACTCTCGTTGGGGCGCCGCCCGACCGTGACGGGCACACTCATCGCCTGACCGTGGCGCCGGACGGTAAGGCGCAGCGCAGACCCCGGAGCCGCGGCGCTGACGGCCTTGATGAGGTCGTGCGCACTGTCCACCGCCGCGTCGTTCACCGCGGTCACGATGTCTCCGGGTTGCAGGCCGGAGCGTGCGGCAGGCCCTGTCTTGTCGACGCTGGCGATGGCGACGCCGGGGTTGTGGAGCGGTACGGCGCCGGGTGCGACCTTGGGCACGTCTTGCACAGCTACGCCCAGCCAGCCGCGGTCGATATGACCTTTGCTGAGCAGCTCGGCCACGATCTTCTGCGCGATCTCGCTCGGGATGGCGAAGCCGATACCAACGGAGCCTCCGGTGGGCGAGACGATGGCGGTGTTCACGGCCACGACCTGACCGTCGAGGTTGAACGTGGGCCCGCCGGAATTACCCGGATTGATCGGGGCGTCGATCTGCAGGAAATCGTCGAACGGCCCGGCGCCGATATCGCGCCCCCGGGCCGAGACGATCCCGGCGCTGACCGACGACCCGAGGCCAAACGGATTGCCGGCCGCCAGGATCCAGTCGCCGACCTCGACATCGCGCGAGTCGCCCCAGGTTACGGCCGGCAGCGAGGTGGGCGCGTCCACTTTGATCACGGCGATATCGGTCAGCTCGTCCGTGCCGATCACCTTGGCGGGCAGCTCGGTGCCGTTGGACAGCGAGACGACGATGCGGTCGGCGTGTCCCACGACGTGATTGTTGGTGACGATAATTCCTGACGAGTCGATGACGAAGCCGGACCCTGCGCCCTGCACTTGCTCGCGGCGGGAGCGCAGGCGGTCGCGGAACTGCTTTTCCAGCGGAGTACCGCGCAGGGCGGGCGGCAGTTGCGCGTCGCTATCGCCGGCCACGCTCTCGGTGACGGCGATGTTCACCACGGAGGGCACCACGCGTTTGACCAGCGGGGCCAGCGACGGCAGCGCGCTGCGCAGCAATCCGCTCCCGCTGCCCTGCGCGACCGATGTGGTGCAGCCAGACAGGGTAAGGGCGGCTGCGAGGAGGATCGGGCGGAGCATGGGTCAGGGTCCAGGATGCGGCGTAAGAACACGGCCAAGATGGTGGCGGTTCACTGGTCGGGCGACAAGGACGTGGAACGCCCCCTATGAAGCCGCGGCGGATGCGATCGTCTTCCTGATATGGGATCACGGCCGCTCCGGCCAGTCGTGCTTTGGATATCGCCCCCGCATATCTCGCCGGACGTCGGCCCAGGCGCCGCTCCAGAACCCGGCTAAATCGGCGGTGATCGCCACCGGCCGGCCGGCAGGTGACAACAGTGCGAACTGCAGCTTCACGCGACCACCCGCCAGCAACGGCGTCGTCGCCTGGCCATAGAACATTTGCGCCCGGGCAGACGCCACGGGGACCGGCTGGGTATAGTCGATCGGCACGCGGCCGCCCGGAAGCATCAGCTGCGTTGGTAGATCGCGGTCCAGCCGGCTCGCGTATTGCCAGCCCAGGATGCCGCGCAGGATCGCCAGCAGGTCCAGCGCAGCCGCATCGGCAAGTTTGGTGGCGCCAAGCAGGTGGGGAACCAGCCAATCGGTCGTGCTGGCCGCAAGCGCCGTGTCGGACACATCTGGGACGGCCGCATCCAAAGTGTGGAGCAAGACGGCGCGGGCCTGGAACTGGCGGGCGGCGTCCGTCCAGTCCAGCGCGTCGAGCTTGCGCGCGATCACGCCGGCCAGCGTGGCGGCGGTCTCGGCCGGGTTGGCGGGAATTGTGCGGTCGTCCAGCACCAGCGTGCCCAGGCGGCGACGGCGGCGGGACAGCACCGTCCCAGATACGGTGTCGAAGCCGCTCTCCACCGTTTCCGTGATGCGGTGGGCAGGTAGGTCTGCCGGATCGAGCGGAGCGGCAAGGCGGATACGGGCGGAGCTGCCGAGTTCGAGCGAGCCCACCGCCAGCAGTGCTGCCCGGGCGAGCGGATCGGTGGCGGGCAGCTTGGCGCCGCCACCGCCGGACAGCCGGAACGAACCTACTTCGCCGCGCCGCTGCGCGATGCGGTCGGGAAATCCGGCGGCGAGCAGCGGTGCCGGGTCACCCGCGGCAGGGGCGGTGGTGCGCAAGCGGCTGCGGTATTGGGATGCGGTCTGGCGGATGCGGGCGATAGCGCCACGGTCGGCGTCCCGGCGGCCCGCCAGCGCCTCCAGGCGGAGGCCGATGTCTGCCGGAGCGTCCCGGTCCCGCAACGGGTCGCGCTCCTCCAGCAAAGCGGCAAGGTCTGCGGCGAGCGCCATCGCCTGGGGGGAGCGTGCGGCAAGCATCATGGCGGCCAAGCGGGGATGCGCGCCTAACTGGGCCATCCGGCGGCCTAGCTGGGTCAAGGCGCCCTCGTCTGTTGCGCCAAGGTCGGCCAACAGCGCGCGGGCTGTTGCGAGCGCACCCGTGGCGGGCGGATCGGGAAAGGGCAGGGCCTCGGGCGCGGCGCCCCAGGCGAGACAGTCGAGCACAAGCCCGCTCAGCTCAGCGTCCACGATCTCCGGCCGATCGAACGGCGCCAGGCCGCGGTGCAGGGCGGGGGACCATAGCCGGACCGCCACACCGGGCGCCTCCCGCCCAGCCCGGCCGGCGCGCTGGTCGGCGGCGGCGCGGCTTATGCGCACCGTGGCGAGCCGGGTCAGGCCAGTGGCCGTGTCGAGCCGCGGCGCCCGGCGCCACCCGCCATCGATCACGATGCGCACGCCGGGCACTGTTAGCGACGTTTCGGCGATGCTGGTGGCGAGCACGACCCGGCGGCCCTCCGCCACGCGCAGCGCCCGATCCTGCTCGGCGGGCGGCAGATCCCCATGCAGCGCCAGCACCAGCGCGCCGCATCCGTCGAGGGCCGATTGTGTGCGGCGGATCTCGCCCATGCCGGGGAGAAAGGCGAGGATGTCCCCCGAATGGATGGCCAGCGCGTCGCGGACCGCGGCGGCCATGGCGGCCGGCAAGTCCCGCGCGTTGGCGAGATCCCGCTTGGCCTGCTCCACCGCCACGGGGAACATCCGGCCGGCGCTCTCGATGACGGGAGCGTCCATCAGGGCAGACAGCCTCGCGCCGTCGGCTGTGGCGGACATAGCGAGCAGCCGCAGTTCGGGGCGCAACTGCCGCTGCAGGTCCAGGCACAGCGCGAGCGCCAAGTCGGCGGCTAGGGCGCGCTCGTGCACCTCGTCCAGGATCACCAGGCCGACCCCGTCCAACCCGGGGTCGGACAGCAGGCGGCGGACGAGCAGGCCCTCGGTAACGACTTCTATCCGGGTCGCACCGGAGACAGCCGAGTCGATCCGGGTGCGATAGCCGGCAGTCTGGCCCACTGTTTCACCGAGCAGGCTGGCCATTCGCGTTGCAGCGGCGCGCGCGGCCAGGCGGCGCGGCTCCAACATCACGATCTTCCCAGCCGTTTGGGCAAGCAGGTGCAACGGCGCCAGCGTCGTCTTGCCCGCACCCGGCGGCGCCACCAGCACGGCGTTGCCCACAGCCAACGCTGCCGCCAGCGCCGGGAGTACATCGTGGACCGGAAGATCGCTCCCGTATGCTAACGTTTGCTGCACCCGCCGCTCTCTTCTACAAGGCCTTGAACCGTCACAAGGAGTCGCCCCCGTATGAGCCTGACCCGCAAGCGCGTTCTAGTGACGGGCGGCGCCGGCTTCCTCGGTTCCCATCTGTGCGAGCGTCTGATCGCCGATGGGCACGATGTGCTCTGCGTGGACAATTACTTCACCGGCCGCAAGGACAATATCGCGCACCTTCTGGGCAACCCGCAATTCGAAGCGCTGCGGCATGACGTAACGTTCCCGCTCTATGCCGAGGTGGACGAGATCTACAACCTGGCCTGTCCCGCATCGCCCATCCACTACCAGTTCGACCCGGTGCAGACGACCAAGACGTCCATCATGGGTGCCATCAACATGCTGGGCCTGGCCAAGCGGGTGAAGGCGCGCGTGTTCCAGGCCAGCACCAGCGAGGTTTACGGCGACCCGACGGTGCATCCGCAAACGGAGGAATACCGCGGCAACGTCAACCCGCTCGGCCCTCGCGCTTGTTACGACGAGGGCAAGCGGGCGGCGGAGACGCTCTTCTTCGACTACCACCGCCAACATAAGGTGCGGATCAAAGTCGTGCGCATCTTCAACACCTACGGCCCGCGAATGCACCCCAATGACGGCCGGGTAGTGTCCAACTTCATCGTCCAGGCGCTTCGCGGGGAGCCGATCACGCTCTACGGCGATGGCAGCCAGACACGCGCGTTCTGTTTCGTGAGCGACCTCGTGGACGGCTTCGTGCGGCTGATGGGAACGGGGGACGACGTGACCGGCCCGGTGAACATGGGCAATCCACACGAGATCCCGGTGCGCGAGTTGGCAGAGCGCATCGTGCGCCTGACAGGTTCGGACTCGCAGATCGAGTATCGACCGCTGCCGCAGGACGACCCGACGCAGCGCTGCCCGGACATCACGCTGGCGCGCAAGCTGCTGAGCTGGGAACCGACCGTCGGGCTCGACGAGGGACTGCATCGCACGATCGGCTATTTCGCGCGGCTGCTCGCCGAACGCGGCGAAGACGCCGCCCCGCTCGCCATCGTGGCGGCCTGAAGCATGAAAATCGCGATGATCGGCGGCGGCTATGTCGGCCTCGTCTCCGGCGCATGCTTCGCCGATCTTGGCGTCGACGTGTGCGTGGTGGAGCGCGACCCGGCCAAGCTCGGTCTGCTTAACAATAGCAAGATGCCGATCTACGAACCCGGTTTGGACAAGCTGGTGGCGGACAACGTGGCCGCCGGCCGTCTGCGCTTCACCGATGACCTGCAAGCGGCGGTGGACGGGGTGGAGGCAGTGTTCATCGCCGTCGGCACCCCCACCCGGCGCGGCGATGGCCATGCGGACGTGAGCTACGTGAACGCCGCGGCGCAGCAGGTGGCAAAGGCGCTGACCGGCTACGCAGTGATCGTGACCAAGAGCACGGTGCCGGTCGGCACGGGACGGCGTTTGCTGGAGATCATGCGCGAGGTGCGTCCGGACGGCGAGTTCGACGTGGCGTCCAACCCCGAGTTCCTGCGCGAAGGCAGCGCCATCGGCGACTTCATGCGGCCCGACCGCATCGTGATCGGCACGCAGAGTGAGAAGGCGCGCGAGGTGCTGCGGCGGCTGTATCGGCCGCTGTATTTGATCGAGGCGCCGATCCTGTTCACGGCGCTGGAAACGGCGGAGCTGACCAAATACGCCGCGAACTCGTTCCTCGCGATGAAAGTGACGTTCATCAACGAAATGGCGGACCTCTGCGAGAAAGTGGGTGCGGACGTGCACGATGTTGCGCGCGGCATCGGGCTGGACGGGCGGATCGGGCGCAAGTTCCTGCATCCCGGGCCGGGCTATGGCGGCTCGTGTTTCCCGAAGGACACGCTGGCCCTGGCGCGAATCGCACAGGATTGGGGCGCGCCGTCCCGCTTGGTGGAGACGACCGTCGCGGTGAACGACGCGCGCAAGGCGGGAATGGCCGCGCGCGTGGTGGCTGCGTGCGGCGGCACGGTGCGGGGCAAGACGATCGCGATCCTGGGGCTGACGTTCAAGCCCGAGACCGACGACATGCGCGATGCGCCGAGCCTGCCGATCGTGCACCGGTTGATCGAGGAAGGGGCGGTCGTCCGCGCCTTCGATCCCGAGGGGATGGAGCAGGCACGGCCGATGTTGCCGGCCGACGTCGTGTTCTGTCGCGACGCCGGGGACGCGCTCGAAGGGGCGCACGCTCTGGTGTTGATCACGGAGTGGAACGAATTCCGTGCAATCGCACCAGCCCGGCTTGCGGCAACGCTTAGCGAACGGGTGGTGGTCGATCTGCGCAACGTGTTCGACCCGTCGGCTATGCATGAAGCGGGGTTGCGCTACTTCGCGATCGGCCGCGGACGCACCGTGTTGCAGCAGGGCGGCTCATAGCGAACCCGTCGCCATTCCGCCCTCTCCCGTCGGCGGGAGAGGGAGACAGTAGCTCGCGCGTGACGTAGCCCTACTCTTCGTCGTCGCTCGCTACCTCGACCTCTGGCTTGCGACCGCGGCGCTTCGATGCGGCCGCACCATTGACCACCGGTGCCGGCGCTGCAGCGGCTTTCGGTCCGCGCTTCGCGGAGGTTGGTTTCGCAGCCGCCGTTTTCGCCGCGGATTTGGCCGGAGCCGCCTTGCTCGTCGTCTTCGCCGGGGCCGCCGGAGCAGGCGGAGCGCTGCGGGCCTTCTCCTTCTCTTTCGCGGTCGCGACTTTCAGCTTCTCCTTGCGCGTCTTCATCTCGTCGCGGATCATCGTCAGTGCGGCCTTGGCCACCGCGGCGCGCGACATCTCGGGAATGGATTCCAGCGCGGTGAAGAAAGCTTGGCTGACCGGCTTCGTGCCACGTGGTGCGCGCGTGGCTGTTGCTGCTGCTTTAAGCATTGTCGCTAATCTCTCCTTGGTTGCTGCGCCTGTGCATAGCCGGCACATAATGACCGTTTTGCAACCAAATACCTAATTGCACTTGACAATGACCTGCAAGCCAGTGCCTGAACGAAGGCAAGCTTAGGGCGAGCCTACTGATGCGTCAGCCCGCAACGTCGACGTGAAAGCTCTCGATTACGGTGTTCGCCAGCAGCTTGCGGCCCATTTCCTCAGCCATCGCACGCGCGCGTGCCGGGTCTGTTTCCGCAAGATCAAGCTCGATCACCTTGCCAGCCCGCACATCGCCCACACCGGCGAATCCGAGGCTGCCGAGCGCGTGGCCGATCGCGCGTCCCTGCGGATCGAGCACGCCGTCCTTCAGCATGACGGTGACGGTGACCTTCACTGTATCGTCTCCGGCCCCTTGAGGTCCCGCGATCCGGACTCCGGCAGGATGCCGAGCCGGCGAGCCACTTCCTGATACGCCTCTTCCACGCGGCCGAGGTCGCGGCGGAAGCGGTCCTTGTCCATCTTCTCGTTCGTCTTGCTGTCCCATAACCGGCAATTATCGGGGCTGATCTCGTCGGCGAGCACGATGCGCATGTCGTCCTCCTCCCAAAGACGGCCGAACTCGAGCTTGAAGTCGATCAGCGTGATGCCGACGCCCAGGAACAATCCGGATAGGAAATCGTTCACGCGCAAAGTCAGCGCCACGATGTCATCCATATCGGCCGTATTGGCCCAGCCGAATGCGGTGATGTGCTCCTCCGCCACCATCGGATCGTTCAGCGCGTCATTCTTGTAGTAATACTCGATGATCGAGCGCGGCAGACGCGTGCCTTCCGGTATCCCGAGCCGGGTGGACAGCGACCCCGCGGCCACGTTGCGCACCACGACCTCGAGCGGGATGATCTCCACCTCGCGGATCAGTTGCTCGCGCATGTTGAGGCGGCGGACGAAATGCGTCGGAACGCCGATCTCGCCCAGCCGTGTCATCAGGTACTCGCTGATGCGGTTGTTCAGCACACCCTTGCCGGTGATGATGCCTTTCTTGGCGCCGTTGCCGGACGAGGCGTCATCCTTGAAGTATTGCACGAGGGTACCGGGTTCCGGTCCCTCGAACAGCACCTTCGCCTTGCCCTCGTATAGCTGCCTCCGGCGGGCCATGGTCGAATTTCCTCGTTGCGAGCGCGCCCTATAGCAGCCGATCGTCCCTACCGCCAATTTCGCCCGGCAACGCCACGGGGTCGAAGCCGGTGCAATTGGCCGGGCCAGCGGCGAACAGCCATTGCGGCGCTTCTCGTTCAGGCAGACCCACCAGCGAGGCGCAGGCCGTACCGAAACCGCCGGTCGGCAGCACGCTGAGCGCGGCCTCGCGCGGGCCTTCGGTGTCGCCCAGCAGCCGCGACCAGCCCGACCAGTCCGGTGGGACCGGCGGCGGGGCGCTTTGAAACCGGGGCAGGTGGCGCGCGACCCGGGGGCTCGCCTTGTCGTCCGGGTCGTGTGCGGTGACCATGTGCAGCCCGGGTGGCATTTCCCAGGCATCGACAACGCCGCAATCGTCATTGCGGACGAACCATGCCGCCGCCCGGCTGGCGAGCACCATGTTGAAGCTGCGGTATTGCCGGCCGTCGAGCGCCGCGACCGCTCGGGCCGCCGCCTCGACGCTACCGTGGTCCAGCGCAAGCAACGGAAGTTCGCCGCGGCTGCGCTTGCCGGGCGCCGGGCCGAGGCTGCCCGGGCGGTTGAGCACGGCGGCGACCAGGCCGGCGCGGTTGATCCCCATCCAGGTGCCGCCGCCGGTGCGGTCCCGCCCGGCGACGGTGCCGGGCCGGTCGGGCCAGTGCGCGGCAGGTGGATCCCACGGGCGGGCCAAAACCTCGTCCCGGTTCGCGCAGAGCAGCAGCGGCCAGGCATGGCCCGGCCGGTGCAGGGTGATGACGGTGCACACGGCCAGGCAAATGGTCGTTCGTGCGGCCGATACCAGCGGGCTTCGTGATGCGGCGGCATGTGAACCGGCTCCCGGCTGGGGGATTGATTGGTCTGCAGCAAGGAAGAGCGAGAATGACCCAGCAGATACCGATGGGGCGGTCGATGGAGGCCGGGACCGAACGGGACGATGGCGTGTGGGAACTCACGCCCGATCTCGCCAGCAAGCGTCTCGTGTTGGTCAACGTCCTGTTCGTCGGCGCGAACGGGGCAGGCGATCGCGAGTGGGTGCTGATCGACGCCGGGTTGCCCTTGACAGCGGGTGTGATCAAGTCGGCCGCCGCGTCGCGGTTCGGCGCCGACAGCCGGCCGGGCGCGATCGTGATGACGCACGGCCATTTCGACCATGTGGGCGCGCTCGAGACATTGGCCGGGGAGTGGGATGTGCCGGTGTATGCCCATCCGCTCGAACACCCGTATTTGAACGGCACGGCATCCTATCCACCGCCGGACCCGGCGGTCGGCGGCGGCATCATGTCGACACTCTCGCCGATGTTTCCGCGCGGGCCGGTGGATGTCGCCGCACGGCTGCATGCCTTGCCGGAGGACGGCACGCTGCCGCTGATGCCGGGTTGGCGCTGGCTCCATACGCCGGGCCATGCCGTCGGGCACTGCTCGTTCTGGCGCGAGCGGGACCGTACGCTGATCGCGGGTGACGCGGTGATCACGACGGCGCAGGAATCGGCCTATGCGGCGTTGCTGCAGGAGCCGGAGCTGCACGGGCCGCCGATGTACTACACGCAGGATTGGCCGAGCGCGCGCCGGTCCGCCGAAACGCTGGCAGCGCTCGAGCCGGAACTGCTGGTGACGGGGCACGGCCGGGCGATGCAGGGCGAAGCGATGCGCTTGGCGCTGCACCGTCTGGCCGAGACGTTCGACCAGGTGGCGCATCCGCCGCACGCAAAATACGCGGACCATCCACTCTCGGCCGAGGATGGCAGCGCCTACGTACGCAAGGATTAGCCTTGGCCGGCTTCACTCCGGTGCGTGCGGTGGCGGACGCCGTCCGCCCTACAAGTCGAGCGTAGGGCGGGCAACGTCCGCCACCGCGGTTGGCTTCGGGTGCCCGATTACCAAGCGCGGCCGTACTCGTGCCAGCGGTGCTCCTCGTTCCAGCGGCGGTGGCGCTCCCACTCGTGGTGGCGCCATTCGCGCTCGCGCCACTCGGCAGCGCGCGGGTCATAGCCATAGCCGCCGGCGTAATACTGCACGTTGGTGACGAACGGTGCGGCCGGTGTCGCGGCGGACGCGGCGCCGGCGGTGGTCAGGCTGGCGATAGCAGTCAGGGCGAACAGAATGTTGCGCATGGAATGGGGCCTCCTCTCGACCCATGCGAACCGTAGTGGCGCTCTTTGGCCAGATCGGGCCGGGATTGTGATCGCATGAAGGCACTCTCAGCGTCGGCCGAACACGCGCTCGAACACCTGGTCCACCGCACGCAGATGCATCGCCGGGTCGAGCGCCTTGTCGATCGTGCCGGGCGAAATACGGCCCGCCACCTCCGCATCGTCCAACAGGTTGTCCCTAAATGCGCGCGCGCCGGGCCGGCCGAGGCTCTCCCACGTCGCCATCGCGTTGCGCTGCACGATCCGGTAGGCGTCCTCCCGCAGGATGCCGGCGCGGGTCAGGGCGAGCAGCACCTCGCCGCTATGCACCACGCCGCCGAGGCTCTCGAGGTTGGCCAGCATGCGCTCCGGGTAGACCACCAGCGTCTCCATCATGCCGGCCAGCCGCACCAGCGCGAAATCCAGCGCCAGCGTCGCGTCCGGGCCGATCACGCGCTCGACGCTGCTGTGGCTGATGTCGCGCTCGTGCCATAACGTTACGTTCTCCAGCGCGGGCATCGCGGCGGCGCGCACGATGCGGGCGAGCCCGGTGAGGTTCTCGCTCAGCACGGGGTTGCGCTTGTGCGGCATGGCGCTGCTGCCCTTCTGCCCCGGGTGGAAGAACTCCTCCGCTTCCCGCACCTCGCTGCGCTGCAGGTGGCGCACCTCGGTGGCCAGGCGCTCCACCCCGCTCGCGATGACCGCCAGCGTGCAGAAGAACGCGGCGTGCCGGTCGCGCGCGATCACCTGGGTCGAGACCGGTTCGATCCGCAGGCCGAGCGCCTGGGCAACATGCTCCTCCACGCGGGGGTCGAGATGGGCATAGGTGCCGACCGCCCCGGAGATGGCGCACACCGCGACTTCGGCGCGGGCCGCTTCCAGGCGGGCCCGGCCGCGGGCGAACTCGGCATAGTGGCCGGCGAGCTTGAGCCCGAAGGAGGTCGGCTCGGCGTGGATGCCGTGGCTGCGGCCGATCGTCAGCGTGTGCTTGTGCTCGAAGGCGCGGCGCTCCAGCGCGGCCAGCACCAGGTCCAGATCGGCCAGCAGCAGGTCGGCGGCCTGGGTGAGCTGCAGCGAGAAGCAGGTGTCCAGCACGTCGCTGCTGGTCATGCCCTGGTGGACGAAGCGGCTTGCCGGCCCGATCGCCTCCGCCAGCCAGGTGAGGAAGGCGATCACGTCGTGGCGCGTCTCGGCCTCGATGGCGTCGATGCGGTCCAGGTCCGCCTGGTCCATCGCGGCCAGCTTGGGCTCGCCGCGGGCGCGGATGATGGCGGCCGTCCCCGCAGGGATCTCGCCCAGCGCCTCCATGCCATCGGCGGCGGCCGCCTCGATCGCGAACCAGAGCCGGTAGCGGTTCACGGGGGACCAAATAGCGGCCATGTCGGGTCTGGTGTAACGCGGGACCATGAACGCACTCCTCGATGGCGGCATCATACCGCAACTGATCGCACTCGCGCAGGTGCTGTTCATCGACCTGGTGCTCGCGGGCGACAACGCCGTCGTGGTCGGCATGGCGGTGGCCGGATTGGCGCCCAAGCAGAAGCGCGCGGCGATCCTGGGCGGGATCGCCGGCGCGGCGGTGATCCGGATCGGCCTCGCGCTGGTGGCGCTGGAGCTGCTGGCGATCATCGGGCTGATGCTGGCGGGCGGCTTGCTGCTGCTCTGGGTGTGCTGGCGCATGTACCGCGAGCTGCGGCCGCACCGGCGCCACGATGCCCAGCCGCGGCCGCCGAAATCGCTGGGGGCCGCCATGGTCCAGATCCTGCTCGCGGACCTGTCCATGAGCCTGGACAACGTGCTGGCGGTCGCGGGGGCGGCACGCGGCCATGTCGGCGTGCTGGTGGCAGGGCTCGCGGTGTCCGTGGTGCTCATGGCGGTGGCGGCGACGCTGATCGCGCGGTTGCTGGAGCGGTTCCGCTGGATCGCGTGGATCGGCCTGCTGATCGTCTTGTTCGTCGCCTGTAAGCTGATCTGGGAGGGCTCGGGCGACATCGTGGACCACGCGCCGGGCTGGGTGCATGTCTGGTTCGTGCGGCTTCCCGGGCGGCTGTAGGAATTGTCAGTACGCTCGGCGGACAGCACGGGCTATATCCCACACCATGGATGGCAATGCCCTGAGCCCGATACCCGACGCCAACATGTCCAAGGAGGACCTGGCCGGGCAAGACCTGTCCGGCGCATCCCTCTCCGGCGCCGACCTGTCCGGCGCCGCGATGCGGTCCGCGCGGCTCGCCGGCGCCGTGCTCGAGAATGCGGACCTGCGCGGGGCCGACCTCTCGGGGGCCCACCTGGCCGGCGTGCGCGCCGGACAAGCCGATTTCAGCGACGCCCAACTGGAGGACGCCGACTTTACGGGCGCCATCCTCCGCCACTGCAATTTCAGCAACGCCATCCTGGACAGCGCCGACTTCCACGACGCGGACATGTGGGGCGCCCGGCTGGACAAGGCGGACCTGCAGGATGCGCGCATGGTGGGAACGATCCTGCGGGAAGCGTCGCTCGCCGGGGCCGACCTCACCGGGGCCGACCTCACCGGCGCTGATCTCAGCAAGGCGGTGCTGACCGGGGCGGTGCTGCGCCGGGTGGACCTGCGGCAGTGCAAGCTGGCGCGGGCGGACCTGACCGGGGCGGACCTGTCCGAGGCGCAGTTGCTGCGCGTCGACCTCACGAGCTGCCGGCTGGACGGGATCCGGTTGTCCGGCGCGACGCTCGAGGGCACCCGGCTGCTCGTGGAACAACTGGGCACCGGCTTGGGCGAGGAAACCGAGGGCGACTTCTCGGCCGCCCGCCGCGCCTACCTGGTCCTGGAGCAGAACTTCCGCGCCCTCGGCGACCCGGAGGCGTCGCGCTGGTGCTACCTGCGGGCCCGCCGGATGGGCAAGCGGGCAGCCTGGGGCACATTGCAACAGGATGTGCGGCAACGTTCCTGGCGCACGCTGCCGGTCGCGTTCACCCGTTGGCTGGGCGACGCCGGGGCCGAATGGCTGTGCGACTACGGCGAGAGCGTGCCCCGGGTCATGCGCGCCTTCGTGACCGGGGTCGTGGCGTTCGCGGCCTTCTACGCCGCGACCGGCAGCCTGGTGCAGACGGGAGCGGACGGCCGCACCCATGCCTCGCACGACATCCTCGAGTTGCTGGGCTTCAGCTTCCTCAACATGTGTACGTCGGCGGTGCCCAATGTCGGGCTGAGCCCGGCGACACGCTTCGTGTTCTACCTGTCCAGCATGCAGTATGTGGTGGGCTTGGTGCTGATCGGGCTGTTCGGCTATGTGCTGGGCAACCGGATCCGGCGGTAACCAACAACAAACGGAGGGGTAGCGATGCACCCAGAGACCATGGCCGTCCACGCCGGCTGGCGCCGCGACGACAGCACGGGGGCGGTCGCCGTGCCGATCTACCAGACGACGGCGTTCCAGTTCCAAAGCTCCGAGCACGCAGCGAACCTGTTCGCGCTCAAGGAACTGGGCAACATCTACACCCGCATCATGAACCCCACCAACGACGCGCTCGAGAAGCGGGTCGCGGCGATGGAGGGCGGGGTGGCGGCGCTGGCGGTCGCGTCCGGACAGGCGGCGAGCGCGCTCGCAGTGCAGAACCTGGCGCGCGCCGGCGATAACATCGTCTCCTCCACCGACCTGTATGGCGGGACGTGGAACCTGTTCGCCAACACGTTCAAGGACCAGGGCATCGAGGTCCGCTTCGTGGACCCGGTGGACCCGGAGGCATTCGCCCGCGCCTCCGACGACCGCACCCGCGCCTGGTATGCCGAGACGCTGCCCAACCCGAAGCTGCGCGTCTTCCCGATCGCCGAGGTGGCGGCGCTGGGCCGCAAGCTCGGCATCCCGCTCATCATGGACAACACGGCGGCGCCGATGCTGGTGCGCCCGTTCGACCATGGCGCGGCCATCGTGATGTACTCCGCCACGAAATACCTCAGCGGCCACGGCACGGCGATCGCCGGCATGATCGTAGACGGCGGCAATTTCGACTGGACCGCGCACCCCGAACGCTCGCCGAGCCTGAACACGCCGGACGCGTCCTACCACGGCGCGATCTGGACGGAGGCGGTCAAGCCGCTCGGGCCGATCGCCTACATCCTGAAGGCGCGGGTGACGCTGCTGCGTGACCTCGGCCCGGCGCTCAGCCCGTTCAACGCCTGGCTGGTGCTGCAGGGCATGGAGACGCTGCCGCTGCGCATGAAGCGGCACTGCGAAACCACGGCCACCGTCGCCGGCTGGCTGGCCAAGCGGCCGGAGGTCGCCCGCGTGATCCACCCGGCGCACATGCAGGGGCGGGATGCCGCGCTCACCGGGAAGTACCTGCCGCACGGCGCTGGCGGCCTCATGGGCTTCGAGCTGCACGGCGGGGCCGCGGCGGGCCGCCGTTTCATCGATGCGCTGCAGTTGTTCTACCACGTGGCCAATATCGGCGACGCCCGCTCGCTGGCCATCCACCCGGCCAGCACCACGCACTCGCAACTGGACGACACGGACCAGATGAAGAGCGGCGTGTCCCCGGGATACGTGCGGCTGTCGATCGGGCTCGAGCACCCGGACGACCTGCTGGCGGACCTGGACCAGGCGTTGCGCGCGTCCAGCATGAAGGCAGCGGCGGAGTAGGCCGCGCTCGGGGCCGGAACCCGAGCGGTTGCCCGTGATAGATGCGGTGTCTCGAGCGGCTTATATAGCCGCCTCAAGGCCGCCTCATCAGCCGGAAGAACCGCTCCGCCGAGCCGGCCTCTTGGGATCGATCCGGCCGGCTCTGTCCCGGCGCCGCGCCAGGTCTGGTCGGTCCGGGCCCGGCCGCACGCGCGCAGAGCACCGCGATATCGGCTGGCGTCCGCCGTACGATCACGTCCGCCCCGGGAATAGTATCCAGGCCGAGATCGCGCCTGATTTCGCCGATGATGTCGCTGGCCGGCCGGTCATCGAGGTCGTCCGCGACATCGGGCCCGTCCAGCCGCTCGTGCAGCTCCGCCGTCAGCCTCTCTTGCTGCGCTGCGTCCGCCACGTCGCGTCGGATCTCGTCTTCCAGGATACGCGCGATATGCCGCCGTGCACTGGCCCGGCTGCGCCCATTCGGCGTCTTCACGGCCAACGGCTCGTTGATCGTCCGCACCAGCAGGATCGTGCGCCGCACACCCCGCGCCGCCCGGTCGAACGCCCGGCCGGCCGCGTCCAGCCGCGAAGCCGGCGGGCTCGCGCCCTGTTCGGCCGCACCATCCGCAGCGTGGACATCCGGCCCCGTCGCTTGCCGGTGCAGCGCCCGGGCCAAGTCCATGCCCATCCCGGCCAGCTCGCGCAGCATCGCGTTGTAGCACGCCAGATCCGCCGCCATTGCGTTGTCGCGCGCCAAATCCGCCGCTATTGCGTCGGCGTCGGTGTGGAGGGCGGGGGATGATACGGCAGCGGTCATGAACAAACAAAGAACACAGAAGACACGGGTTTGTCAAACCGTCAGGCGGATCACGCAAGGCGCTGCCCTGCCGCGCCGGGAGACGCGGCGCGGTCAAGGACGTGCCGACAGGCTTTCCTCGGCCGAGATCCAGCGGAGGCCCGCGTAACGGTCGTTGTCGAGCGGCATCAGCCGCGCATCCCCGCTGAACATGTCGCGCACGTATTGCATCCCCTGCCAGGGCGGAAACACGGCGCGTGGCTGCGGCGCGATCAGCCTGGCCACCCGGATGAGCACGCCGAGCGACCCGACGCTGCCCGCCTTGAAGGTCCGGTAAGGCCGGCCGCTCACCTGGCCCATGATGGCCGCTAGGCCACGCGCACTCACCGTGTCGCCCGCGATGCGCAGTATGCGCGGAGCTGCGTCGTCCACCGCGGCATGGGCGGTATAGGCGGCGACGTCGTCTTTTGTGGTGAAGTCGAGCGGCTGGTCGGCGTCGCCCCAATACAGCACCCGGCGGATACCCTTCTGGATGATCGGCATCTCCGCCCCCAGCATGTCCATGAACGCGCCGTTCAGCACGGACGTGACCTTGATCGGCGCCGCGTCCGCACGGGCCATGAACGCGCGGCGGAGATCGAAATTGCGGTTGCGGCCGGGCTGCGTCTTCGTGAAATCGGCCGAGTAGTCGGACGGGATGAAACGAGCCACGCCCGCCTTCACCGCGGCGTCGAGCAGGACGCCCTGGCGGTCCACGATCACGTCGCGCAGTCCGTTGAGCGCCGACACCACACAGGCCGCTCCGTGGCAAGCGCGCGCGACCGCGTCGACGTTCGTCGCATCGGCTTGCACGACCGCCACGCCCAGGCTCGACAGCTTCGTGCGGTCCGCCCCGCTTGCATCGGGCCGCAGCAAAGCACGCACGCTGGCCCCCTGAGCCACCAACGCCTTGGCGATGCGCAGCCCGAGATCGCCCGCGGCGCCCGCCAGGACGATCGTGTCCACGCTCAGGCCTCCACGCTCA
>CAXTVQ010000023.1:45378-64923 GCA_964247705.1 uncultured Acetobacteraceae bacterium | reverse complement strand
GTGGCCCACTGGCGCCGCCGGGCCCCGGTGCGGACGGCGCCGGGTTCACGGGCTGGCCCGGGCGAACGCGCTGGATGCCGTCCGAGATGATCACCTCACCCACCCGCAGCCCGGCCGATACGGTGACGAGCGGGCCGGATGCCTGGCCGAGCGTCACGCGCCGCTGCTCGGCCTTGTTGCCGTCGCCGACCACGAACACGTAGCTGCCCTGCTGGTCCGACAGCACGGCGGCTTGCGGGATCGCCAACGTCCGGATCGGCTGCGCACCTTGCAGCAGGACGGTGACGAACTCGCCGTCCGTCAGTTCCCGGTCGGCCGGTGTGCCTGGCTGCACCCCGGCCAACACCGGGTTGGCGATGACCCCGCGCAGATTGATCGTGTCGGTGTTGGGGGAGACGAACGGGTCGATGTAGTCGAGGTGGCCGTCCTGGTTGTACATCCGGCCGTTCGGCAGCTTCAGCTTGATGATCACCGCCGCGGAGCCGCCGCTGTTGGCATAGCGTTCCCGCAGATCCAGCACCGTGCGGACGGCCACCCCGAAATAGACGTACATCGGGTCCTGGCTGACGATCGTGTCCAGCGTGCCGGTGGACGGTCCCACGACGTTGCCGATGGTCACCGCCGTGCGGCCGATCTTGCCGGCGATCGGGGAGACGATATCGGTGTAGCCGAGGTTGATCTGCGAGGTCTGCAGGTTGGCCTGCGCCCCCAGCAGCAAGGCGGCGTTGGAGCGCTGGCTCGCCGTCGCGTCGTCCACGGTGGAGCGCTGGCCGGCGGGCGTGTTCAACAGCGTCGTCGCACGGTTCAGCGTGATCGAGGCGTTCGCGAGTTGCGCGTTCGCCTGGGCCACGGCGGCCTGCTTGGCTTGCACGTCGGCCTCGAAGGGCGGCTTCTCGATCTGATACAGCAGGTCGCCCGGCTTGACTTCCGCACCCTCGGTAAAGAGCTGCTTTGTCAGGAACCCGGTGACGCGGGCCACCAAGGCTACGCGGTTGATCGCCTGCACCCGGCCGACGAACTCGTCCGTTTGCGTGATCGACTGGCGCTGCACCACCGTAGTGCCGACTGCCGGCGGGCCAGCGGGGCCGCCCTGAGCAAACGCCAAGCTGGATTTCGCGGCCAGCGCCACGGTCAAGGCAGCCAGTCGCAGCGTCGTTGTCACTCGCATGGTTCCAACAAGTAGGTGCCGTTGCGTGCAGGGCAATGGCAGCGGCTTGCCTAAGCGTCAACCTCACCGCAGATTTGGGGCAGGGTGAGGCGGCAAGGATGGGTGCGAAAGTATGAGTGGTCCGCTGGCGGGGCTCCGCGTGGTCGAGTTCACCCACATGGTCATGGGCCCTGCCTGCGGGCTGGTGCTGGGCGACCTGGGTGCGGACGTGATCAAGGTCGAACCGGTGCCGGACGGTGACAACACGCGCCGTCTGGGCGGCTCGGGCGCCGGGTTCTTCGCCATCATGAACCGCAACAAGCGGTCGATGGCGGTGGACATGAAGTCGCCGGAGGGGCTGGCGACGGCGAAGCGGCTGCTGCGGACGGCGGACGTGCTGGTGGAGAACTTCCGGCCGGGTGCGCTGGACAAGCTCGGGCTTGGCTGGGAAGCGCTGCGGGAGGAGAACCCGCGGCTGATCTACGCCTCGCTCAAGGGCTTCCTCCCCGGCCCGTATGACCACCGGGTGGCGTTGGACGAGGTCGTGCAGATGATGGGGGGCCTGGCCTACATGACGGGGCTGCCGGGCCAGCCGATGCGCGCCGGGTCGAGCGTGAACGACATCATGGGAGGCATGTTCGCCGCCATCGGCATCCTTGCCGCGGTGCAGGAGCGGCACGTGACCGGGCGCGGCCGGCACGTGCAGGCGGGGCTGTTCGAGAACAACGTGCTGTTGATGGCGCAGCACATGGCGCAGTTCGCCACCCTGGGCACCGAGGCGCCGCCGATGAGCGTGCGGCAGGTCGCCTGGCCGATCTACGACCTGTTTGAGACGGCTGATGGCAGCCAGGTGTTCGTGGGCGTGGTGACGGACACGCAGTGGCGGTTGTTCTGTACCGAGTTCCACCTGCCCGACCTCGCAGCGGACCCGGCGTTGCTTACCCAGTCGCATCGCGTCGCCGCCCGCGCCCGCGTGCTCCCGATCGTGGCCGCGGCGTTGCGGCAATACGAGCGGGCGGCGCTGATGGAGAAATGCGAGCGGCTTGGGTTGCCGTTCGCGCCGATTACCCGGCCGGTGGAATTGTTCGACGACGCGCACCTGAATGCGTCCGGCGGGTTGGTGCCGGTGGTGTTGCCGAACGGGGTCGCGACCAAGCTGCCGGCCTTGCCGCTGAGTTTCGACGGCGAACGGCCGGTGCAGCGGAGCGGTCTGCCGGGTGTGGGGCAGCACACGGCGGAGATCCTGGCGGAGCTGGACGGGCTGGACTAGGGTTCGCCCTCATTGCGCCGGCCAGGGCAACTCTGATCCACTCTGGCTTGGGATGTTGATCATGGCCCTGCTCGCTGCTACGGCGGGGCCGTGCAATGCCGTCGGGCGTGCCGCCTCGCCTTCGCCTACCCCTGCAACCATCGCGAGCGTTGTTTGATAGTCTCGCGACGCGAGCCATGCCAGGAAGCGGGCTAACCGGGGGTACCGCATTGTTTATCGCTACACCCTGCAGCGCAAGGCCGCTTGTGCACCGAAACAGTTGACCTGTGACCGGGAAGCACCTTTGAGAGCAATGCTCTGTCATTCTATTATGGAGTTCGAAGAATGTCGGTACGCTCTTACGACGCGCTCCTTCCCAAAATTGAACCTGGGACCGTCATTCCTCGCCTAATTCATCAGACTTATCCCAGCAACGATCTACCCGAGCTTCTACGTGAAAATGTGGAACAAATTCGTTTGCTCAATCCCGACTGGGACTACCATCTGTACACCGACAGTGACGTAGAGGCGTTCATTCTCCAGGAATACGGTGAAGGTGTACTATCGTACTACCTGCGTATAGACAAGGTTTACGGGGCTGCACGGGCTGACTTGTTTCGATATTTGCTCGTCTACAAGCGGGGCGGTGTTTACCTTGACATCAAAAGCAGGTTTCTGAAGCCCATCGATGAGGTTCTGCGCGGCGACGAGCAGTTCGTGATTTCTCGTTGGAGCAATGGCAAAAATGAGAAATACGAGGGCTACGGGTTGCATTCTGAGATGCTGAATTACCCGGGCGGGGAAATTCAGCAGTGGCACATCATTGCGGCTCGCGGGCACATTTTCCTGCGCGCCGTGATCTTGTCGGTTTTCAAATTGATAGACGCCTACACGCCGTGGCGCACGGGAGTTGGCCGCATGGGCGTGCTGCGGCTTACCGGACCAATCGCCTACACGATTGCCATAACGCCACTCCTGAACGAGAAACTATGCCGTACCGTGAACAACGAGCAAGACCTTTGTCTACAGTACAGCGTATTGCCCAAGGAAGACCATCAAGTCCTTTTTAAGAAGCATTATACAACTATTCAGTCAGCTATCGTGAAACCTCAAGGCAGTGCGGTCTTATCGGTCGCTTGCTACAATGTGGCCCGTAAGGTCAGGAACATCCAAAAGAGGATTTTTGCGACCTTCCGATTTTCTTTGGTCAGGGTCTCGACCCGGTCGCTGACCTCCGACTGAGATGCAAGGATCACCGTTGACAGCTTCGCCGGATCGACCGCGCGTTCACTTCACGCCCGCCGCACAACCTGCCGAGAGCGCCGCGCGCGCGTCCGCCAGGGAAGACCAAGCATAGGAAGACCGGGTCACCTCAAGGATTAATCGTCAAACTGCCGTCGAAACTCTGTTTCTGAGATGGCATGGGTCCTGCATCCCACGGCAGCGACGTCCGAAGCGAACTCGTCGGACAGACTCCGAAGGACCCCCGCATGTCGTATCTAAAACCCGCAGAGTTCGTCCTGGCCATGGTCGATGCCGGCGAGGCTAAAATCCGCATGGCGCCGCGAGACGCCCTGATCCGCGCCTTCATGGCCGGGGCCATCCTGGCCATAGCCGCCGTGTTCGCCGTGACCGTCACGCAGCAAACCGGCTACGCGATCATCGGCGCCATCCTGTTCCCGGTCGGTTTCTGCATGCTCTATCTGCTCGGCTTCGACTTGCTGACCGGCGTGTTCATGCTCACGCCGCTGGCCCTGATCGACCGGCGGCCGGGTGTCACCGTGGGCGGAGTGCTGAAGAACTGGGGCCTCGTGTTCGTGGGCAACTTTGCCGGCGCGCTCACCATCGCGGTCATGATGTCGATCATCTTTACCTTCGGCTTCTCCACCGAGCCGAGCGCCGTAGGCAAGGTGATTGCCGGGATCGGGGAGGCGCGCACGATCGGCTACAAGCATTGGGGCGCGGCCGGGATGCTGACGCTGTTCCTCCGCGGCATGCTCTGCAACTGGATGGTGTCCACGGGCGTGGTCGGCGCCATGATCTCCACGTCCGTAAGCGGCAAGGTCATCGCGATGTGGATGCCGATCATGGTGTTCTTCGGCATGACGTTCGAGCACTCGGTGGTGAACATGTTCCTGTTCCCCTCCGCACTGATCATGGGCGGGAATTTCTCGGTCAGCGACTACATCATCTGGAACGAGATACCGACCGTGCTCGGCAACCTGCTCGGCGGGATCGCTTTCACCGGGCTCACGCTCTACGTCACGCACGTGAAGACCGGGCCGGTGCGCAGCCTTGCCTTTGTGCCGGGCCCGGCAGAGTAAGCCTTAACGGGACCGCGCGGCGGCAACCAGCATCGCCGACCCGAATGCCGCCGCGACCACCGTCACGACCGCAAGTTCCAATCGCAGCCGGCTGCCGATCGCTTCCGCCTCGTGCTGCATCTCCGCATGGATCGCGGTGCGGGCGGCGGCGACGCGTTGCGGCAGCGGCCCTTCGCCGTCGATCACCACCGGCGCGCTGTCGTCCAGTTCGTCGCGCAGCGGTTCCAGCGCCGCCTTGACGTCGCCCGCCGGTTGGGCGCCAAGCTGTAGCGCGCGGTCCAGCACCGCATCGCGGGCCGTCGCACGCTCGTAGGGCAGCGGACCGGCGTAGCTGGCGAACAGGCCCATCAGCCCGACCACGGCAAAACTGCAAAGGAGGAAGGCGATCCAGGGAGCCAGGGTGCGCTGCATCGCGCGGCTATCCGCCGGGTCGGCCGAACCGTCAATGGGCCGGCTATCGCCGGCGGTGTCAGGTCCAGCCCATCTCCCGCATCGTCCACCCGGCGTTCCAGACCTTGGTCATGTGGCGGATCTCCTGGCCTTCGAAGAACAAAACGTAAACGTAATCGATCTTCAGCATCTTACGAGTGGCTGATCGCTCGTCCTTGCCGCCAGCGGCAGCGGAGAACACGGAGAAGATGGACACGCTGGCGCCTGCCTCGTCCGTCGCCACCGACCTCACTTCGTACCAGCCCGACCGGAAGGTGTGCAGGGCGCCGGCAATCCAATCGGTATAGGCCTGCATGGTGCCGATCTCGGCCAGCGGCTCGCATTGGGCGGAGAACGTGGCGTCCTGCGTGCAGTAGGCGCGGCACGCCTGCCAGCCCTTGCCCGCCTCGCACGTATCGAAGAACCGGCGGGCAATATCCGTGATGGCCGGCATGGCCTGGCACTCCACTGCAAACAGAAGCGGCAAACTTGCTCTTTTGCCACGGGATAGTCACCCCGGGCGTGGCGCCAACTTGACAGGGTAAGGCAGCCTCGGTATCCGCACGCCTTCGTTGTGGCCCGCTCCGGTGGAGGCCGCGCCCGTTCGCTTTTGACCAGGTTTTAAACCATGAAGATCCGCAACAGCCTGAAGTCGGCGAAGACGCGCGACAAGAACTGCCGCGTCGTGCGCCGTCACGGCCGGGTCTACGTCATCAACAAGAAGAATCCCCGGATGAAGGCCCGCCAAGGCTAGGCTTCGCCTTGCCGGCTGCTGGCCGAGTCATCATGTTCAGGGGCGACAAACAGCCCTGGAACCAATGCGATGCTCGCTCTGCCAGAGCCGAAGGCTGAGACACTTGCCCGCCGTGACGAGATCGTAGCGGCGCTTCGGACCATTCTCCCGGACAGCGGCGTGATCTGCGAACCGCTCCGGCTGAAGCCGTACGAGACGGACGGACTGCCTGCCTATCGCCAGATACCGCTGGCCGTAGCGCTGCCCGAGACGACGGAGCAGGTGGCCGCCATCCTCAAGCTGTGTAACGGGATGGGGGTGCGCGTGATCCCCCGCGGCGCCGGCACCAGCCTGTCCGGCGGGGCGATGCCCCTGGCCGATGCGGTGGTGGTCGGCATGATGCGCATGAACCGCATCCTGGATATCGATTACGATGACCGGTGCGCCACGGTGCAGGCGGGGGTGACCAACATCGGCATCACGCAGGCGGTGCAGGGCGACGGCTTCTTCTATGCGCCGGACCCGTCGTCCCAGCTCGCCTGCATGATCGGCGGCAACGTGGGGATGAACTCGGGCGGCGCGCACTGCCTGAAGTATGGCGTGACCGCGAACAACCTGCTGGGCCTGACGGCCGTCACCATCGACGGCGAGATCCTCACCCTCGGCGGCGAGCACCTGGACGCCGCCGGGTATGACTGGCTCGGGTTGCTGACGGGTAGCGAGGGCATGCTGGCCATCGTGACCGAAGTCGTGGTCCGCATCCTGCGCGGGCCGGAGGGGGCGCGTGCGATGCTGGTCGCATTCGGCTCCAACGAGGTGGCTGGCGCCTGCGTGGACGCCATCATCGGCTCCGGGATCATCCCCGTGGCGCTCGAGTTCATGGACCGCCCGGCCATCCACGCCTGCGAGGCGTTCGCCCATGCCGGCTATCCGCTGGATGCCGAGGCGATGCTGATCATCGAGGTTGAGGGCAGCGTCGCCGAGCAGGACAACCTGCTGGGCCGCATCAAGGCGCTCTGCGAGCCGTTCGCTCCGATCAGCATGAAGGTGTCGCAGTCGGCCGAGGAGAGCCTGGCGATCTGGAAGGGCCGCAAGGGCGCTTTCGGCGCCGTCGGCCGGATCAGCCCCGATTACATGTGCATGGACGGCACCATCCCCACCAGCCGCCTGCCCGAGGTGTTGCGCCGCATCGGCGAGATGAGCGAGCAGTACGGCCTCAAGGTCGCCAACATCTTCCACGCAGGCGACGGCAATCTGCATCCGCTGGTCATGTTCGACGCCAACGATCCCGACAGTTTCCACCGGGCGGAGATCTTCGGGGCCGAAATCCTGAAGCTGTGCGTCGAGGTCGGCGGCTGCCTCACCGGCGAGCACGGCGTGGGCCTGGAGAAGCGCGACCTGATGCCGTTCCAGTTCAGCGAGCCGGAGCTGGACCGCCAGCGCGCGCTCAAGGCGGCGTTCGATCCGCAGTGGCTGCTGAACCCGGCGAAGGTGTTCCCGCTCAAGGAGGCAGCCTAGCCCGTGTCCGACGTCGCGGATGCGTTGACGCCGGAGTCAAGCAGCACGGGCATGGCGCCGGCGGACGAGGCAGGCGTGGCTGCCGCCGTGGCCGCCGCCCATGCCGCGCGCGAACCGCTCGAGACCTTGGGCGCCGGCACCAAGCGAGGCATGCTGCGCCCGGTGCAGGCCGCCCGCAGCCTCTCCACCCGCAACTTGCGCGGCATCACGCTGTATGCGCCCAAGGAGTTGGTGCTGTCCGCCCGGGCCGGCACGCCGATCGCCGAGATCGAGGCGGCGCTGGCCGAGAACGGTCAGCACCTGATTGCCGAACCGCCGGACCTGTCCGCCCTGCTCGGCACCAGCGGCCAGCAGACGATCGGCGGCGTGGTTGCCACCAACCTGTCCGGCCCGCGCCGGATCGCCTGGGGGGCGATGCGCGACCATGTGCTGGGCGTGCGGGCGGTGGACGGCACGGGAGATGTGTTCCACTCCGGCGGCCGGGTGCTGAAGAACGTGACCGGGCTAGACCTGTGCAAGCTGCTCGCCGGCAGTCACGGCACGCTGGGCGTGATCACCGAGGTGACGCTGAAGGTGTTGCCCGCCCCAGAGCTCACCGGATCGCTCGTGCTCGCCGGGCTCGATGCGCCGGCTGCGGTGAGGGTTCTCTCGGCGGCGCTCGGCTCACCCTACGGCGTGTCGGGTGCGGCCTGGCTGCCGGAGGAGGCAGCCTCCCGCGTGCCGGCGCTCGCCGGGTTCGGAGCCTCCGTCGCGCTGGTGCGGATCGAGGATTTCTCGGCCAGTGTCGCCTACCGCACGGGCCGCCTCGCGCTGGACCTCGCGTCCCATGGCCATGCCGAGCTGCTCGGCGACATCCCCAGCCGTGCCGCTTGGCAGGCCGTGCGTGACGTGGCGCCGTTGCCTCTCAAGTCAGGCGACGCCGTGTGGCGGGTGTCCGTCCGCCCGTCCTCCGGCCCCGCCGTGTTGGCCGCCACCGGGTTGCAGGGATTTCTGGACTGGGGCGGCGGCCTGGTCTGGCTGGCCGGCGACCCGGCGTCCCATCCCGCCGTGGTTCGGGCCGCGACCGCCGCCGGCGGTACTTGGACACTGGTACGCGGGCCGGACTCGCTACGCGCCGCCGTGGACGTGGTCCCGCCCGAGCCGCCCGCCTTGGCCGCGATCGGCCGCCGGGTGAAGGCCGTCATGGACCCGGCCGGCATCCTCAATCCCGGCCGCCTCTACGCAGGAGCCTGAGCCGTGCAGACCAATTTCACCGCCGAACAACTCCGTGACCCGGAGACGGCGACCGCCAACGGCGTGCTCCGAACCTGCGTCCACTGCGGCATGTGCACCGCCACGTGCCCGACCTTCGTCCTGCTGGGTGACGAGTTGGACAGCCCGCGCGGCCGCATCTACCTGATGAAGGACATGCTCGAGTCCGGCCGTCCCGCGACGGCCGAGGTAGTCAAGCACGTGGACCGCTGCCTCTCCTGCCTGTCCTGCATGACGACCTGCCCCTCCGGCGTGAACTACATGCACCTGGTCGATCACGGGCGCCGCTATATCGAGGAGACGTATCGCCGCCCCTGGCAGGAGCGTCTGTTGCGCAACGTGCTCGTGCAGGTGTTGCCGCGCCCGGGCCGCATGCGCCTGGCGATGGTCGCGGCGCGGCTGGCCAAGCCGTTCCGCTTCCTGGTGCCCGGCGGGGTGCTGGGCGGCCGGTTGAAGGCGATGCTGGACCTTGCACCTGGCAAGCTGCCGCCGCGCCAGACCGTGACCGGCGTGCACCGGGCCGAGGGCGAGCGGAAAGGCCGGGTCGCACTGCTGGCCGGCTGCGCGCAGCAGGTGCTGGCCCCCTCCATCAATGCGGCCACGATCCGGCTGCTGACCCGCATGGGCTACGACGTGGTCGTGCCGCCCGAAGCTGGCTGTTGCGGCGCGCTGACCCACCACATGGGCCAGCATGACCCGGCGATGGCCGCAGCCCGCGCCAACATCGCCGTATGGACGCGCGAGGCGGATGGCGAGGGGCTGGACGCGATCCTGGTCAACACCTCCGGCTGCGGCACGACGGTGAAGGATTACGTCCACATGTTCCGCAACGAGCCGGAGAAGGAGCAAGCCGCCCGCGTCTCCGCCCTGGCGGCCGACGTGTCCGAGTTCCTGTTCCGGGCGAACTACATGCCGACCCGCGACAAGAAGCCGGGGATCCGCGTCGCCTACCACGCGGCCTGCTCGCTGCAGCACGGCCAGCAGATCACGACGCAGCCGAAGGGCCTGCTGCGCAACGCCGGGTTCACGGTGGTGGAAGCGGCCGAGGGGCATCTGTGCTGCGGTTCGGCCGGCACCTACAACCTGTTGCAGCCCGAGATCGCCGGGCGCCTGCGGGAGCGCAAGCTGGACAACATCCACCGCACGAAGCCCGACCTGATCGCCGCCGGCAATATCGGCTGCCTGACGCAACTTGCGGGCGGCGGCCTCCCGACGGTGCACACCATCGAGTTGCTGGACTGGATGGCCGGCGGCCCGCGGCCGGAGGCGGTTCCGGAGGCGATGGCCGCATGAACCGCCACGGTTGCGCGTGGGTCGCGATGTCGGTCCTGCTCGCTGCGTCGGCCGCCGCCCAGCCTTCCCCCGCGCCGGGCCCGCCTGCGCCCGCCGCACCCGCGCAGCCAAATCGCGAGGCCACGATCGACCGCTTGCTCGGCATGCTGAAAGTAGCGCCGGACGAGCAATCCGCGGGCGCGGTGGAACGCTCGCTGGACGGCCAGTGGGTCAACCAGGCCACCCCGGCGACCAAGCTGCTGCTGCTGCACGGCTTTAGTTCGCTGAACGCCAACCAGCCAAACGACGCGCTCGACGATTTTGACGCCGCCCTCGATCTGCAGCCGGACCTGCAGGAAGGCTGGCGCGGCCGTGCCCTCGCCCGTTCCCAGATGGGTGACCCGGCGGGCGCCACCCGGGACCTGGCCGAGGTGATGAAGCGCGAACCCCGCCAGTTCGAGGCGCTGCAGGACCTCTCGCACGTGGCCGAGCAGCGCGGCGACTTCAAAGGCGCGCTCGAGGCGTGGATGCAGGCGCTGGACCTGGACCCTAAGACGCCGGGCGGCGCGGACCGGCTGAAAGACCTCAAGCTCAAAGCGTTCGGTCAGAATACCTGATCGCCGCTTCTTACGAAAAGGATGTGATATCCATTCAGGAGATAGGGTTGGATGCGTTCCCGGAAACGTGGCCATGGCCGTTTGAAAATGTCCTGCGAACAGATGGGCTTCCGGCCTGAACGCAAATACCGGGAGGAGGGGCGAACGACCGGGCCCGCTTGATCACCGCTTCAGCTTGAGCGGCAAGTTCGTTCGGTAGATCACCCGTTTCAACGCGAACGCCGACCGCACGCCGCGCACGCCCGGCAGCCGGGTCAGGCGTGTGCGCAGGAACTCCTCGTAGGCGCCGAGATCCGCCGCCACGACCCGGAGCAGGTAGTCGCTGGCTCCCGTCATCAGCATGCACTCCATCACCTCCGGTAGCCCGGCGACCGCCGCTTCGAACGCCTCCAGCAGCTCTTGCGTCTGTCCGGCCAGTTCCACGGACACCATCACGTTCACCGGCAACCCGACCCGGTCCTGATCCAGCAGCGCCACGTAGCCGGTGACGATGCCAGCCTCCTCCAGCAGCTTCTGCCGGCGATGGCACGGGGACGCGGACAGGCCCGCTGCCTCGCTCAATTCGATGGTGGTCGCACGGCCGTCGCGTTGCAGGTGATCAAGGATAGAGAGGTCGATCCGGTCCAATCTCACAGGCAATCCTCCCATATTGCAGCGCAACATTAGCAAGTCCTGCTAATCGGTGCATATCACGCCCCAAACTATGGCAGCAATCACCTCCTAATTCGGCGCTACGCTCGCCCTACATTTGATGCGGGAGAAACGCCATGGATATCGGCCTCGGGACTGCCCCCATCACCCTCGACACTCGTTACGCGGAACTCGACCATCCCGTCCTGTTGACGGGGGTCCAGGCCCTGGTCCGTGTGCTGCTGGAACAAGCGCGGCTCGACCGGGCAGCGGGCCTGAACACCGGCGGGTTGGTGTCGGGCTACCGTGGCTCACCGCTGGGCGGGCTGGACCAGGAGCTTTGGCGCCGCACCAAGCTGCTCGAAGCGTCCGGCGTGCACTTCAAGCCGGGCCTGAACGAGGACCTCGCGGTCACCATGCTGTCGGGCGCGCAACAGCTCGACTTCTATCCAGGCGCCACTGTCGATGGCGTATTCTGCATGTGGTATGGCAAGGGGCCCGGCGTGGACCGCTCCGCCGATGCCTTGCGGGTCGCCAACGCGTTCGGCAGCCACAAGCATGGCGGCGTGCTGTGCATTGCCGGCGACGACCATGGTGCCCACTCCTCCACCTTCCCGCACCAGACGGACCAGATCTTCGAAGCCGTGATGATGCCGGTGCTGCAGCCGGCGGACGCGTCCGAGATCATCGAGTTCGGCCTGGCCGGCATCGCCCTGTCCCGGTTCAGCGGGCTGTGGGTCGCGTTGAAGACGATCGCGGAGACCGCCGAGCAAGCCTCGACCGTTACAGTATCGTCCGAGCGGCAGTTCATCGCGCCCGACATCGCGATGCCGCCGCATGGTCTGAACATCGACACCAAGCTGGCCTGGCCGGGCGAGCGTTTCGTCATTGAAGGACGCATGCTGGACGAGCGCCTGCCGGCCGCCCTGGCCTGGTGGCGCGCCAACGGCATCGACCGCGTGACCCAGGGCGCCGCCGACGCGCCGATCGGGATCGTGACCGTCGGCAAGGCGCATCTGGATGTGCTGCACGCGCTGGACGCGATGGGCCTGGCCGCCCACCCCGGGATCGCGATCTACAAGGTCGGCATGAGCTGGCCGCTGGAGACGGCCGGCCTGCGCGCATTCGCCGAGGGCAAACACCTGTTGGTCGTCGTCGAGGAGAAGCGCTCCTTCGTCGAGGCGCAAATCCGTGCCGCGCTCTACAACCTTCCCGCCGGCCAGCGCCCGGCCATCGTCGGCAAGACCGCGGTGGACGGTTCGCCGTTGCTCCCGGCCGTCATGGAGACCTCGCCCGAGCTGGTCGCCCGTGCCCTCGCCCGCGTGCTCCCCGGCTTCGGCGTGGCAGCGGCACCGCTCGACGAGGCGTCCGCACCGGAGCGGGAGGACGGCTTGCTCGCGCGCGCGCCCACGTTCTGCGCCGGGTGCCCGCATAATACCTCCACCCAGTTGCCGGACGGTTCGTTCGCAATGGCGGGCATCGGCTGCCACGTGATGGCGATGCAGAACACGCCGAACACGGGGCTGTTCAGCGTGATGGGCGGCGAGGGCGTAGCCTGGACGGGCCTGGCGCCGTTCACCAGCATGCCGCACGTGTTCTCCAACATGGGCGATGGCACGTATCAGCACTCCGGCCTGCTCGCGATCCGGCAATCCGTCGTGGCGAAGACGCGCATCACCTATAAGATCCTGTTCAACGACGCCGTGGCGATGACCGGCGGTCAGCCGACCGAGGGCGGCCTCGCAGTCACCGACATCGCCCGCCAGGTCTGGGCCGAGAATGTCGGCCTCATCTACCTCGTCGCCGATGACCCGGCGCGCTTGCCGGAGGCGAGCGAGGTGCCACCCGGCGTGATCCGCCGCGGGCGCGAGGCGCTGCCGCAGGTGCAGGCCGAGTGTGCGGCGTTCGAGGGCGTGTCCGTCATCATCTACGACCAGGTCTGCGCCACCGAGAAGCGCCGCCGCCGCAAGCGGGGCACCATGGTGCAGGCGGACGTGAAGGTCAGCATCAACACCCGCGTGTGCGAGAATTGCGGCGACTGCACCGCGCAGTCCCACTGCATCGCCATCGAGCCGGTGGACACGGAGTACGGCCGCAAGCGCCGCATCTCGCCCACGAGCTGCAACACGGACCTGTCCTGCCTGAAGGGGTTCTGCCCCTCCTTCGTTACGTCTGCGACCGACGCGCCGAAGCACGATGACGCGCAGGCTTGGCGTGCCCGCGAGGATGAACTCGCTGCGGGGCTCACCGACCCGGTGCTGCCGGATCTGGCGACGCCTTGGCGCGGGCTGTTCGCCGGCATCGGCGGCGGCGGCATCGTGACGGCGGGCGCCGTGGTGGCGATGGCGGCCAGCATCGAGGGCAAGCAGGTCAGCACGCTCGATTTCACCGGGCTCGCGCAGAAGAACGGCGCCGTCATCTCCCACGTGCAGATCGCGCATGACGGGCTCGACGTGGTCCGCATCCCGACCGGCGAGGCCGACCTGATGATCGCCGCGGATTTGGCGGTGGGCGCACAGAAAGGCGTGCTGGAGCGGATGCGCCGGGGAGGTGCGGTGCTCGGCAACCTCGATTTGCAGGCCAACACGCAATTCCTGACCAACCGCGACCTGGTGATCGACGCCGGGCTGCACCGCCGGGTGATCGACCGCGCGGTGGGCGGCAATGCCAGTGTGTATCTTCGCGCGACGGCTTTGTCCGAGAAGCTGTTCGGCCAGTCGCAGGCGCTGAACACGCTGATGACGGGGCTGGCCTGGCAGGCGGGGCTGATCCCCGTGGGCCAGGACGCGCTGCTGCGCGCGATCGAGCTGAACGGCACCGCGGTGGCGCTGAACCGGCGCGCCTTTACCTGGGGCCGCATCCTGGCCGCCCGTCCGGAGCTGGCGGACGCCGTGCTGGCCGGTGACGCCCTGCCGCCGCCGCCGCTGGACGGCCTGATCGCCGCGCGCGAGGCCGAGTTGGTGCGCTATCAGGGCAAGCGTCTCGCCAGGCATTACCGCCGGGTGGTGGACCGGGCGGTGGCGCGGGAGGCGGCGGTGTTGGGTCAACCCGGCCGGTTCGCCCGCGCCGTGGCCGAAGGGTTCTTCCGCGCGCTCGCCTATAAGGACGAGTACGAGGTCGCCCGCCTGTTGGCCGGCGCCGAGTATGGCGAGAGGCCGGTGTTCCACATGGCGCCGCCGCTGGTCTCCGGCATCGACCCGGCGACCGGGCGCCGTAAGAAGGTCGCCATTCCCGGCCGCATCGCGCTCCCGCTGTTCCGCATGTTGCGCCATGGCAAGGCGCTGCGTGGCACGCCGCTGGACCCGTTCGGCTACCAGGCCGAGCGGCAGGCCGAGCGCGCCCTGATCCGAGACACGGAGCGCAGCATCGACGCTGCGATGGCCGCTCTGCGCCCCGAGACGCTGGACACCGCGGTAGCGCTGGCCGACATTCCCAATCACATCCGCGGCTTCGGCCCGGTGAAGGAAAAGGCGATGCAGGACGCGGCCCCGCAACGGGCGGCGCTGCTGCAAGCGTTGAACGCGCGCCCGATGGCGATCGCGGCGGAGTAGGGGAGGGGCTATGAGCATCTGCATCGTTGGGTCCGCACGCACGCCGATCGGTGGCTTGCTCGGCGAATTGGCGCCGCTGACGGCGCCGAAGCTCGGATCGGCCGCGATCAGTGCGGCGCTGGACCGTGCGGGCGTGGCGCCGGACGGGGTTGCGGGCGTGGTGATGGGCAACGTGCTGCCCGCCGGACTGGGCCAGGCGCCGGCGCGGCAGGCCTCGGTGGGCGCTGGCATTCCCGTGTCGGCACCGGCGGTGACGGTGAACAAGATGTGCGGCTCCGGAATGCAGGCGCTGATCCAGTGCCATGACCAACTGGTTGCCGGTGGCACAGGCGTGCTGGTGGCGGGCGGCATGGAAAGCATGAGCAACGCGCCCTTCCTGCTTCCCCGCTTGCGCGGCGGCGTGAAATACGGCCACAGCCAGGTGATGGACCACATGGCGCTGGACGGCCTGGAGGACGCGTTCGAGCCCGGCCGCGCCATGGGCACCTATGCGGACGTGACCGCGCGCGCGTTGGGCTTCTCACGCGCCGATCAGGACGCGTTCGCCGAACGCTCGCTGCGCCTGGCGCAGGAAGCGGGCGGCAACGCGGCGCTGCGGGACGAGATCGCGGATCTGTTGGTGCCGGGCCGCAAGGGCGATGTCACGATCAGCGCGGACGAGCAGCCGCGCAAGGCGGACGCGTCCAAGATCGCCGGGTTGCGCCCGGCGTTCGGTAAGGACGGCACGGTGACGGCGGCCAACGCGTCCTCGATCAGCGACGGTGCGGCAGCCCTGGTGCTGGCGCATGTGTCGGAGGCGGAGGATCGCGGGTTGACCCCGATTGCGCGGATCGTGGCGCACGCGACGCATGCGCAGGAGCCGGGGTGGTTCACGACGGCGCCCGCGCCCGCCATCCGCAAGGTGCTGGCCAAGGCCGGTTGGACGACGGACGACGTGGATCTGTTCGAGATCAACGAGGCGTTCGCGGTGGTGGTGCTGGCGACGCAGCGCGAACTCGGGTTGCCGCTGGAGAAGATCAACGTGCGGGGTGGCGCGTGCGCGGTGGGCCACCCGATCGGCGCCAGCGGGGCGCGGATCGTGGTGACGCTGCTGGCGGCGATGCGTCAGCGCGGTGCGCGTCGCGGGGTGGCCGCGATCTGCATCGGCGGCGGCGAAGCGACCGCGGTTGCCGTGGAGATGATGCACTAACCCTTCTTCGCTTCTCCCTTTCCCGCCGCGTGCGGGAGAGGGCCGGGGTGAGGGCCGTCATCGCGAATTCCAAATTGGGTGTGCGTGGCACCCCTTCCCCCCAGCCCCCTCCCTCAAGGGGAGGGGGAGTAGAAAGGAGGCTCCTATGCTGGATCAGACCGACCCCAACTACCTCATCGTCGACACGGCCCGCCGCTACGCGCAGGAACGCCTCGCTCCGACCGCGGCCGCGCGCGAGAAGGCCGGACGGATCGAGCCCGAGATCGTGCGCGAGTTGGGCGATATGGGCTTCCTCGGCGCCACGCTCTCGGCCGATTGGGGCGGCAGCGAGATCGACACCGAGACCTACGCCCGGGTGGTGGAGGAGATCGCTGCCGGGGACGGCTCCGTCTCCACGCTCGTGAGCGTCCATAACGCGCCCACCTGCGAGATCCTGCAGCATTACGGCACGGACGCGCAGCGCGAGCAGTGGCTGCGCCCGATGGCCGCCGGCGCCGCTATCGGCTCCTTCGCGCTCACCGAGCCCGGCGCCGGGTCCGAGGCGTCCGCGCTGCGCACCCGGGCCGTGCGGGACGGCGACGGGTACGTGATCACCGGGTCCAAGCAGTTCATCTCCAACGCCGCGATCGGCCAGACTACGATCCTGTTCGCGATGACGGACCCGGCCGCCGGCAAGAAGGGCATGAGCTGCTTCATCGTCAGCAACGACACGCCGGGCTACCAGGTCGCGCGCGTCGAGGAGAAGCTGGGCCAGAAGGCGTCCGATACCTGCCACCTCGTGTTCGACGGCATGCGCGTGCCGGCATCCCAGCGGATCGGCGCGGAGGGTGAGGGATACCGCATCGCGCTGTCCACGCTGGAAGCAGGGCGCATCGGCATCGCGGCGCAGAGCGTCGGCATGGCCCGCGCCGCGCTGGATTACGCCATCGGCTACGCGAAGGAGCGCCGCAGCTTCGGCAAGCCGATCATCGACCACCAGGCCGTCGGCTTCCGCCTGGTGGACGCAAAGACCAAGCTCGAGGCCAGCCGCCAGCTCGTGCTGAACGCGGCGCGGCTGAAGGACGCCGGGCAACCCGCGCTGGAAGCGGCCGCGATGGCCAAGCTGTTCGCGTCCGAGGCGGCCGAGGCTATCTGCACGGCGGCGATCCAGACGCTCGGCGGCTACGGCTTCCTGTGCGACTACCCGGTGGAACGGATCTACCGGGATGTACGCGTATGCCAGATCTACGAGGGCACCAGCGACATCCAGAAGATCATCCTGCAGCGGATGCTGTAGCGCCTACAGCATCCAGGGCGCGCCGGATTGCTGCGCGATCTCCTTCACCTTCGCCAGCAGGTTGGGTCCGATCGGTATCCCCTCCTGCAGACGGCGCTTGGCGTTCGCGCGCTCGGGGTCGCCCGCAACCTGCACCGGGCGCGCCGGGTCCACGGGGGGCGTGGCGCGCAGGGTGTCGCAGAAGCTCGCCACGTCCGCGCGGAAATCCGCCTCGCCGCGGAACAGGGCCGGGTTCATGGCGAGGAAGAAGTGGCCGATGTCCATGCCGTGCGGCTTCTTGGTGTGCATCGGGTCGGTGACCAGCGTGGCCCCGGACAGGCACGAGCCCAGGATGTTGACCATCGCGGACAGCCCGTAGCCCTTGTAGCTGCTATTCTCCGGCGATCCGCCGAGCGAGGTCAGCGTGCCACCCTTGGCGCTTGCCTCTAGCGGGTCGGTGCTGGGCTTGCCGTCGCGCGTCAGCACCCAGCCGGGCGGGCATTGCAGCCCCTCGTTGGCCTTGTTGCGGATGCGCCCGGCGGCGACGGTGGTGGTGGCCATGTCCAGCAGGAACGGCTCGCCGGGCCGGCCCGGCGCCGCAAACGCCCAAGGGTCGGTGCCCAGCCGGGCCTGCGCCCCGCCGGTCGGCGCCACCTGGATCATCGAGGCGCTGGTAGCCACCATGCCGATCAAGCCCGCCTCGGCCGCCATCGACGCGTAGAAGCCACAAGCACCGAAATGCGCCGAGTTGTGCACCGGCACGACGCCGACGCCGATCGCCTGCGCCTTGGCGATCGCGGTGCCCATCGCGAGGCGGGACGGCACGTGGCCCAACCCGCCATCCGCGTCCACCAGGGCCGACACCGGCGTTTCCCGTTCCAGCCGGGGCACCGCGTCCATCCGCAGCCGCCCCTCCCGCCGCCGGGCGTCATACACCGTGAGCATGGAGAAACCGTGGCTGTCGATGCCGTGCAGGTCGGCCCAGGCCATCACCTCCGCCGTCTGTTCGGCATCGGTGGGCGCCATGCCCCAGGCAGTCAGGATCGCGGCGATCTGCGCCCGGTGCGCAGGGTAGGGAGCGCTCATGCTTCCCCCACGAACGGATTGCGGAGCGTGCCGAGCCCGGTGATCTCCACCTCCACGACGTCCCCGGGCGCGAGGTCCGGCGAGACTCCGTCCGTCCCCATCCAGATCGCGTCGCCGGGATGCAGCGTAAGATACTGCGTCATGGCGGCGATGAAGCGGCGGATGCCGAACAGCATGTCCGCGGTGGCGAACTGGCTGCGCACCTCGCCGTTCAGCCGCACCGTGGTCTGCATCCCGGCCAAGGCGGCGTCGTCGATCCCCGTGGTGATGTAGGGTCCCATGGGCTTGAACGTGTCCGTGTTCTTGGACCGCCAGAACGTGCGGTCGGTTTTCTGCCAGTTGCGTTCGCTCACATCGTTGCCGATCGTGTAGCCCAGCACGCAGGACAGCGCGTCCGCCTCGGACAGGTGCTTCGCCCGGCGGCCGATCACCACCACCAGCTCGCCCTCGTAATGCACCTTGGTGGCGTCGCGCGGGATCACCACCGGCGCGCCGTGGGCGACGAGGGCGTTGACGGCGCGGTAGCCCATGTCGGGCTTGGCCGGGATGGCCGGCGCCTCACCCCGGCGCTCGGCCATTTCGCGCACGTGGGTCACGTAGTTCAGCCCGGCGGCATAGAAGGTACGCGGCACGAACGGCACCTCGATCTGCACCGCCGCGAGCGCATGCTTGGCGCCGGTGCGCACGGGCGGACCATCGAACGGGCCGCCGGCGAGTTCGGCAACCTGTTCACCCTCCACCAATCCCCAGGCGCTCCGCCCGGCGACGGTGAAGCGGACCCACTGCATCATGCCGCCACCGCGAAGGACGGCGGGTCGCCCTGCATGGCCGCCACGCGCCAGCCGTCCGGCGTGGCGGCCATGGTGGCGCGGATGGTCCGGATCGACTCCACGCCAGCCAGCGGCGCGGGGCCGTCCAGCGACGTGCCGGGTTCGTGCCGCACGACCAGCATGTAGCCGGTCACCTCCGCCCGGTCCGCGGCCGTGGCCACGGCGAACACGTTGGTGAGCAGGTGGTGGATGCGCATGGTGGGCGACCGGCGGGAGAGCGCGGCGACGACCGCTTCCCCGCCCTGCAGCACCGCACCCTGCCGGTGCCAGACCCCGTCAGGCACCATCAGCGCGGCGAGGGCGGCGTAGTCGCGGTCATCCAGGTGGCGATAGAACCGCATCACCACCTGACCCGCGTCGGCAAGGTCCACCCTAAGCCGCCGCCTGCAGGCCTGCCTGTACGAAGGCCGGGTCGAAGATGCGGTCGGCCATGACCTGGCAGCGCTTGATCAGCCGGTGCTCGT
>CAXTVQ010000023.1:4332-45278 GCA_964247705.1 uncultured Acetobacteraceae bacterium | reverse complement strand
GTGAGCGCCGGGCGCGTGCTGCCGGGGCGGCGGCGCATCTCCTCCCAGAACTTGTTGAAGTCGTGGCTGGCGGTCATGCCGTCGAGCCGCTGCTTCAGCTCCTCCGGCAGGTCGTCGTAGGCGGCGTGCATGTTGGCGAATACCGTGTTGCCCAGCGCCTTGCCGTCCCGGTGCGGGATGCGGATGCCGTACAGCACGTTGGTGAAACCTATGAGGTTGTTGTACGACATGTCCGTGTGCCAGTCCTGCCCGGCATCGGCGAGGCCGATCGGCTTGCCGTTCTCGACCACGTTGGACAGGATCATCACCTCCGGCGTCTCCGGGTCCGTGTAGTCGCCGGTCAGTGAGACCTGGAGGCCGCCGAACCGCTCGGAGAAACGCTTCAGCGCCGGAGCGTCGATCGATTGGCGCGGGAAGCAAAGCACGCCGTGCGTGCCGAGGCCTCGCAGCAAGGTCGCGAAATCGGCTTGGCTCAGTTCCCGCGAAAGATCCGCACCTTCAACGGTGGCGCCCAGCGTTTTGCCTGTTGGGGCGAGCTTCATGCCATTCTCCTTTTGTTTGCAGTGTCGTCTGGGCTGCGTGCGCGCCGGACGGGAGTCTCCGGGGCGCAGCAGGGGGTCGATGAGACGGTGGCGCACCGTACGGAACTAGATCCGTGTGCCGCCCTCGGACGGGACTGCCGCGCTCGGAAGCCTTGCGTGACCTGGCCGTATCGGCTCGCCGGTGTGACGTGGAGGATCGGCCCGTCCATTCCCTTCCCCGCCGGTTCGCGCCTTGGCGGCGCGTTTTTGCGATGTCGAGCATGGGCAATCTGTTCCGACAAAGTCAAGCTGCCGGTCAGGCATGCACAAGCGGGCAGGCGGGTGAGAGCGGTTCGAATGCCTGGTCCGCCGGGATCGTTTGCAGCAGCCGGTAATAGTCCCAGCGGCCTGTGGACTGCTCGGGCGATTTGGTCTCGAACACGTACATCGGATGCAGGTATTTGCCGTCCACCCGTGCGCTGCCCGGGCCGAACGCGTCGTCGTCGCCCGGCAAAGCCTTCATCCGGTCGGCCACCGCGCGCCCGCTCGCCTTTGACGGGGCCAAGCCGAGCGAGGCCACCGCTTTGAGGTAGTGCATCGCCGCGGAGTAAGTGCCGGCCTGGATCATGGTCGGCTTGAGCCCGTTCCAAACGGCCGCGAACCGGGCGGAAAACGCGCGGGTGCGGTCGTTCAGGTCCCAGTAGAACGGCTCCGTCGCCACGATGCCGCGCGCGGTGGGCAGGCCGAGCGTGTCCACCACCTCGATCCCCATCACGCCCGAGGTCAGCCGCACGCCCCTCTGCGGCAAGCCGAACTCCGCCGCTTGTTTGATCGCGTTCACGGCATCGGTGCCGGAGCCGACGCTGATCACCTTGGCGCCGCTCGCCTGGGCTTGCAGCAGGAAGCTCGAGAAATCCGTCGTTGCCGGGAACGGGTAGTAGGCGTGCCCGGCGATGCGGCCGCCGTTCGCGGTGATGACTTCGGTCGCGAACTGCTCGGCCATGTGGCCGGAGAGGTAGTCGGGCGAGATGAAGAACCAGGAATCGAAACCGTCCCGGGTGAGTGTCAGCGCCGTGCCGTGCGCCAAGGCCCAAAGGTCGTACGTCCACTGGAAATGGTTGGGCGTGCAGGCCTTGCCCGTGAGGTCCGGGAACGAAGCGCCGGTGATGATGGCGAGCTTGTCCTTCGCCTCGGTGATCGACACCACGGCGAGGGCCACGGCGGACTGGCTGATGCCGATGATCGCGTCCACGCCGTCCTGGTCGAACCAGCTACGGGCCATGCCGGCGCCGACATCGGGTTTGTTCAGCATGTCTCCCACCACGACATCGACCGGGATGTCCGGATGGGATGCGGCGAACTCCTGCACCGCCATCCGCACGGCGGCGGCGCTGCCCAGGCCGCCAGCCGCGGAGTAGGGACCGTTCATGTCGTCCATTACGCCGATGCGCAGCGGTGCGGGTTGCGCCCGGATGCGCATCGCCGGGCTGGCCAGGGCCGCCGCTCCTCCGGCAAGGACGGCCCGCCGGCCCAACGTGGTGTTCATTGTCGCTTCCCCCTGCTTTTCATTGCTAGCCGCGCCCTAGCCGTCAGGGCCGCCGGCGTTCCCCCGGACCTGGAAGCCGTGCAGCAGCATCGCGTAGAACTGCTCCGCGATCACGGTCGGGCGCAGCGGGCCCGCCGGGTTGTGCCAGCGCGGCAGCCAGTTGAGCGTGCTCAGCACGAGGCGGCCCGCCAGCGACACGTCCATATCCCGTGTGTCGCCCCGTGCCTTGGCCGCGTGCAGGATGCCGCGCAGCAACCCCTCGTAGCGGTCCCGCCACTCGAGCCGTTCCGCCCGGTGACGCTCGTGCGGGTCGTTCCAGAAGATCGAGGCCGAGGCGATCCAGGCCCAGCGGTAGTCTTCGAAGCAGGACGCCGTCTCCACCATGAACAGGCGGAGTTGCTCGAGCGGCAGGTGCGCCGGGTCCAGGCGCGCGGCCACCCGGTCGTGGATGATGCGCGTGATGCCCAGCATGAGCGGGCGGACGATGGCGTCCTTGTCCGCAAAGTAATGGTAGAGCGTCGGCTTGGAGATGCCGCAGACCTCGGCGATGTCCCGCATGGACGTGCCCTCGAAGCCGCGCTCGGCGAACAGCCGGCAGGCTTCGGTGAAGATCTGCACCATGCGGGGCTGCGGCGGCGGTGCGGCCGCGTCGAGCACGAGGATGTCGGCCAGGGTTCGCATCCCACCGACATCGCCGCGCCGGGCCGAAGCGTCAATCGCCGGCCGCCGCGGTCATCGACCCTTCGGCAAGTTGCACGCGGCGCGCCCGGGCGAACACCGGCAGCGACAGCAGCAACGCGGCCGCGGCGGCGAAGGCCGGGAGGGAGAGCACGGCGAAGATCGCGGCGAACCCCCAGTGCAGCTCCAGCAGGATGCCGCCCGCCATGGCGCCGAAGATGCCGCCGACCCGGCCGAAGCCCACCATCCAGGACGTGCCGGTCGCCCGCCCCAGCGTCGGGTAATAACCGGCCGAGAGCGCCGGCATCGACAGTTGCGCGCCATTCAGCGTGGCGCCGGCCGCGAACACCAGCACGTACAGCAGCGTCAGCGTGCCGCCCTGCGAGCCCAGCAACCAGATCAGCACGCCGGCCGCGGCATAGGTCAGCGCGATCATCCGTACCGAGCCCAGCCGCTCCATCACCAGGCCCAAAGCGAGCGTGCCGACGGCGCCGCCCAGCGGGAACATCGCCATCACCGTTGCCGCCCGCGACACGGTGAACCCGGCGCTGTGCACCAGCGTGGGCAGCCAGCTCGTCATCACGTAGTAGATCACCAGCCCCAGGAAGTACACGAGCCAGAGCACCACCGTGCCGGCCAGGTATTGCGGCCGGAACACCGTGACCAGGCTCGACCGCTCGGGCGCGCCGGCCAGGGGCCGGAACCCCGCCGCGAGGGTGCCGGAGCCGGGCCGGATGCGCTCCAGCACGGCGGCGACCTGCGGCGTGGACCAGCGCTTGGCCACCATAAACTGCAGCGACTCGGGCAGGAACAGCAGCAACAGGCCGAGCACGACGGGGATGCCGCCGCCGATCAGCAGAACGCTGCGCCAGCCCCAGTGCGGGATCAGCCAGGACGCGCCTAAGCCGCCGGCGGTGGCGCCGAGCGTGAAGCCGATCAGCAGGCTGTTGCAGGCGAGCGCGCGGTAACGCTCGGCGGCGAACTCGGACGCGACGGTGTTGGCCACTGGCGAGGCCGCGCCGATGCCGATGCCGCCCAGGAAGCGCAACGCCGCCAGCCAGGCGATGCTGGGCGCGAACGCGCAGGCCACGGTGAACAACCCGAAGCTCAGCGCGGATCCGATCAGCACCTTCTTGCGCCCGAACGTATCCGCCAGCGGACCGCCGAGCAGCGCACCGACGCAGGTGCCGACGATGGACGCCGTCAGCGCCGGGCTGAGCGCCGCTTTTGCGATGCCCCAATCATCGCTGAGCGCCGGCGCGATCAATCCCATGGCGGTCAGGTCGATCGCGTCGAACGCCATGACCAGGATGCACAGGCCGAGCACGGTCGCCTGGAACCGTGTGAACGGCTGGCGGTCGATGAAGGCTTTGACGTCCGATGTTGCTTCTTGCGGCACCATTGTTCGGCTTCCTCTTTGACTACATGGCGTCGACGGTGATCAGCGCGTCGAGTGCGACGCCTCCCTCGGGCCCGATCAGGAACGGGTTGATCTCGATGCTCTGCACCGTCCCGGCATGGGCGGCGGCTAGCTCCGAGACGCGGCACAACGCGTTGGCCAGCGCGGCCAGGTCCACGCCGGGTGCTCCGCGCCATCCCTCGAGCAGCGCCCGGCCGCGTACGGCGCCGATCAGGGCGTGGGCACCCGCCAGATCGAGGGGCGCCGACGCGAACGCCACGTCCTTGAACAGCTCGACCATCACGCCGCCCAGGCCGAACATCACCATCGGACCGAACACCGGATCGCGCTGCACGCCGATAATCGTCTCGATGCCGCCCCGCCGCATCGGCGAGATCAGCACGCCGCGGAGTTCCGCGTCGGCCCGGTAGGCGCGCGCGCTGGCCATGATGGCGTGAAAGCCGCGTTCGACTGCCTCCGCATCGGCCAGGCCCAGCAGCACGCCGCCGGCTTCTGTCTTGTGCAGGATGTTCGGGGAGACGATCTTCGCCACCACGGGGAAACCGAACCCCTCCGCCGCAGTCACGGCGGCGGCCGCACTGGTGCACAGCCGCTCCGGCAGCACGGGCACGCCCGCCGCCGCGAGCAACTGCTTAGTCGCAGCCTCATCGTCGGCCCGGATGTCGAGCGTGCGCAGCGCGGTCAGGTCGGGCGTTGGCGGCGGCACCAGGTCATGGTGCCGTTGGCGCAATCGGGCGGCGCCGCGCACCGCCATGATGGCGCGGCTCGGGTCCTCGAAGGCGGGGATGCCGCGCGCTTCGAGCCAGTCCCGCACCTCGGGCGCCGTGGTGCCGACCAGGACCAGCAGCGTGCCTGGATGGCGCTGGCGAAGGTCTTCCAGCACCGGTTGCAGGCTGGCGAAGCGCTCCGGCGCGCGGCCGATATGGGACAGGTAGATCACCACGGTGCCGGCCGGGCGCGCCGCCTGCACCGCGTCCACCAGCTCGACGATCTTGGCCGGCGTGTTCGCCACCTGCGCCGTGGTGTCGATCGGGTTCACGCCGGTGACATAGGGCAGGATCGCGCGCAGCTTCTCCCCAAGCGCGGCGGGCACGGCCGGAAGCTGCAGGCCGAGATCCGTTGCCAGGTCCGCCATCAGCACGCCGATGCCGCCGGAGATCGTCACCACGACCACGCCATCGTCGTCCGGCATGCGGCCGGTGGCGCAGACATAGGCGACGTCGATCATTTCCTCGATCGTGTGCGCCCGCCATGCCCCGCACTCGCGGAACACGGCGTCGAACACCGCGTCCGATCCGGCGAGTGACCCGGTGTGCGTCGCCGCCGCGATCGCTCCGGCCTCCGTGCTGCCGACCTTCATCAGCACCACCGGCTTGCCCGCCGCCGCTGCCGCACGCAACGAGGCACGCAGCTTCGCGCCGTCGCGGCAGCCCTCCAGCGCGGCGCAGATCACCTGGGTCTGGTCATCGGCGACCAGCGCCCCGATGCACTCCGCCACGTCGAGATCGGCTTCGTTGCCGGTCGCGATGGAGCGGCTGAGGCCGATGCCGCGCTGCGCCGCGACCGCGTAGACGTGGGAGCCGAACGCGCCGCTCTGCGTCACCACGCCCACCTTGCCCGGCAGCGGACGTAGGCTGTCCATAAGGCTCGAGAACGTGCCGTAGAACGCGTCCGACGGGCTGACGCTGCCGAGCGCGTTCGGGCCGGTGATGCGAATGCCCGTACGGCGGACGAGTTCGACCACCTGCTGCTGCAAGGCGACGCCCTCGCCGCCCACCTCGGCAAAACCGGCGGAGAGGATCTGCACCAGCCGCACGCCCTTGGCCGCACAATCCTCCAGCGCGGCCACAACGTATCTGGCCGGCACCACGACGATCGCCTGGTCCGGCACCTCCGGCAGGTCGCGGACGGAGGCGTAGGACGTGACGCCCTGCACCTCGGACGCCGCCGGGTTCACCGGGTAGATGCGTCCGCGGTAGCCGAACTGCAGCAGGTTGTGCAACGGGCGGCCGCCGAGCTTGCGCGGGTCGCTCGATGCGCCGACCAAGGCCACCGACCGCGGGCTGAACAGTGCGGCGAGGGAATGGTCCATCAGGCCGCCCGCAACAATTGGCGCGCGTGCCAGGCGGCGTCCCCGTAGTCGAACTCCGCCATCATCAGGCGTTTGTTGAGGCGGGTGGCCGGAAGCTCCTGCGTCATGCCCATGCCGCCGTGCAACTGGATGATCGTTTCCGCCGCCTTGCGCGCGGCGCGGCCGATATGGAGCTTGGCCAGCGCCACCTCCCGCGGCGCCGGCCCGCGCGCCACCAAGCGAAGCACGCGCTGCACCAGGGCGCGGATGGTCTCGTAGGTGATGTAGATCTCGGCGACCTTGTGGCGCAGCGCCTGGAGGCTGGAGAGCGCCACGCCGAACTGCTTGCGCTCGGCCAGGTAGCTGATCACCCGCTCGATCGCCGACCCGAGCCCGGCCACGACTTCCACGCAGGTGAGGCAGGCGCCGAGTTCCAACGCTGCCGCAACCTGGCGCGCGACGCCGGGTCCGTGGGCGAGCAACGCGTCCGCCGATACGGTGGCGCCGTCGAACGAGAGGTCTGCGCTCAACCGGCCGTCCATCCGCTCGTAGCGCCGGGGTGGCTGACGCAGGGCAGACACTGGAACCAGCAACAGGGCCGGCTCGGCTTCCAGGGGGGCCGCAACCACGTAACCCATGGCGCCGGCCAGGATCTCGACGCCGAGCGCCGTGCCGGACAGCCGGATCCCCCCGTCCCCGCGCATCGCCAGCGGCCGGCCGGAAGCGGGCGCCCACTCTTCGTAGGCGGCCAGCACGGGGCAAAGGCGCTCATCCGCGAGCGCACGCACCCTGGCAGCCGGAACCGCCGTGAGCAGGGCCGGCAGCACGCCGCAGACCGCGGCGAGCGGCAGAGGCAGCGCATCGCTCGCCGCGCCCTCCACCAACGCCGCCAGATCCTCCACGGAGCCGCCTGCGCCGCCGCATTCCTCCGGCAGGTACAGGCCTGGCCAGCCGAGCGCCACGGCCTCGCCCCACCAACGCCCGAGCGCGTCCGCACGGGCCGCCGGGTCGGTCAGGCGCAGCAAGTCCTCGTTGGCCGCCCTGGCAAGCCGGGCCGCGCCGTCATGCAGGTCACCGGGCAGCATGGGTTCGGGTACGAAGGACATGCCTCAGTTCCCGAACAGGGCGCGGGCGATGAGGTTCTTCTGAACCTCCGTCGTGCCGGCCACGATGGTGCGGGAGCGCAGGTAGAGGTAATTGTGGATCGTCTCCACACCCTCGTTGGCCGCATTCGGCCCGGCCCCGTCAACCGGCACGAACCGGGCCGCTAGCCGCCGGCCCGCCGCGTCCAGCCCGATCTCGCTGATCCGCTGCACCATCTCGGACGAAGCGAGCTTCAGCACCGACGGCGCGTTGCCGAGCGGGCGCCCCTCCATCAGCGCCGCAACGGAGGACCGGCCTAACTCGCGCAGGGCCATCAGTTCGGCCTCCTCCACCAGCAACCGCTCCTCGAGCGAGCGGCGGCGCACCGCATCCTCGGGGGCCGGCAGTTCGGCCGCGATCAGCTCGCGCATCCGTTCGAGCGAGCGGCCGAGCTGCCCGATCGCGGAGCCGGCGCCGAGCCGCTCGTGCTGCAGCAGGTACTTGCCATAGTCCCAGGCGCGCCCCTCCTCGCCCACGCGGTTGGCCACCGGCACGCGCACGTCGCTGAAGAACACCTCGTTCACGTGGTGCCAGTTGTCGATCGTGTGGATCGGCCGCACCGTGACACCCGGCGTGTCCATCGGCAGCAGCAGTAAGGTGATCCCTTCGTGCTTGCGTTCCCCCGCGGCAGTGCGGACGAGGGCGAACATCCAATCCGCTTCGTGCGCGCCGGTCGTCCAGATCTTCTGGCCGTTGACCACGTAATCGTCGCCGTCCCGCTCGGCCCGGGTGCGCAGGCTGGCGAGGTCGGACCCGGCGTTCGGCTCCGAGTAGCCCTGGCACCAAAAATTGCGGCCATCCAGGATCCCGGGCAGGAACCGGGCTTGCTGCTCCGGCGTGCCGAAGCGGATCAGCACCGGGCCGATATGGCGCAGGCCCTGGTGGTGCGGCGGCGGGCAGTCGCACTCGGCCAGCACGTCGTCGAAGATCGTGCGGCGGCGGATATCCCAGCCGGTGCCGCCGAACTCGACCGGCCAGTTGGTGGCGCCCCAACCGCGGGCGTGCAGGATCTGCTGCCAGGGGGCCCACTCGCGCCGGCCGAGCTTGATGCCGCGGCGGACGGTGTCGCGGATGCTCTCCGGACAGTCCGCCAGGCAGAAGGCCCGGATCTCGGCGGCGAACGCGTCCTCCTCGGCGGGCGACATCGATTGGGCTGCGATCATGTCCATGGCGGTCAGCGCCCCTTGAACACGGGCCGGCGCTTCTCCGCGAAGGCGCGCCGGGCTTCCTGCGAATCCTCCGTCTTGGCCAGTTCGTACGTGAAGTTCTGCTCGAAGCGATAGCCGTCCTTCGCCGGCATCAGCTCGACCATGTTCAGCGAGTTCTTGGCGTACTTGATCCCGAGCGGCGCCTTGGACGCGATCTCGGCGGCGACCGCCATGGCTTCCGGCATCAACCGGTCCAGCGGCAGCGCGGCCTCGATCACGCCCAGCCGGTACAGCTCCTCGGCGGACATCCGCATGCCGGTCAGGATCATGCGCCGGGCCCGCGACTTGCCGAGCAGCTCGGTCATCATCGCGGCACCCCCGGCCAGCCCGACGTCGATCTCCGGCATGCCGAACATGGCGCCCTCGGCGGCGAACATGATGTCGCAGGCCGCCATCAGCCCGAACCCGGCGCCCAGCGCGGCCCCGTTCACGGCGGCGATCACGGGCTTGCTGCATTCCTTGATCGCGTTGCCCGTCTCGCGCGTGATCCGGTTGTGCTGCCAGAACGCGCCGGGCTTGGAGGGATCGGGCCGGTCCTTCAGGTCCGCGCCGGCGGAGAACACCTTGCCTTGCCCCGTCAGCACGGCCACGCGCACGTCGTCGCGGTCGCTGATCTCGTCGAAGATTTCGACCAGGCGGTAACGCAAGGCCCCGTTCACCGCGTTCACCGGCGGACGATTGAGCGTGACCGTCGCGATGCCATCGGCGACGGACAGGATGACGATATCGGACGTCACTGCGTCCTCCCCCGTTGTTCGTTGCCGCCACTATGCCGCCGACCGACCGGTCGGTCGAGAGCAAAATCCCGCGAAGTTAACGCGCAGCGCCGCTTTCGGCTGTCGCCGGCTCGGCCGTGCAGCGGACGTGCGCGCCCTGCCGGAGCAGCGTTTCCTGCAGCCGCTGGACGGAGACGTTCTCCGGGCTGATCCCGCCATCGGCCGCGAGCGCCGCGGCAGCACCGGCGGCATGGCCGGTCATCCAGCATTGCGGGATCTCGCGCATGAAGGTCTGCGACGACGCGTCGCAGGACAAGTGGCGGCCGGCGACGATCAAACCCGCCGTGGCGCGCGGCAGCAGGCTGCCATAGGGCACCGACACGCTGTCCCATTTCGGCGCGAGGCTTGGGCTGACCCCGATCTCGGCGGCGTGGACCCGGCCTGCCGACCAGTCCTCGCGAACGAGGCTCTGCGCGCCGAGCAGCCGCCGGGTCAGCCGGACGCCGATTTGCGAGGCCGTCAGCATGACCCACGCGGTCTCGAAGCCGGGTGCGTGGGCGCGGTAGTAGCCCAGCAGCTCCGCCATTTTGTCGCGGGAGCGCAGCTCGACCTCCGTCAGGTCATGCGGGTCCAGGCCATCGTATCCCGCCCAGCGCGGCCCAAGGAACAGGGCGATATCGTTGCGCCAGGACGGCAGCGGCCATTCGAACAGGCCCAGATCCTTGCGCGCCCGTTCGGCAAAGGCGTCGTACTCGGCCGAGCGGCGGAAGCCGAGCCAGCGTTCGCAATCGACGCCGGCCCATAGCCACGCGGTGTTGGTGCATTGCTGGATGGACGAGTTCTCGACATCGTTGGCCGCACCCTCGCCGGCGCTGGCGAACACGTCGCCGTCGCCTGTGGTGTCCACCACGACGCGCGCGGTGATGGCGAACCGGCCGGCCTTGCTCTCGAACACCACGCCGCGCAGCCGGCCATCCGCCACGATGGCAGCCGACGCCCAGACGTGGAACAGCAACTCCGCCCCGGCTTCCCGCACGGCTGCGAGGGAGACGGCCTTCAACTGCTCCGGGTCGATCATCGGCGCCCAGGTGACCGTATCGTGGTGGGCGGAGAAACGCGGCTTCCAGCGGGCGACGGCGTCGGCCTCGCGCGAGCCCCAGAGGGCCGGGTCAGGCCCGAGTTTCGCATGCGTGGGCAGGCGGTCCAGCAGTTCCTCGCCGACGCCGCGGATGACCAGCGTGCCGTTCCAATCGGTCATCCGGTCGATCCAGATGACCAGGCCGCCGGTGGAAAGGCCGCCGAGGTGGTTGTAGCGTTCCGTCAGCATGACGCGTGCGCCGAGCCGCGCGGCCGACACGGCGGCGGCAGTGCCGGCCGGGCCGCCGCCCACGACGAGAACGTCGACATCGTGCAGGATCGGCACTTGCCGCGCCGGCTCCTCTACCGTGCCCAGTACGGGGCGCGCGCCGCGTTGCTCATCGGGTGAGCGTTGCTTGCCAAAGATGTCGCTGACGTACGTGCCCATCGCGTGTCTTTCCCCGGGATCAGGTCAGCATCGGCGTCAGGTCCGGATCGCCCTTCGCCATCGCCCGCCGGTAAGCCGGGCGTGCGCCGACCCGCTGCAGGTAGGCGAGCATGTTGGGGTAGCGCCGGAGGTCCACGGGTTGGAACAACCGCATCGTGGTGAGCGAGAACACGCTCATGATGTCCGCCGCCGTGAACTCGCTGCCGGCGAGGTAGTCCGCCTCGCCCAGCCGCGCCTCCACCAGGTCCATCACCCGGTCCAGCCGGCCTTGCATCGCCATCTGCACCGGGTGGTCCGGCGGCAGTCCCACCCGCCCCACCATCAACGAGCGCCCTAGCACCGGTTGCAGGTTGCCGTTCGCGAAATGGAACCAGTAGAGGTAGTTCGCGAAATCCGGATGATCCGGCCCAAGCCGCAGCCGTCCACCGCCGTGCTTGGCGACGATGTAGTCCACGATGGCGGCGGACTCTGCCAGCAACAGCCCGTCATCCTGGATCACCGGGGCGGCTCCGATCGGATGCAGCGCCTTGAGGGCAGGGGGTGAGAGGATGGTGACGGGATCGCGCTCGTGCTTCACCATCTCGTAAGGAACGCCCAACTCCTCGCAGAGCCAGAGGATCCGCTCGGATTGCGAGTGCCCGAGGTGGTGGATTGTCAGCATCGCTCAGTCTCCGTTCCGCCGTAGCCGTCGAGCGGTCAAGATGGGCGCAAAGCCGTGACGAAGCCAAGAGAGCCAGCCCGTTGGCGGCCGCGGCATGCCCCCCGTATCATGCTGCGTGCCCGACTCGATCCTTGCCTCGTCATTGACCGGGCTCGTCCGCCGCTTCGCCAGCTTCGGCCAGCCGAGCGCGGAACTGGTCGAAGACGGGATTCCCTATTTCATCAACGAGTTCTGGACGTCTGCCCAGCGCCAGGCCCATTCGATCCACGAAGTGAGCTACCGCGCCTGCTTCAAGCCGCAACTGCCTGGCTTCTTCATCGAGCACCTGACCGGGCCCGGCGACCCCGTCTACGATCCTTTCATGGGCCGGGGCACCACCCCGCTGCAGGCCGCCTTGCTCGGGCGACGCCCCGTCGGCAATGACGTGAACCCGCTCAGCGTCCTGCTGACCCGCCCCCGCCTTCGCCCGCCGCCGATCAACGCCGTCACCGCCCGGCTCGGGCAGATCCCGTGGGAGCATGGCCATGCTGTCGAGCCGCACCTGCTCGCCTTCTACAGCCCCCGCACCCTGTGCCACCTGGGCGCCCTGCGGAGTTGGCTGCTCGAGCGCGCGTCACCAGGATCGGACCCGGACCCGGTCGATGACTGGATCCGCATGGTCGCCCTCAACCGGCTGACCGGCCACTCACCCGGCTTCTTTTCCGTCTACACCCTGCCGCCCAATCAAGCCGTCTCCGCGAGTGCCCAACGCAAGATCAACCTGCGCCGGGGCCAGACCCCGCCGGACCGCGACATCGCTCGCCTCATCCTCCGCAAGACCCACGCATTGCTGGCCGACGGCGCCATTCCGCCGCACCCGGCGGCTGTGCTGACCACGCATCCGGCCCAGTCCAACCCGGCCCTTGCCGACGCGTCAGTCCAGCTTGTGGTGACCTCGCCTCCGTTCCTGGACGTCGTGCAATACGCCGAGGACAATTGGCTGCGGAGTTGGTTCGCCGGCATCGATCCGGCAGGCGTGAAGATCGCGCAGCATCGCAATGTTGCTGCCTGGCAGGGAATGGTGCGGGACACTCTGGCCGAGCTTGCCCGTGTCGTGCGGCCCGGCGGCCATGTCGCCTTCGAAGTCGGCGAGGTACGCGGTGGCAAGCTGCTGCTCGAACGGCTGGTCTGGGACGCGGCCGCCGGGCTGCCGTTCGACCGCCTGTTCGTGATGGTCAATCAGCAGGCGTTCACCAAAACCGCGAACTGCTGGGGTGTCGCGAACGGCGCCAAGGGCACCAACACGAACCGTATCGTGCTGCTGCGCCGCCAGGGCTGAGCCCTTGACTGCCTGGCCACGGAGGCACCGCGGTCACGCGCAGCCGCGTCTAAACGTCCACCTCCTCCACCGCCACGTCCCGCGCATGCTCCTGGATGAACCGGAACCGCAGCTCCGGCTTGCGGCCCATCAGGCTCTCCACCAGCTCACTCGTCTCCGCCCGCCGCTCCGCGGACGCGACCACCTTCAGCAGCGTGCGCTTGCCCGGGTCCATCGTCGTCTCCTTCAGCGCCGCGGGCGGCATCTCCCCCAGGCCTTTGAACCGGCTCACCTCCACCTTCGTCCCCGCCTTGAACGTGCGCGTGAGCCGCTCCCGGTCGGCGTCGTTCATCGCGTAGACCGAGCGCGCGCCCTGCGTCATGCGGTAGAGCGGCGGCTGGGCCAGGTACACGTGGCCTTGCCGCACCAGCTCCGGCAGCTCGCGATAAAAGAACGTCATCAGCAGGCTGGCGATGTGCGCCCCGTCCACGTCGGCGTCCGTCATGATGATGACCCGGCCGTAGCGCAGCTTCTTGATGTCGAACCGGTCGCCCACGCCGCAGCCCAGCGCCTCGATCAGGTCCCGCAGCTCCTGGTTTTGGCGCAGCTTGTCGACCGTCGCACTCGCCACGTTCAGGATCTTGCCCCGTAGCGGCAGCACCGCCTGCGTCTCGCGCCGCCGCGCCTGCTTGGCCGATCCGCCGGCGCTGTCCCCCTCCACCAGGAACAGTTCCGTCTCCGCCATCACCTCGCTCGTGCAATCCGCCAGCTTGCCCGGCAGCCGCAACCGCCTGGTGGCGGATTTGCGCGCGACGTCCTTGTTCTCCCGCCGCCGCAGCCGCTCTTCCGCCCGTTCGATCAGGAAGGTCAGCAGGTTGTCGGCCCCTTGCGGATTGCCGGCCAACCAGTGATCGAACCGGTCCCGCATGGCGGTTTCCACCAGCCGGGTCGCATCCTGGCTGGTGAGCTTCTCCTTGGTCTGCCCTTGGAACTGCGGGTCCCGCACGAAGGCCGATAGCTTGCCGGCCATGCTGGTCGTGACGTCTTCGCCGGTGACCTGCGCAGCCCGGCGATTGTTCCGCTGCTCGCCCCAGGCCCGGATCCCTTTCAGCAACGCCGCCCGGAACCCGGCCTCATGCGTGCCCCCCAGCGGCGTCGGCACCGTGTTGCAGTAGGAGTGGAGGAACCCGTCCGCCCCGTCCAGCCAGGTCACCGCCCATTCCGCCCGCCCGCCGGGCCGCCCGTCCTCGCGCACCGGGAGGTCCGCCTCGCCGGCCCAGATCTCCGGCACCGCCATCGCAGAGTCGCCGATATCCTCGGCCAGGCTGTCCCGCAGCCCCCCCGGGAAATGCAGCACCGCCTCCGCGGGCACGTCCGCACCGCGGATCAACGCCGGGTCACAACTCCAGCGGATCTGGACGCCGCGGAAGAGGTAGGCCTTTGACCGGCACAGACGGAACAGCCGGACCGGGCTGAACTGCAGTGGCCCGAAGATCGCCGGGTCGGGCTTGAACCGGATCGTCGTCCCCCGCCGGTTCTGCACGGGGCCGGCGTTCACCAGCTTCGTCGTGGGCTTGCCCTGCGCGTAGCTCTGACGCCACAGCGTGCGGTCCCGCGCGACCTCCACCTCCAGTTGCTCGCTCAACGCGTTCACCACGGAACTGCCGACTCCGTGCAGCCCGCCCGACGTGGCATACGCGTCGCCGCCGAACTTGCCGCCGGAATGCAGCGTGGTCAGGATGACCTCGAGCGCGCTGAGCGGCTTGAACTTGGGGTGGGGGTCGACCGGGATACCCCGCCCATTGTCCCGCACGCTGAGCCAATTGTCCGCCTGCACCGCGAAATCGATCGCCGTCGCATGCCCTGCAACGGCCTCGTCCATCGAGTTGTCCAGGATTTCTGCCGCCAGGTGGTGCAGCGCGGACTCGTCCGTGCCGCCGATATACATACCCGGACGGCGACGTACCGGCTCCAGCCCCTCGAGTACCTCGATATCCTTGGCCGAGTAGTCCTGCTGGCCTGGATCCGGCTTTCCCGCCGGTGACTTGGTCGCTGCTTTGGAAGCTGCCTTGGGCGCCGCCTTGGCAGAGCCGAAGAGGTCGTTCATGCTGTGTTCCCGTATCTCCCTCGCACGCTAGGCGCGCAAGGGAGTCCGGGGCAAGTGTTACTACAGGCTGTTACTGATCGGTCGGGAAGGTCTCGCTCGCCGAACGCTCCTGCGTGTGCGCCTCGAGGAACCACAACTGCTTGTCGATCCCACGCGAGACCTCGGTGAACAGGTCGGCCGTGTCCGGGTCGCCAGCCTCGTCCACTTCATCGATGTTGGAGCGGATCGCATTGGCGAACGTCGCGTAGCGGTCGATCAGCGCGTGGACGTGGTCGCTGACCTGGTAGATGTCGACCGGATACGATTGCAGGGACGTCTTCTTGCCGACTTCCTGTACCGTGCCGCGGGCCGTGCCGCCCAACTGGGTGATGCGTTCGGCCATGGTGTCGACGTACTCGTCCTGCTCGTCACGGAACTTGTCGAGCATCAGGTGCACACCGATGAACTGCGGGCCCTTGAGGTTCCAGTGTGCCTGCTTGGTGATCAGCGACATGTCGATCGCGTCGGCCAGACGGGCCTGCAGCAACTCGATCGAGACCGCCTTGGCGTTCTGGTTGTTCTTGGTCCGGTGCAGATGCACCCCACCCTCGGTCTGGTCCGCTGGCATCTTCGTCGTAGCGCTCGCCATGATATCTCCCTCTCATTGGCTATCAACCCGGCCAGGCAACGCGCCGTAAGGGGCCGCGTTTCGTCAGCCGCGCGCCCGATGGATGTCATGGGTGACGATGCCGCTCTCCTCGGACGGCATCTGCAGCCAGTCCCGCCGCGTGAGCGTGCTGCTGGTATCGCGCAACCCGGCGGCCCAGTGGTCGCGCATGGAGGATTTGCTGAAGTCGTAGTCCTTCGCCTGCCCCTCGTGCGCCGCCTGCTGATAGATCAATTGAAGGATGTTGATCGCCGGCAGCGTCGCCAGCGCGTCCTTCATTTGACGCTCCTCGTCGGACAGCTTCTCCTCGGGCACCTTCTCCAGCAGTTTCTTGATCTGGATGCGCTGCGCATGCGCTTGCCGGTAGTAGTCCGTCGTCAGCCGGGTGCGGGATGAGTACTGGATATCCTTCGACCGGCCGAGCGCTTCCGGCATGTCCCGCGGCACGGGGCCACGTGCGCTGAACAGGTCCACCTGGAACACCAGCGCGTTCTCGCCGTGGATATGGTCCAGCAAATGCTGCAGCGGCGTGTTGGAGACGATGCCGCCATCCCAATAGTATTCACCATCGATCGGCGTCATCGGCAGGGCAGGCGGCAGCGCGCCGCTTGCCATGATGTGGTCCACGTTGATCGTCGTGTGCGCGTTGTCGAAATAGGCGAAGTTGCCGGACGCAACGTTCACCGCGCCGACGGCGAAGCGCATCTCGCCGCTGTTGATCCGGTCAAAATCGACCAACCGCAGCAGCGTCTCGCGCAGGGGGGCGCTTTCGTAGAACGCCGTCGCACCCGGCGCCCCCCGCGGACGCAGCCACGGGGAGATCAGGTTCGGCGTGAACAGCCCTGGCTGCCCCTGCGTCGCCGTCATGAAGCAGGACCAGATGTTGTGCAGCTTGCGCAGGTCATCGCCTGCTGGCAGGAAGCCCCAGACTGGACGCAGCGTCGCGACCCGCCAGAACTCCCGAAGTGCCGCCACCCGCTGTTCCGGCGGATTGCCCGCGATCAGCGCCGCATTCACGCTGCCGATCGATACCCCGGCCAGCCAGTCCGGCTCGATCCCGGCCTCCTGCAGGCCCTGGTAGACGCCTGCCTGATACGCGCCCAGCGCGCCACCGCCCTGCAGCAGCAAGCCGATGCGGTCGCAGCGCTCGGGCCGCCAAGTTCGCGTCAGGTGAAGTGGTCCGGCATCCATACGCTGTGATCCTCGATGTTCTCACGTTCAAACCGGTATCTAGCTTCGCCGGCCGCTTGTCACACCGAAGCGATCGGCCAATCATCCGCCCTAAACCTTAACAGGGGCTTTCCATGGGTCTGCACGGCAAAGTGGCGCTTGTCACGGGGTCAACCAGCGGCATCGGCCTCGGGATCGCCCGCGCCCTTGCCGCCGAAGGTGCCGACCTGATGCTCAACGGTTTCGGCGACCCGGCGTTCATCGAGCAGCTCCGCACAACGCTCGCTTCCGAGCACGCCATCCGCGCCCTGCACGACGCTGCCGACGTCAGCAAGCCCGACCAGATCCACGCGATGATCGCCCGCACCGAGCGGGAGCTGGGCCGGCTGGACATCCTGGTGAACAACGCCGGCATCCAGCATGTGGCCCGCATCGAGGATTTCCCGCCCGACCGATGGGATGCGATCATCGCCATCAACCTGTCGAGCGCGTTCCACGCCATGCAGGCTGCGATCCCCGGCATGAAAACGCGCGGCTGGGGCCGGATCATCAACATCGCCTCCGCCCACGGCCTGGTCGGCAGCGCGGAGAAAAGCGCCTACGTCGCGGCCAAGCACGGCATCATCGGCCTCACCCAGGTCGCCGGCATCGAACTGGCCAACGCCGGCGTCACCTGCAACGCCATTTGCCCTGGCTGGGTGCTGACACCCCTGGTTCAGAAGCAGCTCGACGCCCGCGCCGAACGCGAAGGGCGCCCGGTGTCGGACGTCACCCGAACCTTCCTGACGGACAAGCAGCCGATGGCGCAATTCTCCACGCCCGAGGGTATCGGCGCACTTGCCGTGTTTCTCTGCTCGGACGCGGCGGCGACAATGACCGGGTGCCCATACTCGATCGACGGCGGCTGGACCGCGCAGTAGCAGGACGCTGGCAGCGGAGGCATGCCGGGTGCAGGATTTGAACCCGCGACCTTCGGTTTACAAAACCGCTGCACTACCACTGTGCTAACCCGGCGCAGCCCTCAATTAGCGCAGAACACGGCCGTCCGGCTAGCCCAGCGCCGCTTCCTGGTGGAACACGATGCACCCCTTGCCGGCGCGCTTCGCCGCGTACAGCGCTGCATCCGCTTTGTTGATGACCAGATCCAGGGCCCGGTCGTCCTCCGGCCAGCTAGCGCCGCCGAGGCACAGGCCGATCTTCACCGGCTCGTCTTCGATCGTGAAAGGCTCCGTCACCCGAGCCCAAATGCGCTCCGCCGTCTCCACAGCCGACCTGTCGCCAAGCCCGAGCGGGGCATGCAGCATGACCACGAACTCGTCGCCGCCCATGCGCGCCACTGCGTCCCGGCCGCGTACTGCCCCTTGCAAACGCGCTGCGACCTCCTGCAGCACAAGGTCTCCAGCGGCGTGGCCGCGCGTGTCGTTGATCTGCTTGAACCCGTCCAGATCGCCAACCAACACCAGCAAGCTGGCGGGCTCCGCCCGTGCCTGAGCGAGCGTCCGTGAGAGCCATGTCTGCAAACCGGTACGGTTCAGCAAGCCGGTGAGCGCGTCGTGCTGGCTGGCAGACTCCAGCTCGTCGAGCTTGCCCTGCTTGAACGTCAGCGTCGCCACCAGGGCGCGCAACGAGGCGGACAACGTCTCCACCTCGCGCGAACTACGCAGGTTAGGCAGCTCCACGTTCTCACCCCGGCGCAGGCCGTCTGCGGCGGCGGCGATCTGGCGCAAGGGCCGGGTGATCACACCGGCGATGATCCAGCCCAGCACCGCGACCAGCGCCGTCATCACCAGGCCGATGGCTACGATTTGCATCGCCAGTTGGTGCGCAGGAGCGAAAGCAGTGTCCTCCGCCTCGCGCACCAGCACGGTCCAGCGCATCGGGATGCTGCCCGCACCCGGAAATTGACCCTCACCGGCGGCGAAATTCACGCCGGTGATGTAGGACGTGCCATCAGGCCACTCGTCCGAGCTCCAACCGTAGATGCCGGCACGGGCGCGGCTGATTTCGGTCAGCGTCAGCCGGGTGCCGATCATGTCCGGCGGCCCGATCAGCACGTAGTCATTGTCCGACACGACGATCGCCTGGCGCTCGCGTCCGCCATCTTCGTCGGGGCTCAACAGGCCGCGCAGGCTGTCACGGATCCAGTCCCAGCTCAGTTGCGCCACGATCACGCCGACGGCCGCACCATCGCCGGCGCGGATCGGCCGGCTGATGTTGATCTGCCGTGGCGGCAAGCTCATGGGGGGCGGCGGGTCCGGGTCGCCGGGCCGGACCACCCGCAAGGGGTCGCCGAGGCTGGTCGGGCGGCCCCGCAACTGGTCGCGGAGGTCGTAGTAGGCGGTGATGTCGTTGCCGACCAGGCTGCCATCGGTTGCCGCCACCACGCGGCCCTGCAGGTCCGTCACGGCCAGCCACAAATAGCTCGGCTCGCTCCGCCTCAGGCTGTCGAGCACCGCCTGAACGGACGCGACGTCCTGCACGTTGCGCATTGCGTCCAGCGCACCGATGAGCGCCAAGTCCCGCGAGCGGTCGGCCATGTCGCGGTTCAGCCGTTCGGCGACGCGTTGGGCGTCGCTGGCCAGCGAGTTGGCGACCCGCTCCCGGGTCTGCGCGACGGAGTGCCAGCCGATCAGCCCACCGAACAGGCCGGCCACGATCAACACCAGCGACGCCAGGGCGAGCGCGAACCGGGTCCGCAGGCTTAGCCGCCGGTTGAAGAGGGTCATCCTCGCGCCCAATCGATGAACCCTACGTCGTCGGAGTCAGCACTACGCCAGGGCAACGGTCAGCTCCCGACTTCGACGCCGTATTGCGCGAAGGACACCACCATACACGCAAAGGAATGCCGGTCGCCATGCAGGCAAACGCCGGTCAACGCAGCCTGCCCTACGTCCGCCTCTAACGCCTATGTGTAGCAGCAGGGCGCCGTCATCGCGCGTTGCCGCGGCTGTTGTCGGAGAGCCCGTTCATGAAGCCGCTGCTACGCCGAACCGTCTTGACCGGAGCGGCCGCCCTTCCGGGCGTGGCCCTTGCCGCCGCACCTGGCGACCGGAGCGCCACCATCCTCGGTGCGCAGAACCCGGCTGCCGCAAGCGAGGCGCCGTCCGCCTTCGACGCGCCGCCGACCGACAAGGGCAACGTGGAGACGTTCTGGTACCCGTTCTCCCGCGCCCACACCCGCCAGCAGGAGGGCGGCTGGGCCCGCCAAGTGAACGTGGACGACCTGCCGGTGGCCAAGTCGCTGGCCGGCGTGAACATGCGCCTGACTGCCGGCGGCATTCGCGAGATGCATTGGCACCTGCCGGCCGAGTGGTCCTACATGATTGCCGGGTCCGCCCGGATCACCGCGGTGGACCAGGACGGGCGCAGCTTCGCGGCGGATGTGTCGGAGGGTGACCTCTGGTATTTTCCGTCCGGCATCCCGCACTCGATCCAGGGCCTCGGCCCGGATGGCTGCGAGTTCCTGCTGGTGTTCGACGACGGGACGTTCTCCGAGTTCGACACCTTCCTGCTGACGGATTGGCTTGCGACGATCCCCAGGGACGTCCTGGCCAAGGATCTCGGCGTGCCAGTCTCGACCTTGGATCCGTTGCCTAAGCACGAGAGGTATATCTTCCAAGGCACTGTCCCGCCGGCTTTATCTGCCGACCAACGCATTGGCGGGGCGCCGACGGTGCCGGCCCCGTTCAACTACTCCCTGCTCAAGCAGGCGCCGTTGCAGGCACGAGGCGGGATGGTGCGCATCGCCGACTCCCGCAACTTCCCGATTGCCGCCAACATCGCCGCCGCCCTGGTCGAGATCGAACCCGGTGGCATGCGCGAACTGCATTGGCATCCCCAGGCCGATGAATGGCAGTACTATCTGGCCGGCGACGCGCGGATGACGATCTTCCCGGGCGGGGCCAAGGCGCGGACGATGGACTTCCAGGCTGGCGATGTCGGCTACGTCAAACGGTCGTTCGGCCATTACATCGAGAACACGGGCAGTTCGACGCTGCGGTTCCTCGAGGTGTTTGCCAGCAGCTACTACAGCGATATCTCACTGACCGACTGGCTGGCCCACACGCCCCCCGAACTCGTTGCCGCTCACCTGAACCTGAACGTGGCGACGCTGGCCAAATTCGCCTCGACGAAGCAGTTGATCGTCGGCTCGTAATGCCAGCCCTCTCCGCGACTGCTGACCGCCCCGAAGGTGCACATCGACGCGAACCTGGTCGTGGCCGGTCCCGGCCTCCGCGAGCGCCAATCGCGCGATCATCGAGTGGTATGATGACGGCGCGTGATAGAGCAGCGGCTTCGAGCTGCCGGGCACCGTTTCGACGGCACGTTATTCAGGTCTGGGCGCCTGATGAAAGCGATGCGGCCCCGTCCGCCGGGTGACACAGGGCCACACTGGGCGGTCTCAGACGCGTCCGTGCAGGTGGTGATGGTGGACCGAACCCTCGTGGCTTGCCGCGCGGCTGAACGAGACCCGGTGGATGTGCCGGCTGCGCGTGAAGAACGGGCGGGGAGCGCTGCCCGCGTCGTCCGGCGCTTCGGCCACTTCGTCATAAGCGACTTCACGCGCTGCGAAACTACGCAGGTCGCGGGGCGCAGGGTTCAACGCCGGGAGGGGAGCGCTATTGTCGTTGGCCGCAACCATCGTGCCGCGGTCCGGCCGGTTGTAGATGAAGCCGTAGGTCGGGTAGATGCTGCCGAACTCGCCGCTATGGCCCAGCGCCACGCGCACTGCGCTCCAATCGTTGTTCGGCGAGACGTCCACGACGGAAATGTCGCGGCTGATGCCGCCGCGAACAGCGCCCGGGCCGCCCCAATTGGCGTGGTCGATCTCGATCGTGCGGCTGTCGACCACCTGGTTCACGACGGCCACGTGGCCCAACCGCATCGAGCCGTTGGCGCGGAAATTCAGCACGCTGCCGGCTTCGGGACGCGCGCCGCGCTGGTAGACCCCGGCCGCGTTGTCCCACCACGCACTCGCGTTGCCCGATAGCTCGATGCCGGAGTCGGCGCGTGCAAACGTCACGCACTGAATGCCGCCGCCGCTGTGGCCCGCCCCGACGGCGTAGGAGCGACCGGAAGACCGGCCGGCGTGACGGGAATTGCCGAAAAAGCCCACATCGTTGAAGGCGAAGCGTGAGTGGCCATGCCGCCCGGTGTTGATCGCGATCTCGGCGCCATGATGGCTGCGGAGCGATCCAGCCGCCTCTCCACCATGCCAGCCCGCGTGGTTGCGAGCCTCAGCCGCACCGGTGAACCCGATTGCAACGGCTGCACCCAGAACCAACAGCCTGACCTGACCCAAATTCATAACGGCTCCCTCACGAAATCACCATCTCGTGAGGATGCGGTAGCAACGTCGTGCCTTTGGATGCAACCCGAGTACTACGGTTTGTTGCAACCAGACCGCGAAATGACAGAACGGCCATGTGGACAGGTGCTGGTTTGCGGACTTGGGTCCTAATCACGCGCTCGTGATAAGCCGCGCCGGCTTTCGGCGCGGCTTCTGCGGAATCGCTATTTGCAGGCTGTGACCATGATCTCCACGAGGAGTCGCGGGTCGGCCATGTTGGCCTCGACGCATGCACGCACGGGTGCGCCGGCTTCGGGCAGCCACGCAGACCACACCGCGTTCATCGCATCACGGTCGCGGATGTCTTTGACCCAGATCTGCGTCTGCAGCAGGCGGGTCTTGTCCGTGCCGTGCGTCTCGAGCATGGCGTCGATCTTGGCCAGGACCTGTGTCGTCTGACCGGTAATGTCGGCGGAGGTGTCGTCGGCCGTCAGCCCGGCGAGGAAGACGAAGTTGTGGTATTCGACAGCTTGGGAAAGGACTTTCCCAGGTTGCGTGCGGATGATCTTGGACATCGGTGTGACACTCCTTGGCTACGAGGCAAAGCTTGGGGCTTCGCCCCAAACCCCACCAGAGGACAGTCGTCCTCTGGACACCTGTTTAGCAGGGTGAGGGGAATGCCCTAGTAAGGGGCGACAGGCGTCCCGGTCGGTGGGCCGGGTTGCGAGTCGATGCTCGGCACGGGCCCTGACTGCGACGATGACAAACAGGATGCTAGATCCGTCTCGTAGTCATACCGCTGCGTCAGCCCGCGCGTGGTGATGCCCGTCACCCCGGACGAGGAAAACGGCGAATCCGTGGTGTCCCGCTCCGACAGCAGGTAACGGTTCTGCCGGTTGAAGGATTGCTCGGTCGACGCCTGACACTTGGCCCGCGCTGCGGCGCTGGACCGCGTCTGCGCCGTTTGCGGACGCGGCGCTGCGCACCCGGCGAGCGCCGTCAACGTCAGGGCGAACAGGATCGGCGTGCGGCGAGACATGGTCTGCTCCTAACGGTCAAGCGGATGCGAACATGGCGCTGGCCTACATGGCTGTCACCCGTCCAGGTCGTGCAGGCTCTCCGGCGTGTCGAAATCGCGCAACACTGTGGCATCTACGCCAAGTTCGGTGACCGCGTCCGCATGTTGCCGCAGCAATTTGCGGGCGCCGCTGTCCCCCGTGAGCGCCATCATGGCCGGGAAATACCGCCGGTCCCACAAGACAGGGTTGCCAAGCTGGCCATCATGCGCCGGCACTACGATCGTGCGGCCCTCGTCGGGGTCGAACGCCTCGATCAACCGGTCGATCGTGCTCCCCGTTACCAGCGGCATGTCCCCGAGCACCACGAGCGCCGCCAGCGCCGAGGCGGGAACGGCAGCCAGACCGGCACGCAAACTGGCCGACAGCCCGTCTGCATAGTCGGATGCAGACACGAAGCGCACCGGCCGGCCGGCAAGCGCCGCCTGCACCTCCGCCGCACGATGCCCGGTGACCACCAGCACGGGGCGTGCCCGGCTGGCCAGCACGCCGTCCACCACACGCGCGATCATCGGGCGGCCCGCAGCGTCCTCCACCAGGAGTTTGTGCCGCGGCGCCATGCGGCTGGACTGGCCCGCCGCCAGCACCACCGCTGCCACCGGCGGCCCCGCCGTTGCGCGGGCACGGGGCAGGGGGCGTGCCATCACGTCCTTCAACAACCCGCCCACGCCCATGGCCGCAACTGTCTGCCCCGTTACGGGCAGCCCTGCGGCCAGCCGGTGCAGCACCAGGTCGATCCCGTTCGGCTTCGGGCTCCGTGCGCAACCGGGCAGCACCAATGCAGGCACCGCCCCGATCCGGCCGAGGCAGATGAGGTTCCCCGGGTCGACCGGCATACCGAAATGCAGGATCTCGCCCCCGGCCGCGACGATCCCGGCCGGCCCCACATCCCGCCGGTCCACCACGGCCGAAGCACCCGCGACCAGCAGCAAGTCCGCGCCGTCCGCCAGCAACTCGCGCAGGCAGGTTGCGATCGGCTCCATCCGGTGCGGACATTGCAGCGGCGGTAACAGAGTGGCGCCGATGCTGGCCACGCGGCCCGCGGTTGCCTCGATGGTGCCCTCGATGATGGATGGTTTCAGCCCAGGCAAGGTCGTCAGCACCAACCCGATCCGCCGCGCCTGCCAAGGCAGCACGGCCATCGCCCCGCCCGCGCACGCCGCCTCGGCATGGGCCAGGACGGCCCCGGATACGGCGAACGGGATGATCTTGATCGTCGCCAGCATCTCCCCCGCCTCGACCGGGGTCGCATCCGGCAACGTGGCGACGGTCACTGCCTCATCGACGGCGTTCAATGCGTCGATCCGCGCCCGATCCACCTGCAGCAGTCCGGCCGCCTGCGCGACAAGGTTCACCCGCCCGGTCGCAGCCCGGCTCATTTGCAGGCCATTGACCTGAAGCCGGGGGCCGAGCAGGGCAGTGGCGATCCGCTTTGCCGCAGCATCCTCCCCAACATCGCCAGGTTCCAGCCGCGCCGCGATCACCGGGTCCAGACCAGCCGCCCGGAGCGCTTCGAGGGCAGCCGCGTCCAGCACCGACCCTTTCTTCAGCACCCGGCCTGGTGTCCGGTGCGTGTGGGCGAGCACTGCACCGTCCGCGTCATCCAGCGGCGTCGGTCCGAAGATCACGCCAGCGGCGACCCGCGCCGCACTGCCACGATTTGCGCCAACACCGACAGCGCGATCTCCGGCGCCGTCACCGCGCCGATGTTCAACCCGACCGGCCCGCGGATCCGCGCCAGGGCATCGTCGCCGTGGCCCAACGCGCGCAATCGTTCGAGCCGCTTGCCATGCGTCTTCCGGCTGCCGAGCGCGCCGATATAGAACGCCTCGGACTTCAGCGCCCGGTCGAGCGCCGGGTCATCGAGCTTTGGGTCGTGCGTCAGCGTCACCACGGCGGTGCGGCTGTCGGGGCGCAACTCGTCCAGCGCCTCGTCCGGCCAACCGGTGCTCACGGCCACGTTGGGAAACCGGTCGTCGGTCGCGAAGCTGCGGCGCGGGTCCACGACGGTCACGCCGTAGCCGAGTTGGGAGGCCAGCGGCACCAGCGCCTGTGCAATATGCACCGCGCCCACGATGACGATCCGCGCCGGCGGGTTGAACGCGTGCAGGAACCACGTCGTGCCCGCCACCTCGTGCGTGCCGCTCTTCTCCGCCATCAGGGCGACGCGGGCGTAGGTGTTCAGCTCGGGGTAATCCGGGTTGGGCAGCACGACCTGCTCGCCGTCCGGCAGCCGCGTTGCCAGCACCACGGGGCGTCCGGACGCCCGCGCATCCTGAACCGACTGCAGCGTCGGCGCTTTCACGCCCCTGCTTCCTTGGACAACGCTTCCACGAACACCTTCAGCTTGCCGCCGCAGGCAAGCCCCACCTCCCAGGCGCGCTCGTCCGTCACGCCGAAATCGAGCAGTTGCGGCGCGCCGCCCTCGATCGTGGCCTGGGCCGCCTCGGCCACCGCCCCCTCGATGCAGCCGCCGCTGACCGACCCGGCCATGCGGCCCGAAGCGGTGACCGCCATTTGGCTGCCCGCAGGCCGAGGCGAACTGCCCCAGGTCTCGGTCACGGTGGCCAACGCGACCCGCTCTCCCTGCTTCAGCCAACCGGCAGCGACGGACAAAACGTCTTCGGCTTCGATCATGCGGCCTTCTCCCCCAGTGCCACCTGCCCAGCCGGACGCTCCCGCGAAGGAGCAGGGCGGGACAGGGACGCAATCAGCGCGCGCAGGCTGGCGATGTTGTGGACGGGCCGGAACTCGTCCACATGCGGCAGCATCGCGCGGATACCCTGTGATCTCGGTTCGAACCCATCCCAACGCAATAAGGGGTTGAGCCAGATCAGCCGGCGGCAGGATTTGTGCAACCGCTCCATCGCTTCCGGCAGTCCCTCCGCCCCCGCGCGGTCCAGCCCGTCGGTCACCAGCAGCACCACCGCCCCCTGGCCCAGCACGCGCTTGGCCCACTCGCGATTGAACTGGGCGATCGTCTCACCGATCCGCGTGCCGCCCGACCAGTCCGGCACCAGCCCCGCCACCGCCTGGAACGCCGCCTCCGGATCCTTGTGGCGTAGAACGCGCGTGATGTTGGTCAGCCGCGTGCCGAACAGGAACACGCTGACCCGGTCCCGGTCGTTAGCGACGGCGTGGAGGAAGTGCAGCAGGATCTGGGCATAGCGGGCCATGGACCCCGAGATGTCGCACAGCACCACCAACGGCGGCGGGCGGACGGTGCGTTGGGTGTAGGCGAAATCGACCAACTCGCCGCCATGCCGCAGCCCGGCGCGCAATGTCGCCGCCATGTCGATATGGCTGCCGGTTGTGGCCGGCCGGGTGCGCCGCGTCCGGCGCAGGTCGAGCGGCAGCCGCAGCCGACGGATCTCATCCCTGGCGGAAACGATCTCGGCGGCGCTCATTGCCTCGAAATCCATCGTTTGCAGCCGCTCGGCGTCGCTGACCGTCAGCACGGCGTCGAGTTCCGGAGCCGCTTCGCTATCCTGCCGTCGCTGACGTTCGTTGAAAGCCTCGGCTACCCGGCGGCTGCCCGGCGTGGCGCGTGGCTCCTGCCGGGGTGCGTTCTCCCCCAGCAGCGCCATCGCGGCGTCGAACTGGTCGCCCGCGGGGTCCCGCCAGAACAGATCGAAGGCGCTGTCGAACACCTCTGCCTGGTCGTGCCGGTGCACCATCGTGGCGCGCAAGGCGGTCCGCACGTCCGCGCGTGAACCAACCCCCGTGCGCTCCAGCGCCGACACGGCCGCGAGCATGTCCGCCGGACCCACGGGCAGGCCCGCCCGGCGTAGCAGCCGGGCGAACTCCAGCACGTTGGCGGCGAGCGCGCCGGTGGGGATGGTCGCTACGATCTAGGTCCGCCCATGCTCGCGGTAGTGGTGGCCGCCACCCTTGTCATCGCCGCCGGTGTCCTTCGTGTGCTCCTTCGCAGAGCCCGGGTGCCCGCCGCCGTCCTTGTGTCCCGTGTCCTGGTGGTTCTTCCCCGGGTGCTCACGATCCTGATGGCTGGAGCCGGGACCACCGAAGCGGCCCGTATGTTCGTTCTTGTCTGGCATTCGTCTTCTCCGTTTACGGTGGGTTGAACGGGCGGAGCTAGCGCCGGGTTGCCGTCAGTGGCCATCCCACTCGCAAACGACCTTGTCCGGGTCCGTCCAACGCCGGCCACTGGCCCGCCTGGCCGCCCGGGATTGCGCGTCCGCCCATACGCCACGCTCATAGGCGACGGCGCTCTTCGGCAACGGCCGGCCGGCCGCTTCGTCCCGGTCCACCTCGGTCGGCCCATAAACGTACGCGGCCAGTGCGTGCGGCAAGCCGTACTGGTGCATGTAGCGGGACAGCGACCATGCCGCGAAGCGGATATTGTCCCGCGGCACCCACGGGTCGGTGCCGATCGGTAGGTGAGTTTGTCCCCTGAACCGCGCGTAGATCGAGGGTGGCACCTGCATCAGCCCAGCCTCGCCCGTCTTGGATTGCATGGGCCGGCCATTCAGCCACTGGCACCCGCGGCTCTCCGCCCACATCACGGCGTATAGCACATGTTCCGGCACCCCGGATTCCGCCGAAGCCTCTCGCACGAACGGCCCCCAGGGATCCCCCGGTTTGCCGGGCGGCGTATAGGCACGGTCCATGACCGGGTGGCTCGCCACGCGCTGCGGGCCGGACGCGCAGGCGGCGAGGAGGCTGACGGCCAGGACGACCAGCCAGCGGAGGAGTGGGGTGATCACGCCCCGGTGTGTAAGGTCCAGGCCGGCCGGCCGTGGAGACCCAAATGGGCTATGTCCGCGTCAATCGGCTGGGCGGTTCGCCGAATAGAGTTCCCCGAACGAGCGATCCACGCCGACGTCGATCACCCACGGGCGATCCGCGTCCAGCGCCTGCGCCAACGCCTGGCTGAACGCCGCTTCCGTCTCTACCCGCACGCCGTCGCAGCCGTGGCCGGCGGCGAGCGCCGGGAAATCCAGCCCGTCGATATCGATGCCGGGCGCCCCTTGCAGCCCCATCGACCGGCTGAACGCGCGCATCGCGCCGTACCCGCCGTTGTTCAGCACGATCACGACGACCGGCAGCCGAAGCCGCGCCGCGGTATAAAGGGCCTGGATCGAATACATCATCGAGCCGTCGCCGATCAGCGCCACCACCCGGCGATGCGGCGAGGCCAGCGCCAGCCCCACCGCCGCCGGCAAGCTCCAGCCAAGCCCGCCGCTGGCCATGGTGAAGAAACTGCCCGGTTGCCGGATCGGCAGCACGCGCTGGATCGTGGTGCGATGGCTCGGCGCCTCCTCCGCCACGATCGCATCCGCCGGCATCGCCTCGGACAGCAGATAAAGCACCCGGTCCGCCGTGAGCGCGTCACTCGACGGCGGTATGGTGCGCATCCGCGGCGGCGGCATCGGCCGGGATGACATCGGCACGGCCGCCAACAAGCCCTCCAGCGCCGCCCGCACCGAACCCAGGATCGCCGTGCCCGCCCCGGCCCCGGCGGCCGCGGCCGGATCGGTCGTCACCTGCCAGATCGCCGGGCCACCCGGGTCCAGCAAGGCGCAATGCCCCTCGACGTGGAAGGTGAACACCGGCGCACCCAGCACGGCGATCACGTCGAAGCCCCGCAGCGTCTCCGCCAGCGGCCCGGGCGCTGCCGGGGCGAACCCGGCGAACAACGGATGGTCCTCCGGGAAGCTGGCGCGGTTGCTGTTCGGGCTGGCATAGCACGGCGCCCGCAACCGCTCGGCAAGCGCCACCGCCGCCGCCCAGCCGCCCTCGCGGTCCACCTCCGGACCCACAATCAGCGCAACCCGGTCCGCCCTGGCCAGCGCGTCCGCCATTTCCCGCAACGCCGCCGGGTCCGGTTGCGCCGCCGTCCGCACCCGGCGTGCTACGACGGGAGCGCAGGGCCGGGCCCAATCATCGACCGGGACCGAGACGAAGGTCGGGCCGAACGGCGGCGTCCGTGCCAGGGCGAAGGCGTGGGCGATCGCGTCCGGCACGTCCTCCGCCCGCGCCGGTTCGCTGGCCCATTTCACGTAGGGGCGGGGGAACTCCGTCGCGCGCTCCGAAAACAGGAACGGCGCGCGTGGCAGCAGGCTGCGCGCCTGTTGCCCGGCGGTGATCACCAGTGGCGTCTGGTTGCGGAACGCGGTGAAGATGTTGCCCGCCGCGTGCCCGACCCCCACTGCGGAGTGCAGGTTGACGAACGCCGTTCGGCCGGTGCCCTGGGCATAGCCGTCCGCCATGCCGACGACGGTCGCCTCCTGCAGCCCAAGCACGTATTGCAGGTCGTTCGGCCAATCCCGCAGGAAGGTCAGCTCGGTCGAGCCCGGGTTGCCGAACACCCGGTCCACACCCTCCTCGCGCAGCAGGTCCAGCACGGCCTGCCGGACGGTGGCGCCACTCACAGTGCCACGCCTTCCGCCACGCGCGGGGCGGCCAGCACCGGCCGGGGCCCGCGGCTGAGCAGGATCGCCGCCGCCCCGATCACTGCGGGGATCAGCGGCAGCAGCAGGATCGACTGCGCGTGCCAGCCCCAGCTAAGCGGGAGGCCGACCACGAACGGGCTCACCACCGAGCCGACCCGCCCGGCGCTCAGCCCCCAGCCGATGCCCGTGGTGCGCAGCGCGGTCGGGTAGGACTCGGCGCCGAACATGGTCATCGCGGACGCCCCCGCGATCGCCCCCGCCCCCGCCAGGAACGCCCCCACCATCATCGGCCCCACCAGCCCGTCGCCCACCGACATCAGCAGCAGCCCGGCTGCCGCCACGATGAACGTGCTCGCCGCCGCGTTGCGGGTGCCGACCCGGTTGCAGAACCAACCCATGACGAGGCCGAACAGGATGGCGCCGCCGTTCACCGCCGAGGTGCTGAGCGTGGCCAGGTTCGCCGACAGCCCGGATTCGCGGAACAGCGTCGGCGTCCAGTTCACCACGAAGTAGAAGGTGAGCAGGTTCACCACGCAGCCGAGCCAGAACAGCAGCGTCATCCGCGCCCGCCCCTCGGCGAACAGCCCGCCCACGCCGGACCGCCTGTCCTCCGACGCCGGGAGCACGAAGGTGTCCTCTGCACCGTAGCGGCCCGCCGGGTCGATGCGGTTCATCACCCCGGCCAACCGCGCGGCCTGGCCGGGATGCAGCGCCAAGAAGCGGTTGCTCTCCGGCAGCGCCGCGGCGCACGCGACCAGGATCGCTGCCGTGCAGCCGCCGCCGATGTAGTACACGGACGGCCAGCCGAAGTTCGGGATGCAGTAGGCGCCGACGACACCGCCGAAGAACCCGCCCAGCGGAATGCCGATCAGCGTCCAGGCGATGAAGCTTTGCCGATGCCGCGCCGGCACCGTCTCCCCCACCAGCGCCGCCACCGAGCTGGGCACGCCGCCGATGCCGAGCCCGCCGATGAAACGCACGATCATGAGCGTGGTGATGTCCGGCACGAAGGGGGTGGCGAGCGTGGCCAGGCCGAACACCGCGCCGCTGGCCAGCAGCATCCGCCGCCGCCCGAACCGGTCCGCGAGCGTGCCGAACAGCATCGATCCGAGCAGCAGCCCGAACAACCCGGCGCTGAACACCGGCGCGAATGCCGCCATCTTCACGCCCCACCCGGCCGCGATCGCCGGCGCGGTGAAGGCAAGCGCCTGGTTGTCGAACCCATCGGACGTGGCCACCAGGGTGCAGAGCACCAGCGTCAACGCCGAGATCGGCTGCAACCGCGCCTGATCGACGGCTGCGCCGACGTCGATGGTTCGGCCAATACGCGCCATGCCAGTGCCCCCAGAAGACGTTTCGGAGGACGGTAGGCGCGCGGTTTGGGCCGGGCAAGCGGGACTCAGTGCTGACAACGAGGGGGAGACAGCACAGGCGGTGTAGGCTGCACCAAAGTTCAGCCGGCCTCGGAGCGATGCTGCGGCATTACGCAGCGTGACCGAACTCAGGCAGACAGAGTGCGCTTGTCTGCCTTGTAGTCTCTCTCTCTCTGGCCGAGTCCGCAGCCGCTACGTCTGCACCCTGGCTGACCTGCCTCCGCTGTCTGGCCGTGGATCAGCGGTCCGCGACCTTGATGAGGTCCTGGAAGATCAAGGCCGCCCAGCTATGCCCGCGGGCCTGAACGAGGGCTCCTCCTTCGGCAAGCCGGCCCAGCTTGACAGGCGCGAAGCCAAGCCGTTCGGCCAACGCCACAACCGATACCGCCGCGTCGTCCTGGTCGCTCGACACGAAGATCACGCGCCGTCCCCCGCCCACGTTCGGATCGGCGGCCAGCTTCGCCGCGGCAAGATGGTTGAAGGCCTTGACCAGCTTGGCGCCAGAGAAGGCGCGGGCGACGACCGCGGAGGAGGGCAGGCCGTCCAGTTCCTCGACGGGAACGCCGAACGCGTTCGTCACGTCGACAATCGTCTTGCCGGCCCAACTGGCCGAAGCCTTGGCCACTTCCCGGTGCTGCCAGAAAGGCACAGCCAACAGGATGGTATCGGCGGACAGCGCCTCCTCCAGCGTCTTTGGCTTGACCGTCGGTCCGATCGCCGCAGCCTGTTGCGCCAGCGCTTCGGGCGGGCGCCGGCCCGCGACGGCCACATCGATGCCCTTGCGCGCGAACGCTGCGGCAAGCGCTTGGCCGACTGCACCGAAGCCGATGATTGCGTATGTCATGGTAATCTCCAGGCGAGAGAAATCCGGTGCGACTGCTGCCGGCGGCTGCTTCAGGCGCGTTCGCGCTCAAGAGCGGCCTTCGTAAAGCTGGGGCGGCGCGGGGCCGGGCGGGACTCGGAGCTTGCTCACACCGGTTGTGCATTTACTCACCGCTCGGCGGTGGTGGACGGGTCAGCCGGGCAGGCTGCATCCCGCAAGCAGCGGCGCGTAGGCAGCCAGTCGCTTCGACATGAAGTCTGTGAACAGCCGCACCCGATTGGTCTTACGCGTCTCGCCCTGAGTGAGCAGCCATAGCGTGCCGTGCATGTGCAGCCCGGTGCCCGGCACCCTGACCAATAACGGGTCAGTGTCGCCAACGAAGCAGGGGAGCGTCGTCATACCGACGCCTTGGCGGACGGCGGTGATTTGCGCGTCCGCGTTTGTCGTCCGGAACGGCACCTCGGCCACCTGCATCTCGCTACCGCGCGCCCATTCGGGCAGGCCGACATTGTCTTTCACGATCCAGCGGACGGAATGGATCTGTCCGGTCCGCCATCCCCCCAGCACGGTTCGGGCCACGTAGACGCCTCCGTACAACTCCGGGCCCTTCGTCCCATGCAGGTTGGGCGGGAGGTTGTTGCGGTCGTAGACCACCCGTAGCGCGATATCGGCCTCACGATTGGTGAGATTGACCGGCTCGTCCAGCGAAAGGATGGTGATTTCCACCTCCGGGTAGAGTTGCGCGAACTCGGCCAGACCCGGCATCAGGAGATGGGTGGCGATCGTCGGCGCCATCGTCACCCGCAGCAGCCCGCGCACGCCTTGGTCGCGGCCCAGGACGCGCGCCTCCAATTGGTTGGATGACGCCTCCATCTGCTCCGCGAGCCCGACCACGTCTTCGCCGGCTTCAGTCGTGCGGTAACCGGAGGGAAGCCGGTCGAACAACCGTGCGCCCAGTCGCTCCTCTAGTTGGGCGACGCGCCGGAGCACGGTGGCATGGTTCACGCAAAGGCGCTCCGCTGCCGCGCGCACTGAACCGCCGCGCGCGACGGCCAGGAAATAGCGGACATCGTCCCACTCGATCATTCCTCGTCGCGCGCCTCGTGCCACCGCCCTGATAGACGTGATTGACGCGCGCCACCGGTTCGTTCCCGCAGTCCGGCCATGCGCCGGTCCGCACTCAACGCATCCCGCTGCAAATCCGACCTCCAACGCGCCGGTCTTCATCATCGGCGCACAACCGCAAGGATACAAACAAGCGGTGCCGCGATGTTGCCAGCAGGGTTGGCCCGAAGCTGTTGGGCCGGGCAACGTGGCGCGTGTTTACAACGTAGGCTCTACGGACTGAATTCCCGGGCCGTCATAGGCAAACTGCTTCTGCTGGGGCCGGTGGCCTCAACGAGTTCAGATCGACCGCTTCAGGCCTGCTGCCATGTTCATTGGGATTGCAGCAGTGTCCTGGCTTCATCATGCGAGGACACCATGCTGCCGCCGAATACGACGCGCTGGCGTGTCGGTGGGCGCGATAGGCCATAGAGCATTCGCGGCTCGGCCGGATCGCTCGCGGCCTCGAGCACCGCCTTGTGCTGGGGGGAGAGCACGAGGTCGAGCGCGGCGACATTGTCCGCGATCTGGGCCGGGCCGCTGACGCCCATGAGCGTGGAGGCAACGCCGGGTCGGCCTATCACCCAGGCGAGCGCCACACGGGCGGGCGGCTCGCCGATCTCGTCCGCAACCCGGCGCACCGCGTCCACAATGCCCCAGTTTCGCGGCGTGAACAGGGTATCGCCGAACGGATTGGCCCCATCCAGACGCTTGTCGCCGGCGGGCCGGCTGTCGCCGGCGCGAACCGCCGCGCCGGGTAGGCCTCCGGTGCGCGGGGCGGCCGCCTCGACCTCGGCGCGATCGTATTTCCCCGTAAGCAGGCCGTACGCCAAGGGGCTCCAGGGAACCACGCCCATGCCGAACTCGGCGGCGAGCGGGACGTGCTCGTCCTCGATCTCCCGGCTCACCAGCGAGTAGAAGAACTGCAACGCGATCGGGCCGGGAAGCGCCCGCACGGATGCGAGGGTGGCCAGCTTGGCGATATACCAGGCGGGCGTGTTCGATATCCCCCAGTATCGAACCTTACCGCTGCGCACGAGGCCGGCCATGGTCTGCAGCAACTCCTCCGCGGGCGTCACGCCATCCCAGACATGGACCCAGTAAAGGTCCACATAGTCGGTTCGCAGGCGGCGCAGCGAGGCTTCGAGCGCCAGGTGGACATGCTTGGCGCCATTGCCGCCGGCTTGGGGACCCTGCCCGGTAGCGAAGCCCGACTTGGTGGCGAGAACCAACCGATCCCGCAGCCCCTCCGCCGCGATGAATTGGCCGATCAACGTCTCGCTGGCGCCGCCGGCATACACGTCGGCGCTGTCGATGAAATTGCCGCCGCGCTCCACATAGGCATCGAACACGGCGCGGGCGCCCGCCTCGTCCACGCCCCAGCGTGCCGTCCCGAACGTCATGGTGCCAAGCGCCAGGGGACTCACGACAAGGCCGGATCGGCCCAGTGTGCGATAGGTGGTCATTGACATGACTGAATTTCCTAGCGATCGGTATGGAACCCACTATGTCCGCTTGCCGACATAAGTCAAGCATTCCATATTGATCGCTATGGAAGTTCCCGCTCCTGTTCCGCGCCGCAAGCCAGGCCGGCCGCCCTCGTTCGACCGCGAGCAGGCGCTCGAAAAGGCGATGCTGCTATTTTGGCGGCACGGTTACGAGGCGACCTCTCTCACCGAACTGACCCGGGCCATGGGGATCACGCCGCCCAGCATCTACGCGGCCTTCGGCGACAAGAAGGGTCTGTTCCGACAGGCCGTGGCGCGATACCTCGCCCAGCCGCTTCCACCGGCGGCGATGGTGGCGCAATTCGGCAGCGCGCTTGCGGCCGCTCGCTGGCTCCTGGAGGGGGCGGCGGTGGCGTTCACCGGCGAGCACACGCCGCCGGGTTGCCTGCTCGCCAGTTCGGCCATTGCCGTCTCGGCGGCGGCCGAGGACCTGCGTCGCGAGCTGGCGGACATCCGGGTGGGGATCGAGGCGGCGTTGCGCGACAAGATTGCTGCAGACATACGGGCGGGCGTGTTGCCGGCCGGGACCGATGGCGCGACGCTCGCCGCCTATACCGTGGGTGTCGTGCAAGGCCTTTCGACGCTGGCACGAGATGGGGCGACACGCGAGAAACTGCTCGGCGTCGCGCGGCTGGCGCTTGCCTGCTGGCCATGCGGCAAAGCCGAGGGTTCCGCCCCGCTCATTGAATAAGCCCGGTCATCCCCCGGACAACCGGGAGCGAAGGTGCGTTGCGGCCCGAATTCAAGCATCGCCTTGGGGTCGGGCCGGTGGGCGACGTGATCGTACGGAGTCCCCATCAGGGCGGCGAGCTTCCGGTCGGTGCCCTGGACCCGGTCCCGGCGCTCGATGTTGTGGAGCTTTGCCACGCTCCACATCACCTTGCGACGTGACGTCACTCGCGCGCAGAGCGAAGGCGTGAACGGCCACCGATCTGGCCGACACCCGGAAAAGTACAAGGCCCCGCCTAATCGACCGGTTCCGCTTCCCGATAATGGAAGACATCTTCCCATGCCAGCCATCTACCGCTCTGCGTTTCGATTGGGCATGCAATGTCCCGGATGCGGCCGGTGCTCTGCCGACCACCAAAAGGGGAACGATGGATGAAAATGCTTTCCACACTGATCGTTGCAGGCGGCGCCCTTGGCATCAGTTGCGCGGGGGCCGTGGCTCAGAGCCCCGGCGGTGCGTCGCTGGTCGGCCAGACTCGGGCGTCGGTTGGTTGCCCGGCCGTTGGCCTCCATATCATCCGGGAGGGGTCGCAGCTATCCGGCGTAGTCTTCAACCTCGATGGCAGCGGCACCAGCAAGGTGTCGGGGACGACGGACGGCAAGACGTTTAGCTGGCACGACACGCCCGTGAACGGCAACGGCCCGACCGGCGATGTAAGTGGCACGGTCTCGCCGCAAGGAGTGTTCCGCTCCTCCAAGGCGGGTACGCCGTGCACGTTCGACACGCTGCTCCCCCTGCTGAACGAATATGGTGGCGGCGCCGGCTAGCAGCCCGCACGGGAACGGTCAGTTGCATGGCCGGTCCTGCCATGCACGATCCCTCGGCTTAGGAACAGGCAAAGCACGGCACGTTCTCGATGCGCGGCCTCGCACTTGCGCGGGCTGCGGTGGGGGCGATCGCACGTGGGAGAGTGGATCCCGCGCCGCACAGCCTACCGGACCGCTCCCGCGACGACCGGCCATACTATCGCTGCGTCCGCGGCGAAGTGCTTGGCGGTGCCTCGGCCGTAGGCGCCTTGCCTTGATCAGCGGGCGCATTCTACTCGTTTCCAGAAAACTGTTTCCCGTTGTTCCCGTCTGGTTGGGCCGTTGGCGATCGACTAGCGTCCGGCCGTGGTTACTGGGCTCCGACGTGGCCCGACATCCGGACGGGAGAGTGAAGTGGGCTGCCGCATGCGTGACCTGGGGACAGGCCGGACCCGCGCGTGGCGGTGACGGCGCTGGACGCCAACCTCCTGCTGTCGAGCGCCCTGCTGCTGGTGGCGGTCGCACTACCCCGGCTGCAGCCGCGCTGGCCGGCCTGGCTTCGGATAGCGCTTCGCTTGGCGGGCTTCGCTGCGGCGACGGTGCTGGTCCAGCGCATCCTGGGCTCGCCCTTGGCCCCGCGCTTCGACGCGCCGGATCCGGACCACCGGCTTTGGGAACAGGTGGTCGAGGCAGGTTGGTGGGTGCTTGCCGGGCAAGTCGCATCCGGCGCCGCGCGCGTGTTCATCGTGCTGAAGCACAGGCCGCGCGAGACCCGCATCCTGTCCGACCTGCTGAGCGGCGCCATCACCGTGGCGACGGGGCTGGCGGTCATCGCCTTCGCGTTTTCCGTCCCGATCGGCGGCTTGCTCGCCACCTCGGGCGTGGTCGCGATCGTGCTCGGACTGGCGTTGCAGAGCACGCTGTCGGACGTGTTCTCCGGCATCGCGGTGGGATTGGAGAAGCCCTATGCGGTCGGTGACCTGCTTTGGGTGGAGGGCGGCATCGAGGGTACGGTGCGGCAGGTAAACTGGCGCTCGACGCAGATCGCGACGTTCGACGGCAACGTCGCCATCGTGCCGAACAGCATCATCGCCAAAGCCAGGCTGATCAACCGCAGCGAGCCGACGCCGCGGCGCTCCGACAGCGTGGACATCAAGGTGGATCCGAACGCGCCGCCCCCGTCCTGCACGGCCGCTCTCGAAGCCGCGGTGCGGAATTGCGGCTCCATCCTCGATCAGCCGGCGCCCACCGTGCTCTGCCGCAGTCTCGAGGGCGACGGGCTCAGCTACCGCATCACCTTCTCGGTCGCCGCCAGCAGCGGCCTGCCAGGCGCCCGCAGCGAATTGTACGACCGGGTCCACCATCACCTCCGTTGCGCCGGCATCGGGCTCGCCGTGCCGGGCAAAGGCAAGCCGCGTCGGCTTGACCGGCCCAGCCTGGTGCAACTGCTCGAGCGCTCCGAACTGTTCGGCGCGTTGGCCGAGGGCCATCGTTCGGCGTTGGCCGATCAGTTCACCCCCATCGCGGCCGACACCGGCACCCTGTTGCTCGAGAAAGACGCCGTGCCGGACGCGTTGCTGATGATCGCGTCCGGCACGGTTGGCGTGTCGCTGCCGGGGCTGGACGGGCCGCGCCTGGTCAGCCGGCTGGGACCCGGCGAGACGCTCGGGGCAGCGAGTTTGGTCACCGGGTCGCCTTTTACGGCTACGGCCACCGCCCTCACGCCGCTGCAGTCGCACCGGATCGACCGAGCCGGTCTTGGCGCCGCATTGGCCGCCGACCCGGGGCTGGCGGAGGCACTGGAAGCCCTTGCCGACCGGGTGTTCCAATCCATGCGGCGCGACCCGGCATCCAGCGAAACCGACGAGCTCACCCGACCGGGCGTCTTCCTCGACCGGTTGCGCAACGTGCTCCGCCTGTTGAACGCCGATGGCTAGCCCAGTCCCACCTGCTTAGGAGCATCCGATGAGCCAAGACCAGCGTGACGTTGCGACCGCCGCCGAACTGGTCGCCGCTGCAGGCGATCCCGCCGTCCGCCGGATCACCGTTACCACCGGCCTTGCCGGCCTGCCGCAGTTGCGGCTCGCCCCAGGGCAGTCCCTGACCGGGAGCACACCGGGCACGGTGCTACGCTTTGCCCCGGGCAGCGACGGAGTCCAGCTTTCGAGCGACAACAGGGTGGCCGCGCTGACGCTGGTCACGGACGTCACACGCTGCGCGATCCACAACGATGGCGGCGTCGACCATCTCGGCCGCCTGGCGCTGCACGCCCTGCGGCTCACCGGCTGCGTCCGCCTGCTGGCGCACGGCAGGATCCGTGGTGGCCACGTGGACGTGCGCGATGTGGACATCGTGGCCGCCGACGCCCGCTCCTTTGAGGAGCGGCCGAAGGGATACGGGGTGGAGGTCATTCCCGGCGCCTTCACGCTTTGGAACCTGCAGGCCGACCCGGCGGTCACGATCACGGCGGAGCTGACGGGGCTTTCGGCCGGGCGGGCCGGGGCGCCTGTCCGTGGCAGCGGCATCTTCGTGGCGGGTGCTGGCTCGGGCGGAGGGCGGCTGGTTGCGGCAAGGTTGGAAACGGGCGCGGTCTACAGCGACGGCGGCATCGCACCCGGCACGGCGGACCGCATTTCGGGCGGCGTCTTCACGGTCCATGGCGCTGCCGTCGACTTGGTACGCAATCACGGCCCCGTCACCACCTATGGGTCGAACGACATGGTGCTCGACAACTGGGGCGACGTGGACCGCTGGATCGCCGAGGACAAGATCACCTCCTTCGGTCCCAGCGCAATCGGTTTCGTCAATTTCGGCGGCCTCGGCACGCTCGAGGTCAACGCGCCGCTCGAGACTTTCGGCGGCGGCTCGCGGGGCTTCAACGTCTATGCGGGCACGGTGCGACGGGCCGCGTTCGACCGCGTCGTCACGCACGCAGACGGTGCAGTCGGCATCCAGATCAGCCAGCCGATCGGCGAGCTCCAGGTGCGGCGCGGGCTGGAAACATGGGGCGGCGTCGGCCCGTCCCTCGTCAAGGGCGTGGTCGTCCAGCTACCGGCCATCGCGCTGAGCTTCAAGCCGGGCGGGTCGGCACGCCGGGTCAGCATCGGCGGCGGGCTGGTCACCCACGGTGCCGGCATCGCGCCGCTCGAGATGCACGGCCGCATCGAGATGCTCGAGATCGCAGGCGGTTTCGTCCCGGAGGGCGGCACGAGCAGCAACGAGGCTGGGTAAACCAAGGGAAGGCAACCGCCGCACTGCGCCATGCAGCAACCGGTAAACGGTTTCGGGGACACTGGATAACAGCCGCGTCGCAGTTGGCGGCCAGGGCGATCGCGGCGACGTTCGGCGGGATCGATGCCATCGTGCACAGCGCCGGGATGACGGAGTTCGTCTCGATCGCGGAGGCGAGCGAAGAGACGTGCCTCGATGCAAGCCGGCGGCACGCCGACGTGAACCTGCACGGTGTGGTGGCGATGACGGCTGCCGGCCTGCCGGTTGGTCAGGCTGGCAGATCGGGGAACAACGTTTGCGCCATCTCGGCCGCGAGTTCCTTGAACAGCCGGACAGGGCGGGCGATGGGCCGCTTGCCCACGTGCGTGATGGCAAGATCGAAGGCCCGCAGGTGCCAAGCCGGCATCACTTCGACCAGGCGACCCTCTCGCAGCAGGTTCGGCTGCACCACGGGCGGGAGATCGCCGATGCCGCTGCCAGCCAGCAGCGCCGCCGCCAGGCCGGCGTAGTCGTTCATCGATAGCTGTGGGCGAAAGCTGAGTGTCTCGCGGTCGCGGCCATTGGCGTGGATAAAGGTCCAGCGGTTCTCCGGCCGCCAATGTGAAAAGGCCAGCAAACGGTGGCCAAGCAGGTCTTGCGGCGTCTCCGGCGGAGCATGCTGCGCAAGGTAGGCTGGACTGGCGACGAGCTGGTGGCGGTAGGTCAATAGCTTCAGGGTGACGAGCCCGCCGTCCCTTAGTGCACCGAACCGGAACATCAGGTCGATGCCTTCCGCGATCTGGTCGAACGCGCGGTCGGCGACCAGGACCTGCACACGGACCGCCGGATAGGCCAGTTGGAACGCGCCGAGCATGGGCGCCAGCAGCGTGTCGGACAGGCTGGGCAGGGCCGCGATGCGCAGCAGGCCCGACACGTTGGCGGACTGGTCCGCGATGAGGTTGTCCACCGCCTGGCTGAGTTCGGCGCCGCGTGCGGCTTGCTCGAAAATCTCGGAGCCGGCCTCCGTCAACCGCAAGCTGCGGGTGGAGCGTTCCAAGAGCCGTAGGCCGAGCTGATCCTCAAGTTCGGCGATGCGGCGGCTCACTGTGGAAATCGGCATGTTCAGACGCCGTGCAGCTTGGGAAAAGCTGTTGGCTTCCACGACCTTGGCGAAGAGCAGCAGCGCGTTCAGGTCGGCCATACATGGTCCAAGCTTTCAGCCCTATGAGGTGCGGCAGCCAGTGGGTTCAGGGCGCCGGCACGATCGCGGCGGGGATGATCGGAACGTCGATCTCGGGGATGCCCGAGATATGCTGGTAAGTGGCGTAGAGGATCATCCCCGTGGCCAGATCCTTCCAGGCGGTGGAGACGGAGCGATAGGTGTTGCCGTCCGCGCCCTCGCGATAGTGCGAGATCTTCATGGCGCGATAGATGTGGCCGAGCAGCAGGATGGACTCGATGCCTTCGTTGCGCTGGACGTCGTGATAGCGCCGGCCTGGCCCGATATCGACGTCGAAGGCTTCCACCTGGCCAGTGCGTCCGTGGATCAGCCGCGCGAGGGCGTCGTGGGCCATGCCGGCGCCGGGCCAGGTGGTGAGCCAAATGCCGTACCAGCCCTCCACGTCCTGACCGCCGATCCGCATCCGGCACAGGTCGGGGCTCGCCGGGTCGGGGCCGAGATACTCGGTGACGAGGCCGCCCCGCTGCTCGACGCGACCGCCGGTGGGGCACGGCCGCGGCAACGGGCCGCTTCCGTCTGCCGGCTGCGTGTTGGCGCCTACGATCAGCGGCGGATAGTTGGCGATGGCTGCCTGCAATCCCCTGTCGGCGGGAGCCACCTGATCCGTGGCGGTGACAGCCGCCTGGCACGTTGCCAGGCCGAGCAGGCAGGCACCTAGAAAGGCTTGAGTCCGGCGTCGCACTGTCTTGCGCTCCCATGCTGCCCAAACCTTCTATGCTGCCCA
>CAXTVQ010000023.1:0-4232 GCA_964247705.1 uncultured Acetobacteraceae bacterium | reverse complement strand
ACCTTCGAGCGGCTGGCGGGCGCTACCCTTCGCCTTGGACGGGGTCGGTGTTGAAGATGTAGAGCACGATCTTCAGCTCGCCATTGATCTTGCGCAGCACGAACACCTCGCGGTTGAGGTCGACCACCTCCTTGCCGCCCTCCAACACGGTGGCGCCCTTGTGATGGAAGGTCCTGACGACGGCCGTGTCGCCATCCGAGTCTATGCTGGCATAGCCGAACACGGTGCTGAACTTGGCGGCCTTGAACAGTGCATCATAGGCGTCCTCCTTGTCCTGTGCCGTGACAAAGCTCGGCCGGTCGTTCCATTCGGCGATGCTGTCCGGGGCGAAAAGCTTCAGGATCTCCGCCGTGTTGCCGGCGTTCAGCAAATCCTCGTAGCGATGTACCACGTCATAGGCGGCGTGCTGCCGGGCGCTGACCGCCGGGTCGGTGGAGAACGGCACGGGCGCCTCGGGTGCGGCGCGGGCGGGGGTGATGGCGGCGATGGCTAAGGCAGCGAGGCCGGCCCACCAGTAACCGATCTTTTGCATGAGGTTCCTCCTTATCTCTGACCACTGGCCGGTCCATTGGCGATATACCGAACGATCAGGTCAGCAGGACGATCTTGCCACCCGCCCTGTTCTCTTCCATGCAGCGATGCGCCTCGACGATCTCGTCCAGATGGAAGACGCGCCCGACCTGCACGTGAAGCGACCCGGCAGCAACCTGGGCGGCGAGCTCGGTGAGCGGTGTTGCCATGAAGTCGGCCACTCCGCCGTCATAGGTGGTCAAGCCGACCGCGGTGGGGATGACCTCCATCGGGCTGAAATCCTCCAGCGCCCACTTGTTGCCGACGATCCCCGTCATGCAGACCAGGCCCGGCTCCCGGGCGCAGCGCAGCGAATCCCGCAAGGTCGTGGCGCCGATGAGCTCGAGCACCTTGTGGGCGCCGCCAAACGCCTCTTGCACCTGGTCGGAGATGGCGCCCGTATCGATGAAGACGTAGTCGGCGCCGCTCGCACGCAGCAACTCGGTGCGGTCCGGCTTGCGGGTGGTGGAAGCGACGATAGCGCCTTGGCGCTTGGCAATGGCCGCCGCGGCCAGCCCAACGGATGTGGTGCCGCCGCGGATCAAAACGTGCTCGCCGGCGGCGACACGCAGGGCGCGGAACAGCGAGCCCCATGCCGTTTGCATCATCTCGGGCATCGCGCCCAGCGTTTCCCAGGGCAGCGCCGTGCTGACTGGCTGGACCTGCTTGGCCGGTACGCAGGTGTACTCCGCGTAGCCGCCGTCATAGTCGCGGCCCATGCCGCCCATCACCGTCGCCACCGTGTCGCCGGGCTGGAACTCGCCGCTGGGAGCCTCAGCCACGGTGCCGACGGCCTCGATCCCCAGGATGCGCGGGAAGGCGACGTTGGGCGACTGACCGAGCCGGGTGAACAACTCGGACCGATTGAGCCCGAAGGCTCGCACGCGGAGCAGCACTTGCCCGGGCTGCGGCACCGGAACCGGGCGGTTCTCCAGTTCGAGGACCTCGGGGCCGCCCGGCCGACGGATCACGGCGGCTTTCATCATGCTCATGGTCCGATGCCCGTAGTCTCAATCCCGGGAAGGGTTGGTGGTGGAGAAGCAATAGCGGGCGATGGCCCATCGTCCGCCGATATTTTGGAACAGGAACAACTCTTGGTTAGCTTCAGCGCTTTTGGCGCCCGTCGCGTGCACGGTCACAGTTCCGGCCGAGTTGGTGCGGGCGAGCACCCAATCGGGCGAAAGCTGCCGCAGTTCTGCAATATCGAATGTGACAGCGAAGGCGATGGTGGCAAAGATCGCCTCATACGCGCTGCGGACTGCAGCGATGCCTACACTGGACGCGCTGTTCTGCGGCATGAACACCGCATCGGCCGCATACAGATGCATCGCAGCCTCGATGTCAGATTGATTGAGGGCGACCTGATAGGCGCTTAGCGCATTGCTCACCGCTCGTTCATCGGAATTCATCGCTTGCAACTCTCCACACCGATGTTCCGAAGCTGGAGCGATGGAGGGACGGCGATAAGTAGGCGATATCGGGAAACGCTTTTCTGCTTTTGGAAGGAAAGTCCGGCGGATCAGGTCGGCAGTGCGGGGAACAGCGTCGGCGCCATCCTCGTCGCAAACTCCTTGAACAACCGCACCGGCTTGGCGATGTGGCGCTTGCCGAGATGGACCACCGAGAGTTCGAAACGGCGAAATCGCCAATCCGGCATAATCTCAACGAGACGCCCGTCGCGCACCAACTCCGGCTGCACCACAGGGGGCAGGTCGCCAATGCCAGCGCCGGCCAGAAGCGCTGCCGCCAAACCGGCATAGTCGTTCATCGACAACTGCGGCAGGAAGGCAAGCGTCTTTTGCTCGGTGCTGCCGGCGCGAACGAACGTCCAGCTATTCTCCGGGTTCCAGTGTGAGAATGTCAGCAGCCGGTGGCCAAGCAAGTCTTGCGGCGTCTGGGGCGCCGGCTGTTCGGCAAGGTAGGCCGGGCTGGCCACGAGCTGGTGCCGGTAGCTAAGCACCGGCTGCGCCACCAGAGCCGAGTCCTTCAGGGCGCCCAGGCGAAACGTGAGATCGACGCCTTCAGCGATGTGATCGACGTGGCGGTCCGTCACCAATGCTTGAACGCGAACCTTCGGGTAGGTTTCTTGGAATGCTCTGATGATCGGCGTGAGCAGCGTATCGGAAATACTGGGTGGGGAGGAGAGACGCAGCAAGCCGGTAACGGTCGACGATTGTTGCGAGACGATGTTGTCCACGGCATTGCTGAGCTCCTTACCCTGTCGGGCATGCTCGAGGATCTCACGGCCTATTTCTGTCAGTCGCAAACTTCGCGTCGAGCGTTCAAGGAGGCGAACGCCCAATTGGTCCTCCAGCTCTGCGATACGGCGGCTGACGGTCGAGATCGGCATGTTGAGCCGGCGCGCTGCTTCCGAGAAGCTGCTTGCCTCGATCACTCTCGCGAAGATCACCAGCGCGTTAAGGTCGGTCATTCTCATCTCAGACGCGGAAAGGTCTTTCCCGGTTCCGTCGTATACGGGTTCCAAGACCATGCGCAAAACTGCCCGGCATCTCGGTAGCAAGGCATTCCTGGCCATTGATGCGCCGGTACCGCCCGCGGCCAACCGGTCTGCACGCCGCTGCCCACGCGGCCCGCTCATCCGCTCCCCGCATCGGTGCGCTCCGCTGCCCAAAGCAGCGATTCACGATCAAGCGCCAGCCGCGAGAGTTTGTCAGCAATCTGCTGGATCAGGAGCTCCGGCCCAATCCCGGTGCTCGACGAGCTCGCCTGCCTTGACGCGCTACCGGCCGATGTCGGTGCAGGGCTTGCCTTCGTGCGTGCCTCCCGCGGCGATGAGTACGAGGTCACCCTGGCCCACGATCGATACGCCTTCGTCGACCGTCCTTGACTGCTTGCGCAGGCTGTCAAAGCTTTCGGCGACGCTGGGATCGTGCTGGATGAATTCGTCCGAACTCACCTCCCTGGTTAGCGATCCGCGCCGCGGGACGAGAAGCCGTGAATGAGGCCCTTGCCTCGTCACCGTTGTTCGACCGGGGCCGGCGGTTCTGGCGGCGGCGGCCGTGCGCCCGACCGGCCGCGCTAGGACTTGGCGAGCAATCGGGTGGATCGCCGGTTGTCGCGGAACCAGCCCGGAAACCGTAAAGTCGTGCTTACGATGCGCGAGTAACGCCGCGGCATCGCTGACAGCCACCGCGCGGTCCTGTCCCAACGTCTCTCGTCACCCTCAATGATGGAGACGGTTCCGTTCGCAACGTCGCACTTCTCTTCAACTGAGGGCGAGATCGAGCTTCAGGGTGCCGCTTTTCGCGCTCTTGACGAGGCGTTCGAATAACTCGATTGCAGTGTATTCGTTAATACTCTCAAGCGAGATATAAACTAATGTCCCACGTCGCTGAATGCCTAATTTACACCCATTCAACTGTCTTTGGGTTACAGCCTCGTCGGGCATGATGTGATCCTAATGCCATACAGAATGCCGGCCAGTCTACATCGGATCAGGCTGGGAGAGCGAGAGTAGTACTCCTACGTAGAAGCCTTCACGCCTCCGTGATGCGATGCGTGCGGTATCCGTGGCGGTTCACCAGGAGGTCGGCCAAAGCGACGACAATGTATGTGGTTGTTATCCCCGTTTTGGGGGTCGCGGGACGTTCCAGCCCGGCGCAAACGTCCACTTGTCCGCTACGTCAAGAACGTAACTCGAG
>CAXTVQ010000022.1:55421-65925 GCA_964247705.1 uncultured Acetobacteraceae bacterium | reverse complement strand
GCACCCCCATGCCGACCGGCTCCGACCTCCTCGTGGCGGCCCTCGAGAACGAAGGCGTGAGTCATATTTTCGGCGTGCCCGGCGAAGAAAACCTCGACGTGCTCGAAAGCCTGCGCCGGTCTTCCATCAAGCTCGTCCTGACCCGGCATGAGCAAGCGGCCGCGTTCATGGCCGCAACCCACGGCCGGCTCACCGGCCGGCCGGGCGTGTGCCTGACCACGCTCGGCCCGGGCGCCCTGAATCTCACCACGGCGGCCGCGTATGCCCTGCTCGGCGCCATGCCGATGATCATGATCACGGGGCAGAAGGGCATCCTGAGCAGCCGCCAGGCGCGGTTCCAGCTCGTGGATATCGTGAGCGCGTTCCGGCCGCTCACCAAGCTGTCGCGGCAGATCGTGAGCCCGGGGAGCATCCCGACGCTGGTGCGGGACGCGTTCCGCCTGGCCATGGAGGAGCGGCCGGGCCCGGTGCTGCTCGAACTGCCGGAGGACATTGCCGCCGAGGAAGGGCCGGACGTGGCGATGCCGCCGCCGCATGCCATGGACCTGCCGGTGGCGGACCGGGCGGTGCTGGACCGCACGGCGGCGATGATCCAGCAGGCCGAGCGGCCGTTGATCATGCTGGGGGCCGCGGCATCGCGCCCGCGGGGCACGGCCGGGATCACCGGGTTCGTGCGGCGCACCGGGATCCCGTTCTTCACGACGCAGATGGGCAAGGGCACCGTCGCGGGCGGAAGCCAGCTTTACATGGGCACGGCGGCGCTCAGCGAGCGGGACTACGTGCACAAGGCGATCGAGCGGGCCGACCTGATCATCGCCATCGGCCACGACACGGTGGAGAAGCCGCCATTCCTCATGGGCCAAGGTGGCGCGCGGGTGATCCACATCAGCTTCACCCCCGCCCATGTCGAGGAGGTGTATGCGCCGCAGGCCGAGGTGGTCGGCGATCTCGGCCCCACGCTCGAACTGCTGGCGGACCGGCTGGAGGGGCGGCTGCCCAATGCCGGTGCGTTGCTCGGGCTGCGCGAGCACATCCTGGAGCGCATCGCCGACCGCGCGACCGAGGACCGTTGGCCGCCGACGCCGCAACGGATCGTGCATGACGTGCGCCAGGTGATCCCGGAGGACGGGATCGTGGCGCTGGACAACGGCATGTACAAGATCTGGTTCGCCCGCAATTACCGAACGACCGTCGCCAACACATTGTTGCTGGACAACGCGCTGGCGACGATGGGCGCCGGGCTGCCGTCGGCGATGATGGCGGCGATGCTGTATCCGGGGCGGCGCGTGATGGCGGTGTGCGGGGACGGCGGGTTCATGATGAACAGCCAGGAGATGGAGACGGCGGTTCGGCTGAAGCTCAACCTCGTCGTGCTGGTGCTGGAAGATGGCGCCTACGGCATGATCCGGTGGAAGCAGGCAGTGGACAGCTTCCCGGATTACGGCCTGACCTTCGGCAATCCGGACTTCGTGCGCTATGCGGAAAGCTACGGCGCCGCCGGGTCCCGGGTGGAGCGCACGGAGGACCTGATACCGGTGCTGGAACGGGCGTTTGCGGCCGGTGGGGTTCAACTCGTCGTGGTGCCGGTCGACTACACGGAGAACACGCGCGTGCTGGTCGACGAGTTGCGGTCTATGGTCTAGGCGCCGGGCCACATCCCCGAAGGAGACCTGCGATGGCGAAGACGGTGGCCGACCAGATGGTGGAGGTGCTCGCCGCGGCGGGGGTGCGCCGGGTCTACGGCATCGTGGGGGACAGCCTGAACGGCTTCACCGACTCGATCCGGCGGCACGGCGGCATCCAGTGGCTGCATACGCGGCACGAGGAGGTCGCGGCGTTTGCCGCCGGCGCCGACGCGCATGTCACCGGCACGCTCGCCGTCTGCGCCGGGAGCTGCGGGCCCGGCAACCTGCACCTGATCAACGGGCTGTTCGACTGCCACCGCTCGCGGCTGCCGGTGGTGGCGATCGCGGCGCACATCCCGTCGCCAGAGATCGGTTCCGGCTACTTTCAGGAGACCCATCCGCAGAGCCTGTTCCAGGAATGCAGCAGCTACTGCGAGTTGGTCACCAGCCCGGCGCAGATGCCGCGCGTACTCGAGATCGCGATCCGCCGCGCCGTGGCCGAAAGCTGCGTGTGTGTGGTGGTCATTCCGGGGGACGTTGCCCTGCTCCCGGCGGCGGCTGGCCCGGCTCCGCAACCGGCCGCGCTGCTGCTGCCGAAGCCGACGGTGGTCGCGCCGCCCGAGACGGTAGCCGCACTGGCCGCGTTCCTGAACGGCGCCGAACGCGTGACGCTGCTATGCGGCCGCGGCTGCGAGGGGGCGCATGCCGAATTGCTCCGCCTGGCCGAAGCGCTCCAGGCGCCGGTGGTGCATGCCATGCGGGGCAAGGAGCACGTGGAGTGGGACAACCCGTATGACGTCGGGCTGACCGGGCTGATCGGGTTCTCGTCCGGCTACTACGCCATGGGCAGTTGCGACGCGCTGCTGATGCTGGGCACGGATTTCCCGTACGGCCAGTTCTACCCGAAGGACGCGCGGGTCGCCCAGGTAGACATCCGGCCCGAGGTGATCGGGCGGCGCACCCCGATCGCCCTCGGCGTGGTGGGCGATGTCCGCGCCACGGTGGAAGCGGTGTTGCCGCAGCTCAGGCCGGGCCGCAGCGGCAAGCACCTCGCGGCGTGCGTTGCCCACTACAAGGAGGCGCGCAAGGGGCTGGACGAGTTGGCCAGCGGCAAGCGCGGCGGACGCCTGCATCCGCAGCACATCACCCGCGCCATCAGCACGCTCGCGGCTGACGACGCCATCTTCACCTGCGACGTCGGGCTGCCGACCGTGTGGGCGGCGCGTTACCTGGCGATGAATGGCCGGCGGCGGCTGATCGGCTCGTTCTGGCACGGCTCGATGGCCAATGCGATGCCGCAGGCGCTGGGTGCGCAGGCGGCCTGCCCGGGCCGCCAGGTCGTTTCGTTGTCGGGGGATGGCGGGTTCACCATGCTGATGGGCGATCTGTTGTCCGCCAAGCAGCTCGGCCTGCCGATCAAGGTCGTGGTGTATAACAACGGGGCGCTCGGCTTCATCGAGCTGGAGCAGAAATCGTCTGGCTTCGTGGACACGGGGACCACGCTCGAGAACCCGGATTTTGCGGCGATGGCGAACGCGGTCGGCATCCACGGCGTACGTATCGACGACCCGGCGGACGTGGAGTCGAAGATGGCCGAGGCGCTGGCCCATCCCGGCCCGGTGGTGATCGACGCCGTGGTCAACCGGATGGAGCTGGCGATGCCGCCGAAGGTGACGGCCGAGATGGCGAAGGGCTTCACGCTGTATATGATGCGGGCCGTGATGAGCGGGCGGGGCGACGAGGTGGTCGAACTCGCCCGCTCCAACCTGCTCCGCTGACCACGGTGCAGCCGGTCATCATCGCGGGGGGCGGCATCGGCGGGCTGACGCTGGCGCTGATGCTGCACGCGAAGGGGATTGCGGCGCAGGTGTATGAGGCGGCGCCCGAAGTGCTGCCGCTCGGGGTCGGGATCAACGCCCTGCCCCATTCCATGCGCGAGTTGGCGGCACTCGGCTTGCTGCCGCGGCTGGACGGGATTGGGATCCGTACCCGCACGCTGACCTACGCGAACCATTTGGGGCAGCCGATCTGGTCCGAGCCGCGCGGGCTGCATGCCGGGCACGATGCGCCGCAGTTCTCGCTGCATCGCGGACGCTTGCAGGCCATGCTGTGGGATGCGGCCACCGAGCGCCTGGGGGACATGGCCCCGCGTGCCGGACGGCGGCTGCTGGACTACACGCAGACCGTTACGGGCGTGGCAGCACGCTTCCAGACGCCGGATGGCGAGATCGAGGAGGCCGTGGGCGAGGCGCTGGTCGGGGCCGACGGCATCCACTCCGCCCTGCGCAGGGCGTTGCATCCGGATGACGGCGGCATGCGGTGGAACGGGATCAGCATGTGGCGGGGAGCCGTGGACTGGCCGGCATTCGACGGTGGCGACGCCATGGTGATCGCGGGGGACGCCGTCGCAAAGCTGGTGCTGTATCCGATCGCGCCGGGTGCGTCGCCCGGCACGCGGCTGACGAACTGGGTGATCTACGCCCGCACCGCCGAACCCGGCACGCAACCGCCAGCCCGCGAGAGCTGGTCCAGGACAGGGCAATACGAGGCGTTCCGCCACTTTGTCGAGCGGTTGGACCTGCCGTTCGTGGACACCGCGGCGCTGATCCGGGCCACGCCGGCCATCTTCGAGTATCCGATGTGCGACCGCGACCCGCTGCCGTGGTGGACGCAGGGCCGGGTGACACTTTTGGGCGACGCGGCGCATCCCATGTACCCCGTCGGGTCCAACGGCGCGTCCCAGGCGATCCTGGACGCGCGCTGCCTGGCCGACCGGCTGGCGGCCGAACCGGTGGAGGCGGCTCTGCGGGGGTATGAGGCCGAGCGGCGGCCGGCGACGAGCGATATCGTGCACTCCAACCGCAATGGCGGTCCGGAGCGGGTGATGGATTTCGTGGCTGGGCGGGCGCCGCAGGGTTTTGCCAGAGTCGAGGACGTGGCGACGGTAGACGAGCTGCGCGGCATCGTTCGGGGGTACGCGCAACTGGCCGGGTTCGAGGTCGCGCGGATCTGACCGATCTGAGGAGGAACGAACGATGCAGCCTTTGCCCGAAGCCGATGCCGGGACCGCTCGCCAGTTCGCGGACTGGCTGGAAACTTTCTCAGGGTTCGTGCGGGAGGTGGATTATGCCTCGGCCAAGCCGCTGTTCCATCCGGATGTGCTTGCCTTCGGAACCCATAATGACGTGATTTCCGGCCTCGCCGCATGGAACACGACGCAATGGGACAAGGTTTGGCCGAAGACGACGGATTTCCGGTTCACCTTGGCGCAGACCCGCATCCTGGTGTCCGCCGATGGCAGCATGGCAACCGTGCTCGCGCCGTGGACCAGCACGGGCTACCACCCGGACGGAACGGCGTTCGACCGGCCGGGCCGGGCCACGATGGTGTTCAGCAAAAGCGGGGATGGGTGGCTGTGCGTGCACTCCCACATGTCGCTCAATCGCGGCGTGCCGCAGGACAGCCACGCGAACCGTCCGGTCAAGGCTCGGTCGCAAGTCCGGTGACTTCGATTAATCCAGAGCCGATCGAACCAATCGCCTTGCCTGCTCGATCGCGCCCACGTAGCGGTTCTGCCCCCGCATCAGTTCGGTCAGTGCGATCCGGCGCAAATGCGGGTCGGTGTAGCCGGGGAGCTCCGCGGCAACAGCCAGGGTGGGCAGCTTGGGGACGGTGTAAGCCGGGTCGTGCCGGAAGCGGGGCTCGCGCGTGTAGTTGACCGGCACCAGGATGCGGCCGAGTTCGTGAAGCACCTCGTTTTGGCGGTCCGCCGCAATGCCGGACAGGGCCTGCAACGCGTCGCGCAGGGCCAGCGTCGCGGTGCGTGCCGCCGAGAGGTCCGCCAGGCCGCCCGATGCCGCCTCGTACGCGTCGATGGTCTGCAGGAACTCGCCGCAGGTCGCCGCCCAATCGAACGGCAGCGTCTCGGCGTTCGCCACCCGCAGGGCCGCCAGCAGGTAGATGCGCATGTCGGTCAGCAATTGGTTGCGGTCGGCGATCTCGATCGTGTCGTTTTCCGTGTGCCAGGCGATGTTCGCACCGCAACCGGACACGTCGTAGTAGTGTTTTTCCGCCCGTAGCGCGTCCGGCATGGTGGAGCTGAGCATGAACAGGCTCGGCAGGCCGATGTTGTTGAAGCTGTAGTCGCCGGCCTGCGGCGGGCGGTGGATGGCGATGGCGGCGCCGGGCACCACGTCACGGATCGCATCCTCGGCCAGGGCGGCGCACTCGGTGAAGGCGCGGGTGTCGTGGTAGGACGTGGCCCAGCGGCAGCCGGGGCTGTCGCAGTTGATCTGCGCCAGGCAGTTGCGGTCCAAATCGGCCGCGAACGCGTCGGTGAACCAGGTGGACCCGGCGTAGCGCCCCGTGCTGTGCCCGGGCCACCAGGCAAGCTTCACGCCGCGCTTCAGCGCAGTGCGGTTGGTCCACAACACCCGCGCCAGTTCGAGCAGGGTCGCGTCGCCGGTCGCGTTGTCGCCGACGCCCACTTCCCAGCTATCGAGGTGGCCGTGCACCAGCACGTAACGGTCCGGGTCCTCGGCGCCGGGGATGCTCACCACGGGGATCTTCTGCGGGAACCAGCCCTCGACCAGGTCGGTGCGGATCGTCGCCTCGCCGCCGTCGGCCGCCAGGGCCATCAGGCGCTGGCCGTCCGGGTTGTTCACGGCGACGACGGGGATGCCGGGCTTGCGCGGCCAGTCGTGCAGGTCCGGGCTGCCCCAGATGGTGGTGCAGGTGCCCCAATGGACGTCGGTGCCGGGGTTGCAGGCGATGAGCCCGGCGCCGCCCCATTCCTCGACCAGGCTGGTCAACGCCGGGTTGCCGAAGCCCTGCATCACGACGAACTTGCCGGCGACCAGCCGCTTCACTTCGTCCACCGAGGTGATGCTGCCGCCGAACAAGGTTGCCACGTCCCGGTTGTAGGACCGCAGCGCCTTGGGGTTGGCCTGCAAGGCCACCAGCTTCGCCGTCCGCCCGCCCGGCACCGAGAGCGAGGAGGAGGGCGGCTTGGCCCGGCACGTGGTGCCCCCGGCCATGACGGAGGCGCTGTAGGGGACGGAGAGGTAGATCTCCGGCTGGTGCACCTCCACCGGCACGCCGGCGCCCTGCAGCCGCCCGACCAGGATGTCCACCGCGCGGTTCACGTCCTCCGGCCGCCAGCGGGGGGTGGTGCTGAAGGTCTCCACCAAGGCCCAGGGCAGGTCCAGGCTGACCTGGTCCAGAAAGTGCTGCTCGGCTTCGGTGACGGGCATGGCGGCGCTCCAAGGTGGGCGCGGATCGCACCATCGTTTCAGCATCGCGGCAAGCGGGCGTGACCGGCGGCACAGCGCGTGCAAGGCTGGTGCGATCCCACCGGAGCTCCTGCATGCGCCTGGTCCTGCTGGCAACCGCCTTGTCACCGCTCCTGTTCGCCACCGCCTACGCGCAGCCGGCGGGGGACCTGGTGCGGCCGCTGACGCTGCTGACGTTGCCGCAAGCCGTCTCGCCGCAGGAATACAATGCGGCCGAACTGGTAGCCGATTCGTGGAAGGACCTCGGCCTCACCGTCACGGTCCGCGCGCTGCCCAGCCAGCAGTTCAACCAGGTGATCTGGTACGAGCGGCAGCGTTGGGATGCGACGACCTGGACCATGGTCGGCCGGCCCGAGCGCAGCGATCCGGACGAGCTGACCTACAATCTGTTCGTCTCGGCCAATGCCGCCAACGGCTACGATTTCGTGGGCTATATCAATCCGGCGTACGACCAGTTGGCCCAGGCCCAGCGTCAGGAGCTGGACCTGAGCAAACGGCAGTCGCTGATGCGCGAGGCGCAGGATTTGGTGAACCACGACCAGCCGTATGGCTTCATGGTGCACCCCAAGAGCCTGGTCGCGTTCAACCAGACAGTCTGGGACGCTAAAAGCACCGTGCAGGAAGCCGGGCTCGGCATCCGCAATTTCTGGACCTGGATCAATCTCACGCCGAAGGGGCCGCAAAAGGACATCATCGTCAACTCGACGACGGTGCCGACCAATATAAGCCCGTTCAACATCCCGGGTGCGCAGGGTTCGTGGGCGACCGAGCTGATCTGGGACCGCTTCATGCGCATCGGGCCGGACGGGCTGCCGCAGCCATGGGCGGCGGAGAGCGTGACACGGCCCACCCCCACCACGGTCGAGCTGACGATGCGGGACGGCATGACGTGGAGCGACGGCGCCCCCGTCACCATCGATGACGCCGTGTTCAGCCTGCAGGCGCCGGGCTTCGGCGACAAGTCGCCCATGTACAAGCCGTTCGTCGCCAATATCGCCAGTGTGGAGGTGACGGGGCCGCGGTCCCTGCGCATCACGCTGAAGCGGCCGGATGCGGCGTTCCTCGTGAGCTCGCTGTCCAAGCTGAACCTGGCGCCCAAGCACGTCTGGCAGCCGATCTTCGACGACCTGGCGAACAAGCCGCAGACCGCCGAGAGCATCATGGAGCCGAAGCCGGTCGGGTCGGGCCCGTTTCGCGTGGCGTCGATCAACCTCAACGAGCAGATCGTGCTCGAGGCCAATTTGGACCATTGGAGCAAGCCCAAGGCCGCGCGCTTCATCATGCGCATCACGCCCAACATCGAGGCGACGCTGGGTGCGCTGCGCAGCGGGGAGATCAACTTCCTGACCGACTACACCGGCGACCCGCAACTGCTGTATCAACTGGGCAAGTCCGACCCGGCCATCGATGTTTCGGACAGCCTCGACATCGGCTTCAAGTTCGTCGGCTACAACGAGCGCCGGCCGCCATTCGACGATGTGCATTTCCGCCAGGCGCTGTCCGCCGCGATCGACCGTGACACGCTGGCGGCCGATGCCTGGGGGGATGCGGCGGTGCCGGCCAACAGTTGGGTGTCGCCGGCGCTCACGTTCTGGGCGGTGCCGGATATCGTGGACATGATCCCGGGCAAGAACCTGGACGGGGCCCGCAGGATCCTGAAGGACGCGGGCTACACGGTGGTGGACGGCAAGCTGCACTACCCGGCGGGGGTGAAGGAGACGACGGCGATCTACCAGTAATGCAGCGCCGCCTATTCGACCGGCTCGGCCACCTGCTGTTCGTGCTGTGGGCGGTGGCCAGCATCAGCTTCCTGCTGTTCCGCCTCGCACCCGGCGACCCGACGCTGAACTATATCTCCCCCACCTTCACGGACGAGACGCGGACCGCGTTGCTGCATTCCTTCGGGCTGGACCGTCCATTGTGGCAGCAATACCTGATCTACATGGCCAACCTGGTCCGCGGTGATTTAGGCGTGTCCTTCCTGCAGGGCCGTCCCGTGCTGGACCTGCTGCTGGAGGCGCTGCCCAACACGATCGTGCTGACCCTCGTCTCCGTAGGGGGCGCCTACGCGTTCGGCATCGTGGCCGGCGCCTTCCTCGCGTTCCGGCGCGGCGGCGTGGTAGAGGCGGTGGCGATCCCGGCGGCGCTGGCCACCCGCTCGGCGCCGGAGTTCTGGTTGGGCATGCTGCTGCTGACCGCGCTCGCGTTCCAGACGGGGTGGTTCCCCACCGGCGGCGCGTCCAGCCCGGGCGCGCCGGACGGCACGCTGCTGCAGCGCCTGGTGTCCGGCGATTTCTGGTGGCACCTCGCATTGCCGGCGCTGACGCTGGCGATCTACCTGCAAGGCTTGCCGCTGCTGCTGATGCGGGCGACGATGCTGGAGGTGCTATCCGACGAGTTCATCGTCATGGCGCGGATGAAGGGGCTGTCGAGCTGGTCCATCGTGATGCGCCACGCTGCGCGCAACGCGTTGCTGCCGGTGGCGACCGCGTTTGCGCTAGGCCTGGGCGCCAGCGTCGGCGGCAACGTGGTGGTGGAGACGGTGTTCGGATGGCCCGGCATCGGCCGGCTGCTGGTCAACGCGGTGCAGGGTGCGGACTACCCGCTGGCGGAAGGCGCGTTCGTAATGATCGCCGCCGCGCTGGTACTGATGAATACGTTGGCGGATTTGGCCTACGCGGCGCTGGATCCGCGGGTGAGCGTCGGTGCGCGGCGTTAGGACCGTCCTCCGGCTGCTGCGGACCGAGCCGTTCGCTGCGGCGGGAACCGCGATCTATGCCGTGATCGCGGTGGTGGCGCTGCTTGCACCCGTGCTGGCGCCGCATGATCCGCTGGAGATCCTGCGCGTCGGGCGCCGGGTCGCGCGCTATATGCCGGTCTCGGCGGAGTATTGGCTGGGTACCACGTCCAGTGGGCGAGACGTGCTGAGCCAGGTGATCTACGGCACGCGCGCGGCGCTGCTGGTCGGGCTGACGGCGGCCGTGGCCGTGGTCGCGATCGGCACGCTGCTGGGCCTGTTGTCCGGTTACCTCGGCGGCTGGGTGGACCGGGTGATCAACCGGCTGGCGGACGTGGTGCTCGGGTTGCCGTTCCTGCCCTCCATGCTGGTGCTCGCCGCGCTGACCCGGCCGGGCACCGTCGTGATCGTCGCCAGCGTGGCCTTGCTGCTGTGGCCCAACACCGCGCGCGTCATCCGCGCCCAGGTGCTCAGCCTGCGGGAACGGGCGTGGGTGGATGCGGCGCGCATGACGGGATGCTCGCCGGCGCGGATCATGTTCGTGCACGTGCTGCCGCAGGTGCTGCCGCTGGCGGCGCTGTATGGCTCGGTGGCGATCGGCTGGGCGATCCTGGCGGAGGCCTCCGCCTCCTTCCTGGGCTTCGGCGACCCGGCCGTGGTGAGTTGGGGCGTGATGCTGCAGGAGGCATACGCCAACCAGGCACTGTCCCGCGGCGCGTGGAATTGGTTCACGCCGCCGGGTGTGGCGATCGTGCTGATGGTGCTGGCAGGTTTTCTTATTTCGCGCGGCTCGGAGAAGCTGTTGTTCCCGAAGCTGGCCGAGCAATGACGCTTAAGGAAGCGGGGACGCT
>CAXTVQ010000022.1:16406-55321 GCA_964247705.1 uncultured Acetobacteraceae bacterium | reverse complement strand
GACGCTTAAGGAAGCGGGGACGCTGCTCTCGGTCGAGAGCCTGTCGGTCCACTACCGCACGGGCGCCGGGCCGGTGCGCGCAGTGGACGGCGCAGTGCTCGCCGTGCCGGCGGGCAGCATCACCGGGCTGGTGGGGGAGAGCGGGTGCGGTAAATCCACCCTGGCGCGGGCGATCATGGGCGTGCTGCCGGATGCGGCGCGGGTTGCGGGCGGCCGGCTGGTGTTCGAGGGCCAGGACCTGACGGCGATGCCCGAGCGCACGCGGCGGCATTTGCGTTGGCGGCGGATGGCGTTCGTGCCGCAGACGGCGATGAACGCGCTCGACCCGGTGCAGCGCCTGCGCGGCCATTTCACCGAAGTGTTGCAGGAGCGTGGCGGCCTCGCCCGCGGTCCGGCGCTGGCCCGTGCGGCAGAGCTGTTCGAACTGGTCGGCCTCGCCCCTGCCCGCCTGGCCGACTACCCGCACCAGTTCAGCGGCGGCATGCGGCAGCGCGCGTCCATCGCGCTCGCCCTGGCGCTGCACCCGGCGCTGGTGATCGCGGACGAGCCGGTGACCGCACTCGACGTGATCGTGCAGCGGCAGGTGCTGGACGTGCTGCGCGCGCTGCAGGCCCGGCTGAACCTGTCCATGGTGCTGGTGACGCACGACATGGCCGTCGTCGCCTACACCTGCGACCGGGTGGCGGTGATGTATGCCGGGCAGATCGTCGAGTCCGGCACCGCCCGTGCCGTGCTGGAGCGGCCGCTGCACCCCTACAGCATGGGGCTGACGCATGCCTTCCCGGACCTCGAGGGCGGCGAGGCGGCGCTGGTGCCGATCGAGGGGTCGCCGCCGTCGCTGCTGCGCCCGCCGCCGGGTTGCCGCTTCGCCCCGCGTTGCCCATTCGCCGAACCGCGCTGCCGCGAGGCTCCGCCGCCGTTGGTGGCAACGGACGAGCATGCGGTGGCTTGCTGGCGGGCTGCGGAGGCCCCTGCCCTGAGGGCGCTGGCAGCGCGGCCCGCGGTATGGGCCGGGATGGCGGCATGATCGAGGCGCGCGGTGTGTCGAAGACATACGGCGCCGGTCCGCGTGCGGTCCACGCCATGGTGGACGTGTCGCTCGCGGTGCGCGCCGGGGAGGCGCTCGGGATTGTGGGCGAGTCTGGCTGCGGCAAGACCACGGCGGCGCGCACCATGCTGCGGCTGGAGGAGCCGAGTGCCGGCAGCCTGCATTTCGATGGCGCCGACGTCACCCATCTGCGCGGCGCCGCACTACGCCGGTTCCGCGCCAAGGCGCAACTGGTGTTCCAGAACCCGTTCGACGCGCTGAACCCGCGCTTCACGATCCGCCGCTCGCTTATGGAGCCGCTGGCCAATTTCGGCGTGCCCAAGGCCGAGCGCGCCGCCCGGATCGAGGCGGTGATGGCCCGGGTTCTGCTGCTGCCAGCGGCGCAGTGGCTGGACCGGCGCCCGCACGAGCTCTCCGGCGGGCAGTTGCAGCGGGTGGTGCTGGCGCGGGCGCTGATCCCGGAACCGAAGCTGGTGGTGGCGGACGAGCCGGTCTCGATGCTGGACGTATCGGTGCGGGCGGGCATCCTGAACCTGCTGCGCCGCGCCCGGGACGAGCTGGGGCTGGCCGCGATCTACATCAGCCACGACCTAGCGCTGATCCGCACGGTGTGCGAGCGCACGGCCGTGATGTATCGCGGGCGCCTGGTGGAAACCGGGCCGACCGCGGCGCTGATCGCGACGCCGCGCCATCCGTATACCAAAGCGCTGATTGCCGCCGTGCCGGTGCCACGCATCGACCAGGACCGCACGGCACTGCCGATCCGCGGATCGCTATCGGACACGCCGCCGGTGGGCATAGGCTGCGCCTTCCGCAACCGCTGCCCCGCTGCCCATGCCCGCTGCGAGGCCGAGACCCCGGCGTTGCGCGAAGCGGGCCCTGGGCGCACCGTCGCCTGCCATTTGGGAGATTGAGACCCCATGATCTGCGATCCCATCACGCTTGAGATCATCCGCGGCGCCATCCGTGCCGGCCAGGCGGAGATGGAGGCGCTGCTGGAACGCACCGCCATCTCCGCCTTCATCCGCGAGAAGAAGGATTTCTACACCGCCCTGTTCGACGCGGAGGGCGTGATGGCGGTGGGCTCCAACGTGCCGATCTTCGGCGACATCTGCGGCCCCGTGTTCAAGCATTTCCCGATCGAGACCATCCGCGAGGGCGACCTGTTCTGGTACAGCGACTGCTACGGCAGCCGCGGTGCGGTGTCCCATTCTAATGACCAGGTGTTCCTGGCCCCCGTGTTCCACGAAGGGCAGCGCGTCGCGTTCGTGATGGGCTGGGCGCATTTTTCGGACGTCGGCGGGCTACGGCCCGGGTCGATCAGCCCGGATGCCACCGACATCTTCCAAGAGGGCATCATCATCCCGCCGGTGCGCCTGATCGACGCCGGTCGCACCAACGATACGGCGCTGGCGATCTTCTACCGCAACTCCCGCCAGCCGGAGGCGTGCCGCGGCGACACGGCGGCGCTGATGGCCAGCGTGGCCCTGGGCGTGCGGCGAATGACAGAGGTGGCGGACCGTTTCGGCGCCGGCCGGCTGCAGGACGCTCTGGCCCAGTTGCTGGCGCGCACGGAAGCACTGGTGCGCCGCCGCCTGCGCGAGACGTTCCCCGTCGGCACGCACCGTTTCACCGACAGCATCGACGGCGACGGCCACGGCAGCGGACCGCTGCACATCCGCTTCGCACTCACCCGCACGGCGGACGACCGCTTCATCTTCGATGCCAGCGAAACGGACGACCAGGCGCCCGGCCCGGTGAATTTCCTGATGAACCCGGACGTGCCCGGCATGGCGCTCGGCCTGTATTTCCTCGGCGGCGATCCGGCGGAGGTGTGCAATGCCGGGGGCCCGCGCGCGCTGGACGAGGTGATCCTGCGCGAGGGCTCGCTGCTGCAGCCGCGGTTCCCGGCGCCGCTCGGGATGCGCGGGCTGACCATGATGCGGGTGCTGGCGGCGCTGAACGGGCTGATCAACGCGGCCGGCACGGCGGCGCCGGCCGCGCACTCGGCCTACGTGATCACGCTGCTGCGCGGCACGGCGGGGGGAAAGCCGTTCCTGATGTCCGACGGCATCGGCGTGGGCTACGGCGCGCGGCCGGACGCGGACGGGTTGGATGCGGTGTATTTCGTGGCGCAGGAGAACTACCCGGTCGAGTTCCTCGAGATGAGCTACCCGGTGCAGGTCGGCACCTACGCCATCCACCGGGATAGCGGCGGCGCGGGGCGGTGGCGCGGCGGCTGCGGGATCGTGCGCGACTACCGGATCCTGGCGGAGGAGGCGGTGCTGGCGATCCGGATCGACGGCGTCACTAACCCGCCCTGGGGAGCCGCCGGGGCGATGGCGGCGGGGTCCGGGCGCGCCGTGGTCAATCCGGGCCAGCCCGGCGAGCGCGTGCTGCGGCCGCTGTCGGACGGTAACCGGCTGCGCCACGGCGACGTGCTGCGAATCGAGACGGGGGGCGGCGGCGGACGCGGCGACCCGCACGAGCGGCCGGCGGCGCTGGTGGCACAGGACGTGGCGGACGGCTTCGTGTCCCAAGCCGCGGCGCTGCGCGATTACGGCGTGGCGTTGCTGCCGGATGGCCGGGTGGACGAGGCGGCGACCGCCGTGCAACGCGGGCTGCAGCGGGCGGCATGACCGGGCGCTACTCGATCGCCATCGACATCGGCGGTACGTTCACCGACGTCACGATCCAGGAGCCGCAGACCGGCCAGGCCTGGCGCGCCAAGACGCCCTCCACGCCACACGATCCGAGCCAGGCGTTCATCAAAGGCGTCCACTTGGCGCTCGAAGCGGCGGGGGCCAGCCCGCGTGAGGTCGGCCGCGTCCTGCATGGCACCACGGTCGCCACCAACCTGATCCTGGAGGGCAAGGGGGCACGGACGGCGCTGGTCACGACCGCCGGGTTCCGCCACGTGCTGGAGATCGGGCGGCAGGACATTCCGCGGCGGGCCAATCTGTACGCCTGGCGCAAGCCCGCCCGCCCAGTCCCGCCCGCCCGCGTGCTGGAGGTGACCGAACGCGTGGCCGCCGGGGGTGCGGTGCAGGTGGAACTGGACGAGGGAACCGTGCTCGCCGCGGCCGAGGCGTGCCGGGCGCTGGGCGTTGCCGCGGTGGCCGTGTGCCTGCTGCACAGCTTCGCCAATCCGGCCCATGAGCGGCGCGTGGTCGAGTTGTTGCGGGCGCAGTTGCCGGGTGTGTTCGTCACCGGGTCGGTGGACGTGTTGCCGGTGGCGCGGGAGTACGAGCGGACGCTGGCCACCGTGCTCAACGCGGCAGTGATGCCGGCCGTGTCCAGCTATGTGGCCAAGCTGGCGGAGCGGACCGAGGCGGCCGGGATCGCGGCGCCGCTGCTGCTGATGCAGTCCAACGGCGGCGTCGCCGGGATCGCCGCCATCAGCCGGGCGCCCGCCGTGACTGCGCTTTCGGGCCCGGCGGCGGGGGTAGTGGGCGCGCGTGCGGTGGCGGCGGCGTGCGGGTTCGGCGACCTGATCACGGTGGACGTGGGCGGGACCAGCGCGGACATTTGCCTGATCAAGGGAGGCAAGATCGGCCTCACGCAGAACGGCCGGGTCGGCGACTGGCCGTTGCCGCTGCCGATGGTGGACATGGTCACGGTCGGCGCCGGCGGCGGCTCGATCGCGCGGGTGGACGGGGGCGCGCTGGCCGTGGGGCCCGCCAGTGCCGGCGCCGTGCCGGGCCCGGCCTGTTACGGCAAGGGCGGCACCGCCGCCACGGTGACGGACGCGCACGTGGTGCTTGGACATTTGCCGCCAGCCTTGCTGGGAGGCGCGATGCAGCTTGACGCGGGGGCTGCTGCGCGCGCCGTGGCGGACGGTGTGGCGGGGCCGCTTGGGCTCGAGTTGCACGAGGCGGCACGCGGCATCTTGGCCATCGCCGACAACAACATGGTGGGCGCGATCCGCGTCGTGTCGGTGGAGCGCGGGCACGATCCGCGGGATTTCGCGCTGGTGCCGTTCGGGGGCGCCGGGCCGTTGCATGGCTGCGCGTTGGCGGAGTTGCTGGGGATCACCACCGTCCTTGTGCCGCCCGCACCCGGCGTGCTGTGCGCCGAAGGCCTGCTAGCCGCCGACCTGAAAGCAGAGTGGAGCCGGACGCTGCCCACCGCCGGCGTGGTTGCCGATGCGGAGGCGCAGGCGATCTTGCGGGACCTGCACGTCGAGGCCGACGCCTGGCTGGAGGCGGAGCGGGTGGCGCTGGCCGACCGCTCCACGCAGGAAGTGGCGTTGCTGCGCTACGCGGGCCAAGGCGGCGAACTGGCCGTGCCCTGGGGCGGCAGCATGCAGGCGGCAGCGGCCGGATTCATCACGACGCACCGTGTGCAGTACGGGTTCGTGATGGAGGCGGCGGTGGAACTGGTCACGCTGCGGGTGGAGGCGACGGGAGCGCTGCCGGCCCCCGTGATGCCGGCGTTGCCGCCCGGCGCGTGTCCGCCGCCGGTTCGCACGCTGCCGGTCCATTTTGCCGCAGGCACCCGCCAGACGCCGCTGTATGAGCGCGCCAGCCTTCCCGCCGGCATCGTGCTAGCCGGGCCGGCCATCCTGCTGCAGCTCGACGCAACGGTGCTGATTGCGCCGGGATGGACGGCCGAGGTGCATCCGAGCGCGGCCATCATTCTTCGCGCCGGAAAGGATTCGGCAGCATCGCAGGGAGACGCAGCATGACGGAGTTGGCGGACGAGGTATCGGGCAGCCGGTTGATGGCGGATTGCGCCGGGTTCGCGCGCTACCAGAAACTGTCGGGCACCGCGCCCGAACTTGCCAGCCTCGGGAACGTGCAGGCCGAGCTCGACGCCGCCGGGTTCCGCACGGTTCTGCTGAAGCACGACGCCTATATAAGCCTGCCGGGTGCGGCGTCCGTCGTGGTGGATGGCGTGCCCATCGTGGCGATCACCCACTCGTTCTCGCGGCCTTCACCAGCCGGCGGGCTCGTGGCGCGGGTCGTGGATCTGGGCGCCGGCACGAATGCCGATTTCGCCCGGCCCGGGCTGCAGGGTGCGATCGTAATGGTAGACGGCATCGCCAGTCCCGCCGTCGCAGCCCGGGCGGCACTCGCCGGAGCTGCCGGGACGCTGCATGTCAGCCCGCACGAACACCTGCACGAGATGTGCATCTCGCCGGTTTGGGGCAGCCCGTCCACCGAAACCGTGGGGGACCTGCCGCAGACAGTGACCTGCACGATCTCGCTCGCCGACGGCACGGCCTTGCGGGCGCGGATGGCGTCGGGCGCGGCGCCGCGAGTGGAGATGCAGGCGGAGGTCGATACGGGATGGCGCGAGACGCCGGTCCTGCAGGCGGACATGGATGGGCCGGACCCCGATGGGCCGTTCATCCTGTTCTCCGGCCATCACGACACCTGGTACTACGGCGTGATGGACAACGGCAGCGCCAACGCCACCATGCTCGAGACCGCGCGCCTGATGGCGGCCCGGCGCGATGAGTGGAAGCGTGGCCTGCGGCTGTGCTTCTGGTCCGGGCATTCGCACGGGCGGTATTCCGGGTCGAGCTGGTACGTGGACTCGCATTGGGCGGAGCTGGAGCGGCGCTGCGCCGTGCACGTGAACGTGGACAGCACGGGCGGGATCGGCGCCACGGTGCTGACGGAGACGGCGGTGCCGGCGGAGCTGAAGGCGCTGGCGGCGGAGGCGATCCGCGCGGAGACCAACCAGGAACTGCAGGGCAAACGGCCGAACCGCAACAGCGACATGTCGTTTTGGGGCGTCGGTATTCCCTCGATGTTCGGCAGCCTGAGCCACCAGCCGCCCGCGCCGGTGGCGATGCGCAACGCGCTCGGCTGGTGGTGGCACACGCCGCACGACCTGCTGGACAAGGTGGATGAGGCCAACCTGGTGCGCGACACCCGCGTCTTCGTGCGCACGCTGTGGCGCTTGCTGACGGAGGGCGTGCTGCCGCTGGACTTCGCGGCCCAAGCCGCGGCCTTGCGGGAGGAACTGCAGGCGATGCAGGCGATTTTGGGCGAGCGGCTGTCGCTCGAACCGTTACTGGACGCCACAGCAGCCCTGGCCTCCGCGGCGAAGGCGCCCGGCACGGATACGATGATGATGCGGGCCGCACGCGCCCTTGTGCCCGTCGACTACACCAAGGGCGACCGGTTCGCGCATGACCCGGCGTTGCCCCTGGCTGCTTGGCCGGTGCTCGACCCGATCCGCGCCCTGGCCCGCGCACCGGAGGGTGACGCCATGCGCTTCGCCCGAGTCGGCGCCCTTCGCGCCCGCAACCGGCTGCAGCACGCACTGGTGGAGGCAGTCCGGGCTTTGTCACCGAAAGACTAGAGCGCCCTCACCCCGCCCCTCTCCCGTGAAGGACGGGAGAGGGGCAAAAGGACGGCAGCCACCATCAAGGGGTTTCCTTCGCGCGCGCCAGGCTGATCCGAAACGGGACATTGGCGGCGGTGGCGAGCCACGCCTGCATAGCGGCGGCGTCCGTGAAGCGCCCCCCTGGGATCGGCCGCCCCTCGGCCTCGATCGTCACCCGGTCACCGCGGCATGGCCATGGGTTCAGGGTGAACACGCCGGGCTGTTCACCCAGGTCCAGACGGTAGGCGACCGTCCCGCCGTCGCGGCCGGGGCCGCTCGTCTCCAGCGGTACCGGCAACGCGCCGCACAGCGCCAGCGAGAGCGTGTCGGCGAAGGCGATCAGGTCGCTGTCGCGCGCCAGGCTGACGGCGTCCCGGCCCAGCGCCTCGGCCCAGGCAGCCTGGCGCGGCGCCTGTTCCGCGACGTAGCCCGCGGCGGCGCTGGCGTCGGCGGGAGCCGTGCGGTGGCGGTCGGTGAAACGGGTGTAGATCACGCTGCCATGGCGGGAGATGAGCAGCGCGACCCGGGATCCCCAGGCTGCGAACGCGCGGTCCACGCCCTGCAGCCAACGCGGCGCGTGCTCGGCGGCGCCGATGTCGCGGAACTCATGCGGCCGGCCGGTTGCCGGGTCGAAGCTGGGCGACACTTCCCAATCCAGCCAGGCGATGTCGTGCTGCTCGGCGGCGAACAGCAGCGCTTCGTCCAGAGGCGTGGCCCAGGCGCGCAGGATCTGCCCGGCGACCCAGGCGTGCATCGGCTGGCTGACCGCAAGCGTGGCGTTGGCTGGGGTGGCGGGTTCGAGGAACATCATGGGTGGAGGTTAGAGCGTGATGGGCGGTGGAACAAAGCTGTGCTTTGCTTCGCATCGGGCAGTGTGTGGGGCTCCGTAATGGCGCGGCTGGTGATCAAAGGCGGCCAGGTGTGGGACCCGGATGGCGACGTGGACGCGCCCGCGCGGCGCGAGGTGCTGGTGGAGGGGGACCACATCGCCGCCGTGCTGCCGCCGGGTGACCCGATAGTGGCGGAATGGCTGGCAGGCGCGCCGGAGGTCCTGGATGCGTCCGACCAGTTGGTGATGCCGGGCTTCGTCAACGCGCATTTCCATTCCTATGACGGGCTGATGAAGGGCCTGCTGGAGGACATGCCGTTCGACGTCTGGGCGCTGCACTCGCAACCCGCGTATTTCGGCAAGCGCAGCCGTGCGGAGATCCGCGCCCGCACGCTGATCGGCGCCATCGAGTGCCTGAAATTCGGCGTGACCACGGTGCAGGACATGAACAGCCTGGTGCCGCAGGATGAGGAGACGCTGGACGCGACCCTGGCCGCCTTCGCCGAGGCCGGTATCCGCGTGGTGTTCTCCATCGCGCTGCGGGACGTGGCGGCGCTGGACATCGCGCCGTTCCTGCCCGCCGGCATGCCGGACGCGGTGCGCGCCCTGGTACAGGGCTCCACGCGCGATGCGGCGGCGGACCTCGCCTTCGTCGAGCGGCAGATTGCCCGGTTGCACCCCCTGCCCCCGCGGCTGCACTGGGCGCTGAGTCCGTCCGGCCCGCAGCGCTCGTCGCCGGCGCTGCTGGAGGGGATCGCCGACCTGGCCCGGCGGTATACGCTGCCCGTGACCACCCACGTGCTGGAAACGCCGGCGCAGCTTGCTAAAGCGCGTAGCCTGTATGCGGCGCATGGCGGGTCGATGGTGCGCTACATGGCCTCGCTCGGGCTGCTCGGCCCGGGCACGGCGCTGGCGCATGGGGTTTGGCTGGCGGAGGACGAGATCGCGCTGTTGGCGGAGAGCGGCGCCAGCGTGGTGCACAACCCGATGAGCAACCTGAAGCTGAAAAGCGGTGTGGCGCCGGTCCGGCGGCTGCACGATGCGGGCGTGAACCTCGGCCTGGGCTGCGACAACTGCAGCTGCGGCGACTGCCAGAACATGTTCCAGGCGATGAAGCTGTTCTGCACCCTGGCCGCGGTGACGGACCCGAACCCGACCGGGGTGCACGCCGTGCATGCCATCCGTGCGGCAACGACGGGAGGCGCGCGCGCACTCGGGCTGGAGCGGGTGGTGGGCGCGGTGCGGCCGGGCCTGCGCGCCGATTTGTGCCTGATCGATCTGACGGACGTGGCCTTCATGCCCTGCAACAGCGTCGCGCGGCAGCTTGTGTATAGCGAGACCGGGCGGGGCGTCACGGCGACCATCGTGGACGGCCGCATCGTGATGCGGGACCGCCGCTTGCTCACGATCGACGAGGCGGCGTTCCGGCGCGACCTGGCCGGGATCATGCCGGGTTTCCGGAGAGACTTCGCTCAGGTGGCCAGGGCGAACGCCGCAGCGGTCCCTTACTTGCTGGAGGCCAATCGCCGCGTGGCGGAGGCGAACGGGGGACCTGGGCGGTTCGTCGCCGGCTAGAACCGGGCGACGATGACCAGGCCCACGATCATCACCGCCGCACCGGTGATCCGCATAGCTGTGGCGGTGTGCTGCTGGAAGCCGACCAGGCCGAAATGGTCGACCACGATCGAGGCGACGATCCCGGCGGTGATGGTGAGCCCGGTGAACAGCCCGGCGCCCATGCCCTCGGCGAAGAACAAGGTGCTGACCACGTAAGCGGCCCCGCACAAGCCGCCGGTCCACGCCCACCACGGCACGGTGGCAAGCTTGCCGGGTTCGGGCATGCGCGCGCCGGTCACCAGCATACCCGCGACCAGCGCCGCCGCCGTGACCAGGCTGACCAGCACGCCCACCAGCCACGGTCGGCCAAGCGAGCGGGCCAGGGTGGCGTTGCTGCCGGATTGCACCGCGTTCAACGCGCCGGCGGCGACGACGAACATCGTGGCGAGGACGCCCATGCTACATCTGCATCGGCGCGGGCTCTCCGGGCTGATCGTTCGGCGGCGGGTCGTTCACCGGCAGCGGCGGCAGGTCCTCGCCGGGCAGCGGTTCGGGCGGTATGCCCGGCGCAGGCGGTGTGATCGGTTCGGGCATCTGCATCTGCATGACGGGTTCTCCTCTGCGGCCTCAACGCGCCAGACGCTCCGAGGCTTGGAAGGCCAGCCGAAAAGTCCCAACTGGATCCTGCAGCGGGCGGGAACGGAGGAGAATACGATGGCGAGCGGATGGGCTCCGGACGGTGCGGTGCAGGACCAGATCGACGACACGGTGACGGACGCGGTGCTGCGGGCCCGGGCGAAGATGCCGACCGGGGACGGCGCGATCCAATGCGTGGAGTGCGGCGAGGAGATCCCGGAGGGCCGGCGCCGGGCGCTACCGGGAGTGCGGACCTGCGTGGCGTGCCAGGCGGAGCGGGACAGTCAGCCGGTGACGATCGGTTTCAACCGCAGGGGCAGCAAGGATAGCCAGCTCAAGTAGCTGGCGCCCCTTGCAGGGCCTCGATCACCTTGGCGGTGAAGGCCTGGGTGCCCAGCGTGCCGCCCAAATCGCGGGTGCGCTGCTCCGGCACGGCGATCACCTTGTCCAGCGCCGCCTCGATCAGCGCCGCTCCCCGCAGCAGCGCATGCCCGCCGCGGCGCTCCCCGAGCCAGGCAAGCAGCATCGCGGCCGATCCGATCAGCGATGCCGGGTTGGCAAGGTCCTTGCCGGCGATGTCCGGCGCCGAACCGTGCTGCGCCTGCGCCACGCCGTGATCCGCGCCGGCGTTCAGCGACGCGGCAAGGCCGAGGCTGCCGGATAGCTCGGATGCTTCGTCCGACAGGATATCGCCAAACATGTTGGTGGTGACGATCACGTCGAACGCGCTCGGATTGCGGATCAGCAGGGCGGCCATGGCGTCGATCAGCTTCTCCTCGTAGGCAACGCCCGGATAGCGCGCGGCCACCTGGCGGACGCATTCGAGGAACAAACCGTCGGATACGCGCAGCACGTTGGCCTTGTGCACCGCCGTTACCTTGCACCGGCGCTGGCCGGCGAGCTTGAACGCCGTCTCCGCAATGCGCAGCGACCCGGCGCGCGTCACCTTGCGGAACGCCATCGCGAGGTCCGGCGTGGGCATGACCTCGCCGGTGCCCATGAACATGGTGCGGTCGGCGTAGAAGCCCTCGGTGTTCTCCCGCACCACGACGAGATCGAACGGCACGCCGCAGCGGGGCGTGAAACCGGGACGGATACGGGCCGGGCGGATATTGGCATACAGGTCCAGCCGGCGGCGCAGCTCACCGGATGGGTTCAGCCCGCCCTCGGCGGACGGAGGGTAGTCGTTGTGCGACACCGGGCCGAGGATGACGCCATCGGCGCCCTTCGCCTGCTCGAACACGGCGTCCGTGAAGGTCGTGCCGTGCGCGGCGTGGGAGGCCCAGCCGATATCGGCGTAGCTGAACACCGGGTCAAAGCCGGCGATCTTGGCGACGGCCTGCACGACGGACACGGTGGCAGCGCTGATCTCGGGACCGATGCCGTCGCCGGGGAGAACGAGCAGGTTCATGTCACTCTCTGGTCATTACGAGTTTCAGCGAGGCGGATAGCAACGTGGCGGCCAGCATGATCGCGGCCATTGCGAGCAGCCCGGTCTGGAACGAGCCCGTCCACTGCCGCAGGCCGCCCATCATCGCCGGGCCGGCGAACCCGCCGATGGTGCCGATCATGTTGATGAAGGCCAGGCCGCCGGCCGCGGCCACGCCGGTCAGGAATCGCGTGGGGATGGTCCAGAACACCGCGCGCGCCGCCGTGACACCGATCAGCGCCAGGGTCAGCCCGGTCAACCCGGCGAGCAGCGATCCGGACACCACCGATAGCGCCAGGCCCACTGCGCCGAGCAGGCAGGTGATCGTGAGGTTGGCGATCTTCTTGCCCGTGCGGTCCACGTGCCACGCCCAGGCCATCATGCCCAGCGATGCGAAGATATACGGCACCGCGGCAACGAAGCCGATCGTGAGCGTCGGGAGATGGTGCGTCTGGATGATCAGCGGCAGCCAGATGCCGATGCCATAGGACCCCAGGGTGAAGCCGAACTGGATTGCGGCCAGGATCAGCACGCGCGGGTCGGCGATGGCCGCCCAGAGCGAGTGCTTCGGCCGCTCCCGGACCTCGTCGCGCAGCATGGCGTCCATCGCGTCCCGCTCCGGCTGGGTCAGCCACGGCGCTTCCTGCGGCCGGTCGGCGAGGGTGAACAGGATCAGGCCGCCCAGCAGCACGCAGGGCAGGCTGACCGCGAGGAACAGCCATTTCCAGCCGGCGATGCCCCATACGCCGTTCAGCTCGAGCAGCAGGCCGCAGATCGGGCCGCCGACCAGCGACGAGGCGGGTATGCCGAGCAGGAACCAGGCGAGCATGCGGGTGCGGTATTGCGCCGGGAACCAGGCGGCGAGGAAATAGGTCACGCCGGGGAAGAACCCGGCCTCTGCGATGCCCAGCACGAAGCGCACGCCGTAGAAGCTGTCCGGCCCCGTCACGAAAGCGGTGCAGGCGGAGACAAGGCCCCAGGTGATCATGATCCGCGCCAGCCAACGCCGTGCGCCGAAGCGATAGAGCATCAGGTTGCTCGGCACCTCGAACGTCGAGTAGCCGAGGAAGAAGATGCCGGCGCCCAGCCCGAACTGCGCGGCGTCGAGGCCGATCTCCTTGTTCATGGTCAGGGCGGCGAACCCTAGGCAAGTGCGGTCCAGATAGTTGAACAGGTAGGCCACAGTCAGCAGCGGGACGAGGCGCCACGCCGTCTTGCGCAAGGCGCTCTGCTGGACCCTGGTCGCCGCTACCAGGGGCGGGATGACACCGGGTTTGTCCTCTTCGGCTACCCGCATCACCTGCCCCGACTGATTGCTCCCGCCAGGGGCGTAGCCGGAAGGGGACAGGCCGTCCAGCTTGCCAAAGACCAGATGGCTGCCGAGACTGCGAACGCAGGAAGGAGGGCCGCACCATGTCCGGGCACCACGACGCCACGATCGAGCGTGACGCTTATCGCTTCATCCCCGGCCCGTTTCAGTACTCGGCGGGCGTGGCGGCCAAGCCTGGCTTCGCCATGCAGCGGGTGCGGTTCGCCAAGCCGGTGCCGCTGGTGGAGGGGTTCCGGCGCATCGAGGCGTTCATGACGTCGGAGGGTCTGCCTTTGACGGCCTTCGCCGCGTGCGAGTTGCGCTCGCCGGCGCCGTTCACGGATGCCGGGTTCACCGCGTTCAACCGCGAGTATGTCGGTACGCTGGAGCGTTGGGGGATCTTCAGGAACGAGGAGAACCCGGTGGCGCGGAGCAACGTGTGTCCGGAGCTGCACAAGCCTGACGGCCCGAGCTTCCACGCGTTCAGCCTGGCCGTGCCCGCACCGGACGCGCCGGCCTCGTTCGTGATCGCGGGCAGCGGGGAGTCGCAGGAGGGGCCGGGCGAATACCGCGACCGGACCGTGCGGTTCGGCGACACCAGCGTGGACGGCATGCGGGAGAAGATCGCCCATGTCATGACGGTGATGGAGCGCCGAATGGCGGCATTCGGGGCCACCTGGGCGGACACGACGGCGGCGCAGGTCTACACTGTGTTCGACATCCACCCCCATCTCGCGGGCGGCCTGGTTGAGCGCGGCGGCGCGCGCAACGGGGTGGACTGGCATTACTGCCGGCCGCCGGTGATCGGGTTGGACTACGAGATGGACTGCCGCGGGGTGCACACCGAGCGGGTGATTCCGGCGTAGAGGCTTCGGTTCGGCGCTGATGGTGGGGTGCCGAAGCGCACCCCACCCAACGCCGGTATCAGTCCGCTTCCTTCGCGACAGGCCCAGCCGCGAGTGTTTCGAGTTGCCGGTCGTGGGTGAGCGAGAGCGCCACGATCATGGCGAAGCCGAGGATGGCCGCGATGGCGAGCAGGCCGATGGCGTAGCTGCCGGTCGCGTCCTTGATGCGGCCCATGACGTAGGGCCCGAAGAAGCCGGAGAGGTTGCCCAGCGAGTTCACCGCGGCGATGCCGGCGGCGGCCGCCGGGCCGGACAGGAACGTGGTAGGCAGTGCCCAGAAGCAGGGTTGGGCGCCGTAGATGCCGAACCCGGCCAGGCTGAACAGGATCATCTTGCCAACCGGGTTGTCCACCACCGTGGAGCCGCCGATGCAGAGTGCCGCGATGAGGATGGCGAGGCCCACATGCTCCCGCCGCTCCCCGGTGCGGTCGGAGTGGCGGCCCCAGTAGACCATCCCGATCACGCCCAGGACATAGGGGAAAGTCGTGACGATGCCGGTCCAGATGTAGTTAAGGCCGAAGCCGGCGACGATCTGCGGCAGGAAGAAGCCGATGCCGTAGGTTGCCGCGTTGATGCCGAAGTAGATGAAGGCGAGCAGGATCACCCGCGTGTTGCCGAGCGCCTGCACAATCGTGAAATGCTGCGCCCGTTGCCGGATCTGGTTCTCGACGACGTGGCGCTGCACCAGCCAGGCCCGCTCGTCGGCGGCAAGCCAGCTTGCCTGATCAGGGCGGTCCGTCAGATAGGTCAGCACGACGAAGGCCAGGATCAGCGCGGGAATCGCCTCGATCAGGTACATCCACTGCCAGCCCGTCAGGCCGAAGCCCTCCAGATAGAGCAACCCGCCGGAGAGTGGGCCGCCGATGACGGTGGAGAGCGGGATGGCGGCCATGAACAACCCGATCATCCGCGCGCGATAGAGCGCCGGGAACCAGATGGTCAGGAAGAAGATCATGCCGGGGAAGAACCCGGCCTCCGCCACGCCCAGCAACACGCGCAGCGTGATGAATGTGGTCGTCGTGTCGATGCCGAGCCCGTGGGAGATCTGCGGGATGAATGCCATGGCCGCGGCGATCACGCCCCAACTGAACATGATGCGGGCGATCCAGCGGCGCGCGCCGAACCGCTCGAGCAGAATGTTCGACGGCACCTCGAAGAAGAAATACGCGATGAAGAAGATGCCGGCGCCGAAGCCGAACACGGTCGAAGTCAGGCCGAGGTCCTGGTTCATGCGCAACGCCGCGAACCCGACGTTCACCCGATCGAGGTAAGCCACGAAGTAGCACAGCATCAGGAACGGCATCAGCCGCCACATGACCTTCCGGATGGTGCGTGCCTCGACATCCATGCCTGCTCTCCCGCTACTTTTCCTGCGGGACCGACCTATCACCGCCAGGCCAGAGTGGACAGCCCCGGCCTTACAGCGCGCCCACGGCTCTCAGCACGGCAGCGACCTCGGTGCGGCCGGCTTCGTCCAGTGGCGCCTGCGGCGGCAGGGGCGCACCCACGGGGAAGCCCTGCAGCTCGAGCCCACCCTTGATGCACGCGGCCAGGGCGTATTTCGCGAACACGCCGTTCACCGCCCACAGCTTGCGCTGCAGCGCCATCGCTTCAGGCCAGGCGCCGCGCCGGCACAACTCGTACAGCGCGATGCTCTGGCGCGGGATGATGCAGGCCGGCCCTGCCATCCAGCCCTTGCCGCCGATCAGCATGACGGCGGCGGGGATGTGGGCGGAGGCGGCGAACACGTCGAGCCGCCCCTCCGTCTCGTTCAGGATCGAGAGCAGCCGGCCGGTGTTGGTGGAGGCATCCTTGATGCCAATGATGTTGTCCACCGTGCTGAGCCGCCGGATCACCGGCAGGGACAGGTCCGAGCGCTGGAATTGCGGGTTGGTGTAGATCACCACGGGGCCGTCCACCGCGGCGGCGACGGCGCGAAAATAGGCCTCCACCCCCACATCCGGGACCGGGAAATAGGCTTCGAGGATGGCGAGCACGCCGGTGGCGCCGCGGGCCATCACGGCATGGGCCAGCCGCACCGCCTCGGCGGTGGTCGTCGCCGCCACCCCCGCGATCACCGGCACGCGGCCGCGTGCCGCCTGGACGGTCGCCTTCACGACGGCCAGGCGCTGCTCGGTGGTGAGGTAGGCGAACTCGCCCGTGCTGCCGAGCGGGGTCAGGCCGTGCACCCCGGCCTCGATCAAATGGTCCACCAGCCGTGCCAGCACGTCCGTCAGAACGCGCCCGTCCTCGCCGATCGGGGATGGCAGGTAGGGGAAGACGCCGTGCAGTGTCATGCATCGGACTGGACCGCTTACGTTTCCGGAAGGCAAGCGGCGCGTAACCCGGCGGCGTAGTGTTCCGTCTCGGACCCCCGCTCGAACGGGCTGCAGCGGATTGCCTGTTGCACGGTTGAGCGCGGGTCGATGGCGAGCAGCCTCGCCCGGATCGTTGCGGCCTTTTCCGCGAGCCCGGCATGGCCAAGGGCGGCGAGGTAATAGCGCAGGCCGGCGGTGAAACACGGGTTCAGCTCGCTGGCACGGCGGCCGAGCAACACTGCGGCTTCGTAGTTGCGGTGCGTGAATTCGAGCAAGCCCATACTGGCGTCGAAGAAGAAGGCGTTCGCGTCCGTGGGGGAAAGCCGCTTGTAGCGGGCGAACCGGCGCGCTGCCTCGTCGAGCTCGCCGATGTAGATGAGGTTGGTCGCCGACAGCCCCCAGGCCATCACCAGGTTGGGGTTGAGCGCCAAAGCCCGGTCGTGCAGCTCCAGCGCCTCGCGCGGGCGGTGATGCAGATAAGCGCGAACATGGCCGGCGATGGTCAAACTGCGGGCGTCCTGAGGGTCCAGTGCGATGGCGCGTTCGGCGTGGTGGCCGGTCTGCTCCGAGATGTCGGTTCCCTCGGCCCAGCCCTGGCCGACGCAGAACATGCCCCAATACGCGCGCCAGGCATGGGCCGCCGCGTAATCCGGTTCCAGCTCCAGCGCGCGGGCCAGCATGTCGCCGGCCTGCATGAACTCGGCGTGCCGTAACCGCACGATCAGCGGCAGGGCGCTCAGCACGAGGTCGGAGGCCGTGCTGTTGGAGGGCTGCCGGCGGGCTGCGCGACGGCCCTCGATCAGCATGATCTCCGGATCGATCTGGGCCACCACCTCGGCAGCGACCTCGTCCTGAAGGTTCAGCAGGTCCTCCGGCTCGCGGTCGAAGCGGCGCGCCCAGACGATTTGGTTGCCCTCGCGCAGGTCCAACAGGCGCAGGGTGATGCGCAAGCGGCGACCGACGCGCTGGATGCTGCCATCGACCAGCAGATCGAGCCCGAAATTGCTGCGCAGGGTGGTTTCGTCGCGGCTTCGAAACTGGCCAAGGGCGGCGGATGAGACGAGGAACATGCCGCGGAAGCGCGCGAGGGCCGCCGTCATCTCCTCGGCGAGGGCGAGCGAGAGGTGGGCCTCCTCGCCGCTTGTGCCGATCATCTGCAGCGGCAGCACGCCAATCTTCACGCTGTGGCGAATGGTGGGCCGTACGTCTATCCGCGAGTCGGGACGGAACCGGTCGGGGCGGGCGGAACCGGCCTGGGCCATCGTGCCCGCCCGGATTTCGGCCGCGAGATGAAGCGTTTCCGCGGAGGGTGCGGCGTCATGCAGGTCGGCAAGCACCGCCTTGCACCGTTCGTAGGCCTTCACCGCCAGGCCCCGTTCGCCCCGCTCGGCATAGGCACGCATCAGGGCGCGCCACGCCCCCTCATGTGCCTGATCGATGCCGAGGAGCTGCTGTGCGGCCGGGATCACCGTTTCGGCTGCGGTTTGCTGCGTCAGCAGCGCTTCGGCGACGATGCGGGCACGGTCGCGCAGGCGCTCGCGCTCGGCGGTGAGCCAGATGTCGAGCGCTGGGTCGATGCCGTTGAACTCGTCGAGCAACTCGCCGTCGAGCAGCGCCAAGGGCGACGGATCGTCGGTCGTGGCGCTGAGCACCTCGTCCACGTCCGTCCAGACCAGTTCGGGCCGCATCGAGAGGTGGTCGCGCGAGACGCGGACGATGTCCTGCCCTGCCGGTTGCAGGGCTTCGAGGAGCCGGTGCAACTCCTGGCGTAGGGAGGCACGGGCCTGCTCCTCAAGCCGGCGCGACCAGAGCAGGTCGGCCAGCCGCTCGCGGGTCACGGGCCGGGGTGCGGCAAGGGCCAGGATGGCGATGAGCGCCCTGGTCTTGCGGCCGACCGGCAAGACGCTCTCGCCCGTGGTGGCCCATGCCTCCATCTGGCCGATGAGACGTATCCGGACGGCGACACCGCTGCGGATGGTCCGTTGCTGGGGGAGGAGCCGGGGCGACCCTAAGTCGCTGCTAAGTATTAACATTTCATAAGTGACGCAGACTCTTCCGATAAGAACCACACCACTGTATGCGTAGCCGCTAGATGGCTGCCTCGTCAAAGAGGAAAGTGACATCTCCGTGCCATTCGTTATTAAATCGAGACAACCAGCGTTCGGCCGCAGTCGGTCCGCCGCCGGCGATGGCGTCCAGCGGGTCGAGATAAGCCGCCTCGTCGGCGCCGTGATGGTGTCTGGCGCGGGCGCGCAGCCCGTCGCGAGCGATCGCCAGCACCTCCCGCGCGAGGTCCCGCAACGTGCCGGCGGCGCCGCCGGGGCCGGTCCAGGCCGTGGCCATCGCCGTGCGCGCCACCAGCGGCCGCAGCGCGGTGAACCGCTCCGTGGGGAAGCTGCGCACGAGGGCTTCGGCCGCGGCGAGCGCCGCATCGTCGTAAAGCAACCCGACCCAAAGTGCCGACTGCGCCAGCATCATCGCCGGCGTGCCCGCGTCGGCGCCGCGCATCTCGAGGAAGCGCTTCAGGCGGACGTCGGTGAACACGGTGGTGACGTGGTCGGCAAAGTCGCCCACTTCCGGCGCATGAGGCGTCACGTGCGCCAAGCGTCCGGCCATGAAGTCGCGGAACGAGTGGCCGGCGAGGTCGACGAAGCGGCCGTCGCGCTGAATGAAGTACATCGGCACGTCGAGCAGCCATTCGGTGAAGCGTTCGAAGCCGAAATCCTCCTCGAACATCAACGCCGGCATGCCGGTGCGGCCGGCGTCCACGTCCGTCCAAACGTGCGCGCGGTTGGACAGCAGGCCGTTCGGCTTGCCCTCCTTGAATGGCGAGTTGGCGAACAGCGCGGTCGCCAGCGGCTGCAGGGCGAGCGCCACGCGCAGCTTGCGACGCATATCCGCCTCGTCCGCGTAGTCCAGGTTCACCTGAACGGTGCAGGTGCGCAGCATCATGTCGAGCCCCATGGTCCCGACCCGGCCCATGTAGCGCCGCATGATGGCGTAGCGGCTCTTGGGCATCCATTCCGCCGCCTCACGCGTGAGCGTCGGGTGGTAGCCGAGCGGGGCGAAGCCGATGCCGAGGTCGGCGGCCAGCGCCGAGACGGTCGCGCAGTGGCCTTCCAGCTCCTCGCGGGTTTCGTGCAGGGTGGCCAGCGGAGCGCCCGAGAGCTCGAACTGGCCGCCCGGTTCCAGCGAGATGGAGGCGCCGTCGTGTGGCCCGGAGCCTTTCAGGCCGATCGGCAGGCCATCGTCCGGGATCTCCTCCCACGACGGGCCGGACAAGGCGTCCAGCAGCGCGCGGATGCCGCCGGGCGCATAGGGGGGCGACCGGTAATCCGGCCGCATGAAGCCGAACTTCTCGTGCTCGGTGCCGATGCGCCAGCGGTCACGGGGCTTGCCGCCGGCCTCGAGGTAGGCGGCGAGCTGCTGGACCGACACGATGGGCGTGGTGTCGGCATCGGACGGGTTGGACATGCGTGTGGCCGTCTTTCAGGTCGGTATGAAACCAGCCATGTGACAGCCGCGGGTGGCCAGTCAAGTTGAAGGCGTGGTTGACCCGGCGGGGCCGGCTGCGGGATGACGGGGGAATGGCGGGCGCTCACACCGATATCGTCACGGGCGGCTGGGTGGCGAAGCTGCCGCCGGGCTTGCGCCCGTACGCGCTGCTGTTGCGGCTGGACCGGCCGATCGGGGCCTGGCTGCTGTTCCTGCCGGGATTGTGGAGCCTGCTGCTGTCCGGCGCGCCGGCCGGGCGCACGGCCTGGCTGGTGCTGCTGTTCGCAATCGGCAGCGTGGTGATGCGCGGCGCCGGGTGCGTGGTCAATGACATGTGGGACCGCGACCTGGACCGCAAAGTCGCCCGCACCGCCGGCCGGCCGCTCGCCTCCGGCGCACTGCGGATGCGGCAGGCGGCAGGGTTGCTTGCGGCACTGCTGGCGCTCGGGCTGCTGGTGCTGCTGCAATTGCCGGGGCTGTGCTGGGCCCTGGGGGTGGGCTCGCTGGTGCTGGTGGGCCTCTATCCGCTGGCCAAGCGGGTGACGTGGTGGCCGCAGTTGATGATGGGCTTCACCTTCGGCTTCGGGGCGCCGATGGGCTACGCCGCCGGGTCGGGGCGGATCGACTGGGCGTGGGCCGCGATCTACGCCGCCGCGATCCTGTGGGATCTGGGGTTCGACACCGTCTACGCGCACCAGGACCGGGAGGACGACGCGCTGGCCGGCATCGGCTCCACCGCGCTGCTGTGGGGCGAGCGTACCCGGCCCTTCCTCTATGTATGCTACGCTATGACGGTGGCGGCGCTGGCCTGGGCGGGGTGGCTGGCCGGGTTGACCGCCTGGTTCGACCTGGCTCTGGCCATACCGGCTGCGATGCTGGCGTGGCAGGCGGCGGCACTGGACATCCACGACCCGGCAGGCTGCCTGCGGCTGTTCCGCTCCAACCGGGAAGTGGGATTGGCGGTGGCCGCAGCGATCCTGATCGGACGCTTGTGAACTCCGGCTGGATCGTCGCCAACACCGCCCTGGCCCGCCCGCCTCTGGTCCCCGAGGTCGTGCTCCACCTCGCCACCGAGATCACGCCGATCTGGCTGGCGACCGAAGCGTTCCTGCACGAGACCAATATCGAGCCGCCCTTCTGGGCCTTCGCCTGGCCCGGCAGCCAGGCGCTGGCCCGCTACGTGCTGGATCATCCCGGCCGCGTCACCGGCCGCCGGGTGCTGGACTTCGCCGCCGGCAACGGGCTGGCCGCCATCGCCTGTGCCATGGCCGGCGCCGCCTACGTGGAAGCCGCCGAGATCGACGCCGTCGCCACGGCGGCAACCCGGCTGAACGCAGCGCTGAACGGGGTGGCGGTCGAGGCAGCGACAGCGGACCTGGTGGGGGCGGCGTGCCGGTGGGACCTGATTGTGTGCGGCGACGTATGTTACGAAGCGCCGATGACGGGCCACATCATGCCCTGGCTGCGCGCGATGGCGGCGGGGGCGGAGGTCTGGATCGCCGATCCCGGCCGTGCCTACCTGCCGGACGGGTTGCAGCCCTTCGCCGTCTATGATGTGCCCACCACGCGAGAACTAGAGGACCGGGATTTGCGACGCACGACCCTTGCCAGGCTTGTTCCATGAAGACCCTCGCCGCCGTCTCGGCCTTGCTGCTCCTTGCCGGGTGCACCCCGGTCCATCAGGCCGCCGCCCCCCGCCCGCGGGCGCCGCAGAGCTGGACGGCCGTGCTGGTCGCGGGGGACGGCTCGATCCCCGTGTTCGACAACGCGACCGGCCGCATGGCGGACCTGATGGAAGCTATCGGTACTCGCCCGGGCGATATCCAACGGTTCAGCGACGCGCCGGACATGCTGGCCCAGCCGCACGTGCAACTCGCCAGCAAGGCGCGCGTACTGGCGGGCATCGCGGCAATGCATCCGCAACGGGGCCAGGCGTGCTTCGTATTCATGACATCACACGGCGCGCATGGGCCGGGCCTGTATCTGGCGGCGCATGACGAATTCATCTCGCCGGACGAACTGGCCGCCGCGCTGGGAGAGGGCTGCGGCGCGGCGCCGACGGTGGCCGTCGTGTCCGCTTGCTACACCGGCGATTTTGCACGTCCCCCGGTGACGGCGCCGAACCGCATCGTGCTGACGGCGGCAGCGGCGGACCGGCCGAGTTTCGGCTGCGGCGCCGGTGCGCAATACGCGTTCTACGACGAGTGCCTGATCGGCAGCCTGCAAAGCCTGCCGCGCGATTGGCCGGAGGTGATCCGCGACACGGGGCGATGCGTCGCGCAGTTGGAGGCAAAGGACAAGGAGACGCCGTCGATGCCGCAGAGCTCGGTCGGTGCGTCGGCGGCAGGGCTGCCGGTGCCTGGTTGAAGTGACGGTCCCAGGCGGCATTTGGCGGCCAAACAATTTCGGGTTGGAGTGGTCCGATCCGCAACCCGCTCGCGCCACCGGCGCTTTCCACCGGTCATTGTAGCGGGAGAGTGGTGTGGGATCGGAGTTTTGGCTGTGGCTTGATACGGCGCTCATGCTGGCCGGAGGGCTGGCTTCGCTGGCCTTGGGCAGGCAGCGGACACCGGGTGAGCAGTCCCACACGATCTGCCACGGCATCGTGCCGATCATCGCCGCCTGTTCCTATTTCGCGATGGCGGTGGGCCAGGGCAGCCTGATCCTGCCGCTCGGCGCGACGGCGGACGTTGGGCGGCTGTTCTATTTTGCGCGCTACATCGACTGGACGTTCACGACACCGTTGCTGCTGCTGGCGCTGGCGAGTACCGCGATGCACTCGGGCATGCGCCGCGGCGGCATGGTGGCCGGGATGCTGCTCGCCGACGTGATGATGATCCTGACGGCGCTGTTCTTCGGTCTTTCTGAGGTCGTCTGGATCAAGTGGACCTGGTTCCTGATCTCCTGCGTGGCGTTCCTGGGCGTCTATTACGTGATCTGGGGGCCGATGCTGGCTGAGAACCGCAAGGAACGGGCCGCGGTGCAAACCGACTACCGGAACAATGCGGTCATCCTGTCGGTGCTGTGGCTGATCTACCCGCTGATCCTGGCAGTCAGCACGGACGGGCTGAGTGTGATCAGTTCGACGGCAGGCGTGGCCTCGATTGGGATCCTCGATCTCGTGTCCAAGGTGGTCTACGGCCTCTATGCCGTCGCCAACACCACCAAGCTTACGAACGAGGATACTGGTGAGGCGCCGCTGCCTGGCCGCGCTGCGTTGGGCACGGCTGACTGAGCATGCCCGACTGAGGTCAGGCGGTCGCTGCCTCACGCGAGCGAAGCAGCAGCACCGCGGCGGCGGCGTAAGTGCAGGCGCCCAAAAGGAACGGGGTGCCTGCCCAGTCCGCGCCGCCCGCCTGGACGGCCATGGCGAACACGGTGGCCGCGGTTGCCGGAGCCACGATCGCGGTCAATCCTTCCACGGAGGATAGGCCGCCCTGAAGCTCCCCCTGCCGGTCTGGCCGGGTACGGTCGGACATCATGCCGCGCATCGCCGGTCCCGCGACGGCGCCGAGCGACATCAGCACGACGGCGAGGTAGATCACCCAACCCGCCTGCGCGAAGCCGAAGCAGCAATAGGCCGCAATCGAACCCGCGAACCCGGCGAATGCTGCCCGCCTTTCGCCCAGCCAGCGGATGGCCGGCCGAACCAATACGCCCTGCACCAACGCCTGGCTGGCCCCGAGCACGGCCAGCGCCAACCCGTTTTGCTGCGTGCCCCAGCCGAAGCGCAGCCCTGTCGAGAGCACGAAGGCGCTCTGCAATGCACCCAGGCCGAACCACATCAGGCTCCAGCCGATCGCCAACCGGCCGACGACGGGGTCCGCCGCCAGCGTCCGCAACGAGCCGATGGGATTGGCGCGGCGCCACGAGAAGGCACGGCGGCGCTCGACGGCCAGGCTCTCCGGGATCACCAGCGCGCCGTAGCACGCGTTGGCCAAGGCGAGCCCGCCCGCCACCAGGAAGGGCAGCCGCAGGTCCACGGCACCGAGCACGCCGCCCATCGCCGGGCCGATCACGAAGCCGGCGCCGAACATGGCGCCCACGAGGCCGAACCGGCCCGACCGCTGCTCAGGCGGCGTGATGTCCGCGATATAGGCGTTGGCGGCGGATGCGCTGGCCGCGGTGCCGCCGGCGAGCAGCCGCCCCAGGAAAAGCCAGCCCAGCGACGGCGCCCAGGCCAGCAGCAAGTAGTTGGCTGCCGCCCCCACGAGCGACAGCACGACGACCGGCTTGCGCCCGAACCGGTCCGACAGCGCGCCCAGCACGGGGGCCGCCACGAACTGCGCCCCCGCGAAGGTGGCCACCAGCGCACCCAGCCATTCAGCGGCGTGGCTGGTGTCGCCGCCGGTCAGCGACTTCACCAGCGCCGGCACGATCGGCACGACCAGGCCGAAGCCGAGCGCGTCGATCGCGAGCGTCGCCAGGATGAAGACGAGGGAGGCCCGCCTTCTCACAGAACTCGCCTTCTCACAGAACCCGCCTTCTCACGCCGCAATGCTCTGTGCCACGCGGATGCATTTGCGCATGACGGTAGGCAGCGCTTCGTCCGCCAGGGCGGTGGCGGGGCGGAGGAAGCCCTCGGCCTCGATGGACGCTATAGTGGCGGCGTAGACGTCGATCACCAGTTCGAAATGGGTGAAGCCGTGCAACGCCTGCCCGGCCCGGCGCCAGGGTGCGGCGGCGGGGGCGGCCGCGATCGCCTCCGCCTCGGTCCAGGGTTCCGGGCGCCAGTCCGTGCCGGGCAACTCCGTCATGCCGCCGAGCAGGCCGCGGGAGGGGCGGCGGCGCAGCAGCACCTGGCCGGCGGCGTCGGTGAGCCAGAAATGCACGCCGTGGCGGCGGGGGCGCGGCTTCTTGGCGGCCTTGTGCGGCAGTTCGGCCTCGATCCCGGCCAGCCGCCCGCGGCATTCGGCCAGCATCGGGCACACGCCGCAGGCCGGCGCCGCGGGGGTGCAGACGGTAGCGCCCAGGTCGAACAGCGCCTGTGCGAAGTCCGAGGGGCGGGCATAGGCGTCCGGGTCCTCTCCCCAGCGGGTCGCGGCAGCGCCGATGATGTGGCGGCCCGGCGGCAGCGGGGTGGTGATGGCGAACAGGCGTGCGACCACCCGCTCCACGTTGCCGTCCAGCGGCACGCCGGGCACGCCGAACGCGATGGCGGCGATGGCGACGGCGGTGTAGGCGCCGATCCCGGGCAGGTCGCGCAATTCGGCCACCGTGCGGGGGAAGCCGCCGAGCGCCACGACCTGCTTGGCACAGGCGTGCAGGTTGCGCGCGCGGGCGTAGTAGCCGAGGCCGGCCCAGGCGGCCATCACGTCCCCCTCGGGCGACCCGGCGAGCGCTTCGACGCTGGGGAAGCGGCGCAGGAACCGTTCGAAATAAGGTATGACGGCAGTGACCGTGGTCTGTTGGAGCATGATCTCCGAGAGCCAGATACGGTACGGGTCGGGCAGCTCTCCCGGTTCGTGGCGCCATGGCAAGCGCCGCCGGTGACGGTCGTACCAGCGGAGCAGGCTGGCCGCCGAGGGCAGGGTTGGGAGCACGCGCAGGGGTATGGGGGCGGACGAGGCAAGCGGCAAGCGTGGGGATGGCCAGCGTGATCACGGCAAGGACCGGCACGTGTGGGGACCGCGCGCCGTGGGCAGCCTGGTCCCGGCGCTGACCCGGCCCGCCTTCCGCCGCCGGTCCACGGCCGGGGCACAGATCCTGACCGATTGGGCTGCGATCGTGGGCCCGGCGCTGGCGGCGGTGACCATGCCGCGGCGGCTGAGCGGCACGACGCTGACCCTGGCCTGCGCCGGACCGATCGCCATGGAGCTGCAGCACATGTCGGTCGAATTAGCGGCGCGGATCAACGGCCATCTCGGCCGGGCGGCCGTGGAGCGGCTGCGGTTCGTCCAGGAAGCGCTGCCCGGACCGGCAGCGGGGTCGCCGCCGGTAGCCGACGCGGGGTCACCCGAGCCGATCGAGGGACTGCCGGCCGGCAAGCTCAACGATGCGTTGGCACGGCTAGGGCAGACGATGCGACGCGCTGGCCGGGAATGATGCTTCAGCCTGGGACACACTGCGGCAGATTTGCCACAGTGGCGGCCAATGGTAGTTACAACAGGGACGCGAACCATCGCCGCGGCTGGTCACGGATGCCATGTTGGCAGCGGCAGCATCAGGCTGCGGCAGTAAACGGGATAACTATGGGCGGTCGTGTTCATCGTGCACTCGCGATATCCGGCTTGTGTCTCGTGATTGCTGGCTGTTCGTCCATGGCCCACTCGGCCGATACGACCAAGCCAGTGGGCTTTTCCGGGCTGCGCGTGCCGGACCTGGCGGCCAATACGATCGTGCCGTCGGCAATTCCTCCTCGGGCGACCCCGGTTTCCACACAGATTTCCACGCCGTTCCAGCCACCCCAGCCGCGCGCGCCGGTAGCAAACCCGGCTGCCGCGCGGGACAATTTGGCCGCGGCGATGCGGCGCACGCTTGGCGGCACGGTGCTGCCGGACGCCCCGGCGCTGACCCATGCGGCGCTGATCGCAGGCCAGGCGATGTCGCTGCGGCTGCATGCGCCGCTGGACACGCCGCAAATCGTGCTCCTGGTGGACCGGTCGCCGGCGGTGCAGCGCCTCTGGGTGGTGCTGGCCACGCCGGGCCGCCCGTGGGAGCAACTCGGTTCGGTGCATGTCAGCACGGGCAAGCCGGGCCGAAAGGAGCATTTCCGCACGCCGATCGGCGTGTTCGACAATGACGGGGCGATCCTCGGCTACCGCGCGCTCGGGACCTACAACGAGAACCACATCCGCGGCATCGGCGTGAAAGGTATGCGGGTTTGGGATTTCGGCTGGCAGACCACGGATGATTGGCGGACCAAGGACGCCCCGATGGCTGTGCGGATGGAGATGCACGCGACCGACCCGGCCAACCTCGAGTTGCGCCTGGGGCGGTGGGATTCGGAGGGGTGCATCCGCCTCCCCTCCAGCTTCAACAAGTTCCTGGACAACGAGGGCCTGATTGACGCGAAGCTGCACGATCTCGCGCAGACCGACCGCCGGTTCGCCGCCCTGCTGCCCAAGACGACACCCGACGTGCTCGCCGGGTCGGTGCTCGTGGTGGTAGACACGTCCGACCCGGCGGCGCCGCCGTCCGACCCGGTGAAGGCGAATGCGATGGAGCACCCGGACATGCCGGGACCGGAGCAGGACAGCGCAGATTAGCAGACAGCCGGAACGTGATAGGCTTGCGGCGGACGACGTTGCAGAGGCAAACATCCGGCATCTACACCGTTCAAGCATTTCCTAGTGATCGAGGGTCCTTACTTCATGGCAAAATCAACGACCGACAAACCCGCCAAGGCGCCAGCTAAAGCGAAAGCCGAAGCGCCGGTTAAGGGGAAGAAGGTAGCTCCACCCAAGGCAGGAAACGCCCCGAACGCCTTGCAGAAGGCTTTGCAACCGTCCGAGGAGTTGGCTGTGATCGTTGGATCCGAACCGCTCGCGCGCGGCGAGGTGGTCAGCAAGGTCTGGGAGTACATCCGCAAGCACAATCTGCAGAACCCTGCGAACAAGCAGGAGATCTTGGCTGACGAGGCGCTTGCGAAGGTGTTCGGTAAGGACAAAGCCACGATGTTCGAAATGAACAAATACTTCTCCGCCCATCTGACGTAGCGGACGATGGCTGCTTCCGAGGACGTGGCGGGTGACGCGGTCAAGGCCGGCATGGACGCCCGTGGTCGAGGGGAGGCTGTCACGGCTTGCCCCTATCCCGACGGCAGCGGGGAACGTGTGCAATGGCTCGAAGGCTGGCACAAACCCGATCTGGGCGAGCCCGAAGAGCTTGGGTTCGCATAGCTCGCTCGGGTGCCGAGGCCGCTATTGCGGCTTGGGCATTCCGGGCATGGTTGGCATTGTCATTCCGTTCGGAAGGGCCGGCATGCCGGACGGCATTGCGGGCATTCCCGAGGGCATCGATGGCATACCCATCGGCATTTGCGGCATGGCGCTGCGCTGAGCCGCCACCATCTTGGCAGAATCCGCCAGTTTGCCGCACAACGCTTGCACAGTAGTCTGGGTCTGTGCCGCCATGGTCGAGAGCGGCATGACCGTGCCGTTGTTGAGAAGGCTGCCGTTTTTGCCCGTGGCTTCTGCCGCGGAAATAGCCGGATTGTCCGTGGACTGCGGCAGACCTGATGCGCTCGCGCGCTGAGCATCGACAGCGGACTGGTCAGCCCAACCTTTGCCCTGGCAATACTCCATAATACCCGTCTGGTTGGCGCTCGCGACCCGAGCCATCTGCATCGGATCGGGCTGCGCCAAGGCCACCGAGGAAAAACCAGCACAAGCGATGACGAGATAGTATCTCATGGACGGCAAATTAGCTCCTCGGGCTTGTGGCACTGGGTCTGCGCCCCCGCCAGAGGGTTGCCGCCTCTGGCGTACTTCGGCCTACAAGCGCGTATCAGCGATTTTTTGCCCAGTCCCAGGCTACGAAAATGATCGGCAGGACGACGATGGCAAAGAAAATCCAGTCGAACGTTTGGTGCGACACATTCATGATGGCGTCCTTCGTTACGGCGGTGTCAAGCCTCTACACAGCCCATGTGCGGAAGTTCCGGGGTGGCGCTTCACGTCCCGGTAATCGCGCGTCGTCCGGCTTGTGCTAGAACCCGCCCGCCAAACCAACAGGTCCGACTCGGCACAACCCTGTAAGAGGTAAGACATGCTTCTCGCCCGCCGCACCCTCCTCACCGTGACCGCCGCCCTTGCAGCAGCGCCTGCGTTCGCCTCCTCCTCCGCTTTCGCCCAGGGCGCCGACCCGCGGATGTCGGATCGCACGCTCGGCCAGGACAACGCGCCGGTGACAATGCAGGAGTGGTTCTCGCTGACGTGCACGCACTGTGCCGCCTGGAGCCGTGAAGTCTTTCCCGAGGTAAAGGCCAAGCTGATCGACACCGGTAAGGTGCGCTACATCTACCGCGACTTCCCGCTCGACCAGGTTGCGCTGACGGCCGCGATGGTCGCCCGCGCGCTGCCGCCGGAACGCTATGAGGCGTTCGTCAGCAATCTGCTGGCGACGCAGGACCGTTGGGCGTTCGCGCGGGACGTGGACAGCAATGCCGAGCTGTTCAAGCGCGCAGCCCTGGCCGGCATGCCGCGCGCGACGTTCGACGCGACCATCAACGACGGAGCCTTGCGCAGCGCGATCCTGGCCGAGCAGCAGAGCGCCGTCGACAAATACAAGGTGGACAGCACGCCCACCTTCATCGTCGGCGAGAAGGCCCATGCCGGCGAGCAGCCTTACGACGCCATCGCCGGCTTCGTCGCCTCGGCGAGCTGAGCGCCTTTGCCCGTCAGCTTCAGCCGGCTGCGGATCGCCGGGTTCAAGAGTTTCGCCGAACCGCAAACGGTCGAGATCCTGCCTGGGCTGACGGGCGTGGTGGGGCCGAACGGCTGCGGCAAGTCCAACGTGGTGGAGGCGTTGCGCTGGGCGATGGGGGAGAGCAGCGCGCGTTCCCTGCGTGGCGGCGAGATGGACGACGTGATCTTCGCCGGCACCGCAGGGCGGCCGAGCCGCAACCTGGCCGAAGTCGTGCTGACCCTCGAGGACGCGGCCGGCAGTGCCCCGCCGCCGTTCCACGAGGCGCCCGAGTTGCAGATCAGCCGCAGGATCGAGCGTGGCGCCGGCAGCGCGTTCCGGCTGAACGGCAAGGAAGTGCGGGCGCGGGACGTGCAGACGCTGTTCGCGGACCTGGCAAGCGGCGCGCGCTCCTCGGCGATGGTGAGCCAGGGCCGGGTCGGCACCATCATCAACGCCCGCCCGGACGAGCGGCGCAGCGTGCTGGAAGAAGCGGCCGGGATCACCGGGCTGCACGCCCGCCGACACGAGGCGGAGCTGAAGCTGCGCGCGGCAGAGGCCAATCTGGAGCGGGCGGACGATCTGCGCTCCCAGTTGGACGGCCAGTTGGCATCCCTGCAGAAGCAGGTGCGGCAGGCGAACCGCTGGCGCACGCTGTCCACCACGGTGAAAGAGGCAGAGGCGGACCTGCTGGCCATCGCGAAAGCCCGCGCGGAGACCGGTCGGGCCGAGGCACATGCGGCGTTCGAGACGGCGAAGGCGGCGGTTGGCGGTGCAGCGGAGACAGCGGCGCTGCGTGCCGCCGAGGCGGCGGACCTGGTCGCTGCGATCCCGCCGTTGCGCGCGGCCGAGGCGGAGGCGCGCACGGCGCTGGAGCGGTGCCGGGTGGTGCGCGAGCAGGTCGCGGCCGAGGTCGCCCGGGCCCGTAGCGCGCTGGACGCGGCCAGCGCACGGCTCACGCAGGTGGACCGCGACCTGAAGCATGCCGAGCAGGTGAAGGCGGACGGGGATGCCGCGTCTGCCCGGTTGGCCGCCGAACAGACCCGGTTGCAGGCGGCCGAGGAGGGATCGCCCGAACGGACCAGCGCCGCCCAAGCTGAAACCGCCGCCGCCACGGAGGCCGTGCGGGAGGCGGAACTGGCCGCCAACACGGCGACCGAGCGCGCCGCCGAACTCACCGCGACGAGCCAGGCGCTCACCCAGGCCCTGGCGCAGGCCGAGGCGCGAGCCAGGCGGGTGTCCGGCCAGTTGGCGCAGCTCCGCGCCGAGCACGCCCGCGCCGCCAGTGCCGTGGTCGACCCGGCGCGTGTGGCCGAAGCAGCGGCGCTTGCGGCCCGGTCCGAGGAGGAGGCCCGTCAGGCGCGGCAGGCGCAGGATGCCGCCGAACGCGCCCGCCCGGCTGCTGCCGAGCAGGCAAGCCAGGCCCGGCAGCAGGACTCGGTTGCGGCCGCTGCGCTCGCCAAGATCACGGCCGAGACGAACGCGCTCTCCGAAGTGCTTTCGGTGAAGGACGGCGAGCGTTGGCCGCCGATGGTGGACGCACTGGGCGTGCCGCCTGGGCTGGAGGCGGCGCTGGGGGCCGCACTCGGCGAGGAGTTGAGCGCCGCGGCCGACCCCGGCGCCCCGAGGCATTGGCGCGTGCTACCCGATTTGCCGGCAGCCGCCCTGCCCGCCCCGGCTTTGGCCGATCTGGTGACGGGGCCGCCGGCTTTGGCCCGCGCCTTGGCCAGGATCGGCCTGGTGGAGACGGATGCGGAGGGCGACGCCAAGCAAGCCGAACTGGCCGCCGGGCAGACGCTCGTCTCCCGCGCTGGCGCCGTTTGGCGGTGGGACGGCTACACGATCCGCGCCGGCACGCGCACCGCCGCCGCTGTCCGCCTGCAGCAACGCAACCGGCTGGCCGGCTTGCGGACGCAGCTCGCCGCCGCCAGGACCGCCGCTGCGCAGACCGCCGAGGCCCGCCAAGCCGCCGAACGCGCCGACGGGGAGACCGCCGCCGCGGAAGCTGCCGCCCGGACCACGCGGCGTGATGCCGATGCACGGTGGGAGCGGGCCCGCGCCGAGAGCGCCCGCCTCGTCGCCCAGGCCGGCGCCGCGCAACAGAAACTGACCGCGTTGGACGAGCAGGTGGCCCGGCTCGCCCCCGAGGCCGCAGAGGCGGAGCAGGCCCTGGCCACGGTGCAGGCCGAGCGCGCGACCCTGCCGGACCTCACCATGCTGCGCCAATCCGTCGAGCGCAGCCGCACAGCCCTCGCGGCCGCCCGCACCCGGCAGGCCACCGCCGAGGCCAGCCTTCGGGACCTCACGCGTGAGGCCGCGACCCGCGCCGCGCGATTGACCGCGATCACCGCAGAGGCGTCGAACTGGGCCATGCGCGCCGCGGATGCACAGAGCCGGGTGGCGGATCTGCACGCCCGGGCGGCGGAGGCCGTGGCGGAGCAAGCCAAGCTGAAGGATGCCCCCGCCGCCGTCGCCGCCCAGGCTGCCGAGGCGACCGAGGCGCTGCGGGACGCCGAAACCGCGCATCGCCGCGCCGCCGCCGCGCTGAACGAGGCCGTCGCCGCCGAGACGCGGGCAGGCACCGCCGCGCGCACCGCCGAAGCCGCACTCGCCACGGCGCGGGAGAACGTGGTGCGCACCGAGGCCTACGCGGCCCAGGCGGATCACACCTGGGGCACCGTGGCCGAGCGCATCCTGGAGAAGCTCGGGGCCAACCCCACCCTGCCGCCGCCACCGGCGGACGTGTCGCCCGAGGCCGAGGAGCGCGCCCGCCGCCGGCAAGAACGGCTGGCGCGCGAGCGCGAGGAGATGGGGCCGGTCAACATGCGCGCCGCCATCGAGGCGGAGGAGATGCAGACCCGCATCACCGGGATCGCTGGCGAGAAGGCCGAGCTGGACACGGCGATCGCCAAGCTGCGCGGCTCGATCGGCCACATCAACCGTGAAGGAAGGGAGCGGCTGAGCCAGGTGTTCACCCAGGTGGACGCCCATTTTCAGCAGTTGTTCGCCCGCATGTTCGGCGGCGGGCGGGCGCACCTGGCGCTGGTCGGCTCGGACGATCCATTGCAGGCGGGGCTCGAGATCTACGCGCAACCCCCCGGGAAGAAGCTCGCCACGCTGTCGCTGCTGTCTGGCGGGGAGCAGGCGTTGACCGCGCTGTCCCTGATCTTCGCCGTCTTCCGCTGCAACCCGGCGCCGGTGTGCGTGCTGGACGAGGTGGACGCGCCGCTCGACGACGCGAATGTGGAACGCTTCTGCAGCCTGCTGTCCGAGATGGTGCGCGAGACCGGCACCCGCTTCCTGGTCGTGACGCACCACCACCTGACGATGGCGCGGATGGACCGGCTGTATGGCGTGACCATGCAGGAGCGCGGCGTCTCCCGCCTGCTGTCGGTGGACCTGGCGCGGGCGGCGGAGATGGTCGAGCAGCGTGCTGCCGCCGAGTAGTTCATTGCAGCGTGCTGCCGCCGAGTAGTGTATTGCAGCGTGCTGCCGCCGAGTAAGGTGTTGGAGGCGCACGCGGCCCGGGTCTAGCCTGTCCCGAAAGGGGTAGGAACCATGATGCAACCACTCGCCGGCGTCACCGTGATCGAGGTGGGCCAGGCACTCGCCGGGCCGCTCGCGGGTGTGATCCTCGCCGATCTCGGGGCCGACGTGATCAAGGTGGAGAAGCCGGACGGCGGCGACGATGCGCGTGCGTGGGGGCCGCCCTTCGCCGGCGACACGTCGCTGTATTTCCACAGCCAGAACCGCAACAAGCGGTCGGTTACGCTGGATATCAAGGCCGAGGCGGATGTGGCCGAGCTGCACCGGCTGGCCGAGCGCGCCGACATCCTGATCCAGAACCTGCGTCCCGGCGTGGTGGAGCAGATGGGCATCGGCCCGGAGAGCATGCTCGCCCGGCATCCCCGGCTGATCTACTGCTCGATCTGGGCGTTCGGCTACCAGGGGCCGCTGCGGATGAACCCGGGCTTCGACCCGCTGCTGCAAGCCTATGGCGGCATGATGTCCATCACCGGCCAGGCGGACGGGCCGCCCAGCTTTTGCGGCGCCTCGATCAACGATAAGGCGACGGGGATGTTCTGCGTGATCGGCGCGCTGGCGGCGCTGCGGCACCGGGATCAGACGGGCAAGGGCTGCCTGGTGGACACGTCCTTGCTGGAGACGGCGGCGTTCTGGGTGGAGGGCGGGCTGAACGGTTACGTCAAGGACGGCCATGTGCCCAAGCGGCACGGCACGGGGGCGACGGTGATCACGCCGTACCAGTTGTTCGAGGCGTCGGACGCGCCGTTCTGCCTGGCCGCCGGCAATGACCGGTTGTGGGCGAAGTGTGCGGCGGTGTTAGGCCACGCCGAATGGGCGACCGATCCGCGCTACGCGACGGGGCCGCAGCGCAATGCGCACCGGCCGGAGCTGGTGGGGATGATCGCGGCGGTGGTATGCACCCGGTCCCGCGCCGAGTGGCTGGCCGCGTTCGAGGCGGTGGGGGTGCCGGTGGCGCCGGTGAACGACATCGGCGAGTTGGCGCGCAGCGAGCAGTTCAAGGCGGTGGATATGATGCACCGGCTGCCAGATAGTGATCTGGTGATGGTGGGTTTGCCGATTTCGTTCGACCGCGAGCGGCCTTGGTCGGAGCGGCGGGCGCCGGGTCTGGGGGAGCATAATAGGGAGATCCTTGGGCGGTCATGACGACCTGCGTCCAAGTGGCTTAATCAGCCGTCCAGCCGCCATCCAGCACCAGGGCGGATCCGGTCATCAGCGCGGACGCGTCGCTTGCCAGGAAGACGATCGCGCCCATGACGTCCTCCACCTGGCCTAGGCGTCCGAGTTTGATCTTGCTCAGCACGGATTGCTTGAACGCCGGGTCTTCGAAGAACGGCCGGGTCAAAGGCGTCTCGATGAAGGTCGGGCAGAGCGTGTTCACCCGGATGCCGTGCGGGCCGAGTTCGATCGCCATCGCCTTGGTCATGCCCTCGAGCGCCCATTTGGACGCGCAATACACCGACCGGCGCTCGCCGCCGACCAGGCCCATCTGCGACGAGACGTTGATGATGGACCCGCCGCGTCCGGCCTCGACCATCCGTTGCGCGACGGCTTGGGCGGCGAAGAACGCGGCGCGCACGTTCAACGCCATCACGGCGTCGTAATCCTCTACCGTCACGCTCAGGAACGGCGCGGGACGGTTGGTGCCGGCGTTGTTGACGAACACGTCGTACGGCGGCCGCTCCGCCAGGCAACGGCGAACCGCGGCGATGTCGGTCACGTCCAGCACCACCGGTTCCGCCTGGCCGCCGGCTTGCGCCATCGCCGTGCTGGCGGCTTGCGTCTCCTCGCTGGTCCGCGCCGCCAAGGTGACGTGTGCGCCCGCCTGGGCCAGCGCGGCAGCGGCCGCCAAACCCAGGCCCCGCCCGGCCCCCGTGACGAACGCGCGCTTGCCGTGCAGGGCGAGCGAGGGCGTCTGCGGGAGCGTGGACGTCATTCGGCGGCCGTGGCGTACGGGATGTTGCGGCCGCCGTAGCGGCGCACCCGCACGTTCGCCTGCTCGGCATGCCCGGCGAAGCCCTCCAGCATGCACAGGCGGGAGCAATACTCGCCCACCATCGCCGAGGCGGCGTCCGTCAGCACGCGCTGGTACGTGCATGTCTTGATGAACTTGCCGACCCAGAGGCCGCCCGTGTAGCGCGCTGTCTTCTTCGTCGGCAGCGTGTGGTTGGTGCCGATGACCTTGTCGCCATACGCGACGTTGGTGCGTGCGCCCAGGAACAGCGCGCCGTAATTGGTCATGTGCTGCAGGAAGTAATCCGGGTCCCGCGTCATGACCTGCACGTGCTCCGAGGCGATGCGGTCGGCCTCGCGCACCATCTCCTCGTCGCTGTCGCACAGGATCACCTGGCCGTAATCCTCCCAGGCCTGGCTCGCGATGGCCGCGGTCGGCAGGATGGCGAGCAGGCGCTCGATCTCGTGCATGGTGTCGCGGGCCAGCTTCTCGGACGTGGTGAGCAGCACGGCCGGGCTGTTGGGACCGTGTTCGGCCTGGCCCAGCAGGTCGGTGGCGCACAGCTCGGCGTCCACGCTGTCGTCGGCGATCACCAGCGTCTCGGTCGGGCCGGCGAACAGGTCGATGCCGACGCGGCCGAACAACTGCCGCTTGGCCTCCGCGACATAGGCATTTCCTGGGCCGACCAGCATGTCGATCGGCTGGATGCGCTCCGTTCCGATGGCGAGCGCGCCGACCGCCTGGATGCCGCCGAGGCAGTAGATCTCGTCGGCGCCGGCGAGGTGCTGGGCCGCCACAATGGCCGGTGCGGGCTTGCCGTGGAACGGCGGGGCGCAGGTCGCGATGCGCGGCACGCCGGCCACCTTGGCGGTGACCACGGACATGTGGGCGGAGGCGAGCAGCGGGTACTTGCCGCCGGGGACGTAGCAGCCGACGGAGTTGACCGGGATGTTCTTGTGGCCCAGCACGACGCCCGGCAGCGTCTCCACCTCGATGTCCACCAGCGCGGCCTTCTGGTGTTCGGCGAAGTTGCGCACCTGGGCCTGCGCGAAGCGGATGTCGTCCAGGTTGCGCGCCGACAGCTCGGACATGGCGTCGCGGATTTCCTGATTGGTGAGGCGGAAATCCTCCCGGTCCCAGCCGTCGAACTTGGCGGACATCTCGCGCACCGCGGCGTCCCCGCGCGCGGCGATGTCGGCCAGGATCGACTCGACGGTGGAGCGGACCTTGGCGTCCTCGGTGGCGATGTCGTCGGCGTCGCGGCCGTGCTTCAGGAAGTGTGCCATGCTACTTGACCGCCTGCGGGTTGATCGGTGAGCCGCATCCGCCCGGCAGATGCAGCGGGGGCGCGCAGAACAGGAACTCATAAACCTTGTCCGCGGCGCAATCCTCGGCCAGCTCCTTGAGGTAGAAGATCTCCCCCATGGTGATGCCGATCGCCGGGATCACCACGGCGTGCCAGGGCTGGTTGATCGCGTCCGTCTCGTTAGGACGCACCTCACATCCCCACGTGTCGGTGCAGATCGCGGCGATCTGTTTCGCGTGGATCCACCCGGCGGTCTCGAACGCCAGGCCGGGTGCGTCGCCGCCCGCGTAGGTGCCCCAGACGCCGCGCTCGAGGCAGGCTTCCTGCTGGCCGGTGCGGACGATGACGAAGTCACCGGTCTTGATCTCCACACCCTGCGCCTGGGCGGTGGCGTCCAGGTCCGCGTTGGTGATGGCGTAGCCGTCCGCGAGCGCCGGCACGCCCTTGTGGCGTGCCACGTCCAGCAGCACGCCGCGGCCGAGCATGCGGTCCCGCGTATGCTCGATGCCGTTGCGTTGGGCGCCGTGGCTGTCCACCAGGCGGGCGTCGTAGCCATTGTACATCTTGTCCTCGAGGAAGATGTGCGCGAGCGCGTCCCACTGCGTCGAGGCTTGGCACGGCATGTTGATGGCGTCGTCGGCGTAGCGCATGCGCGGGCTGGCGTCCTGGTTGCCGGCAATGGCGTCCGTGCCGGTGGCCAGCATGGTGTGGATCGGGTTCCAGCGCCCACCGAACAGGCCGCTCTGCAGCTTCTCGTTCAGCGGCAGGCCGAGCGCGAAGCAGCGGCCCTTGCGCACCAGACGGCTCGCGGCGACGACATGCTCCGGCGTGACGAAATTCAGCGTGCCGATCTGGTCGTCCGGGCCCCAGCGATTCCAGTTCGACAGCTTGCGCGCCGTGTCCAGGACGGTTTGCATGGTGATTGCTTGCTGCGGCGCCTGATCCACGGCCACCCCCTTATTTATCGTTTGCTTGTTAGCGTGCATCCTGTAGCGCCGTGCCCGGTCGTGTCAATTTGGCCCGGGCCTTGCTGCACAACAGGCATTTCGCTGCACAACGGAGGTCATCCATGCGCATCCACATCCAGAACGCAGCCGACGCCCTCAACCAGCCGATCTCGGCGGCGGACTGGGCGGACGCCATGGCGCGGGCCGGGCTGCCGGCGGACCGCCACCACGTCAGCGTCGGGCATGACATGGGCGACTTCGCAGCCGTGATCGGGGATACGGAGGTGCTGATCGCGCCGACCCGCTCCACCGTCGGGCTGTTCCCGGCGGAGGCGCCGCGCTTGCGCATCCTGTTCTGCACCTCGGCCGGGCTGGACCCGGTTCCGTTCGACAAGCTGCCGCCGGGGGTGCAGGTGCTAAACAACCGCGGCGTGCACGGGCCCAAGGCCGGTGAGTACGGGATCATGGCGATCCTGTTGCTGGCCAACCAGATGCCGGGCCTGATCGCCGACCAGCAGGCGCAGCACTGGAAGCGCCGCCATGGCACCTTGCTTGCCGGGCGCCGGGTGACCGTAGTGGGTCTCGGCAGCCTGGGGGGCGCCGTGGCCGAGCAGGCGGCACGGTTCGGCCTGCGCGTGACGGGGGTGCGGGCCCGGCCGGCGCCGCACGCGGCGTGCGAGCGCGTGCTACCGACGGCCGAGCTGGACAGCGTGCTGCCGGAGACGGAGTTCCTCGTGCTGGCCTGCCCCTTGACCAAGGAGACGCGCAACATCCTCGACCGCCGCCGTATCGGGTTGCTGCCGCGGTCGGGCAACGTGGTGAACATCGGCCGTGGTGGGCTCGTGGAACAGGACGCGCTGTGCGACGCGCTGGATGGAGGGATGCTGGCCGGCGCGGTGCTGGACGTGTTCGAGCCGGAGCCGGTGCCGCCGGGCCACCGGCTGTGGACGACGCGCAACCTGGTCATGACGCCGCATGTGTCGAGCGACGACCACCTTGCCTACAATTCCCGCAGCCTCGACGTGCTGATCGAGAACCTTGCCGCGCTGGAGGCGTCCGAGCCGATGCCCAATCTGTTCGACCGGGTTCGGGGGTATTAGGACCGCATTCGTGATGGCCGGGCTTGACCCGGCTATCAGCGGCACGAACCGCTCGGCGTGGATACCCGGGTCGAGCCCGGGTACGACGTGACGTCAGGCAGGTTGGGCAAGCTTTTCGGCGTATTCGATCGCTTCCACCAGGCTCTGCTCGTTGGCGATGCCCTGGCCGGCGATGTCGAAGGCAGTGCCGTGGTCGACGGAGGTGCGGATGATCGGCAGGCCGAGGGTGATGTTCACGCCCGAGAGGTCGTTCCACTTGCCGGTTGCCGGGTCGATCTCGAAGCCGAGCAGCTTGACCGGGATGTGACCCTGGTCGTGGTAGTTGGCGACCACGGCGTCATATTGGCCGGCGCGCAGCTTCACGAACACCGTGTCGCCCGGAACCGGGCCGACCACGTCCATCCCGTCCGCTACCGCCTGGGCGATTACCGGGGCGGCGACATCGATGTCGTGGCGGCCGAACAGCCCGCCCTCGCCCGCGTGCGGGTTCAGCGCGGCGACGGCGATACGGGCGCGGCCGAGGCCCAGCCGGGTTAGTGCGCTGTGCGTGAGGTCCAGCACCCGGCGTAGGCGCTCGGGGGTGGCGCGCTTCGCAACGTCCTCCAGCGCGATATGCGTGGTGACGTGGCTGACGCGCATGCCGCCGTGCGCCAGCATCATGCAGGACCCGCGCACGCCGGTCAGTTCGGCCAGCATCTCGGTGTGTCCGGGGTAGTGGTAGCCGGCCTTGTTCAGCGCCTCCTTGTTCAGCGGTGCCGTGACGATGCCGCCGATGCGGCCGGCCAGGGCGAGCTTCACGCCGCGGTCGACAGCCTGGAAGGCGAAGCGGCCGCCGTCGGCCGAGAGCACGCCGGG
>CAXTVQ010000022.1:0-16306 GCA_964247705.1 uncultured Acetobacteraceae bacterium | reverse complement strand
GCCGGGTTTGCCGGCCCGCGCGGACAGGCCGAGCGCCCGCAATGCATCCACCAGCGGCGGCCCGACCGGAATCCAGCCGGCGCCGGCCGCGGCGAATTGCTGGCCACCGCGGGTTATGCGCCCTTGGAAGGGGAAGGCCGGCGCCAGGACTGCGCAGGTCCAGGCTTCCGTGGCGTAGCAGGCGGCAAGTTCCGGCAGGGTCTGGCCGCGGATCAGGCTGTCGATCTTCTTGAAGGCGATGGCAGCGCCGGCCAGCGCGGCGCTTGCCCCGGTGATGACGGCGCGTGCACTTGCCTCGTCCCGCTCCCGCGTGCCGGTGTCGATGGCGGCGCTGGCTGGCAAAGGGGATGGTGGCGCGGCCTGCCAGAATGCATGCACTGGGCCCACCAAGCTGACGAACTCCGCCGCCGTGTCCAAGGCGCCGGTCAGGTCGTCTGCGAGAAGGCGGAGCGTTGGGGATGTCATGCGATCGCCTTGAGCGGGCGCACCATCAACCAGCCAGCGCCGCCCAACAGAGCCATCGGCAGGAACACCAGCCCGCCGAACCGCCCGTAGCCGAGCCCGACCAGCCAGATCAGCAAGCCGACCGGCGCCGAGAAGCCGAGGGCGGAGTGCAGCGCCTGCGCTCCGGCGGCCCGGCCCGGCGGTATGCAGCGGCTGAGCACGGTCATGGAGGACAGATGCTGCATCGCGAACGTGGAGGCATGGAGGACCTGCACCAGAGCGAGCAGCGGCACCGAGGTGGTGACGGCGAGCACCGTCCAGCGCACGGCACAGGCGGTTGCGGCCAGGGCGGTCAACCGCGCCGGGCCGAGGCGGGCGGCCCATCCTCCGCCCCAGACGAACAACACGACCTCCATCACGATGCCCTCCGCGATCAGCAGGCCGACGACGGTGTCACTGATGCCGGCAGCGCGCCAATGCAGGGCGGCGAACCCGTAATAGGCAGCGTGCGAACCCTGAATGAGCGCACTGGCCAGGATCGTGGTCCGCATTGCCGGCACGCCCAGCAGCCCGGCCACGCCGCCGGACCGCACTGCAACCCGGCCAGGCCTGGAAAGCATTGGTTCGGGCAGCACGGGGGCGAGTGCGGCCGCAACGCCGTAGCCGCCCGCGATCAGGCCCGGCACCAGCCAGGACCCGGCCCAGCCGAGCACCGGTCCGGCCGCGGCGGTCGCCAGCATGTAAGCGGCCGATCCCCAGGCCCGCGTGCGGCTGTAGGTGAGCCGGCCGGCCGCGGCCAGCGCCAGGGTGAGCGTATCGGCGAGCGGGGTCAGTGCCGCCGCCGCGATCCCCTGGGCCGTGACGAGCAGCAGCAGCGCGGCGAACGAGCCGGCCAGCGGAAAGCATGCGACCGACACGGCAGAACACAGGGCGGCCAATAGCAACATCGGCCGCCGCCGCCCGACCCGGTCGGCAGCCTCGCCCCATAGTGGTACCGCCAGCAGCCGGACCAGCGAGGCCATGCCCAGCACCGTGCCGATCTGCCCGGCGTCGACGCCGCGATCGGCCATCCATAACGGCAGGAAGGCACTGCCCACGCCAGCCGCAGCGAAGAAGGCGCCGGTGAACAGCCCGACCCGGGTGCCGGGCGAGACTAGGGCAATGGTCGTTTCAATTGGGATTGCGCCGCCTCCCGGATCGCCCGGGCCATCGCAGCGATACCGTTGCCGCGATTGGTGGACAGCGCCTCCAGCAGGCCGAATTCCTTGAGGAACACCGGATCGGTGGCTACGATCTCGGCCGGGGCACGGCCGGAGTAGACGCGCAGCAACATCGCCACCAACCCCGAGACGATCGCAGCGTCCGAGGCGCCGGCGAAGCTCAGCACGGGGCCTTGCATTGCTGCCTCCATCCACACCTTGCTCTGGCAACCCGGCACACGGTGCGCGTCGTTCGACCATTCATCCGGGAAGGGCGGCAGCGCGCGTCCCAGTTCTATGATATAGCCATATCGTTCCATCCAATCGTCGAACACGGCCAACTCTTCACCAATGGCAGCGACGGCTTCGGCGGCGGTGGGCTCGGTTGGCTCGACGTAAGGGCTGGTCATGGCGCGGATGTGACGACGGTGGGTGCCGTCGTCAACTTGCCTGTGGTTTTGAAGGGCGCTCTATGGCGGAAATGGACATCGATCCAAGTCTCACTGGCGCCGCCCCTGTGAACCCAGGTTTTAGCACCATCCGCTCCGTCGAAGATTTTACGCTTGATCTCGCGGCCGACCGGGCCAAGACGTACGACACGTTGCTGCACGGGGGCCGCCGGATCACGGAGGTCGAGGCACGGATCGTCGAGGCGCAGTTCCGTCTTTCGGATGGCAGCACCCTGGTGCTGCTGAACGACGACGAGCCGTTCAGGGAAATGCTGACGCTGGTGCTGGTCGGGCCAGACCTCAAGGTGCGGGACCGCTTGCAACTCGGCGGGGCGTTTACGCCGGGTTTCCTGACCTATGCCTATCCGATCGGTGAGAACGAGATCGCGTTTTGCTGGCACGATCTAGATCAGGTCGTGACGATCGAGCGCTACAAGCGCCGGCTCGGGCTGCGATCCGGCTGGCTGCGTGTGAGGGAGGAAGCAATCCAGCCGCCGCGGCCGCCGGGCTCGGCATTACCGAAGCTTGGGCAGTTCGTGCCGACCATCCGCTTGCCGAGCCTCGCCCGTGTGCCGAGGCGGCGGGGGCGGGCGATGCCGTCATTGGTATGGCTGGCTTGGCTGAGCATGCGGATTTTCAGGTTCGGGCGAGCGTCGCGGACACCGTTTGTGCGTGGTCGCGGACCCAGACGGTAAGATGATCGTCTTCCGGCAGTTCGCCGGATGCCATGTCGATCACAGGATGAAGCGGCTGAGGTCTCCGCGGGATGCCAGCGGGGCTACCTTGTCGTTCACATAGGCCGCATCCACCGTCACCGTATCCCCGCTGCGGTCACTGGCGGTGAAGCTGATCTCCTCCAGCAGCTTCTCCATCACCGTCGCGAGCCGGCGGGCGCCGATGTTCTCCACCCGGTCGTTGATGTCCGACGCCAGCTCCGCCAGGGCGTCGATCGCGTCCTCGCGGAATTCGAGCGTTACCCCTTCGGTGGCCATCAGCGCCTCATATTGCTTCAGCAAGCTATGCTCCGGCTCCACCAAGATCTGGCGCAGGTCCGAGCGGGACAGCGGCGCGAGTTCGACGCGGATCGGCAAGCGGCCCTGCAATTCCGGCAGCAGGTCCGACGGCTTGGCCAGATGGAACGCGCCGGACGCGATGAACAGGATGTGGTCGGTCTTCACCGGGCCATATTTCGTGCTCACCGTCGTGCCCTCGATCAGCGGCAGCAGGTCCCGCTGCACGCCTTCGCGCGACACGTCGCCGCCGCGGAAACCGCCTTCGCTGGAACGGGCGCAGACCTTGTCGATCTCGTCGAGGAAGACGATGCCATTTTGCTCGGCGTGGAACACGGCGTCCTTGGTCACCTGCTCGGTGTCCAGCAGGTGGTCCGCCTCGTCGCGGGTCAGTGCCGTGCGGGCGTCGGCGACGGTCATGCGACGGGCTTTCTGCGAGCGGCCCATCATGCCCTTCATCATCTCGCCGAGGTTGATCATCTGGCCCTGCGGAACGCCCGGGATGTCCATGGCGCCGATCGGGGAGGCCCCGCTATCGGCGACGTTCACCTCGACTTCCTTCTCCTCCAGCTCGCCATCGCGCAGCATGCGGCGGAACTTGGCGCGCGTATCGCCCCCTGCCCCCTCACCCACCAGGGCGGTGACCAGCTTGTCCTCCGCCTGCTGCTCGGCCTTGGCCTGCACGCCCTTGCGCGAGGTCTCCTTCAGCATGGTGATGCTGACCTCGACCAGGTCGCGCACGATGCTTTCCACATCGCGGCCGACATAGCCGACCTCAGTGAACTTGGTCGCTTCGACCTTCAGGAACGGCGCCTGGGCGAGCTTGGCCAGCCGGCGCGCGATCTCGGTCTTGCCGCAACCGGTCGGGCCGATCATCAAGATGTTCTTGGGCACCACTTCTTCGCGCATGTCTTCGGCCACGTGCTGACGGCGCCACCGGTTGCGCAGCGCGATCGCGACGGCGCGCTTGGCGTCATTCTGGCCGACGATGAAACGGTCGAGTTCGGATACGATTTCGCGGGGGGAGTAGGTCGGGACGTCCATGATCTTACAATGACTCGATGATAACGTTGGCGTTGGTATAGACGCAGATCTCGCCGGCGATGCGCATGGCCCGGCGCGCGATGTCCTCGGCGGAAAAGCCCTCCACCTCCATCAGCGCACGGGCGGCGGCCAGCGCGTAGTTGCCGCCGGAACCGATGGCGATCACTCCGTCCTCCGGTTCCAGCACGTCACCATTGCCGGTCAGCGTGAAGGAGCGGTCCGCGTCGGCCACGGCCATCATGGCCTCCAGCCGGCGTAGGTAGCGGTCCGTGCGCCAATCCTTCGCCAGTTCGACGCAGGCGCGCTCGAGCTGGTTGGGGAAGCGTTCGAGCTTGGCCTCGAGCCGCTCCAGCAGGGTGAACGCGTCGGCGGTGGCGCCGGCGAACCCGGCGAGCACGCTGTTGCCGGCGCCGATACGGCGCACCTTGCGGGCGTTGCCCTTGATTACGGTCTGTCCGAGCGTGACCTGGCCATCCCCGGCCATGGCCACGTGCCCGCCGCTGCGCACGCACAGGATCGTGGTGCCATGCCAGCCGACGGGGTCGTAGGGGGTAGAGTTTTGCATGGCCCGCAGATGGCGAGCCGCTGCCTATTTCTCAAGCAGTCGGCAGCGGGACGCCATGCACCGCGGGTCAGCTTACTTGTTGGTGCGCCCGAGCTTGCCGGGATCAACGCCGCCACCCTTGGCGCCGTCGCTGACCACATCGCCCTCGACGGTATTGTCCGCCTCCACCGTCTCGGGATCGGCGCCGGTACGGGCGAAGGCGCCCTTGGAGGCCCCAATGCCCGGGTTGCGCTCGAGATCGCTCGGCGGCAACGGCGTGTCGGCGCCGAGATCGTCCGGGCCGGTAGGCCGGTGTGTCGGGTGCTTCGACGATGTCATCGCAGTTCCTCCAGGAGTGAGTGGCGGCAGATGGGGCCACTCCTGCTCCTGTCTGCTCACGTTTCGCTCAGGCGGGACTGGTGCGGCCGCCATTCTCGTGGCTTAAACGCGCAAAAGCGTGATGAAGAGGGGACGCCGGATATGATGCAAGCAGGTGCGATGCAAGCGGGCGAAATCGGCGCACGGCTGGACCGTCTGCCGCCGACGCGCAGCATCTGGACGCTGGTGGTCCTGCTCAGCCTGGGCGGCTTCTTCGAATTCTATGACCTGTTCTTCACGGGCTACGTGGCGCCCGGATTGGTGCGCGAGCACATCCTGACCCCGACGACGCCCGGCCTGTTCGGCACCTCGGGGGTGGCCGGCTTCGTGGCGGCACTGTTCGCCGGGTTGTTCGTCGGCACGATCGCGTTCGGGTTCGTGGCGGACCGGTTCGGGCGGCGGACGATCTTCACCTTTTCGCTCCTGTGGTATGCCGTGTCTTCGGCGATCATGGCGTTCCAGGGCGACGCTTTCGGGGTCAATCTCTGGCGGTTCATCACGGGGATCGGCATCGGGGTCGAGCTGGTGACGATCGACACGTATCTGACCGAGCTGGTGCCGAAGGGGCTGCGGGGGCGGGCGTTTGCGGTGAACCAGACGATCCAGTTCGCCGTGGTGCCCGTGGTCGCGTTCCTGGCCTACATGCTGGTTCCGCTCAGTTTCGGCGGCTTCAGCGGTTGGCGGGTGGTCGTCTTGATCGGCTCGCTCAGCGCGGTCGCGGTGTGGTTCATCCGGCGCGCGGTTCCGGAAAGCCCGCGCTGGCTGGCTGGCCGCGGGCGGGTTGCGGAGGCGGACGCCATCATGACGGCGATGGAGGCGCGGGTGGCCGCAGAATATGGCCGGGCCTTGCCGGAGCCTGGCCGTCCGGATCCGGTGACGCCACGCGGAACGCTGATGGAGGCGTTCCGCCGCCCCTATCTGTCGCGGACGATCATGCTGATCATCTTCAACATCTTCCAAACGGTGGGCTTCTACGGCTTCGCCAACTGGGTGCCGACGCTGCTGGTCAGCCAGGGCATCACGGTAACGACGTCGCTGCTCTACACCTTCATCATCGCGCTTGCCGCCCCGTTCGGGCCACTGGTGGCCGCTACGTTCGCGGACCGGGTGGAGCGGAAATGGGTGATCGTATGCGCCGCCGGGTCGATCGCGGTGTTCGGGTTGCTGTTCAGCCAGGCGGGCAACATCGTAGCGGTGGTGGCGTGCGGGGTGATGCTGACGATTTCGTCCAACATCATGTCGTTCGCATTCCACTCGTATCAGGCGGAGCTGTATCCGACACGGATCCGGGCGGTGGCGGTTGGGTTCGTCTACTCGTTCAGCCGGATATCGGTGGTGTTCAGCGCGTTCGTCATCGCCTTCTTCCTGCGCGATTTCGGCACGCTCGGGGTCTTCAGCTTCATCGCGGGGAGTATGGTGATCGTGATGGCTTCGATCGCGACCGGGCCGGCGGTGAACAACCGGGCGCTCGAGGCAATCTCGGCGTAACGGGCCGAACATGGCGGGTTGCAAAGGGCAACCCGCCCTACGGCTCAGCGAACGACGGGCAGGTCGCTCGCCCGGATCGTCCCTTTCTGGCTGCTGAACGTCAGCTCCTGCGTGCCGCTTTGCTGCTGCGAGACGCCGCTGATGCGGTGGTCGCCACTATCGTACAATGTCACACGGCCGGCCTGTTCCACCGCGACCCGGTGCGTGTCGGGGAAACAGGCATAGCGCATGCCGTTCTGTGCACCCGTGGCGGACGGGCGGCCCAAGCCGTCCGGCCACCAATCACCGGAGCCGGCTGGCTCGCGCGGGGGTGGCGCCGGGTCGTTCGCGGCGTCTTGGGCCAGCGCCGAGCACAGGCGGTTCACCTTGTCCTTCAGCGCCGTGTTGAACATGTCGCCCACCTGGGTCATGCCGCCCGAGGACCACTGGCCCATGCCGCCCAGTTCCGGATGGCTGAACTGCGCCTGCCGTCCGCCGCCACGGCGCACGGCGTCCTGCAGCACGCGCACGGCTTCCGCACTCACCCCATGCTCGCGGGCGAGATCCTCCACCGACGCCATCAGGAGCGCTCGCCCGCACCGGTCTGCTTCGGGCCTTGAGTGCCCGGCGCGCTCGGCGTCTTGTGATCCTCCAGCACCTGGCTGTCTTCCGTCGCCACGTTGGTGCCGAACTGGCCATGGTTGCCGGGCAGCGCCGGCTTCTCCGCCGGTTTCTCGTCCTCAGCCATCTGCTATTCTCCGTTGCCATGACCCTGACGCGCCAGCCCCGCCCTGGGTTCGCCGTGCGGGCGGGACAAGGCGCTAGGGGACAAGAGGGGTGAACTGCGCTATCAGCCGCTGCATGCCACGGTCTGCAACGATTGAACGCACCACGAGCGAGACGGACATCCGCATCAGCCTCGAGCTGGACGGAACCGGACGGGCGGAGCTGTCCACCGGCGTGGGCTTCCTCGACCATATGCTGACGGCGCTGGCCCGCCACGCGTTGTTCGACCTCCAGATCCAGGCCAGCGGGGACCTGCATATCGACGACCACCATACCGTCGAGGATGTCGGGATCGTGCTGGGCCAGGCGTTCGCGCAGGCTATCGGCGACAAGCGGGGCATCCGGCGCTACGGCCAGGCACTGGTGCCGATGGACGAGGCGCTGGTGGAGGCTGCGATCGACATTTCGGGCCGTCCGTTGCTGGCGTGGTCGGTCGGGTTCGCCGTCCCCACGATCGGCACGATGGATACCGAGTTGTTCGAGGAATTCTTCCGCGCCTTCGCCATGAACGCGCTCGTCACCCTGCATGTCACGCAAAAGGCCGGGCGCAACGCGCACCATATCGCGGAAGGCTGCTTCAAGGCGCTGGCCCGGGCGTTGCGCATGGCGGTAGAGCTGGACCCGCGGACGGCAGGGGTCATACCGTCCACCAAGGGGGCGCTATGAGGGTCTACACCGCCCACGTCCACGCAAGGAAGCCGCCGGTGCTGGTGCCGGAGGGTTTCACCTGGGGCGGGTTCCTGTTCGGTCCATTGTGGCTGCTGGCGCGGGGCGCATGGACCTTGGGGGTGATCACGCTGGCCTTGCTGGTTGCGCTCTGCGCATTCGCGCCACCAGCATTGAGGCCATCGCTGGCGTTCGCGCTGTTCCTGGTGATCGGCCTGTTTGGGACCGACCTGCGGCGATGGAGCCTATGGCTGCGCGCCTACGACCTCGAGCACGTGGTTACCGGGCGTGACCAGGACGAGGCGTTCGTACGGCTGCTCTCCGCCCGGCCGTTGCTGTCGGAGACCGAAGTATGATGCGGGTGGCCGTGGTGGATTACGGCAGCGGCAATCTCACCTCCGCCGCCCGGGCATTGGTTCGCGCCGCCGAGCAGGCGGGGATCGCTGCGGACGTGAGCGTGACCGCCGATCCGGCGGAGGTGGCCCAGGCCGACCGCGTGGTGCTGCCGGGTCAGGGCGCGTTCGCGGATTGCGCCGCCGGGCTTGCGGCGGTGGACGGGATGCGGGAGGCGATCGAGGTCTCGGGTGCGGCAGGCCGGCCGTTCCTGGGCATCTGTGTCGGCATGCAACTGATGGCCGAGCGCGGGTTGGAGCATACGACCACTCCGGGGTTCGGCTGGGTCGGCGGCGAAGTGGCTGAGATGGCGGCGCCGGGCCTCCGCCTGCCGCAGATGGGCTGGAACACGCTCGACTTCGAACCCGGCCGTCATCCCCTGCTGGACGGGTTGCAACCCGGCGACGACGTGTATTTCGTCCATAGCTACGCGTTGCGCGGCGCCCGGCCCGGCGAGGTGATCGCCACCACCCAGTATGGCGAGGCCGTTCCCGCCATGGTTGCCGTGGGGAACCGGGCCGGTACCCAGTTCCACGTCGAGAAGAGCCAAACCGTGGGACTGCAGATCCTGGCCAATTTCCTGCGCTGGTCCCCGTGAGTACGCTGGTCCCCGTGCTCGCGGTGGAGCGGGCGGCCGTGCTGCCGGACGACGACCTCGCGGCGTTGTGCGAGGCGGCGGATGCAGCGATCATCGAGGGGGGCGGGTTCGGCTGGGTGGCGCCGCCGGGCCGCACCGCGCTCGAAAGTTATTTCCGCGGCGTGCTGCTGATGCCGGAGCGCATGCTGTTCACGGCACGGCTGGACGGTGTGATCGTCGGCAGTGCCCAATTGGTCCGCCCGCCGCGCAACAACGAGGCGCAGGCTTTTGCCGCGACGCTGATGCATAGTTTCGTTGCCCCCTATGCCCGCGGCCACGGCCTGGCGGCACAGATGACCCGGCGGGTGGAGGATGCGGCCCGCGCGCTCGGCTTCCAGATCCTGAACCTGGACGTGCGCGAGACGCAGACGCCGGCGATCAAGATGTACGAGAGCCTCGGCTTCCAGCGCTGGGGCGAGCACCCAGCCTATGCGCGGGTGGATGGCAAGACGGTGCGCGGGCTGTTCTACTGGAAGCGGTTGCGGGACGGGAAATAGGCATGGCGGACGGAATTGGCGACGCGCTGCGGGCAGCGATGATGCACAGCGATGCGGCCATGGTGCTGTCGGACCCGCATTTACCGGATTGTCCGATGGTGGCGATCAACCCTGCCTTCACCGCTATCACCGGCTATGACGAGGCGGCCTCGATCGGCCACAACTGCCGCTTCCTGCAGGGGCCGAGGACCGATCCGGACTCGGCGCACCGCATTCGAACGTGCCTGGACGCGGGCCAGGGCTGCATCGAGTGGATCACGAACTACCGCCGCGACGGCACGGCGTTCTGGAACCTGTTGTTCATCTCCCCAGTGCACGACGAGACGGGGGCTTTGCGCTACTTCTTCGGCAACCAGTTGGACATCACGCTGGGCTTTCCGGACTGGTTCGTGGACGTGAGTTTCGGCCGCGCACACGTCGTGCCCTCGCTGGAGGCCGAGTTCCACACTCTGCTGCGGGAGGTTGAGGTGGCCGACCGGGTTCACGCGCTGGACCGGATCGTGACGGCGGCACACCGGCTGGCGGAGATCACGGTGCAGTTGGCGCCTGGCACGCTGGATACGGTGCGCCGGAGATAGGGACACCCACGCGCTCCGCCGCCCTACACGGTCGAGGGAGAGGTGCGCAGCCCATCCAGTAGTTCGATCTGCCGCGCGATCCGGATCAGGGCTTCGGGGGCGTGACCGCCTGGGCGGGGATTTGCGACAGCCGCGCCTGCCGCCATCGCCCGCAAGGACTCGCCGATCCAGGTTCGCCAGCGCGTCAGCGCCGCCGAGGCAACGCCATCAGCGTGGTGCGGGTCGAGTTGCAACGCCGATAGCCGGCCAGCCATCCGGCGCAGGGCTGCGTCCACCACCATGGCGGATTGCAAGTCCTTGCGCTGAGTACGGCGGGGTTCGTTCAGGGCGCGGGAAATCGATGTTTCGAGGTTGTTGCTGGCCACCCCCGCCGCGCGTCGGGCCCGATCGACCCCGGCATTGTCGCCCTGGCCGAGCAGCACGTCCAGCTCCGCTTCGGCGAAGTCGGCGTGGGCGGCCATCGCAACGGCGAGTTCCTGCTTCAGCCGGTCCGGCTCCCAGCTTGGCCAGAGGATGATGCAGCCTGCCACCGCCAGCAGGCCGCCGGCTACGGTGTAGGCGGCGCGGTAGCCGGCGATCACGAACTCGCTGGCGCCCGGGCGGCTGAATTCGGTCAGCAGGACGACCATGGGCGTGAGCAGGGCGATGAAGAAGCCGTAATTCACCGCACGCGCGGTGAAGGCCAGCACCGCCAGCGGGAACAGGGCGGCGGCGATGGCCAACGGCGTGGTGCAGACCAGCGCCAGCACCGCCGCGACCAGGCCGCCGAGAACGGTGCCGCCGCTTCGCTCGAGCGCCCGCTGCCAGGTCAGCGCGTAAAACGGCTGCATCGTCAGGATCAGGGTGATGGTCAGCCAGTGCTGGTAGTCGCCGTGCAAGGAAAGCGTGAAGCCCAGCGCCGGGCCAGCGACGACGGCGGTGCGCAGGGCGTGGCGGAAGCTGGCGGAGCGCCAGTTGAGGTTGGCGCGCAGCGGCGTCGTGAAGCGCTGCCAGCGTGAACCGCTGGCTGCCGGCTCCGGCAGGGCGCCGGGTTGGTAATTGGCCGGTGCGGTCAGGTTGGTAGCGATGCGCAGGCGCTCGATGATGGCGTGGGTGACGCCGGCCAGCGCCGGAAATTTCTCGGCATCCGCCATCGTGTCGATCGCCGAACCGAGTGTTGCCAGGCGCTTGAGCGACGCCGTGCGGCCCCGGCCGGGATCGTCGGCGCGGATTGCCTCCGCCACGACGCGCAGCGCGGGGCGGAGCAGGCGTAGCAGGCGGGCGGCGGCGGCGCGCACCGCCGGGTCCGGGGTGGCTTCCAGCAGATCGGACAGGGCGATCAGCGCGCCGAAGATCTGATCGATCGCCTCGACGCGGATCAGGCCCTGGAACGCGCGCGCACTGGCTTGCCCGCGGACCCGCAGCGTGTCCTGCACGGCGGTCCGGGCGCGTTCGATGGTGTCGCGGACGGCGCGGCGATGGCCGCGGGCATGGGCGTCCCACGCCGCCGGGTCGGCCTCGGCCAGAATCAGGCCGCGCAAATCGGCGACCAGGCGGGCGGTGGCACGGTAGGCGTTGGCGACGGCGTGGCGCGCGGGACGGAACGGGTGGATGCGCCAGATCACCATGGTGAGCAGCACGGCCCACAGCGACCCGGCGGCAAAGACCCCCGCCAGCAGCAGCGCCTCGTTCCGGCCACGGGGCTCGTCCATCGCAAGGACCAGGACGACGGTGAGCAGGTTGCCCACTTGCATCGTCGACTGGTTCCAGACCCGGGCATAGGAACAGGCGAAGATGCCGAGGCAGGCGACCGGGACGGCGACCCCGAGCCCGGCATTGCGTAGCAAGCCGAACCCAGCGGTGAGCAGCGCGCCCACGACGGTGAATGTGAGCAGGGCCGGCAGCCGTTTGGCGATCGGGCCGCCCCCGTCACCGAGGCAGGTCAGCAGCGCGGCGAGGGCCGCCTCCAGCAAGGGGGGCCAGTGCACCCATTGGTCGGCCGCGACGATGAAGGCGATGGAGAGAGCGGCGCGCAAGCCTTCGGCCAGGCTGACGGCCCGCAAGTCGAGCGCGATTGGCAACCGGGCAAGGTTTGCCTCGGGGGTGGTGGCGAGAAGGCGCATGACGGATGGCCCTCCCTCCACTTGCGAAAAGGGGCGGGGAACGGGTTGATCGGGCAAACGTCACGCCCGGTCCCCTCCCCCCGCCCCCCCCCCCACAAGGGGAGGGGGAGAGGAGCTTACGCCGCGGCTGCCATCCCGCGGAGGACGTAGGGGAGGATGCCGCCGTGGCGGTAGTACTCCACTTCGTCATCGGTATCGATGCGGCACAGCGCATGGATCGTCTCAGTCGTGCCGTCGGCGCGGTGGATCGTCACTGGCACCTGCATGCGCGCCGTGATCGTCTCGATGCCGGTCACGTCGATCACCTCGTCGCCGGTGAGCTTGAGGGTTTCGCGGGTCATGCCCTCTGGGAAGGTCAGCGGCAGGATGCCCATGCCCACCAGGTTGGAGCGGTGGATGCGCTCGAAGCTCTCCACCAGCACCGCCTTGATGCCGAGCAGCATGGTCCCCTTCGCCGCCCAGTCGCGCGACGAGCCCATGCCGTATTCCTTGCCGCCGAACACCACCAGCGGCACGCCCTCGGCCTCGTATTTTTGCGCCGCGTCGTAGATCGGCATCTCCGCACCGTCCGGGTAGTGCTTAGTGAGGCCGCCCTCCACGCCGTGCAGCATCTCGTTCTTGATGCGGATGTTGGCGAAGGTGCCCCGCATCATGACCTCGTGGTTGCCGCGGCGGGCGCCGTAGCTGTTGAAGTCCCGCTGGCTGACCTGGCGCTCGATCAGGTAGTCGCCGGCCGGGGAGGATTTCTTGATGTTGCCGGCGGGGCTGATGTGGTCGGTCGTGATGTTGTCGCCGAAGATGCCCAGCACGCGGGCGCCCACGATGTCGCCCTTCGCCACGGGTTCCATCGTCATGCCCTCGAAATACGGCGGGTTCTTGACGTAGGTGGAGCCGTCGGTCCAGCCATAGGTGTCGGTGCCGGGCTCGACCTCGATCTTCTGCCATTCCTCGGGGCCCTTGAAGACCTCGCCGTAGCGCTTGAGGAACTGCGGCCGGGTCAGGTCGGACTTCACGATCGCAGCGATCTCGTCGTTGCTGGGCCAGATGTCCTTGAGGTACACCGGTTGTCCATCTTGGCCCGTGCCAAGCGAGGCAGTCGTGACATCCTCGTTCATGGTGCCGAGCAGGGAGTACGCGACGACGAGCGGCGGGCTGGCCAGGTAGTTGGCGCGCACTTGCGGGTGCACCCGGCCCTCGAAGTTGCGGTTGCCCGACAACACGGAGACGGCGACGATGTTATTCTCGTCGATCGCCGAGGCGATCTGTGCGTTCAGCGGGCCCGAGTTGCCGATGCAGGTGGTGCAGCCATAGCCCACCAGCGCAAAGCCCATCGCGTCCAGGTCTTCGTTCAGCCCGGACTTGTCCAGGTATTCGGTGACAACCTGGCTCCCGGGGGCGAGCGACGTCTTGACCCACGGCTTCGGCCGCAGCCCGAGCGCCCGCGCCTTGCGCGCCACCAGGCCCGCCGCGACCATCACGTAGGGGTTGGACGTGTTGGTGCAGGACGTGATTGCCGCGATCACCACGTCACCGTGACCGATGTCGAAGTTCTTGCCATTGACCTCGAAGCGCTTGGCGACGTCGTTGGCGGGCACGCCCAGGCTTTTGGACAGTTCCGACTTGAACGCGCTGCTCGCGGCGCTGAGCATCACCCGGTCCTGCGGACGCTTCGGCCCGGCGATGCACGGTTCGACCGTCGAGAGGTCGAGATGGAGCAGGCTGGTGCACACCGGGGCCGGGGTGTCGGCGTCGCGCCACATGCCCTGCGCCTTGGCGTATTTCTCGACCAGTTCGATGCGCGCCTCGTCCCGCCCGGTCAGGCGGAGGTAGTCGAGCGTGGTGGCATCAGTCGGGAAGAAGCCGCAGGTGGCGCCGTATTCCGGGGCCATGTTGGCGATGGTGGCGCGGGTCGCGACCGCCATGTCGTCCAGCCCGGCGCCGAAGAACTCGACGAACTTGCCGACCACGCCATGCGCGCGCAGCATCTGGGTGATGGTCAGCACCACGTCCGTCGCGGTGACCCCCTCGCGGATGTTGCCGGTGAGGCACATGCCGACCACGTCCGGGATCAGCATCGCGATCGGCTGGCCGAGCATCGCCGCTTCCGCCTCGATCCCGCCCACGCCCCAGCCGAGCACGGCGATGCCGTTGACCATGGTGGTGTGGCTGTCGGTGCCGAACAGCGTGTCCGGATAGGCGAACTCCTCACCCTTGAGCTTGGCGGTCCAGACGGTCTGCGCGAGGTATTCCAGGTTCACTTGGTGGCAAATGCCGGTGCCGGGCGGCACCACGCGGAAGTTCTCGAACGCCTGGCTGCCCCAGCGCAGGAAGCGGTAGCGCTCGCCGTTGCGGGCGAACTCCAGTTCCACGTTGTCGTGCAGCGCGTTCTCGGTGCCGGCGACGTCCACCATGACGGAGTGGTCGATCACCAGGTCCACCGGGATCAGCGGGTTCACCTTGTCCGGCTGGCCGCCCAGCTTGATGATGCCGTCGCGCATGGCCGCGAGGTCCACCACGGCGGGGACGCCGGTGAAGTCCTGCATCAGGATGCGGCTCGGGCGGAACGGCACTTCCTTGGTGCTGGTGGCGTTTTCCACCCATTCGGCGATGGCTTTGGCGTGGTCGACGGTGCAGGCGCTGCCGTCCTCGAAGCGGAGCACGTTCTCCAGCAAGACCTTGAGGCTGATGGGAAGCTTGGTCAGGTCACCGATGGTCTCGGCCGCCTTGGGCAGGGAGAAGTAGTGATATTCCTGGCCGCCGGCTTCGAGGGTGGCGCGTGTCTTGAGGGTGTCCTGCCCAATGCTCTTCATCGGTTGCCTTGCTCCTTCGGCCGGCGCAGGTATGCGCGGTCTTCGTGAATGCGGATATAATGTGTCGGTTTAACCACAGGGGGGTGCCGGGGTCCACCGAGCGGCAGATTTTACCGGCTGGTCCCGACAATTGACCGACCTGCTGCGGGCTGACGGGGTCGCCGCGTTCCGGGGCGAGCGTTTAGTGTTGGAAGGCGTCTCCTTAGCGGTGCCGCCGGGTGGGGCGCTGCTGCTGCTGGGGCCGAACGGCTCGGGCAAGTCCACGCTGTTGCGCGTGCTGGCCGGGTTGAAGCGGCCGGATGCCGGGCGGATCGAAGGGCCGGAGAACCCGGCGTATCTCGCGCATGCCGACGCGATCAAGGCCGGGTTGACGGTCGCCGAGAACCTGCGCTTCGCCGCCGCCGGGCGTCCGATCGGTCCGGCACTGGCCGCACTCGGCCTGGCGGATCTGGCCGAGTTGCCGGCACGGATGCTGTCGGCCGGGCAGCGCCGCCGGTTGGCCCTCGCGCGCCTGCCGCTCAGCCGATCGGCGCTTTGGTTGTTGGACGAGCCGACGCTCGGGTTGGACACGGCCTCGCTCGGCCTGCTCGCGCGGCTGTTGGCGGTGCACCGGGCGGGGGGCGGCGGGGTGGTGACGGCGACGCACCAGGATCTGGACCTGCCGGATGCCGCCGTGCTGCGGTTGGGGGCGGCGTGATATTCCTGCGCCTGCTGGGCCGCGAGCTGCTGCTTTCGCTGCGGCACGGCAGCGACACGCTGGCGGCGGTCCTGTTCTTCGTGCTGGCGGGGGCGTTGTTTCCGCTGGCGATCGGGCCGGCGCCGGAGGTGCTCGGGCGCATGGCGCCGGGTGTGGTGTGGGTATGTGCGTTGCTGGCCGCGCTGCTGCCGCTGGACCGGCTGTTCGGCGCGGATGGCGAGGATGGCTCCCTGGACCAGTTGCTGCTGTGCGGGCTGCCGGCTTCGGCGGTGGCACTGGCCAAGGCGATGGCGCACTGGCTGGTCACCGGGGTTCCGCTGCTGATCGCTGCCGGGCCGTTGGCGCTGATGCTGCGGATGAACACGGACGTTATACCGGCGTTGCTGGCGGGCTTGCTGCCGGGGACGGCGGTGCTGTCGCTGCTGGGGAGCACGGCGGCGGCGATCGTGTTGGGTGCGCGGCGGGGCGGGGTGCTGCTGCCGCTGCTGCTGCTGCCGCTGGCGACGCCGGTGCTGATCTTCGGCGCGGCGGCGGCAGATGCGGCGGCTACGGGGCTGAGCCCGCGGCCGGATTTGCTGTTGCTGTGCGCGATGCTGGCGGCGGCG
>CAXTVQ010000021.1:19285-67994 GCA_964247705.1 uncultured Acetobacteraceae bacterium | reverse complement strand
CGACCGACAACGTCGCCGCCGTGATCGGGGCCGACCCGCTCAGCCCGTTGCCGCCGCCGAGTGTGACACCCTGGCCCGCGGTGTACTCCCGCAGCGCCACGGTGCCGCCCGGGGCCGCGAGTGATCCGCCGGCAGCAAAGCTCGGGCTATTGTCGGTGATGGTCAATGTCTGCCCGGATCCGACCGATACCGCACCCGCAATCCCTAGCGCAGCCGAGTCGGTCAGCGAGAACCCGCCCGTCGTGCTGAAGGCCTGTAGCGCGGCGAGGTTATTGCCTGTCGCACCAAGCGAGACCGATCCGGCGTTGCCCGTCAGCGAACTGGCGACAAGCGCGCCGGCAGTCTGAGTGATGGCGGCGCCGGGCGCCGTCAGCGTCACAGCTCCGCCGGTGACGGAGGCGCCCAGCGTTATCCCACCCGCCGCGTTGAGCACGATCGAGGTTCCGTCAGAAACGGGACCGCTGACCGCCAGCGATTGGCTTGTGGCCAGGGAGAACCCGCCCGTGCTCGTGAAACCTGCGACGCTCGAGATGGCGTTACCGCTGGCCGTCAGCGCCGCAGTCGTATCGGAATGTCCGCTCACCACGCCGGTGATGCTGCCGCCGGTCTGCGTGATGATACCGGGATTGACCTGCGTGAGTTCCCCATAGTCGTTGGGGTAGGACCGGGTCACCGCCGACAGAATGACCGCCGGAGCAGACACGGCCCCGCCAAGGGTGAGTGCTCCCTGGGCCGAGATCGTGATCTGCCCGTTCGTGCCGGTGCCGGTGAGTGATCCGCCGGTCTGCCTGAATGCATCCCCGTCCGTCAGCGTGATCGTGCCGGCGGTGATGCTGCCGCTGCTCTGCGTGATGGTGCCGTTGTTATTATAGGGCGTGCCCGCCTCTGCATTCTGCGTGCTGGTCGCGGTGATGGCGACGTTGGCGGCGGTCAGCGTCCCGGACAGGGTCACCGCGCCGTAATTCTGGATCGATATGCTCTCCCCGGCGAGCGTCCCCGTCACGCTCAAGGAATTGGCCCCGTCCAGGGTGCCGTTGCCGCCAAGGGCGAAGCCGCCCAGTGCAGTGAAATCCCCGATCGAGGCAACCCGGTTGTTGCCGGTCAGCGAAACGAGACTGGCGTTACCCGTCAGGGACGACGCCTGCAGCAGACCGCCGGCACCCTCGGTCAAAGCACCCTGCAGGGCCACGGAGAGCCCGCCCACCGTGGTGTAGCCGTTGATTGCGAGGCCGCCTCCCGTGTCGGTCACGGCGAGGGTGCCACCGGTCGCTACCGTGCCGCTCAGCGTCAGTGGGATGCTGTCGGCAAGACTCAGGCCGCCCGCCACGGACGCGTTCGCGAGCGTGCCGATGCTGTTCGTGGCGACGCCCAACGACACCGCATTGCCGGCGACCGACAGCGAGCCCGTGCTCAGCGCGCCAACCACCTGGCTGACGGTCCCGGCCGTCGCGGTCAGGGTGACGCTGTTGAGGCTCCCGCCGGTCGTCAGCGCACTGACGAGATCGAGGTCGCCGGCATTGGCTGTAAGAGTGATCGCGGACCCGGTGATCGGTCCCACGAACGTCGCCAAGCGGCCGCCGGCCGTCAAGCTCAGCGTTCCGCTCGTTGCATTTGCGGAAATGCCGTTTTCCACGTTGAGCGTGGACGACGTCGCGATCGTGATGGAGCCGGTGGATGTCAGCCCGGACAGGACACCCGGCACGACCGATCCGAATCCGACCTCAGCTATTTGGTTGGCAGGCGCGCCGAGCGAGAGGGTGCCCGTCGAGCCCACGATGCCGGCGGCAACCAGGCTCAACGTGCCCCCGCCGTTCTGCTGCCCGGGGCTCACCCCTTCCGTCACGGCGCCGGTGGTCTGCAGTTCCAAGATCGCGCTGTTGGGGATGGTGACGGTCTCGCCGGCATTGGCGATGTTGACCGGCCCCGTGGTCGTGCCGTTGCCGATTGCCAACACCTGATCGGCGGTGATGCGGTTGAGGAACGTCTGGGACAGTGACAGCGAGTTGGGTTCCGCCGCGGTGTTGCCGATCAGTTCGATCCGGCGGGAGGCGGTGAGCGGCGCGAACGTGACGGCGCCATTCGGCGCCGAGATTCCACCGGCAGGGCTGGGCACGAGCCCGACCGCGTTTGCCAGGAACGTCAGCGAGCCGGACGTCGCCGTGACCACGCCGGAATTGCCGCCGAAGGTCAGCGTGGGCGACGAGGTCGCCAGGCTGAAGTTGCCGGCAGCCTGGGTGAAAGCGCCGACCGCCTGGATGGTGTTGGCGGCGTTGGTGAGCACCGTGTCGGCGCTGGAGGAACCATCGAACTCGACCGCGCTGATCGGAGCGGATTGCGTGATACCCGCGGCGTTCAGGGTCACGGCCGCAGTCTGGCTGGTGACCGGGCCGGAAACGTTCAGCGCGGGCGCGTTGCCGACGGTGAGGTCGCCGTAGGTGGTCGACGGCCCGAGACTGGCGATGGCGTTGGCCGAGGGGAGGATCGCGAACAGTCCGGTCGCGGTCAGGGTCGAGGCCGTGATCGTGCCGCCAGTCTGGCTGATGCCACCGCTCGTGCTGAGGCCGCCGCCAAGGCTGGGTGACGTGCCGTTGGTGCTGTCGAGTGTCACGGTGTTGCCGCTGAGCCTGCCGGTCAGCAGCATACTGACCGGAAGGCCGCCGCTGGCCTGGCCGGTGTCGCCCGTCGAGGAAAGGGCGATGTTGCCGGGATTGGCGCCGTTCATCGCGCTGACCGTGCCGGACACTGTCAGCCCCGAACTGGTATGCAGGCTGATGTCGCCGGCCGTCGTGGTGAACCCGGCGAGGTTCGAGATGAAGTTGCTGCCCGTATCCGTGCCGTACGGCAGCGCCAGGCTGCCGGCCTGCCCGGTGACCGTCGTGACGGCCAGCGGACCGCCCTGCGTAACCGCCCCGCGCGCGACCAGGTTCAGGGTGCTGTAGCCACCGTTCGCGCCGAGATCGATGGTCTCGCCCGCCTGGCCCAGGGTGATGGCGCCGGCGGTCGGCTTCCCCGTAGCATCGAGCAAGCCGAGTTGCAGCGTCGCGGCGTTGGTCGTCGCCAGTTCGGCCGTGGTCAGCGCGAGCACGCCTTCGGGCTTGGTGCTGCTGGTGAGCAGCATGCCGTAGCCGGAGGTGAACGGCGAGATGATGATCGTGCCGCCGGATGCGGAGAGCGCGTAGGGCGTTTGCGAGTCTCCACCGGCCTGCAGCGTCAGTGAGTCGCTGGAGAGGCTGATCGTCCGCCCGGACTGCACGGATACACCGCCAGGGCTGGACGGTGACGAAACCGTCAATGGCACACTGTCGACCAACGTGAAGTCGCCCGTGTTGCCGGTGACGCTGAAAGCCGCGAATTCAGCGACGTTGTCGATCGCGTTGGTGCGCGACGGCAGGGACACCGATAGCGCCGACCCCTCGAGATCGCCGACCGTGATGCCGCCGGCAGTCTGCGTCACCGGGCCGCTGCTCTGTATCGTCAGGACCTGGCCGGTGCTGACATTGCCGGCAAAGGCGATTCCGCCCGCGCCGGCATTCATCGAGAAGCCCCTGTTGGAGGTCACTGAACCGGCAACGGACAGGGCACCGCCCGCCGTCAGTGTGCCACCGTTCGGCGCGCTCACCGACCCGGTCGACAACAAAGACAGATTTGTGCCTGCCGAAATCGAGAGCAGGCCGTTGGAGCTGTAGGCGCCGGACAAGGTCAGCCCGTTCGCCGTCGAGAGCGTCAGGCCACCCGAGGCCGTCAGCCCCGTGGCGTTTGGAATGCTGTTGCCTGCGTTCGTCAGGGTCACCGTGCCGGCCGATCCATTGAGGCCGTTGACCAGCAGCGGACCGCCTTGCGTCACGGTTCCCGTCGTGGACAACGCCACCGCACCGATCGTGCTGCCGGACGCGAGGTCGGTCGTCTCGCCGGGCAAACCAAACACGATGTTGCCGGAGGAGGCAGCGCCGCCGAGCTGCAGTGCGCTCGCGGTGATCAGCCCGAGTTGAGCCGGGCTGAGCGCGAGCACGCCGCCGGTCACCGAGGGTGTGTTGGTGACGGTGATGCCACGGCCCGCTGTCAGCGGCTGCAGGATGACAGTACCGCCGGGTGCGGATAGAGCGGTCTGACCAGCCCCCGCGATCAGGCTCAGCGTATCGGCTTGCAGTGAAATCGACTGACCGGCCGGAACGATCACGCCGCCGGTGACTCCGGCCGAATTGGCACCTACCGTCAGCGGTACCGAGGTGGCGACGGCGAGCCCGCCGGCGCTCATCGTCAAGGTGGTGTTCGACCCGATGACGCCGGTCGTCAGGCCGAGTCCGGCGATCTGGTTGCCACTCTGCGTCAACGATACCGAAGCAGCCGTACCGAAGATATTCGGCGTTTGCACGCTGCCAGCCGACTGCGTGACAGCGCCGCTCGTCGTCAGTTCCATTGAGGTCGAAGCGGTCAGCGTGCCGCCGAGCGCGATCCCACCCGTGCCGGCGCGCAGGTCGATCCCCTGCCCCGAGATCGAGCCCTGGACGCTCAGACCACCGGCCGGGTTGTAGCCAGGTATCCCGCTCCAGCCGGCATACAGCAGCAAGTTGCCGCCGGCGGAGAGCGTCACGCCGCTGTTCACGGTCAGGTTGTTGCCGGCCTGCAACGTGACGCTGCCTTGCGAGTAGGCCAGATTGCTGGCGACCGTCAGGTTCTGGCTGGCCTGCAGCACCAGGTTGCCGGTGAGGGCCGTTAACTGGGCCGGCGACACCACGGCGTTCGTGGCCGTGCCGCCGGTGTTGTAGGCGATGTTCGGGCTGGTCCCGCTCGGCGTGATCGTGCTCGGGCTGGTGCTGGAGATCGTGAGGTTGGCCGGGTCGAGCAGGATCGTGCCAAGGGCGCCGTGCGGCGCGGAAACATCGGCTTTACCGGTCAGGCTGAACCCCTGCTCGCCCGACATCTCGATCTCGCCGCCGTTGCCGCCGGTCGTGCCGCCCTTCGCCGCGAGCGCGCCGTTCACAGCCGTCTGCTGCGTGCTGAGCACCGTGATTCGGCCACCGCTGCCCTGCCCGGTGGCGTTGGCCGACACGCGCGCGCCGCTCGCGATCACGGTGCGGGTGGAGGTTCCGGCCGGAGCGGGCCCTGACCCGGTGGCACGGGCGAGCGTCGTGCCGACCGCGACCGCGCCGCCACCGGTCTGGCCACTAGCGCTGATGTGGGCGGAAGCCGCCACCGTGGTGGTGTTGCTGCCGGCCACCATGACTTGGCCGCCGATGGTGCCGGGTGCCCGGCCATCGGCGGCAAGGCGGCCCTCCACCACGACGGAGCCGCCGGTGCCGGCGACCTCGATGCGGCCGGTCTGGTTGCCGACCGTGTTTGCCTGGATGTGCCCGCCGGCGCGGACCAGCGTTTGCACCACGCCATCCGCGGCGGACGCGGTCAGTTGCACCACGCCGCCATCCGCCCGGATCGTGCCGGTGTTGGTCACCAAGGCCGTGACCGCCTTGCCGTCGGCCCCGGCCGGAACGGTGGTGACCTGCTTGGTGACGTCGATGCTGACCAGCCCGTCACCGTACATATCTAAGGTGTGGGCGGCGGCGCCGGCCAGGATCACGTGGCCGAGCTTGGCGTTGATGACGCCCGAGTTGGCCACCGACGGCGCCACCAGGGCGGCGAGCCCGGCTTGCTTGACCGTGATGTTGCCGTTGTTGACGATCCGGGCATTCGGGTTGGCGGCCTGGTCGAAGGCCATCTTGCCGGCCATGAAGTTCTGGTTGGTGATCCCGGCCGCGCTGACCACGACGGATTGCGCGTTGACCTCGGAGCCCTGGTAGAACGTCACCCCCGACTGGTTGGTGATGACGATCTGGCCGTTCGCGTTGATCTTGCCCGCGATCTGCGAGGGATCGCTGCTCGTCACCCGGTTCAGCGTGACCGAGGTGCTGCTCGGCTGCTGGTAATTGACGCTCTGCTGGCTGCCGATGTTGTAGCTGGTCCAATCGATCGCCGCGCGGTTGGTCGACTGGGTGATGGTGGTGGCGGACGTGGTGGTGCCGATCGATGCCGAACCCGCCGTCACCTGCCCTCCCATGGGCCGTGCGTTCGGGGCGGGCTGGGCCAAAGCCGGGGCTGCCAAGGCTAAGCCGACAGCGGCTTGCAACGCCGTGCTGCGCAGGAGGGCGGAGCGGCTGAGCCGCTGCGTCGCCATCAGCGCCGATGCAGCCTGGGCCCTTGCTGTTTTCAAATCCGTGACGCCTTCAGCAATGCGCGGCTCCCTTGACTGGCCATTACGCATCAGAACCGTGTCAGCGCCCGCCAATACAGCGCGTCGGCTTTGAGCGGCTTCACAACGCCCTGCGTGCCGACTGGCAGCCTGGTGTTGCGTATCACGCCCTCCACGTCGAACTCCGTATAGCGGGTAATATTGAAGCGGCCACCGACGCCCTCGGACGATAGGCGGGTGTTCGGGTCGATCTTCTGGTTCTCCCAGGTCTCGCCGCGGTCGTAGAAGGTGTAGAACTGGGCGGTGATCGGGATCGGGTAGTTGAACGCCGTCAAGTCGAGCCCGGTGTTCAACTGCAACTCGAACGACCATGCCAGCGCGTTGTCGCCGGTGACCTCACCGGAATAGAAGCCGCGGTTGATCTCGCTGCCGCCCAGGAAGAATTTTTCCGATGGGGGGAGCACGTCGCCGCTGCCTTGCCCGAGCACGCGGGTCTTCAAGGCGACGCTCGCTTCGCTCCAGGGCACGAACAGCGTCTGCGTCCGCGACAGCTCGACCGCGACTTTGGTGAAGTCGACCCGCTCGTTCTGCCGCCCGGGCGTTGCGTTGCCGTTACCGGTTCCGCCCAGGAAGGGCACGCCCTGGGACAGGCGAATGCTGGCGAAGTTGACGGCCGGGCGGGCGTTGCCGGCCAGCAAATCCTCGATCGCATATTCGGCGCCGATCCGCGCGATGCGGAGGGAATCGCGGCTGGCGCGGATCTCTTGCCCTTGGGGGCCGCTCGCGGTGCGGATCTCGGTTTCGACCGCATCGAGGTTGGCGATCACGTTCAGCGTCTGCTGGCGGGAGCGGATCACCGGGTAGGAAGCGGCCAGGCCGAAGGTGGTGGTGAAGCCCTGATAGCCGATCTCCCGCAGCGGGTCGGACGGCTCGGCCTTGCCGTAACCGCCATAGATGCGGATCTTCAGCCCCGAACCACCGGCGAAGACCTCCGTGGAGGCCTGGCCGAAGTTCTGCGTGCTTCCGTTGGTGTGGTAGATGGACAGTTCGGTCCGCTCGCCCAGTTGCGTGAAGCTGTTGAGGTCGACGATCGCCAGGCCTTCTTCCGGGCCGGTCTGGCGGAAGGCGCGGTTGTCGATCGTCAACAGGCCGTTCACCGCCTGCCGCTGCACCTGGGCCACCAAGGTCAGGGCCCCCGGATCCTCGGCCGACGGCTGCAGCACGGCATGCAGGGTGACGCCCGGCACGTCCTGCGCCAGCAACAGCCAGCGCTCAAGCGTGGCGTTATCGATCGGCTGGTGTTCGGTCAGGTGGTTGAGGAAGCGCAGCACCTGGACGCCAGCAGGGCCGATGTCGCCGTCCAGCTTCACCTCGGCGATGCGGCCTTCGATGATGTTGAACCGGAGGTCGCCGGCAGGGCTGACATTGGCGCTGACGGTGGTCAGCACGAAGCCCTGGCCACGATACAAGTTCAGCAGGGCCGCCCGGGCTGCCTCGATCTTGGCAACCGGAATGGACGGGCCGACCAGCCCGGCCGTCAACGCGGCGAGCCGGGCATCGGCAAATGCAGTCGCCCCGGCGATGGACACGCTGCGGACGGGCACGTCGACCGCGGGGGACGCCCCGGGAGCCACCGGCTGGGTCAGGCCGGCATCGGGTGCGACACTCGGTGGCGCAGGCGGCAGGATGCGAGGAATGGGCGAGCCCTGCGGCACCAGGTTGCCGGTGTACGGAGCGTCTGGCCGTTGCGCCGCTGCGGGCCGGGTCAGCACGAGCAACCAGCCTGTTGCAACCACCAAGATGGATGCAAGCCACCAGCGGAAGGCGGTTTTTAGCTGTGTCGCTTGGTGGTCCACAGTGTCTGCCGATTAATCTCGGTTAAGATACCTCGTCCTTACGCTCGTGTCATGGTGTTAATCACGCTTCCGTGCGGTTGGTCCAATTTACGAGAAGGTCCGGAGTGAAGTGTGCCGATGCAACTGCTGTTCGTACACCGCAGCTTCCCTGGCCAGTTCGTACACCTGCTCGAGGCGCTTGCCGCACACCGCGGTCACCGCATTGTATTCATCACCCGGCCCAGCAAGTGGGAGATCGCCGGAGTAACGAAGGTGACATATGCCGTGACCCCGGCCTCCCACCGCACCCATTCCGATGCGCGCGCGTTCGATGCGGCCATGCGCAACGCGGTGGCCGTCGCCGAAGTCGCGGCGGGCCTGCGCGAGGCCGGGTTCCAGCCGGACATCATCATCGGCCACGAGGGTTGGGGCGAGACGCTCAACCTGCACGATGTCTGGCCCGGCGTGCCGCACATCGGCTACCGCGAATATTTCTACCACGGCGAGGGCGCCGACGTTGGGTTCGACCCGGAGTTTGCTGTCCATCCAGGCCAGTTGGGCGGCGTGCGCGCCAAGAATGCAGCCGGCGTGCTCGCGCTGCTGCAGGGGCAACAAGGCGTCAGCCCGACGGAGTGGCAGCGCTCGCTGTATCCAAGCTGGGCGCAGCCGGCGATCCGCGTGATCCCGGACGGCGTCGACCTGGAAACTTGCCGCCCCGACCCGGCAAGCCGCACCGCACCCTTCCGGCTCGGCTCGATAGACGTTGGGCCGGACGAGCATCTGGTGACGTTCGTGGCGCGCGACCTCGAGCCGTATCGCGGATTTCACACCTTCATGCGCGCGCTGCCGGATATCATGGCCCGTTCCAACGTACAGGTGATCTGTCTTGGCGGAGACGGGGTGAGCTACGGATTGCAGCCGCTGACGGGCACGTGGCGAGAGCGGCTGCTTGCCGAGGTCGCGGGACGGGTGGACCTTGGGCGCCTGCATTTCCCGGGCCGAACCGGTTATCTCGACTTCGTCCGCGTGCTGCAGCGATCGGACGTCCACTGTTACCTATCGTACCCGTTCATCGCCTCTTGGTCACTGCGTGAGGCCATGGCATGCGGCTGTACAATCCTGGCTGCGGAGACGGCGGCCACGCGCGAGTTCATCAGCCATGACGATACGGGCATGCTGGTAGCACCCCTCACCCCTTCCGCGGTCGCTCAGCAAACCTGCGCGCTGCTGGATGATGCTGGGCGTCGCGCGGCAAGAGGGCAGGCCGCCCGAGTATTTGCCGAAACTCGTTTCGCGATGGCGCTCCATCTGAAAGGATGGTTCGAACTGATCCGCGGCGTCGTCGAAAAAACGGCACCGTGTCGCGATCATTGATGAACGCAACCAAATCAGGCTATCTACTTCCCGTAATGGTATCGCTAAGGTTGTCCTGCGTCGCGCTTGGCGCCGTCGTTGCAAGTGTCCTGGCCCAGGCTGTCCCCACGCAAGCCGCCGACGCCGCTCCGCCGAGCGTTGCCTTGGTCATCGGCAACGCGTCCTACGCCGCTCTACCTGCCCTCCCCGGATGCCAAATGTCGGCGCGCCTGGTTGCTGCCGCGTTGACGAGGGCGGGTTTCAAGGTGACGGAACTCAGCGATCCCAGCAATGCGCGCACAGGAACGGCCATCGCGGCCCTGGGCGACGAGGTCGCGGCCTCTCCGGGCAGCCGCAGCGTGATCTACGTCTGTGGTTATGTGGCGCCGTTCGCCGAGAGGCTGTTCGTGCTCCCGTCGGAGACGCGATTGGAGCGCCCGACCGATGTGCTGACGCAGGGGATCGTGGCGCGCCTGCTCATGTCCTCCATCGCCACGCCGGGCGCCGGTGCCGGGCTGGTGCTGATGGACGTGGCGCTGCAGTCCAGCACGGACCCGCAGCTCTCGTTCGACTCGATGCTGCGGCCGGGCGACAACCTTCATGCGGGCCTGGCCGCTGCCTTGCTGCCCACGGCCGGCGCGATCGGCCCGTCGCCGCTCGCCTCTGCGTTCTCCGACCTGTTGCAGGCAGGCAATGTCGACCTGTCGAAGGCTCTTGCCGACCTGCCGACCACGCTCTCTGCGGCTCGCGGCCAGATGCTGGTGTCGCGCGCACCGGCTACGGCGAGCTGGTTGACCGGTGGGCCGGCTGCTGCAGCGCCCGAACCGCCCGCCGTGGTCGCTGCCGCTACGCCACCGTCACAGGTTGCAACGTCCCCGTCCGAGAGCAAGCCCGCACCGCAGCATCCGACGAGTGGCGACCCGGCTCCGCTAAATCCGGCCGAGCGCCGGCGGGTGCAACTCGCGTTGCAGCGTCTGGGCTATTTCCACGGCCGCGTATCCGGCGTGTTCGCCGCCGACACTCTCGCTGCGATCCGGCACTTTCAGCAGGAGTCGAACGAGGCCGTGACCGGCAAGCTTACCGCCGAACAGGTCAGTCAACTGTTGGGAAGCTAAGGGGTACGCGGATGGGTTTGCGGCTGAAGTTCAATTTGGTGCTGCTGACGGGGCTTCTCGTCGGCCTCGGGCTCGCGGCCGGCTTGTCATATAACTTGATCTTCGCCGATGCGCGTCGCGGTGTCCTCAGCGAGGCGGCCCTCATGGACGCCCAGGCCGCCGCGATCAGCCGCTATACCGCCGACGAGATCGCGCCCTTGGTGGCCAACCAGTTCGCCCATCGTTTCTTGCCGCAATCCGTGCCCGCTTGGGCGGCGCAGACCAATTTTCGCGCCGTGCAGACGCAATTGGCGGATTACAGCTACCGGACAGTGGTGCTGGACCCGACCAATCCGGCCGATCTGCCGGCCGACTGGCAGCACACGGTCATCGATCAGATGCGGGCCGACCGCAGCCTCAAACGCGTGGAAACCGAACGCGACACGCCGTCCGGCCGGATCCTGTCCGTGTCTCGCCCGATCATCATAACGGACCAGGCCTGCCTCGCCTGCCACTCGACCCCGGACGCAGCGCCCGCATCGCTGATCGACCTCTATGGCAACAAGAACGGCTTCAATTGGAAACTGAACGAAGTGCTCGGGGCCAGCATCGTGTCCGTTCCGATGTCTGTGCCGCTGAACCAGGCCTGGGCGGTGTTTGACACGGTGCTGATCTGGCTGGGCGCGGTGTTCCTGCTCGTGCTCGTGCTGCTGAACGTGATGCTGGAGTTCGTGATCATCCGCCCCGTACGCCGGATTTCGGCCAGCGCCAACGCGGTCAGCCTGGGCAACATGGATGCCCCGGAATACTTAGTCCGTGGCCGCGACGAGATCGCCTCGTTGGCGGAATCGTTCAACCGGATGCGGCGCAGCCTGACCAACGCGCTGAAGATGCTAGGTGAGTGACATGGGCAGCCGCTTGCCCGAGCCGGAGCGGATCGGCCGCTACATCGTGCAATCGACGCTAGGGCGCGGCGCCATGGGGGTGATCTACAAGGCGCATGACCCGGTGATCGACCGCACCATCGCGATCAAATTGGTCCATGCCGACCTGCTGGATGGCACGGACCGCACCGAATACGTCGCCCGCTTCCAGGCGGAGGCACGGGCTGCTGGGCGATGCTCCCATCCCAATGTCGTCGCGGTCTACGACTTCGCGATGCACGGGGAGAACCCCTATCTCGCCATGGAGTTCATCGACGGCGTGACCCTGAGCCAGGTCGAAAAGAACGGCCGCAGGTTCAGCATCCCCGAGATCATCGACCTGATGGGGCAGATGCTGGATGGCCTGGGTGCCGCGCATGCGCTGGGCGTGGTGCACCGCGACATCAAGCCGGCCAACGTCATGCTGACGGCGCTAGGCCGCGTGAAGGTGACCGATTTCGGCATTTCCCGCATCGACACGTCTGTCCTGACTGACGCGGGTGAGATCCTGGGCACCCCCAGCTACATGTCACCGGAGCAGTGCCGCGGCGAGGCGGTGGACGCACGCAGCGACCTGTTCTCCGCAGGTGTGGTGCTGTACGAGCTTGTGACAGGGCATAAGCCTTTCACCGGGTCGTCCCAGCATGAACTCTGGCGCAAGCTGCTGGATCAGGCGCCACCCGACCCGGAACAATTTCGGTCCGATGCACCGGGCTTCCTGCTCGAAGTCATTAGGCGTAGCCTTGCAAAGCAGCCGGGCGACCGATTTGCCTCGGCACGGGAGATGGCGGCGGCTCTTCGCGGCACCCCTTTCACGCCGGGGCTGGAGGTCGACCTTACGGTCATAGACACCCAAGCGAACCGAGTGAGCGACGACCCGGTCCTGGACAGCTTGCAGATAAGCACGATCGAGCGGCAACTCGCCCGCATTGTGGGCCCGATTGCAACCGTGATGGTCCGCCGCGCCGCCCGCACGGCCGATAGCGTCCAGACACTGTGCCGCATGCTGGCATCCGGCATCGAACAGGATGACCGCCGCGCGCAGTTCCACAAGGACGTGCTGGATATCATGGATCAGACGGGCAGGACCGGGCTCACCACGGGTAAGCGCACGGCGCTGTCCGAGGCGGAGATGGAGCAAGCACAACGGGCCTTGACCCGCTGCATGGGTCCGATCGCGCGTATACTCGTCAAACGCAATGCGACTGGTTGTGTGAACGCGCACCAGCTTTGGCAACGCCTGGCCGAGCAGATCGAGAACGCGGGCGACCGGGCCGAGTTTTTACGGCAACGACCTCCCGCCTGACGCGGATCCGCAAGGGTCCATGGAGCCAGGCGCTTGACGCGGATTGTGCACAAGCCTGTTCGGTCTAGCTGCTGATTGCCTACGACCACAGCTATCGCGGATCTAAATTCGTTCCCCGTCCGAGACAAGCACTTTCAGCGTTCGTAGCGTGGCTCGCGCCGCATCTCGCTTGGAGAGGATGCGCCAGGCGAGGTGGGGCGGAGACGAAGCGTCCGCCCCACCGATGCATCAGCTAAATTGCATCATCGTGTTATGAACGCCGCCCGCCTTGAGCGCAGCCTCCCCCGCAAAATACTCCTTGTGGTCATCGCCGATGTCCGACCCGGCCATGTTCTGGTGCCGCACGCAAGCGACGCCTTGACGGATTTCCTGCCGCTGGACATCGCGGATGTAGCCGAGCATCCCGTCCGCGCCGAAATACGTTCTGGCGAGGTTGTCGGCTGACAACGCCGCCGTGTGATAAGTCGGCAGCGTGATGAGATGGTGGAAGATGCCGGACCGGCGGGCAGCGTCGGCCTGGAAGGTGCGGATGCGCGTGTCCGCCTCCTCTGCCAACGCCGTCGCGTCGTAATCCACGCTCATCAGCTTTGCCCGGTCATAGGCGCTGACGTCCTTCCCGTCCTCCTTCCAGCCGTCGAACACCTGCTGGCGGAAGCTCAGCGTCCAGTTGAAGGAGGGCGAGTTGTTGTAGGCGAGCTTGGCGTTCGGGATCACAGCGCGGATCCGGTCCATCATGGACGCGATCTGCTCCACATGCGGCTTCTCCGTTTCGATCCACAGCAGGTCGGCGCCGTTCTGCAACGACGTGATGCCGTCCAGCACGCAGCGGTCCGCCCCCGTTCCCGCCCGGAACTGATACAGATTGCTTGGCAAACGCTTGGGACGGAGCATCTTGCCCTCCCGGCGAATGATCACGTCGCCATCACGCGCCGTCTCGGCCGTAACCTCGTCACAATCCAGGAACGAATTATATTGGTCACCGAGATCGCCGGGTGCGTGGCTGACGGCGATCTGCTTGGTCAACCCGGCGCCGAGCGAGTCGGTGCGGCAGACGATGATCCCGTCCTCAACGCCCAGCTCCAGGAACGCATGGCGGATGGCGCGGATCTTCTGCACGAAGTCCTCGTGCGGCACGGTGACCTTGCCATCCTGGTGGCCACACTGCTTCTCGTCGGAAACCTGGTTTTCGATCTGCAGCGCGCACGCGCCAGCCTCGATCATCTTCTTGGCCAGCAGATACGTCGCTTCCGCGTTGCCGAACCCGGCGTCGATGTCGGCGATGATCGGAACGACGTGCGTTTCATGGTTCTCGGCTTGCGCCTGGAGCTCCGCCGCTTTGGTGTGGTCGCCGGCGTCGCGGGCCGCGTCAGAGGCGCGCAGCAGGTTGCTGATCTCGCGCGCGTCGGCTTGGCGTAGGAAGGTGTAGATTTCACTGATCAGTGCGGGCACGGACGTCTTCTCATGCATCGACTGGTCGGGCAGCGGCCCGAACTCCGACCGCAACGCCGCGACCATCCAGCCAGACAGGTAGATATATCGCCGCTTGGTCGTGCCGAAATTCTTCTTGACCGCGATCATTTGCTGCTGGGCGATGAAGCCGTGCCATGCGCCGAGTGATTGCGTGTACAGCGCCGGGTCTGCATCGTACGCAGCCATGTCGGCGCGCATGACGCCAGCCGTGTAGCGCGCGATGTCGAGCCCGGTTAGGAAACGGTTTTGCAACCGCATGCGGGTCACTGATTCCGGGTTGATGGCGTTCCAGGTGCCGTTCCTGCTCTCGACGAGTGCGGCGATCCGGCTGATGTCGTCTTTGAAGGCGGAGACACGGCTCGGCAGACTGGGGGTGCCGCCGCCGTAGCCATCGGGGGCGTAATTCGTTGTCGGCATAAAGTAAACTCCGTCGGTAAAAAGCGCCAAACCGGCGCGTTGCAGAAACCTGCTCTGCTGCACGTGCGAAGTCACTGGAAGAGCGACACGGGTCCGAGCAAAGTTGTAAAGTCTATCACTCAGTCGCTTCGGTAATTGTAAATGTGGGAGTCGCGAATGCACTGCGGCCAGTAAATGAACGTCCGGCACGAGTGATATGAGCCTACACTCGAACGCCGACCTTCCGTTTGTGGATGGCCGGCGTTCTAGGAAGAGCAGGATTTCTTGCAGGACTGCCGGTCGATTATCGCCGGATCTTGTTCGTCGCGGTGCGGTCAACCTTCAAAGTGCGGTCGCAACATTGGCTTGACTTAGTAGGTCGGCCGGACACGAAGGCGATTGCACCAGGGTCCGCTCAGTTTGCAGGCGCGCCGCGTTCCCGGCATGCCCAGCCATGGTCGTGGACAAGCCCGTCGTCAAACCCTGGCTCGTACTCCCAAGCAATTCGCTGGTCGGCGCTGTTGATTTCGCCACCCAGATCCCTTGTTTCAGCGTCCAAATTACGATCCGTCATGGTCCTACTCCTGATTGTCTGACGTGCGGGCCAATCAAGCCTCGCGCAAGTGAATAATCGACGGCTGAAGTCGAAGTTCAACCGGAACTTGCTCTATCGTAGCGCAAACATGTCAACCTACGTGTCAAGCGGCGCACGTTCAGTAAAGGTTGTAAATTTACAGGAGCTTTGGTGACCTGTTTACCCGATCGTTTCAGAGGAGATGACGTGTCGCGGCTTTGAGTCTGTCAGCGGCGCTTCGTTGCAGAATGCAGCGTCCGTTGCTCCTTCCTGTTGTAGCGGTTCCACCTTGGGCCATGTTCAGAGTTGCGATCTCATGCACGGAGATGCCCTCCTTCGCCACCCACGCGGCTTACTCCTTCTCGAATGCCAGCCGGCTGAGGCGCGCAGCCCGGAATTGCGGCGGAGAGAGTCGCGCTATCTAGCGGCAGCGCAACAAACCCGGCATACCGCGCGGCGTGAACGATTTCTGGCTCTCCTTCCTCCGCTTCCGGACGGATATCTTCGTCCCGATCGGCCTTCTTATCGCAGTCGTCGTCTCGTTCCATGTGCTGCTGCGCAAGCGCGAGGTGGCGTCCTCGGTGGGGTGGATCGGGTTCGCCTTCTTCGCGCCCATCACGGGGGCGATCAGCTATTTCATCTTTGGGGTCAACCGGGTGCAGCGCCGGGCTCGCCGGCTGCGGCCTCAGGACCGCAAGCCCACCGGGCGGGACGCCTGGCCCTCGCCCGGCGACGACGACCACCTGGACCCGCTCGAGCGCGGCATCGGCCGCATCACGGGCCGCCCGACCGTTGCCGGCAATACCATCCGGGTCCTGCGCAACGGCGACGAGGGGTATCCACCGATGCTCGAGGCGATCGCAGCCGCGCAGCACAGCGTCGGGCTGTCTTCCTACATCTTTCGTGACGACCAGTGGGGTGGCCGCTTCATCGACGCCCTGACGGCGGCGCATCAGAGGGGTGTCGTCGTGCGTGTGCTGATCGATGGGATCGGTGGCGGCTGGGTAAGATCAGGCGCCTACCACCGCTTGCAGCACCACGGCGTGCCGTCGGCGCGTTTTCTGCACTCCCCCCTGCCCTGGCGCATGCCGTTCCTCAACCTGCGCTCGCACAAGAAGATCCTGGTGGTGGATGGCCGGGTCGGGTTCACCGGGGGCCTGAACATCGCCGACGAGAACGTCATGGCGACGCACCCGAAGCAGCCGGTGCAGGACACGCATTTCCGCATGGAGGGTCCCGTCGTCGCGCAGTTGGTGGAAGCGTTCGTGCAGGACTGGTCGTTCGCGACCGATGAAGAGTTGGACGGCGACGCCTGGTTCCCTGACATTGCAACCGGCAGCGAGGCGCCAGCCCGCGTCATCGATTCGGGGCCGGACGAGGATATCGAGAAGATCGAGTTCGCCATCCTGCAAGCCATCGCCTGCGCCCGTGAGCGCATCTCGGTGATGACGCCCTACTTCCTGCCGGACGAACGGATGATGACAGCGCTGTCGCTGGCGGCGATGCGCGGCGTCGCGGTGGATGTGGTGGAACCGGAGATCAGCGACCACCGCTTCGTGGACTGGGCCAGCCGCGCCAATATCGGACCCCTGCTCGAGGACGGCGTGCAGATCTGGCGCTGCCCGCCGCCGTTCCGGCACTCCAAGGTCATGGTGGTGGATGGAGAGTGGTCCCTGTTCGGCAGTTGCAACTGGGACATGCGCTCGTTCCGGCTGAATTTCGAGTTGTGCGTCGAGGTGTATGACCGCGACCTGGCGGCGACGCTTTCCCAACTTATGGAACAAAGCCGCGGCTCCGCCCTGACCCAGGCCGAGCTCGATGGGCGGACGACGCCGACCCGGCTACGCGACGCGGCGGTGCGCCTGATGCTGCCGTATCTCTGACGGGCGTCCACCTGTAAACCGCCTGTCTGGCGATCGCGCATCTGGGGGAGCAACGGCGAGTTGCAGCAGAATCGGGCGGTGGTCGGACCCGCCCCGCGGCAGCACCGTCGCCTCCGTGCACACCAGGCCACGCGCGACGCAACGGTCGAGGCGGAGGGGCACCAGGTCGCTCATGCGGTGGGTGGACCGGCGCGGCCCGATATCGGCAAAGCCCGGCAGCAATACCGGGCCGACCAGGTTGTAGTCTCCAACGACGGCGGCGCAGTGCGGCAGGCGGGCGGCGATCCGGCGGAGCTGCCGGCGGTTGAGCAATTGGCCGTGGGAGAGGTGCACATTGGCCACGGTGAACGGGCCGAGATCGATGATCTGTGCCACCCGGTGCACCAGCGTCCCCGACGGCAGCGGCATGATGGTCGGCCGGTTGGGAAGCGTGCCCGGCATCCAGATGGCGAGCCCGTGAACCCGGCCCGGCAAAGGCACACGGGCGTAGCCACCACCGATCAGCCGGGGCAGCGGGTCGATGTCATGCGTCGCCTCCTGCATCAGCAGGACGTCGGGCTGCTCGCGCCCAACCAGGTCCACCACTTCGGCGAGGGTGGCCCCGGTCAGGCGCAGCAAGTTCCAGCTGATAAGCTTCAAGCGGAAGCCGGAGAGCCGCCGATCAGCGGACTACGTCGCGATGAACGACGACCACGTGGTGGTGGTGATAGTAGTGCCGCACCGGGTGATACACGCGGTGGCCGTATGGCTGAGCGGACGCGGCCGAGGAAATAACGCCAACGGCCATGGCGAGAAGAAGCAGCTTTACAGAGCGGAGCATGGTGATCCTATCACGATGGTTCAGAAACACTGCCGCTTGTACACAGGGCGGGGTCACTGTGAAGTGACTTTTCTAGATTTACGAACGTGGGCTCGAGATAACCGGGATGGGTGTGGCATTTACCCTCGACGAACCCGGCTTTGGCGAACAAACGACGATTGCTTACCAACGCTAGCCGGGTCGAAAGGGTGACACGGTGCAATCCGCGGGCGGCCGCAATCCGAGTCGCTTCCACCAGCAGGCGAAGCGCCAGTCCCTGCCCGCGATGCTCCGGCGCGACCGAGAGGCGGCTCAGGTGCAACGCGTCGCCGGAGCGTGCCCACAGCACGCAGGCACGCATGTCCGGGATGGTGGCGCCGCCCCCGCCTGCGGCAAAATGGGCCGCGATGTCGCCGCCGCTGACGCGCAGGGCAGAGGGCGGCGGTTGCACATCCGGCATCGTGGCGAAACAGCGCCGGATCAGCGCGGCGACGCGTTCGGCATCGGTCGGCTGCAGCAACGCTGGCATTGCACCCGCGCTACATCGTGGCGCCGATGATCCAAGGCGCGAACTCGGCGCCGCCGGCATCGAACCCTTCGCTCTTGGTCCGCTCGCCGCTGGCCACGCGCAGGATGGTGTCGAAGATGCGCGCGCCGCACTCCTGCACGCTCTCCTCGCCATCAAGGATGGTGCCGCAATTGATGTCCATGTCGTCCACCATGCGGGTGTACATCGGCGTGTTGGTCGCGAGCTTGATGGAGGGCGCGGGCTTGCAGCCGAACACGCTGCCGCGCCCCGTGGTGAAGCACACCAGGTTCGCCCCGCCCGCCACCTGCCCCGTCGCGGCAACCGGGTCGTAGCCGGGCGTGTCCATGAACACGAACCCTTTGGCCGTCACCGGTTCGGCGTAGCGCACCACGTCTACCAGGTCGGTGCTGCCGGCCTTGGCCATGGCGCCCAGGGATTTCTCCAGGATCGTGGTCAGCCCGCCCGCCTTGTTGCCGGGCGAGGGGTTCGCGTTCATCTCGGCCCCTTCCCGCGCCGTGTAGTCCTCCCACCAGCGCATCAGCCCGACCAGTTTCTCGCCCACCTCGCGGGTGCGGGCGCGCCGGGTCAGCAGGTGCTCGGCGCCATAGGTCTCGGGCGTCTCGGACAGGATCACCGTGCCGCCCTGCGCCACCAGCAGATCGCTGGCCACGCCGAGCGCCGGGTTGGCGGACACGCCGGAGTAGCCGTCGCTGCCGCCGCATTGCAGCGCCACGGTCAGCTCGCTCGCCGGGCAGGGCTCGCGGTGCACGGCGTTGGCCTCGGCCAGCACCTCGCGCACGAAGGCGATCGCCGCCTCCACCGTCTTGCGGGTGCCGCCCATGGTCTGGATGTCCATGTTGCGGACCCGCTCGGCAAGACCGATCTCCGTCATCATGGAGCCGAGCTGGTTCACCTCGCAGCCCAGCCCCAGCACAACGACGTGGCTGAAATTCACATGCCGCGCGTAGCCGCCCAGGGTGCGGCGTAGCAGGCGGAGCGGCTCGCCGTCCGTCATGCCGCAGCCGGTCTTATGAGTGAGCGCCACCACGCCATCCACGTTGGGGAACTCCGCCAACGGATCGGCGCCGGTGAACGGGTTGCGGCGGAACGCGTCCGCCACTAGGCCCGCCACATGCGCCGAGCAGTTCACGCTGGTAAGGATGCCGATGAAGTTGCGCGTCGCCACCCGGCCGTCGGCACGGCGGATGCCCATGAAGGCGCGCTGGTCGTTGGCGCGGGCGGTGGGCCGGCTGTCCTCCCCCCAGGCATAGTCGTGGTCGTAGTCGCCCATGCCGATGTTGTGGGTGTGCACCCACTCGCCGGCCGCGATCGGCTGGGTAGCTAGGCCGATCACTTGGCCGTAGCGCCGCACCGCCTCGCCCTGGGCATGGGGACGCACAGCCGCCTTGTGTCCGGCCGGTATGCGCTCGATCGCCGCCACACCCGGCGCCAACTCCGTCCCGGGCATCAGCGTAGTGCGCGCGATCACCACGCCATCACCCTCGTGCAGGCGAATGAACGAGGTGGTCACCGGTCGCGCACCTCGGCCACCGCACGCTTAGCGGCCCCTAGCAGCAAGCCGCTATCGTTGGAGATCGTGACCAGCTTGAACCCCATGCCGATCGCACGCTTGGCATAGGCGGTCGTGGCGCAATGGATGCCGGCGCCGATCCCCCGCTTGCTGGTCTCGCGGATGATCTTCTCGTAGGCCTCAAGGATCTGCGGCTCCTCGCGATCCAGGATCGGAATCAGCCCCATGGAGAAGCCCAGATCCGACGGGCCGATATACACGCCGTCGATGCCGGGCACGTCCAGGATATGCTCCAGATCGTTCACCGCCTGCTGGGTCTCGATCATTGGGATGCAGAGGATCTCCTCGTTGGCGGTCTTCTGGTAACCGGTCGACACGCCGTAGATCCCGGCGCGGATCGGCCCGTTGGAGCGGGTGCCGGCCGGCGGATACCGGCAATAGGATACGAGCCGCTGCGCCTCCTCCACCGTGTTCACCATCGGACAGATCACGCCGTAGGCGCCGGCGTCCAGCACCTTGCCGATGATCCCAGGCTCGTTCCATGGCACGCGCACCATCGGCAGCACCGGGTGCGATTGCATGGCCTGGAAGCAGTGGACCATGGACATGTAGTCCTGCACGCCGTGCTGCATGTCCACCGTCACGCTGTCCCACCCGGCCTGCGCCATAGTCTCGGCCGAGAAACCGCTCGGGATGGCCAGCCAGCCATTCACGGCCGCACCACCGGCTTGCCACATCTGCTTGATCTTGTTCGGCATGGCGCTTTTCTTCCTCTCCTCTTCAGGGAGAGGCTAGGCGCGGCTCCCCAAGGGGTCAAACCCTGGCGGTCAGCGCGCCCGAGCAACCGGAGCGGCCTGCATACCACAGACGGTTACGCCGATCCGTATGGCGATCTCTGGCGCGCTCCTCGCCGGGTGCCTAGATTTGCCCCAACAGGAGACGCCCCTATGGCCAGACCCGTCGACGCCGTCATGACCCTCGCCGGCGAGTTCCTCGGCGACCGCATGACCACCAACACCGCCCTGCGCGAACAGCACAGCCACGGCGAGGACACCAATCCGCCCGTGCTGCCGGACGGGGTCGCTTTCATTCACACCACCGAAGAAGCCTCACGCTTGCTCGCCCTCTGCCACGCCCACCGCGTGCCCGTGGTGGCATTCGGCGCCGGCACATCGCTCGAAGGTCACGTGACGCCCGTGCGCGGCGGAATCAGCCTGGACCTCGCGCAGATGACTGCCGTGCTGCAGGTCAACGCGCCGGACATGGACTGCCGGGTGCAAGCCGGCGTGACCCGGCAGCAGCTCAACGCCCACCTCCGCGACCAGGGGCTATTTTTCCCCGTCGACCCTGGCAGCGAATGTACGCTGGGCGGCATGTGCGCGACACGGGCCAGCGGCACCAACGCCGTGCGGTATGGCACCATCCGCGACAACGTGCTCGGCCTCACCGTCGTGCTCGCGGACGGGCGGGTGATCAACACCGGCGGCCGGGTGCGCAAGGCTGCCACCGGCTATGACCTGACCCGGCTGTTCATCGGTTCCGAAGGCACGCTGGGCATCATCACCGAGATCCAGCTTCGCCTGCACGGCATCCCGGAGGCGCAATCCGCCGCGGTCTGCCAGTTCGAAACCTTGGCCGGCGCGGTCGAAACCGTGATGACCGTGCTGGCCGCCGGCATCCCGGTCGCGCGGATCGAGCTGCTGGACGAAGTGCAGATGGCCGCCTGCATCAGCTACTCGAAGCTCGACGCGCTAGCCCCCGTCCCCACCCTGTTCTTCGAGTTCGACGGCACCGCCGCCGGTGTTCAGGAACAGGCGGAGATGGCGCAGCAGATCGCCGCCGACTACGGCGCCAGCGGCTTCCAGTGGGCCAGCAGCGCCGAGCAGCGCAACCGGCTGTGGCAGGCGCGGCACGACGCCTACTGGGCCGCCCTCGCCTCCCAACCCGGCTGCAAAGGAGTCACCACGGACGCCATCGTCCCGATCAGCCGGCTGGCGGACCTGATCCTGGGTGCCAAGGCGGACATCGTCGAATCCGGCCTGTCCGCGCCGATCGTGGGCCATGTCGGTGATGGCAACTTCCACACCGTGATCCTGGTGCCGCCGGGTGCGGATGGGCTGGAGCGGGCCTGGGCGCTGGACCGCAAGATCGTCGCCCGCGCCCTGGCGCTTGAGGGCAGTTGCAGCGGCGAGCACGGCATCGGCATCGGCAAGCGCGAGTTCCTGGAGCAGGAGGTGGGCACTGACGTGCTGGACGTGATGCGCTCGGTGAAGGTCGCATTGGACCCGCACGGGATCATGAACCCGGGCAAGCTGTTCCTGAACTGATGCCGCCCGATCCCGCCTCCACCAAAAATCTCGGCGCCGAACCGGACATCCACCGCACCGCCAGCGTGCGGGACACCTCGTTCGGCTGCTATTGCGAAGTCGGCGCCCGCACCAAAGTCGCCGAGTGCACCTTTGGGGACTTCTCCTACGTCGTGAACGACAGCGACATCATATACACGGATGTCGGCAAGTTCTGCTCCATCGCTGCCCACACCCGAATCAACCCGGGCAATCACCCCGTCGAGCGGGTCGCGATGAACCACTTCACCTACCGCAGCAGCGCCTACGGCCTTGGCGACGACGACCCGGCGTTCTTTGACTGGCGCCGCTCGTTCCGCTGCACGCTCGGCCATGACGTGTGGATCGGGCACGGCGCCGTGGTCTTGCCGGGTGTCTGCATGGGCAATGGCGCGGTGGCGGGCGCGGGCGCCATCGTGACGAAGGACGTGCCGGCCTGGACCATCGTCGTCGGCAACCCGGCCCGCGTGCTGCGCCCCCGCTTCCCCGAGGCGGTGTCCGATGCACTCGAGCGCATCGCTTGGTGGAACTGGGACCGGGACCGCCTGCGGGCGGCGATGGCCGATTTCCGCGGCCTGTCCGCCGAAGCTTTCATCACCAAATACAAGCAATCGTAGGGTGCAAACCGTCCGCCCCGGGCAGCGCCATAGACCCCGGAAATGATCCCGGAAGCCCGCTCCGGAACTGCGCCTGCGTTCTCGGCTTTTTAATGAACACGCCCGGCGCCAGGCCGGCCGCGCAGCCCCGGAGACAGAATGATCGCTGACGCCGAGACCGCGCTCCCCGTCTGGACCCAATGGGAGTTCATGGATGCACTAGGCGATGGCGTCTATGGCGTCGATATCGAAGGCAAGTGCGTCTTCATCAACAAGGCCGCGCTGCGCATCCTCGGCTACCCTCACGCAGACGAGCTGATCGGGCGTAACATGCACGCCACGATCCACCACACGCGGCCGGACGGCTCGGCGTTCCCGCAGGCCGAATGCCCCTTGCTGCACACAGCCCTTAGCGGCCGGCCCGTCCGGCTGGAGAATGAGATGCTGTGGCGGGCGAACGGCACGCCCTTCTTCGCCGAATACTCATCCTTCCCCGTAATGAGCGGCGGGCGGATCGCCGGGAGCGTGATCACCTTCAACGACACGACCAACCGCCGCGACGCACAGACCCGGCTGGCCTTGCAATATGCTGTCAGCCAGATCCTCTCGAGCCCCGGCCCCGTCGAGTTGGTGCTGCAGCGTATCTTGGCGGCGATCGGCACGGCGCTGAGCTGGGATGCCGGCTTCCTGTGGAACCACGAGCGAGCCGCGAACGGAGCGGAGCAGCTTTGTTGCGTTGCACAATGGTCGGCCGAGACAGGGGGCGCGATAGCGAGTTTCACGTATGGCCGGGTCGGGGAGACGCTGGACGCCGCCGAAAGCCTGCGCGGGCGCGATCTTGCCAGCGACCGGGCCGTGACGCTCTCGCTTGAGGGCGGCACGGGGAACCGGCACGATTTGCTCGTGCAGCATGGTTTGGTCAGCGCGCTAATCTTCCCCGTGATGGACGGCGCCGTGGCGTTCGCGACAGTCGAGTTTTACAGCCGCCGCGCGATCGCCCTGGACGACAGCCTGCTCGAATCGCTATCGACGCTGGGCCACCAAATCGGCCAGTCGCTCAAACGGCGCCGGGTGGCCGGGGCGCTGCATGAAAGCCAGCGGCTGAACGCGGCGATCCTGGCCTCCGCACCCGACTGCGTCATCACGATCGACGCCGGCGGGTGCATCCTCGCATTCAACAAGACGGCCGAGGAAACGTTCGGCTATCAAGCCAACGGGGTCCTGGGGCGGGAGCTGGACAAGCTGATCTTCCCGCCGCAAACGCATGCCGGGCATCGCCGCGCCTTTGCCAGGGCCATCTCGGGCGACACGGCGGTGCTCGGGCGCCGGGTCGAGGTCGACGCACTGCGTGCCGACGGCACGGTCTTTCCGGTGGAGCTATCGGTCACGCGCACCAAGGGCGGGGAGCGTCCGCTGTTCACCGCCTACCTCCGCGACATCACGACCCGGCGTCAAGAGCAGATCCGGGTTCGAGAGGGGGAAGCCCGCTTCCGCACCATTGCCAACGCCATCCCGCAGCTTGCCTGGATGACCGAGGCGAACGGCGATATCATTTGGTATAATCAGCGCTGGTACGACTACACCGGGACCGATTTCGAGGCGATGCGCGGCTGGGGATGGCGGTCCGTCCACCATCCCGATTACCTGGACGGCGTGGAACAACGGCTGCGGCACAGCTTCGCACGCGGGTCGGACTGGGAAGATACCTTCCCGCTGCGTGCCGCCGATGGCAGCTATCGTTGGTTCCTGTCCCGTGCGTTGCCAATCCGCGAGGAAGCGGAAGATGCAGGGGGTGAGGGCCGCATCCTGGGCTGGTTCGGCACCAACACCGACATCACCGCCATGCGTGACATCGAGCAGTCGCTGGAGGCCGCGAAGGAGGAGGCGGAACAGGCCAACCGCGCGAAGAGCACGTTCATCGCCAACATGAGCCACGAGCTGCGCACGCCGCTTTCCGCCATCATCGGCTATTCCGAGATGCTGGCTGAGGAGATCGACGACCACACCGATCCCGAGGACCTGATGCAGGACGTGCGCAAGATCGAAGGCAATGCGCGCCACCTGCTGGGCCTGATCAACGACGTGCTCGACATCTCCAAGGTCGAGAGCGGCAAGATGGAGGCCTTCCCCGAGACCTTCGACGTTGCGGCGATGGTGCAGGACGTCGCGTCCACCGTCGCGTCGCTCATGGAGAAGAAGGACAACCGGCTGAACATTCAGTTGGGCGGCGGGCTCGGGACGATGCACTCGGACGTTACCCGGATCCGCCAAGTGCTGCTGAACCTGCTGAGCAATGCGGCGAAGTTCACCGAGCAGGGCGCCGTCACGCTGACGGTTGACCGCGAACCGGACGGGTGGGTGCGCTTTGCCGTGACCGACACTGGCATCGGGATGACGCAGGAGCAACTGGCCAAGCTGTTCCAGCGGTTCCAGCAGGCGGACGCTTCGACCACCCGGCAATTCGGCGGCACCGGCCTTGGCCTGGCGCTGACCAAGGCCTTCGCGACGCTGCTGGGCGGCGATGTGACCGTGACCAGCCAGCCAGGCCAGGGCAGCACGTTCATGGTGCGTCTGCCGGCTTCCCTGAGAGTGACGACCGCCGGACCCCCGGCGGAGGAGCGGGATCAGGCAGCCGGATCCAGCGAGGCTGGCCGCGATGTCATCCTCGTGGTCGACGACGACGAAACGCAACGCGATCTCACAAGCCGCTTTCTGATGCGTGAGGGATATACGCCGCGCGTCGCCTGCGACGGGGCGTCCGGCCTGGCGTTGGCCAAGCAACTCCGCCCGCGCGCCATCCTGCTCGACGTGACGATGCCGGGCATGGATGGCTGGTCGGTGCTGAGCGCGCTGAAGGCGGATCCGGAGGTGGCGCCGATCCCCGTCGTGATGGTGACCTTCACGTCCGAGCGGGCGCTGGCATCCTCGCTCGGCGCCGCGGACTATGTGATCAAGCCGGTGGATTGGGAGCGGCTGCGTCTGGTGATGGAGCGTTTCCGTGAGTCGGATGGCGACGTGCTGGTCGTGGACGACGAGGCCGACACCCGCCATCGCACCCGCCAGGTGCTGGAGAAGCATGGCTGGACGGTGGTCGAAGCGTCGAACGGGGCGGAAGCGCTGGAGCGGGTCAAGCACGCCGTCCCCCGGGTGATCCTGCTCGACCTGAACATGCCGGTGATGGACGGCTTCGACTTCCTGCAAGCCCTCCGCCAGCGGCCAGGCTGTGACCGGGTGCCGGTGGTGGTGCTGACCGCGCTTGACCTTACGACCGAGGACCGCCGCCGGCTTCGCGGCGCCAACCAGGTGCTAAGCAAGGGCGACGTCAGCCTGCACGACCTCGCGGAGAAGCTGCGGACACTGGGTGTGGCCGAGCATCGCGCGCGCCTGCCGCAGGTTTAGAGTGCATCAAAGCCGCCGGATACAGGCTTGCGGATACTAGCCGGGCCTTGCGGTGGAGGGTGATTGCCAGTTGGCATGCGTCCCAAGCGCCTGAGCGGCGCTGGCGCCCCGCGTAGCACGTCACGTTGCGCCGCTTTACGCGCCCAGCTAGCGTCGTGCGGTCAAACGTTTGGTAGGCTGGCGCAGATCGGCCCACACCTGCAGGAAACCGAGATGCTGATCCGAGCCGCCGATTACCAGGAGACTGTAAGCCGCTTCGCATGGCCGGCGCCGCGTCTCTTCAACATTGCCCACGCTATCTGCGACCGTCACGTCGGAGCAGGGCGGGAGGCGCTCATCTACCAAGACGCCACCGGCGCCGTGACGCGCTACTCGTTCGAGGATCTCCTCGGCCTGTCCAGCCGTTTCGCGAACGCCTTGCTGGCCTTGGGCGTGGCACGGGGGGACCGGGTCGCCATCCTGTTGCCGCAGGGGCCGGAGACCTTGATCGCCCATCTTGCCGCCTACCGCATGGGCGCTATCGCCCTGCCGCTATTCAACCTGTTCGGACCGGAGGCCATCGAATACCGCCTCCGCGACAGCGGGGCGTGCATCGTCGTCACCGCAGATGCGGGCCTGGCAAAGATCGAACCGATCTGGCCGAGCCTGGCTGGGCTGCGCGCGGTGATAAACGTCGACGGCGGACGGGGGGAGCGCGTGCCCGGCTTCCACGACCTGGTTGCCCGCGCCTCGTCCAGCCACGCCTGCATCGAAACGGCGGCGGACGACCCGGCGCTCATCCTCTATACGTCCGGCACGACGGGTCAGCCTAAGGGCGTGCTGCATGCCCACCGCGTCCTGCTCGGCATGCTTCCGGGCGTCGAGTTCCCGCATGACTTCTTCCCGCAGCCCGGTGACCGCATCTGGACGCCGGCGGATTGGGCCTGGGCTGGCGGATTGTTCGACGTTTTGCTGCCGGCGCTGTACCACGCGGTCCCCGTGCTCGCCTGCCGCCTGCCGAAATTCGACGCGGACATCGCGTTCGACCTGCTGTCGCGGCACGGCATCCGCAACGCGTTCATGCCGCCGACCGCGCTGAAGATCATGCGGCAGCAAGCGGTGCATCGAGCCCCCGTGCAGATGCGCAGCGTGGCCAGCGGCGGCGAGCGGTTGGGCGTGGACATGCTGGAGTGGGGCCGCGAGACCTTCGGCGTCACCATCAACGAGTTCTACGGCCAGACCGAGTGCAATTTGGTGATCGGCAACTGCGCCACGTTGATGCCGACGCGGGACGGCTCGATGGGCCGTGCGATCCCCGGGCACGAGGTCGCAGTGATCGATGAGGACGGTATGGTCCTGCCGTTCGGCACCGCCGGGTCCATCGCGGTGCGCGCACCGGATCCAGTGATGTTCCTGGAATACTGGCGCAACCCGGAGGCGACGGCGCGCAAGTTCCGCGGCGACTGGCTGCTGACCGGCGACATCGGCGTGTGCGACGATGCCGGCTATTTCTGGTTCCACGGCCGCGACGATGACGTGATCATCAGCGCCGGCTACCGCATCGGCCCGGACGAGGTCGAGAGTTGCGTGTCAGGCCATCCGGCGGTGTCCATGGTCGCGGTCATCGGCGTGCCCGACGCGATCCGCGGCGAGGTGGTCAAGGCCTTCGTGGTGCCGCGGGACGGCTTCGAGCCCGGCCAGGCCCTGGTCGCCGACATCCAGGCTTACGTGAAGACCCGGCTGTCAGGGCATGAATACCCGCGCGAGATCGAGTTCCTGAGCGAACTCCCGATGACGATCACGGGCAAGATCATGCGCCGCGAGTTGCGCAGCCGCGGCACGGGCGTTTAGGAGCGACAAGCATGGGCATGTATTTCGAGCAGTTCACTCCCGGTGCCACGTTCCGTACGCCAGGCCGCACGATCACCGAGGGCGATATCGGCACGTTTGCCGGCCTCACGGGGGACTACAACCCGGTTCATACCGATGCGGTGTTCGCCGCCACGACGCAGTTCGGCACCCGCATCGCGCACGGCCCGTTCGGCATAGGACTGGCCTTTGGCCTGGCATCGCGGCTGGACCTGATCGACGGCACGGTCATCGCCCTGCTGTCCGTCCAGTGGGAATTCAGAGCGCCGGTCCGCGCTGGCGACACGCTGCATGCCCAGATCGCGGCGACGGAGGCGCGTCCCTCCAAGCAGCAGGATCGCGGCGTCGTCGGTCTCAGCATCGACATGGTGAACCAGCACGGCGAGACCACCCAGGCCGGCTCGTGCCGTCTGCTGATGCGGCGCGCGCCCGCGTCGTAGACGCCGTCAGGCTATCCCCGGACCCGGCAGTGCCTCGATTTCGACCAACAGTGCGCCACCAGTGACGATCTGGCCCACGGTGCATTGAACCGTCCGCACCGTGCCGTCGACGTTGGCGGTCAGCGGTTGCATCAGCTTCATCGCCTCCTGAACGATCACCACATCGCCGCCCCCTACCACCTGGCCCGGCGTCACCAGCACTTGCGCTATCAATCCCGGCATGGCGGCGAAAACGTCGGCGCCGCTGGCCGATGCATGGGCTTCCTGACGCCCCAGCGCCTGCACCAGCGGCGTGGCGGTGATCGTCCAGGCCGCGCCATCGCTCATTGCGCGCACTGTGCGGCCCTCGACCTGTAACGCAACGACGCCTGGACACGCCTCCAGCACCGCACTATCCAGAACGGCCCGTAGACCGTCCGGCGTCACGATCACATCGATCGTCACCGGGTCGGAGGATTGCGCCTGGACCTGCATGCGGCAACGCCCGGGCAAGCCGGCCCGTGTTGCCGTCCGGAAGCCCACCAGGGTTCCCCACGCGCCGGGTGCTTCCTGCTCGATCTCGGTCCGGCATTGCTGTGCCATGGCAATTGCGGCGGCGCCAAGCAAAGCGGGCGTGGGACGGGGGGCCGCCCATCCATCCGGGAACGTCTCCGGGATGAACTGTGTGGTCAGTACCGTTTGGAAGGCCGGGTTGCCGAGAATGTCGCGCAGGAAAGCCTGGTTGGTGCCGACGCCAAGCACCACCAGCCGGCGCAACGCCCTGTCCAGCCGCCTGACTGCTGCTACCCGGGTGGGACCGTGCGCGATCAGCTTCAGCAACATGGAGTCGTAGAACGGGGTGACCTCGCTGCCCTTGCGGATACCGCTGTCGATACGCACGCCGGGTCCGGACGGTTCGTGGTAGTCCGACACGCGGCCGAGTTGCGGGCTGAACCCCGCGGCGGGGTCTTCGGCGTTGAGGCGAAGCTCGACCGCGACACCCTGTTCGATGACATCCTCCTGCCGCATGGGAAGCGGCTCACCCGCGGCGATGCGCAGTTGCAGCTCCACCAGATCAAGCCCGGTGATCAGCTCTGTCACCGGGTGCTCGACCTGCAGCCGGGTGTTCATCTCCAAGAAATACGGCTGGGATCCGCCTGCTTCGAGAATGAACTCCACCGTGCCGAGTGAGTCGTAGCCGATGGCGCGGCCAAGCCGGACCGCAGCCTCCAGCAGACGGGTGCGGGCCTCGGCTGGCAAGTGAGCAGCCGGCGCCTCCTCCACCAACTTCTGGTAGTTGCGTTGGATCGAACACTCGCGCTCGAACAGGTGCACCACGCCGCCGTGCTTGTCCCCGGCAAGCTGCACTTCCAGGTGGCGCGGGCGGGCGATGAAGCGTTCCAGCAGGATCCGGTCATCGCCAAAGGCCGCCATCGCCTCCGCCTTCGCGGTGGCAAGATCCTCGAGGAAGCGGTCCCTGTCCTCCACTCGCCGCATCCCGCGACCGCCGCCGCCCGCGCTCGCTTTGATCAGCACGGGAAACCCGATCGCTTCCGCCTCCCGGCGCAGCCGTTCCGGCGTCTGGTCGTCGCCATGGTAACCGGGCACGCTCGGCACGCCATGCTCGGCGGCCAGGCGTTTGGATTGGATCTTCGACCCCATGGAGGCAATGCAGCGCGGCGAGGGACCAACCCAGGTAATAGCGTTCGCCTCGCACAACTCCGCCAGTTCCACCCGCTCGGACAGGAAGCCGTAACCCGGATGGATCGCGCTGGCGCCATGGGCCAGGGCCGCCGCAACGATGGCTTCGGGCCGCAGATAACTCCGCGCAGCCTCGGCCGGTCCGATGGCGTGGCTCTCGTCGGCCATGGCCACATGCAGGGCATCCGCGTCGGCGGCGGAGTACACTGCGATCGTTCGGATGCCGAGCCGGCGGCAGGTGCGGATGATGCGGCAGGCGATCTCGCCACGGTTGGCGATCAGGACGGATTCGAACATCGCGGCTACATCCTGAACACGGGGCTGAAGCCGGTTTCGCGCGGCGTGGACGCGGCCAGAGCCAGGCACAGGCCGAGTACGTCGCGGGTATCCTGCGGCTCGATGATGCCGTCGTCCCACAGCCGCGCGGTCGCGTAGTAAGGGTCGCTCTGCTCGGTAAACTGACGTGTGGTGCGCTCGGCCAGCTCGTCCATCTCGGCGTTGGAGGCGGAGCCGCGCTTGAGGCTGCGCCCGCGTAGTTCCGTCAGCACCGTGGTGGCGACTTCCGGGCTCATGGTCGCGATGCGGGCGTTGGGCCAGGCGAACAGGAAGCGGGGTGCGAACCCGCGGCCACACATGCCGTAGTTCCCGGCGCCGTAGGACCCACCTATGATCACGGTGAAGCGCGGCACCCGCGCCGTGGAAACGGCGTAGACCAGCTTGGCGCTGTGCTTGGCAATGCCGCCGCGTTCGGCCTCGGTGCCGACCATGAAGCCGGTGATGTTCTGCAGGAACAGCAGCGGGATGCTACGCTGGTTGCACAGTTCGATGAAATGCGCGCCCTTTAAAGCGGATTGCGCGAACAGCACCCCGTTATTGGCTAGGATGCCCACAGGATAGCCGTGCATGTGGGCGAAGCCGCAGACCAGCGTCGCTCCCCATGCCGGCTTGAACTCCTGGAAGTCGCTACCGTCTGTCAGCCGCGCGATCACGTCCCGAACGTCGTAAGGCGTCTTGGGGTCTGCGGGGATGATGCCGCCGATGTCCGCCGGGTCGAAGCGTGGCGGCCGCGGCGGGCGCAGCGCCATGGTCTGCGGCGTGGGGCGGTTCAGCTTCGCCACGATGTCGCGCAACGCGAGCAGCGCCTCGGCCTCGGTGTCGACCAGGGTGTCATTCACGCCGGACACCAGCGTGTGCATCTCGGCGCCGCCGAGGGTTTCGCCGTCGACCACCTCCTTGATCGCGGCCTTGACGATCTCCGGGCCGCCGAGATGGATGCGGGCATTGCCGCGCACCATCACGACCTCGTCGGCCAGCGCCGGAATATACGCGCCGCCGGCGGTGCAGCCGCCGAACACCGCGGCGATCTGCGGGATGCCAGAGGCCGACATGCGGCATTGATTGAAGAACGTGGTGCCGAAATGATCCTTGCCGGGGAACACCCGGTCCTGCTCCGGCAGATACGCGCCACCGCAATCCACCAGATATAAACACGGCAACTGGTTCTCGGCCGCTACCTCCTGCGCACGCACATGCTTGGCGACGGTCTCGGGAAAGAAGCTGCCACCCTTCACCGTGGCGTCATTGGCGATGATCATGCAGGGCGTGCCGTGCACCACGCCGACCCCGGTTACCAACCCGGCGGCCGGCACCTCGTTGCCATACAGGCCCCAAGCGGCGAGCGGGCATAGTTCCAGGAATGGGCTGAGCGGATCGACCAGCATGTCGATGCGGTCGCGAACGACGATTTTCTTGCGTCCGTGGTGGCGCTCCACCATCGCGCTGCCGCCGCCATCCGCGACGGTGCGGACCCGCTGACGCAGCGTCTGCAACAGTGCATCGTAGGCGCGATTGTTCGTCGCAAAGGCCGCCGCGTCCGGGTCGATGCGGGAAGAAAGGATGGGCATGTTCAAACCTTCCGGGCTGCAGCGATAGGCAGCGTCGTAGCCATCGCGCCGTTCAGGACGATGATCGACAAGTCGTTTGCGAGCCGCCCGACGGCACCCCGCCGCGGCTCGAGCCATTCCAGCGACGTGTTCATCGCGCCAAGCAGGAAGGCGCGCAGGCTGCCGATATTGATGTCGACGCGCAATTCGCCCGACTTCACGCCGCGGCGAAGCAGTTCGGCCCACATCGCCTCGTACGACCGGCGCACGGCCATGTGCGCCTCACGGATCGAGTGCGGGACCTGGCCGAAGATCCGGATGTTCGCGGAGGTGTAGTCCCCTGCCTCGTGCAGGGCTCGGAGATGCGCCTCGATCGCCGCGACGATCGCCTGCGTCGCCGGCCCGTCCGGCGGCAGGGCCGCAACGGCTTGCTGCACGGCCTCGTGCACGCGCAGCACGCCGATGTTCAGTATCTCGACGACGATGACTTCTTTGGATTCGAAATGGTAATACAGGCTGCCGGCCTTCATACCGCTTTCCGCGGCGATGCCACGCAGGCTTACGGCAGCGTAGCCTTCACGGCTGAACAAGCGTGCCGCGCAGTCGAGCACGTGACGCCTGGAGGCGCCTTCCTCGGATAAACCGGCCACCGTCAGCCTTCCCGCTACCTTACAAGTGTTAGGCAGGTCGGCTACCGCGCGTCAAGCCGGCCACGATGGCAGCCGAACGGCCGTCCGGTCAGATCGTGCCGGAATGCAGCGGGGCGGCCATACAAAGCAATCCGCCGCATCCCGGCGGAGGACGCCGTTCGCCCGTTGAACCAGGGCGGGTGCCCGTTGGTGGCGGGGCAGTGCGCCTGCCGTAATACTCCGAACCTTTCAGGCAACCGCCTCCAGCAGCATCGTTACGGACGCCAGATCCTCCAGACCACTCGTGTCGCCGCGGATGCTCCCCGTCTCCGCCGCTTCGCGCAACAAGCGGCGCATGATTTTGCCTGCGCGCGTTTTCGGCATCGCTCCCAGCACGTAGACCCGCTCCAACCTTGCGATGCCGCCGATCGCTTTCTCCACGGAGAGCATCAGGGCACGCTGTACCTTCGCCGCGTCCGCATCCGCACGCAACGTGATGAAGGCGACGGGCACCATGCCCTTGATGGCGTGGCGAATGCCGACCACGGCGGCCTCGGCCACGCCGGGCTCGGCGCTCGCGGCCGACTCGATCTCCATCGTGCTGATCCGGTGTGCCGCCACGTTGATGACGTCGTCGGCACGGCCGAGCACCCAGATGTGGCCATCGGCATCCACCACGGCTTCGTCCGACGTGCGGTAGAACGTGCCCTCGCGGTCAAAATATGTGGCGAGATAGCGGGGGTGGTCGTCCCAAATGGTCCGGGCCAGCGTGGGGAAGGGCTGCGTCAACACCAGGTTGCCGCGTACCCCGGTGGCCACCGGGTGCCCGGCATCGTCCACCACCTGGCAGCAATGCCCAGGCACCGGCCGGCCAGCCGATCCTGCCTTCAGGTCGTCCACGCCATATACGGGATAGGTCCATGTCGACCCCGTTTCGGTTTGGCCGTACGCGTTCACCACGGGCACGCCGTTGCTACCCAGATGGTTGCTGACCCAATGGAAGGTCTCGGCATCCAGCGGCTCGCCTTGCACGGTCACCAGTTTCAGGTCGGGCAGCGGATTGGCCGCGGCGACGTCGTCGCCCAGCGCCCGCAACATGCGCAACGCGGTGGGGGCGATCAGGATCTTGGTCACTTTGTGCCGGGCCGCGATCTCGTAGAGGCGCATCGGCGAGGGCGTATCCAGCGCGCCCTCATAGCACAGGATCGTGCCGCCATGCGCCAGTCCGCCGATCACCGCCTGGATCGGAAAGGTGAGCCAGCCGACATCGGCGGCGCACCAATACACGTCGTCCGGCTCCAATCCCACCTGCCACTGCACGTTGGCCCAGGTGCCGATCAGGAACCCGGCGGCGCTGTGCACCACGCCCTTGGGCCGGGACTCCGTGCCGCTGGTGAAGATCAGGAATGCCGGGTCATTGGCGCCAAGCGGCACGCAGGGGCAGTCGGCCGATTGCCGCTCCATCAGCGGCGCCCACCCGGTCTCACCCGATAGCAACGGCGCGTCGTTGCCGGACCGGTCGACGACGATCACGTGGCGCAACGCCGTTGCACCGACACGCGCGGAGCGCACGTTCTCGAGCAAGGGCACCCTGCGGCCGCGGCGGTAGCTGATGTCGGCGGTGATGATGCAGGCCGCGCGCGAGGTGAGCAGCCGCAGCCCGACCGCCTCCGCCGAGAAACCGGAGAACAGCACGGTGTAGATAGCGCCGATCCGGTTGCAGGCGTGTATCGCGACGAACGCCTCCGGCAGGTTGGGCAGATAGATCGCCACCACGTCACCGCGCCCGACTCCCAGTTCCTTCAGGGCGTTGGCGCATCGTGCCACCTGGTCGCGCAGCATGCGGTAGGTGAGCGTGCGGACGGCGCCGTCCTCGCCTTCCCAGATCACGGCCGGGCTATCAGCACGCGCCGGGTTTTCGGCATGACGATCGACGCAGTTGTCGGCGACGTTGAGGGTGCCGCCCTCGAAGTAACGCACATCGGTCAAGCCGCCGGTGCGCACGGTGTGCCACGGCTCGGACCAGCGGAACTGGCGGGCCGCCCACACCCAGTACTCGTCGATCCCGGCGGCCTCGGCCTGGCGTGCCTGCGCCAGCAAGGCCTTTTGCCGCGCCGACTGCCACCGCGGGGGTAGCGCTTGCAGCTTCTGGTCGATCAGATCGGCCAACGCATCGTGGCTCGTGCTCATGGATCGGGCTCCCTCTTGGACTCAGGGCACCTTCGCGATGCCTCGTTGCTGTAGCGATATCACGGCTGCTTCGTCATAACCGAGTTCGTGGAGCAGGTCTGCCGTATCCTCGCCAAGACCCGGGGCCGGGTTGCGGATCCGGCTCGGCGTGCGGGACAGCACCGGTTGCGGCGTGGGATGCATCTGGCCGGCGACGGTGGTGAAGTGGCGGTTCGCCACGTGTTGCGGATAAGCAGGCGCCTCGTCCAAGTTCAGGACGGCGGTGACGCAGGCATCCGTGCCGGCAAACACCTCGGCCCAGTGCGCCACGGTGCCCTCCGCGAAGCGCGCCGCCAGGATACGCGTGGTCGCAGGCCAGCGGGCCCGGTCCATCTGGGCGTCCGGCGACACCTGGTCCAGCACACCGAGCCCTGCCAGCAGCGCGCGGTAGAACTTCGCCTCGATCGCGCCCACGGCGACGTAGCGTGCATCCTGGGTCGCGTAGCAGCGATAGAACGGCGCGCCGCCGTCCAGGACATTGTCCGCGCGGTGGGTTGACCACACCCCGGCCTGTCGCAGCCCGTGCAGCATGGGAGTGAGCGCCACCGACCCGGCGGCGATGCTGGTCTGCACGAGCTGGCCCTGTCCGTCGCCGGCCGCCGCGAGCAAAGCCGCCAGAACGCCGCAAGCCAGGTGCATCGCGGCGCCGCCGAAGTCGCCGATCAGGTTCAACGGCACCGGTGGCGGCTCCCCCGGCGCCCCCATAGCGGCCAGCGCGCCGGACGCGGCCACGAAATTGAGGTCGTGCCCGGCTGCGGGCGCGAGTGGCCCGGCATCGCCCCAGCCGGTGATGCGGCCGTAAACCAAGCGGGGGCACGCCGCGAGCACCGCGTCCGGGCCGAAGCCGAGCCGCTCCATGGTGCCCGGGCGGAAACCCTCGAGCAGCACGTGCGCACCGGCCAGCAATCCTTGCACGGCTTGACGCCCCTCCGGGTGCTTGATGTCCAGTGCGATCGACCGCTTGCCGCGGTTCAGATGATCGAACCGCACGTCGACCGGGATGCCGAGGTCGGAGGGCGCCGGGCGTTCGACGCGAATGACGTCCGCGCCCATATCCGCCAGCACCATGCCGCAGAACGGGATCGGGCCGATGGCGGCGAACTCCACCACCCGTATCCCGGCCAGGGCGCCAGGCGGCTCGCTGATTGACATTTCGGCTCCCAGCAGTCTAACGTTCGTTAGGTTGGGCGCGAGTTGACCATGACTTCTGCCGAGGCGCCACTTTTTTCGGGGTCCGCAATGTCTGCAGTTCTGGCGCCGCTTTCCGTCACCCACACACAAGCCGAAAGCCCATTCCTGCGCGAGGAGCACGTGGCGCTGCGCGACCAACTCCGCCGCTTCATCCGGACCGAGATCGCGCCGTTCGCCGAGCAGTGGGAGACCGACGGCATGGTGCCGCGCAGCGTGCTGCGGCGCATGGGCGAGCTCGGCTTCCTCGGGGTGCGCTACCCGCAAGCCTATGGCGGCAGCGAGATGGATACGGTGGCCACCGCGGTGCTGGCCGAGGAGCTGGGCCGGTCGACCTTTGGCGGCTTCGCCATCACGGTGCTGGTGCATACGGATATGGCGTCCCCGCACCTCGCCAACGCCGGCAACGAGGTGCAGCTCGCGCGCTACATGCCGGACATCGTCGCCGGCCGTAAGATCGCGGCCGTCGCGGTGACGGAGCCGGACGCCGGGTCCGACGTTGCCGCGATCCGCACCACGGCCCGCCGCGAAGGCGAGAGCTGGGTGCTCAACGGCACCAAGATGTACATCACCAACGGCGTGCACGGCGACATCGCGTTCGTGGCGGCGAAGACCGACCTTTCGGCCAAGGGTTCGCGCGGGGTCTCCATCTTCATCGTGGAGGCGGGGACGCCCGGCTTCACCGTTGGCCGGGCGCTGGACAAGCAGGGTTGGCGCTCGTCGGACACGGCCGAGCTGGTGTTCGACGAGTGCCGGGTGCCGGCGGCCAATATGCTGGGCGAGGAGAACCGCGGCTTCTACGCCATCATGCGGAACTTCCAGAACGAGCGCATCGTGCTGGGCGCGCAGGCGATGGGGGAGGCGCAGGCGGCGCTGGCCTTGACGCTGGACTGGGTGCGGCAGCGCAAGGCGTTCGGCGCCACGCTGTGGGACAAGCAGGTCATCCGCCAGCGCCTGGCGATGCTGGCGGCCCGCGTGGAGGCGGCGCGCTGCCTGGTGTATCAGGCAGCATGGCTGGACTCGCAAGGGCGCGACTGCATCCGTGACGTGTCGATGGTCAAGGCACTGTGCGGCGAGTTGGTGAACGACGTGATGTACGACTGCCAGCAGTTCCACGGCGGCATGGGCTACATGCGGGAGAGCGCGATCGAGCGTATGGTACGCGATGCGCGCATCCAGTCCATCGGCGGCGGCGCCACGGAAGTCATGCTGGAGGAGGTCGCCAAGCGCCTGTGATGCCCCCCGACGCCGACGCCCTGGATGCGCTGCTCCGGCAGCGGCACAGTTGCCGCGCGTTCCTGGACACGCAGGTGGACCGCCAGACGATCGAGCGGCTGCTCACGCTGGCGCAGCGGACGCCGTCCTGGTGCAACACGCAGCCGTGGCAGGTCATCGTCACCAGCGGCGACGCCACCCGGCGTGTCGCCGCCGGGTTATCGGAACAGGCTGCAACGGGCGTGGCCGAGCAGCCTGACATTGCGTTTCCTCCGGCCTATCGCGGCGTTTACCTCGAACGGCGCCGGGTTTGCGGCTTTCAACTGTATGGCGCGCTGGGGATCGAGCGCGGCGACAGGGAAGCCTACACGGCCCAGGCACGACAGAATTTCCGTCTCTTCGGTGCGCCGCACTTCGCCCTGATCACGGCGGATGCCGAATTGGGCCCGTATGGCATGGTGGATTGCGGCGGCTACGTCTCGGTGTTCCTGCTCGCGGCGCAGTCGCTGGGGCTGGCCACCATCCCGCAAGCGGCCATTGCGTCGTATAGCCCTTGGCTGCGGGAGCATTTCGCCCTGCCGCCGGACCGCCTGGTGCTGTGCGCCATCTCGTTCGGCTACGCGGACAAGGCGCATGACGCGAACAGTTTTCGAACCGAGCGGGCGGACCTGACACAGACGGTGCAATGGCGCGAGTAGAGCTACGCACCGGCAACACGAGGACCCAGCATGCCAGGCTTGTATTTCGAGCAATTCGTTGATGGACAGGTGTTCGAGCACCCGTGGACCCGGACGATCACCGAAACCGACAACGTCCTGTTCTCGACCATGACGATGAACCCGGCGAAGCTGCACCTGGACGCTGCGTATTCGGCGACGACCGAGTTCGGACAACCCATCGTCAACAGCCTGTTCACCCTCGGGCTGATGATCGGCATGAGCGTCAACGATACGACGTACGGCACCACCGTCGCCAATCTGGGCATGGACGAGGTGCGGTTCCCGAAACCGGTGTTCCACGGCGACACGGTGCGGGTGCGCACGACCGTGCTCGGCAAGCGGGCCAGCAAGTCGCGCCCGGGTCAGGGCATCGTGGAGTTCCGGCACGAGACGATCAACCAGCGCGAGGAAATCGTCGCGAGCTGCCGCCGCTCCGCCCTGATGCTGGGGCAGGCCTAGCGCCGTGGCAGCCCCGCCGCTGGGCGCCAGGCTGCAACGGGATCTGCGGCTGGATGCCGCGGCGATCAAGGCCGGGGCGCACATGGTCGGCGACCTCAATCCCCTGCATCACGACGAAGCCTTCGCCGCCGCCAGCCGCTACGGGGAGCTGATCGCCAGCGGCGCCTACACCTCAGGACTGCTCGCGGGCCTGCTCAGCATCGGGTTCGGTTCGGACGCCGAGAGTGAGCATGGGCATGTCGGGGTCGACTATCACGTGCAGTTTCGCGGTCCGGTGCGCGTTGGCCGGCTGATGCGGATGGAGTGGGTGGTGGCCGAATTGCAGGAGCGCCGGTCGGGTACGCTCGCGCGCATGGAGGGGCGGATCGTCGATACCACCGACGATGCAACCGTCCTGTCCGCCGAGTTGAAGCTGCTGTATTTCAAGGCGTGATCGCCGGTCTCGCGCGCACCGGTCGCAACCCGGCGGAGACGGCCGCCAACCAAGCGCCGTATCCGGATTTACGCCGCTCATAGCAGGGCGGGTATGCGCACCCTTGCTTCCGTGGCCACTCGGATGCCACTGAAGCCATGGTTCCTCTTCGTCTCCTCCTGCTTGCCGTCCCGTTGCTGCTGGCCGCGTCGCCCGAGGCTGTCCCGCCGGCGGTCACGGTCGTGCATGCTGGAACCGGCACCCTGGCGGATACCGTCCTGGTCACGGGTACGCTGGTGCCGCGCGAGGAGGTGCTGGTCAGCCAGCAGATCGACGGCCTGGCCATCACCAGCATCGCTGTCGAGGAGGGGGACCGGGTCGCCGCCGGGCAAGTGCTGGCAACCTTGTCCCACGATGCATTGGACGCCAGCCTGGCGCAGAACACGGCGCAGCAGGCCCGGGCGGATGCCGCCGTGGCGCAGGCGCAGAACTCGATCGCCGAGGCCCAAGCCTCTCACACCCAGGCCGATGCCGCCTATGCCCGCTCAAAGGACTTGGTGACCTCCGGCATCACCTCCCGCGAGACCTTCGACACCCGCCAGCAGGCGGCGCAGGTGGGGGTGGCGCGGCTGAACGCCTCGATCAACGCACTCCACGCTGCGGAGGCGGATGCCGCGTTGGCCCGGGCGCAGCGGCAGGAGTTGCAGGTAAAGCTGGACCGCACGATCATCCGTGCCCCGACCGCCGGTGTGGTCAGCCGCCGCACGGCCCGCCTGGGCGCCGTGGTGGGGATGACCGGTGAGCCGCTGTTTCGCCTGATCGCCAATGGCGCGGTGGAGCTGGAGGCGGCGGTCCCCGAGACCCGTCTGGTGCAGCTCCACCCAGGCCAGCCTGCCACGCTCACCACCGCATCCGGCCCGGTAGCCGCCCATGTGCGGCTGGTAGCGCCCGAGGTGAGCCAAACCACCCGGCTCGGCCGGGTGCGGATCGCGCCCGACAACGAGAGCGCTCCGAGCGTGATCGGCTCCTTCGCGCGAGCGGTGGTGGAGGTGGCGCGGCAGACGGGGGTGATCGTGCCGCTCTCCGCCGTGCTGTTCGACTCGGATAGCGGCCCTGGCAACGTTCCAGGCAGCGCCCATGTGCAGGTGGTGCGGGACGGCGTGGTGCAGACGCGGACGGTCACCGTAGCGTTGCGCAACGGTGGCCGCGCCGTGCTGAGCGCCGGGGTGCAGGCCGGCGAAGCGGTGGTGGCCGTGTCCGGCACCTTCGTCCGCGATGGCGACCGGGTGGACCCTATCAGCCAGGCAGGGGGCTGAGCCTATGGCGCTGAAGATCTCCGGCGCGTCGATCCGCCACCCGATCCCGGCGCTGGTGCTGTTCGCCGTGTTGCTGGTGCTGGGTGTTGTGGCATTCCGCGTCATCCCGATCACCCGCGCGCCCAACGTGGACGTGCCGATCGTCTCCGTGACCGTGACCGAATCGGGCGCTGCTCCGGCCGAGCTGGAGACGCAGGTCACCCGCAAGGTAGAAGACGCGATCGCCAGCGTGTCCGGCGTGAAGCACATCACCTCCTCCGTCACCGACGGCGCTTCCACCACGCTGGTCGAACTGCGGCTGGAGGTCAGTACCGACCGGGCGCTGAACGACGTGAGGGACGCGGTGGCGAAGATCCGGGAGGACCTGCCGCGCACGATCGACGAGCCGATCATCGAGCGCATCGACGTGGTGGGCCAGGCGATCCAGACGTTCGCCGCAGCGGCGCCGGGCATGACGGCCGAGCAGCTCTCGTGGTTCATCGACGACACCGTCATCCGCGAGCTGCAGGGCGTGCCCGGCGTGGGACGGGTGGACCGGATCGGCGGGGTGACCCGGGAGGTCGAGGTGAACCTGCAGCCGGACCGCATGGCGGCCCTGGGCGTCACCGCCGGGCAGGTCAATGCCCAGTTGCGTGCGACCAACGTCGAGCTGGCAGGCGGCCGCGGCGAGGTGGGGGGCAAGGAGCAGGCCATCCGCACCCTGGCCAACGCACCCAGCATCGCCGCCCTGGCGGACACCAACATCGTGCTCGCGGATGGCCGCGAGATCCGCCTGTCCGACGTCGCCACGGTGACGGACGGGTTCGAGGAGCCACGCAAGTTCGCCAGGCTGGATGGCACGACGCCCGTGGTGGCGTTCGCCGTGTTCCGGGCCAAGGGCGCCAGCGATGTAATTGTGGCCGAGCGGGTGCACGCCAAGCTCGATGGGCTGATGGCGGCGCATCCGGGGGTGCGCCTCAGCCTGATCGACGACTCGGTGCGGGGAACCTACGGCGGCTACGTGTCGGCCATGCACTCGCTGCTGGAGGGCGCTGTGCTGGCGACCATTGTTGTGTTCATCTTCCTGAGGGACTGGCGGGCGACACTGCTGGCGGCGGTGGCGCTGCCGCTGTCGATCCTGCCCGCCTTCTTCTTCATGGACGCGATGGGCTTCTCGCTCAACTTCGTCAGCCTGCTCGCGATCACCCTGGTCACGGGCATCCTGGTGGACGACGCGATCGTGGAGATCGAGAACATCGTCCGCCACATGCGCATGGGCAAGTCGGCCTGGCACGCCTCGATCGAGGCGGCGGACGAGATCGGGCTGGCGGTCGTGGCCATCACGCTCACCATCGTGGCCGTGTTCGCCCCCGTCAGCTTCATGGGCGGCATCCCCGGGCAATACTTCAAGCAGTTCGGCCTGACGGTGTCGGCGGCCGTGCTGGTCAGCCTGCTGGTGGCCCGGCTGCTGACCCCGGTCATGGCCGCTTACTTCCTCAAGCCGCACCGGGAGCGGGTGGTGGTGGACGGCCCGGTGATGCGCTTCTACCAGGGGCTGCTGCGGGTGACGCTGTCGCAGCCCTACGTGACGCTCGTGGCCGGGCTCGGGCTGTTCGGCCTGTCGCTGTGGTCCACCACGCTGCTGCCGACCGGGTTCATTCCGCCGCAGGATGACAGCCGCATCGTCATGTCGCTGGAGCTGCCGCCGGGTGCGACCTTGGCCGACACGCGGGCCAAGACGGATGCTGTGGCGAAAAGCTTTCTGACTGAACCCGGCGTGACCAACGTCTTTGTCGTGGGGGGCAGCACGCCGACGGGAGCCGGCGCCTCGATCCGGACGGCCTCGCTGGTGGCGACGCTCACGCCCAAGTCGGACCGCAGCCGCAGCCAGAAGGCGATCGAGGAGGCGCTGTCCCGCCATCTCGCCACCATTCCGGACCTGCACGGCTGGCTGGTGAACGACCGCGGCGAGCGCGAGCTGTCCGTAACCGTGCTGGGCGACGACCCGGCCGCGCTGAACCACGCCGTGGCCCGGCTGGAAGGGGCGATGCGCCGGCTTCCCGGGTTCCGGGACGTGGCCGCCAACGCCGGGGTAGACCGGCCCGAGATACGGGTGACCCCCCGCAACGAGGAGGCCAGCCGCTTCGGCGTGACCACGGAGGCAATTGCGGACGCCGTGCGCATCGCCAGCATCGGCGACATTCCCGCCAACCTCGCCAAGTACCGCGACGGCGACCGGCTGATCCCGATCCGCGTCCAGCTCGACCCGGCGGCGCGGGCGGACCTGTCGGGGCTGGAGGTGATGCCGGTGCCCGGCACCAACGGGCTGGCCGTGCCGCTGACGGCGGTGGCCGACGTGGGGTTCGGCAGCGGCCCGTCCTCCATCGAGCGTTACGACCGGGTGCGGCGGGTGCTGATCGGCGCCGATCTGGAGCGTGGCGAGGCGTTGGGGGCGGCGCTGGCCAAGATCTACGCGCTGCCCGAGGCACAAAACCTGCCCAAGAGTGTGCGCGTGCAGAATGGCGGCGACGCCGAAATCATGGCCGAGGTGTTCAGCGGCTTCGCCAGCGCCATGGGGGCGGGGCTGCTGATCGTGCTGGCGGTGCTGGTGCTGCTGTTCGGCGACGTGTTCCAGCCGATCACCATCCTGCTCTCCCTGCCGCTGTCGATCGGCGGCGTGATCCTGGCGCTGCTGGTGACGGGAGAGGCACTGAGCATGCCGGTGGTGATCGGCGTGCTGATGCTGATCGGCATCGTGACGAAGAACGCCATCATGCTGGTGGATTTCGCCATCGAGGCGCGCGCCCGCGGCACCCCCCGGCGTCAGGCGATCACCGAGGCCGGCAGCAAGCGTGCCCGCCCGATCGTGATGACCACGGTGGCGATGGTGGCCGGGATGATCCCGTCCGCCCTCGGCATCGGCGACGGCGGCGAGTTCCGCGCGCCGATGGCGATCGGCGTGATCGGCGGGCTAGTGGTGAGCACGTTGCTCAGCCTGGTGTTCGTGCCAAGCTTCTACACGGTGATGGACGACCTGTCGGGGTTGGCCCGGCGCATCGGCCGACGGCAACGGCCGGCCCTGGACGCGGTGGAGCAGCCGGCGGAATAAGCCAGGCTTCTTCATCAGCGCCGGTCATTGGAGGTGCTGGCGTCTTAGATGCTGTTATCGAGTAGGCGGGATGGGTCTGCGCCCCACCTGCTGAAGAGTTCGCCGTGATCTGAAACGAGCCGCGAAATCACGAAAGATACGTCCGACTTCCGTCTCCTGAGCTGGAACTTGCTTACCCGTTCCGGGGCGCGTGCCGGTGATGTCGCGGACCTGATCGCCCGGCACAAGCCCGATATCGCCTTGTTTCAGGAGGCCTGGGAGAACCTGGACGGGCTTCCTTCGCTGCTCGGCGGCTCTTACATCCGCCTGACGATGCGGGGCAGGAGGCATGGCCCGGCTGCGTGGTCACCCCACCCGTTCGCCGTCGTGGAGCACTTGGACCTGCCGGCCGCTGGCAACTGGGACCTTCCGTCGCCGATACTAAAAAAACGGGCCCGCCGGCTGGCACTCGTGATCGAGGTGCTCGGCGTGAGGATTGCGGCCGTCCACCTCGATCACGGCCAGATCGCCAACCGCCGCCAGGTCCGCCACCTCGTGCGCTCCCGGCCCGAAATCTCCGTCATCGCCGGGGACTTCAACGCGATCGGGCCGGTCCTGGCACCGGGGTTCGCCGACGTCGGGCCCCGGGCCATCACGCATATGGCCAAGGGGATCGTGCCGCTCCGTCTGGACCGATGCCTCTCGCGCGGAATGCAATGCAGGTCGTCCCAGGCGCTCGACAGAGGAAGGTCGGATCATCGACCGATACTCGTGGACCTGTTTCACTCGCCAGAGATGAACTAGCCCGCCGCGTAGAAATAAACATTTGACGGCGCATAACCGTTAGCGGTCGGTCCTGGCGGGGGCCATAATTACACAGGCAATGCGAGGCCAACATGGCGGACAATCTATCGAACCTCCTCCTGCGGCGTATTCCCGGGCACAGCCTGGAGGCGTCCTTCTACATGGACGAGGCACTCCACAGCGCCGACCTCGACCTGATCTTTGGCCGCCATTGGATCTTCGTCGGGCAGGAGCCGGATGTGCCCGAGTCCGGCGACGTCATGGCGCTTCAACTCGGAAACGCCCCGGTGTTGATCCTGCGGGACGATGATGGTGCTGTCCGGGCCTTCCATAATGTTTGCCGCCACCGGGGAGCGCAGCTCGTCCCGGACGGTAAGGGACAGGTCGGCAACCTCGTCTGCCGCTATCACACGTGGACGTACGGGCTGGATGGCCGACTGCTTTTCGCCGACCACATGGGGGACGGTTTCGACCCATCCTGCCGCGGATTGAAGCCAATCGCACTTCGCTCGGTGGCCGGGCTGCTGTTCATCTGTCTCGCAGACCATCCGCCCGACGACATCGAGGACATGGCGGCGACCATGGAGCCCTATTTGCGGCCTCACGCCATCCCGGACGCGAAGATCGCCCGGCAGATCGACCTGGTGGAGGCCGGGAACTGGAAGCTGACGATGGAGAATAACCGCGAGTGCTATCATTGCGCGGGCAACCACCCGGAGCTCACTGTCCCGCTGTTCGCCTACGGCTTCGGCTTCGCACCCGAGAGCATGGATGAGGGCGGACTAGCGCTGGCCGCCCGCTACGACGGCCTGGTGGAGGAGATGCACACACGCTGGGAGCAGGCCGGTCTGCCGTCCCGCCGCATCGAGCACCTGACCGGCCGCGCCACCGGCTTCCGGACCGAGCGGTTGCCGCTGGACCAGGCTGGTGAAAGCCACACGGCCAACACCCGCGCCGCTTGCAAGCGTCTACTTGGCGGCTTGAAGGAGGCCAAGCTGGGCGGATTGAGCTTTTGGACGCAGCCGAACTCCTGGCACCATTTCATGGCTGACCACGCCGTAACCTTCTGCGCCCTGCCGCTCGGTCCTGACCGCACGCTGCTGCGGACCACGTGGCTGGTGCACAAGGACGCAGTCGAAGGCGTCGACTACGACCTGGCCAACCTGACTGCGGTCTGGGAGGCCACCAACCGGCAAGACGCCGATCTGGTCGGGATCACCCAATGCGGGGTCCGCAGCCCAGCCTATCAGCCCGGGCCGTATTCGCCGCATACCGAGGGCCTGGTCGAACAGTTTTGCGAGTGGTACTTGCAACGCTTGACCGCCGGACTGTGTGGATGATCGAGGCGCTGCCTCCCGCCTGGGACCCGGCGCAAGACGAGCAACTCGTCTGCGTGGCAGTGCGCCCGGAAACGCATGACGTGGCGACCTTCGTCTTTGCCGCCGCGGAACCCCGGCTGTTCCGGTTCCAGCCGGGCCAGTTCATGACGTTCGATTTGACGGCTGCCGGCGTGCAGCGCTGCTACACCATCGCCTCGCCCCCAACCCGGCCACACCGTCTGGAGATCACGGCCAAACGGGCGCTGGGGGGCGCAGGGTCCGGATGGCTGCACGACGCCCTGCGGCCAGGGCTACGCGTGGTTGCCAGCGGGCCGCACGGGGTGTTCACTTGCATGCCGCGTCCGGGCGGGCGCTACCTGTTCCTGTCCGCCGGCTCTGGCATCACGCCGCTGATGAGCATGGCCCGAACCGCGCATGACCTCGGTAGCGACGCCGACATTCTCTTCGTGCACAGCGCCCGCAGCCCAGCAGACCTGGTGTTCGCCGACGAGCTTGCCGCGATGGCCCGCCGGCCGGGTTTCGCGCGGATCAGTATCGTGGAGGCGGGTGCCTGGGATGGGCTGCGCGGCCGGCTGTCGGATGCCATGCTACGGGCGGCAGTCCCGGACTTGGCGACGCGGGACGTATTCTGCTGCGGCCCGGCACCCTACATGGCGGCGGTCCGCGCGATATTGGAGACCGCCGGGTTCGACCGGTCACGCTACCACGAGGAGAGCTTCGCTTTCGCCCCGCCGGACGCGGTGGAGCCGGTGGCGGCCATCTCGGCGGCAGCGCAGCACAGCTTCACGGTCGCGTTCGCCGGCTTGGGCCGCACGGTGGCGTGCCCGTCCGGCAGCACGATCCTGGCCGCGGCGAGGGCGGCCGGATTGCGGCTGCCCTCCGCCTGCAACAAGGGGGTGTGCGGCACCTGTAAAAGCCGGCTGGTCTCCGGCATGGTCGAGCTGCGGCATGGCGGTGGCATCCGGCAGCGGGAGATCGATGCGGGGATGACCCTGCTCTGCTGCGCCCGGCCCGTCAGCGACCTGGTTGTGGACCGCTGAGCGATGGAGCCGGCCGCCCTGCACCGGGTCGGATTTCCGATCCAGCCCAACTACTCGACGATCGCGTGCGGCTACACGGCGCCCTCCCGTCTCAGTGCCGGACACCGCGCTGCCCGCGCCGCCATCGCCCGGAGGACGCATGATGCACGTCACCCCTGCCCCACCTAACCGCGACCCGCTGCTGCAGCCCTACGTGCTGCGCCACTTGACCTTGCGTAACCGCTTGATGAGCACGTCGCACGAGCCGTACTACTCTGAGGACGGCATGCCGAAGGACCGCTACCGGCTCTATCACCGGGAGAAGGCGCGCGGCGGCATCGCGCTTACCATGATCGGCGGCTCGGCCGTGGTGTCGCCCGACAGCCCGCCGGTGTTCGGCAACCTGCTGGCCTATAAGGACGAGATCGTCCCCTGGCTCCGCCGCCTGGCCGAGGACTGCCATGACGAAGGGGCTGCGGTGATGATCCAACTCACCCACCTCGGCCGGCGCACGGCGTGGAACAAGGCGGATTGGCTGCCCATCCTGGCCCCCTCCCGGGTGCGGGAGGCGGCGCATCGCGGCTTTCCGAAGGCGGCGGAGTCCTGGGATCTCAACCGTATCGTCGCTGACTACGCCGCCGCGGCACAGCGCATCCAGGCTGCGGGGCTCGACGGTTTCGAAATCGACGCCTACGGCCACCTGCCTGACCAGTTCTGGTCGCCCGCCACCAATCACCGCCGCGACGACTATGGCGGCAGCCTGGACAACCGCATGCGGTTTTCCGTCCGCGTTCTGCAGGCGATGCGCGACGCGGTTGGGCCGGACTTCCTGATCGGCGTGCGCATGGTCGCCGACGAGGATTGGGACATCGGCCTCACCCGAGAGGACGGCATCGAGATCGCCCGGCGTTTCGCCGGCGGCGGCGTGGTGGACTTCCTGAACATCGTCCGCGGCCATATGGACACCGACAATGCGTTGTCCCACGTCATCCCGATCCACGGCATGGGGACGGCGCAGCATTTGGACTTTGCCGGCGAGGTACGTGCGGCGACACGCTTCCCCGTGTTCCATGCTGCCCGCATCAATGACGTGGCGACGGCCCGGCATGCGATTGCCGAGGGCAAGCTGGACATGGTCGGGATGACCCGGGCACACATCGCCGACCCGCATATCATCCGCAAGATCGCCAGCGGCCAGGAAGCGCTGATCCGTCCGTGCGTCGGCGCCACCTACTGCCTGGACCGCATCTACGAAGGCAACGAGGCCCTGTGCATACATAACCCGGCGACCGGGCGCGAGGCGACCATGCCTCATGCCGTGTCGCGCAGCGCCGGGCCGCCCAGGCGCGTGGTCGTGGTCGGCGCCGGCCCTGCCGGGTTGGAAGCGGCCCGCGTCTCGGCCGAGCGCGGCCACTCCGTTACCCTGCTGGAGGCAACCGACCGCGCCGGCGGTCAGATCCTGCTCGCCGCGCGCACGCCGCGGCGGCGCGAACTGATCGGCATCGTCGACTGGCGGCTGGCAGAACTCGCCAGGCTCGGCGTGGCACTGCGCTTCAACACCTTCGCAGGGACGGAGGAGGTGATGGCGCTGCAGCCGGACGTGGTGTTCGTCGCCACTGGAGGGACGCCGGACACGGAGGTCCTGGCCGAGGGCAACGAGCTCGTCGTCTCGAGCTGGGACGTGGTGGGCGGCGCCGTGTCCGGTGCGGGCAGGGTGCTTGTGTTCGACGACAACGGCAACCATCCGGGAATGCAGGCGGCCGAGGTACTGGCGGAGGCGGGAGCGGAGGTGGAGTTGGTCACGCCCGAGCGCATGCTGGCGCCCGAGCTCGGCGGCCTCAATCACGCAGCTTATGCAAGGGTGTTCCACCGCCGGGGCGTACGAGTGACGATGAACACGCGCCTGCTCTCGGTCCGCCGTGCGGGGAACGAGTTGGTGGCAGTGCTCGGCAGCGACTATGGCACACGCCAGGAGGAGCGCCGGGTCGACCAAGTGGTGGTCGAGCACGGCACCGTGCCGCAGGACGAGCTGTATGAAGCGCTGAAGCCGGGTTCGTGCAACGGGGGTGCCGTGGACCATGCTGCCCTGCTGGGTGGACAGCCGCAAAAGGTCGCGACTCAGGCCGAAGGCACGTACCAACTGTTCCGCCTGGGCGACGCGGTAGCGAGCCGCAACATCCACGCCGCCATGTTCGACGCCTTGCGTTTGGCAAAAGACATCTGAGCCGTCACGCCGGACGGGGA
>CAXTVQ010000021.1:0-19185 GCA_964247705.1 uncultured Acetobacteraceae bacterium | reverse complement strand
GGGCTTATTGCAGGCGGGGCGTGCCAGTCTCGGCACCTGAAGGGTCCAGGCCGAACGACGCCAGGTATTTGCCGATGGCGCCGTTCGCGTGCATCTCCGCGATGTCGGCGTCCAGCGCCGCACCGAGCGACGCGTTTGTCTTGGTGTAGAGCAGGTTCGCTTGCGACGCGTCGGTCGACGCCAGCACGCGCGGGTCCGGCTGCGCCACCTTGATGACGATGCCCGGGTAGCCGCCCTTCTTCTGCGCATAAGCGCCGGTGCCGTAGCTGTCGACGCCGATCTGGATGCGGCCGGACTGCAGGTCCTGCGCGAGGGCGACCGGGTTCGGATAGAGGTGGAGGTTACCGCCGAGCAGCTTCTGCAGGTCCGTCACCCACAGGAAGCCCGACACGGTGCCGACCTGTTTGCCGATCATGGCCGCAACGGTCGCGACGCCATCCTTCGAGTAGATGCCCATCTGATCCAGGTAGGTCGGCGCGGACAGGCCCAGCACCTTGGCCCGCTCCGCCGTGCGGTACCAGTCGCCACCGGCGATGTCCGCTTTGCCGCTGATGACGTATTGGATGGTCGCGGCTGGATCGACAACGACGGGGCTGAGGGTGAGGCAGGCTGACTGCGCGATGCTCTTCAGCATCTCCCCGTCTACGCCGCCGATCTCGCCGCCCGATGTCACGGAAAAGGGCGGATACTCATAGATCGCCACCGTCAGCTTGCCCGGTGCCACGAGCTGGTCGATCTTGTGGGTGGGCGTGCAGCTTTGCGCGAACGCCATTCCGCCTGGCGCGAGCATGCAGGCGACGGCGAGTGCCGGAAGTCGGATGATCATGGGAGCTCCTTAATCGGGTATGAGGTCACGCGTTCGTCTAGACGGCATGCCGCCCCAGGCGTCGTTCGAGAAGAGAAACCAGGATGGTCGCCGGAATGCAGACCGAGGCGAACATCAGGGCCGCCAGCATGAAGATCGGCAGGTAGTGAAATGTATTGGAGCCGACGATGTAGGCCTGGCTGACGATCTCGGGCAACGCGATGGTGAAGCAGAGCGAGCTGGCCTGCAACATGATGATCGCAAAGCCCAGCAAAGCGGGGACGGCCACGCGAAGTCCTTGCGGCAGGATCACGTAGCGCAGCGCATCCAGCCGGCTGAGGCCGATCACCTGAGCCGCCTCCTGCTGGCCGGCGGGTACCGCTTCCAGCCCGGCGCGTATGATCTCGCTGGTATAAGCGCCGGTGCACCACGCCAAAGCGAGGCTAGCGGCGGTAAAGGATGTCAGCGTGACACCCACCGTCGTCAGGCCGAAATAAGCGAACTGCAGCAGGATGAGCGCAGGTGTGCCGCGCCCGACCTCGACGATCACGAGCGCCGTCCAGCGCAGTGCGGCCGTCTTCGACTGGATGGCGAGGGCCAGCAACAGGCCGAGCGGAATGCCCAGCACCAGGCAGGCCGCGGTGACCTCCAGGCTGATGGCGAAGCCGCCGAGCATGTCGGGGAACCATTCGGCCCAGAAGTTCAGCACGTCGCTCACCGGGCCACCATCGCGCGTAGCCGGCTGTCGGTCCGGCGCGCGAACCAGGCGACGGGAAGGCTGATGAGGATGTAAATAAGTCCAGCAGCCGCATAGATGTCCAGGCCGCGGAACGTCTGTTGCGACAAGTGGTAGGCTTCGAAGGCGATCTCGTGAACACCGATCGCCGATGCAACGGCGGTGTCCTTCATCAGGCCGATCACGTAGGTGGTCGCCGATGGCAGTGCGATGCGGGCAAGCTGCGGCCCGATCACGTCGACGAATTTGTGCCGCGCCGACAGGTTCAGTACGGTCGACGCCTCCCACTGGCCGGCATGGATGGCCGACAGCGAGCCGCGATAGATCTCCGCCATGTTGGCAGCGGTGATCAGCCCGAGCCCGATCGCAGCCGAGCTGAACGGATCGAGCTGCAGGTAACCGAAGCCGATCCCGAAGAAGATGATGAACAGCCAGACGATCGGTGGGATAGCCCGGAAGGTCAGGATCAGCACCGTCGCGAACAGGCTGACCAGGCGGTTGCGTGCCATCCGCATCGCGCAAAGCGGCAGGCCGAGCACCGCGCCGATCAGGAAGGAGGCCAGCGTCAGAGCAAGGGTGAACGGTATTCCGGCGACGACGGCCGAGAGGTCGTCCAGGATCGTCAACGGTTCTTGACCGCACTGAGGAACCGCCTTGCGCGCGCGCTCTGCGGGTTTCGCATCACCTCGGCGCTGGGCCCTTCCTCGACGATCTTGCCGTCGGCCATGACGAGCACCCGGTTGGACACGTTCTCGGCGAAGTGCATCTCGTGCGTGACGACGATCATGGTCATGCCGCCCTCCGCCAGCTCCCGCATCACGGCCAGCACTTCCAGGCCGAGTTCGGGGTCGAGTGCCGAGGTGGGCTCGTCGAACAGCATCACCTTCGGCTCGAGTGCCAGCGCCCGGGCGATGGCGATGCGCTGCTGCTGGCCGCCTGAGCAGCGCGCCGGATACTGGCCGGCCTTGTCCGCCAGGCCAACCCGCTTGAGAAGCTGCATGCCGACAGCCTCCGCCTCGGCGCGGCTGCGCCCCATGGTACGTTCCTGCGCCAGGCTGATGTTGCGCAGCACGGTCAAATGGGGGAACAGGTTGAAGCTTTGGAAGACCATGCCGACGGACCGGCGGAGCTGCACCAAGTCCTTGCGCGGCGTCGGTCTGCCCGCTTCCACGACCACGCCGGCCAGGGTCACGCGGCCGGAGGTGGCGCGCTCAAGCAGGTTCACGCACCGCAGCAGGGTGCTCTTGCCGGATCCGCTTGGCCCGATGATGGCCATGACCTCGCCGGCCCGGAGCTTCAAGTTCACATCGTCGAGGACCGTGTGATAGCCATAGCTTTTACAGATGGCGTCGAGCCGCACCAGTTCGGCCGCGGGCGCCGGTGACGTGGCCCGGATAGCGCGGTCGGATGTGACGGTCATCGTGCCTCCTTCCCATCGCAAAGCGGCGGCTGTCCGCCGCTTCGTTCCAACCTCATGAAGCAAGCGTCAGGCAAGCGTCGTGCCAGCGCCCTGCGTAACCCCTTCGTCACGGACGAGCCGACGTGGTGCAGCGATTCGGCCTGCTCGCTCATCCATGACCCGGCAGCGAGCAACAGCCGGGCCGCCTCACGCAATCCTTCGTCGCTTGAGCCGGTTGCGTCTAGAACTTGGCCTGTTCGAGATAGTCGAGGCTGGTCGCAGGCGATGACACGGACGGTGCGGGCGTGGTTACGGCGTGGCCTGCCGCCGTGATGCTGCTGCCGGCAGCTGCGCAAGCGCGCAGCCTCGCGCTGGTGATCGGCAACGACACGTAGCAGAATGTGCCGCTGGCCCCCTTCGCGTTGCCGAGCTGCCAGCCAGCGAGCCTTCTCGGACCCACCGAATGCTCAGGATTACCTTCGGCTGCCCGCTGACACGAAATCGATCGGCGTGTAGCTCACTGAGCGTGACGAAACCCGGTCCGAGATCACCACGGTTAGTCGGAACTGATGACCTCGGGCCGTGCTGCCGGATGCATTCTCTGCGCTACGCCACGAAGACTTTCAAGCTTCAATGGCAGCTATCGGGCAGCGGCGCTGGCGGATGCCAGACGAATTGGAAATCGGCGCAGCCCGGCCCAAGCACGCTGCCCGCGTAAACCGGGCCGTGCACGATCCCCACGAGGTTGACCCAAACGTAACCGAGCGGCCGCGCAAACCAGTGCGTGGCGGTGAACTGAAGGTCATTGGGATCAGGCGCACCGAGCATGGCGAAGCACCCGACCGGTCGCCCGGGGCTGCCATCGCCAAAGTGGAACCGTGCGTCCAACCGTCCTGTGGGCGCGCGCTGGATGTAGAGCTCGGCGGGTGTGGCCCCCTGGGCGCAGTTGTAGACACCGGTCCACGTGCCTTCGAGCGGAACGGCCGATGCGGCGCTCACGGTGGCTGCCAGCATCAAGCCGGTAGCAAGGGGGATACGCATCGGTTGCTCCCTATCAAGCTTACAGGATGCTATTCTGCCCGGACTCGGTTGGGTGGGGAACGAAGTATTTCACCGATCGGCTCAACGACATCGCCCAGCCAACCCGAATACGCCTTGTCCCGAGCAAACCAATATTCGATGCCATGTTCACCCGACAGCCCTATAAGATTTCGGCTTGACTCACGCAGTGCTTGTACAAACAGCCGGCTACAACACCAGAAACGCTCCGGAGACGATGAGCAGTAGGTTGACCGCAGTGCGAAACGTCCGGTCGCTCAGGTGGCGAAACCACGCCAAGCCGAACCAGGTACCCGCCAGACCGGCTGGCACACAGAGCAGAGCGGTCGGCGGAAACCCGACAGCCGACATACCTTGCCTACGGTAAGCTACGATGATCAGCAGGGTGAGCACCTGCATGATCAAGATGAAGGGCTGGAACACTGCGCGTTGCGCGACTTTGTCCCACCCTTTCATGCCGCACCACACTGAGACGGCGGCGCCGGGCGTTGCCGCAAAGCCACCCATCAGCCCGCCCAGGAACCCAGCCGCCAAGTCCGCGGCGACGCACCTGCGGCGTAACAGGATCGGCTTACGGAACAGCATGTATGTGCCGTAGAGGCAGAGCACCCCGCCGAGGGCGGTTGCATATGCACGGGCATTCAGGTTGAGCAGGACCCAGATCCCGGCCGGAATGCCAAGAACGCCACCGACGAGGAATGGTGCCAGAGCGCTTCTCCGGATCTCCCGGCGAAGCGCCCAGACGCTGAGCGACTGATTAGCAATGCTGCAAGCGAGCATTATCTGCAGGACCTGAAGCGTGTCGCTGCGGAACTGAAACACGATCGCACCGCAAATCGCCGAGAATGCGAAACCGGCGATCCCGGACAGAAACGCTGCCGCTGCAACGGCCGCAACCGTCAGGATCGTCGTGGCGTCGCAACCGAGGTCGATCAGCATACTGAAATAGATGACGATAGCGGATGCGCTAAGCCCTGCTCGCGAGAAACGGGGTAGAGCAGCAACGAACGGACGAAGCCAACTGACGGCGACATGACCGAGATGTACTTGCATCGCTGAGTCCCCGGACCTTACTGGACGGCCCGACCGTGGCACACAGGCGCCAGAGACTACGTGACCTGGCTCACACCAGGATCGGTCCATGGCAAGGGATGGGATATGTTGATCAACTTACCCTCGGGTGGTGGTGGGTGACGGGCCGCCGGACCGCCTGTGGCGCGGCATCACCGTGCTCAGCTTCAGCGTGTGACCGTTCACTCCCAGACGATCTCTCGCCGGCGCCTCCTAAGTGATGACACCGGAGCCCGGCAATGTCGCATCCGGTCGTTCCGGCATCCGGCAAGGCGAGTTCGATTGGTTCACCCGCGTGCAGCTCGACGCAAGCCAGTGCCTCGGCAAGGGAGGCGAACACGCCAAGGTCAGTGCCGCGCGCGCACTCCCAAACCAAAACACCGGTACACACGCGGGCCAATCCCCAACTGGCCCATTGTGCGGCCGGCCGATAGACCTGGGCAAAGTCGAGATCCTGCTGATCCCCCAGCGTTCCGGGCTCCTGATAGAAACAACGCAGGCGCCTCAGCCTTGCGCGGCCGACCTGCCACTGGAGGAGCTCCTTGCGATCCTGGCTGGAGAACCCCGCGCGGTTTGCCGCCGGCTTCAAGAAGGGTATGACCGTGCCCATTGCGCCACCTGTCACGTTGGTGCTGAACGTTACGCCGGATGAACATCACGGCATGTGACGGAGATCACACCAGATCGGCATCGCGCGACCTCGGCGAGCATGGCAAGATCGTTGCCATGCCAAGGGATCGAACGTCGTGAGTTTGGGTGCGAGCGCGCCATCGCTGGCGGCGATCCTAAGCCGGGCACCCGTCTTTTGCGCCATGTCGGCCGAACACCTGACCGCTCTGGCAAGCCGTGCCTCCACCCGGCCCATGACAGCCGGCGAGCATCTATTCCAGCGCGGCGACCCGGGCAGCGCGATGCTCGTCGTCATAACCGGCGAGGTGCGCATCGTGCTGCCAAGCCTGGACGGGCGGGAACAGGTGCTGCGGATGGTGCAGCCGGGCGAGGTGTTCGGGGAGATGGCCGTGCTGGACGGCGGCAAGCGCAGTGCAGACGCCGTCGCGCATACCGATGGCCGCCTGCTGCAGCTCGACCGGCGGGATATCATGACGCAAATGCGCGCCACGCCGGAGCTTGCCGTGACGATCCTCGGCGTCCTCAGCGAGCGGCTGCGCGCGACCAGTTGGCTGCTGGAGGCGATGCTGTTCCACGATGCGGGCGCGCGGCTGGCCACGATCCTGCTGGCTCTGACCCAGGGTCAGGCAGGACGGCGGGTCACCATCACGCAAAGCGCCCTCGGCGATAGGATCGGCACAACCCGGGAGACGGTGAACCGCCGTCTGCGTGAACTGCAGACCGAGGGCGTTCTGGCGCTCGAACCTGGCCGGATCACTGTGCTCGACCCGGCTGCGCTACGCCGTCTGGCACCACCCACCGAACTGGCTGAGGGAGCGATCCCGCAACTCTGGTAGGTCCGCCATCTCACAAGTTGGCGCACGTTTCACGAGGCTGGACCAGCGCGGCTGATCCGTCGTTACAGGCAGGGTTTGGCGACATTTTGGATGTCTCATCGGTAACGAATCACGTCCAGTAAAGTCACCGAAGATTTGCTTTACGCGAAGCGGTAATTGCGTTTGTCTATTCTACCTCCAGTGCACTTGACATGCTGGCCTTTCATGTCTGGCTGAGAAGATACGCGGAGAAAGTCTTGGACGACTGGCTCGTTTCGATTGGGTTGGGCGATCGCTGTGCGTCGTTTCGCAACCAGGGTATCACCCTCGAGCAAGTAGCCGAACTTACGGACCAAGATCTGCGCGAGCTTGGGTTGACGATCGGCGAGCGGAAGCGGTTCCACCATTGCGTCGCCGCCCTGCAAGCATCCAAAGCAGCCGTCCAGGCGAGCCCGCCCGCGGCAGAAGCCAGGCGCGCCGAGCGGCGGCCGATGACGATCATGTTCATCGACCTGGTAAACTCCTCGGCCCTCAGTGAGCAGCTCGAACCCGAGGACCTGATGGAGGTCATCGGCCGGTACCGCACATTCGCCAGCGCCGCGATCAACCGGTTCGGCGGCATGGTCGGGCGGCTGGTTGGCGATGGCATCCTGGCCTATTTCTGCTACCCGGTCGCTACCGAGAACGACCCGGAGCGGGGCACCCGTGCAGCGCTGGACATCGTGCGCGGGATCGGCGCGCTGGACACCCCGGCAGCCGCGCCGCTGAATGTGCGCATCGGGATTGCGACCGGACAGGTCATCGTCAGCGATCTGTTCGCGGGCGCGGACGACATGCACTCGATCATCGGTTTGACACCGAATTTGGCCGCGCGGCTGCAAGGGTTGGCGCCGCAGGGTGGGATCGTCATCGCCGAACAGACCTATGCGAGGATCGGCAGCACCTTCGTCTGCGAGGAACTTGGCCCGGTGCCGATCAGGGGCTTCGCGCAACCGCACCAAGCCTGGCGGGTGGTGGGCGAAGCGTGGAGCCGGCTCACGGGCAGCCGCACGCCCCCCAGGCTGACACCCTTCTACGGCCGCCAGGCGGAACTCGCCATTCTGGCAGACCGGTGGCAACGCGTGCGGGAGGGCGAGGAGTGCACGGTGCTGGTGACCGGTGAGGCGGGCATCGGCAAGTCGCGCCTGATCGAGCAATTCGCCTTCACGCATGTAGACGACGACGCCTATGTCATCCGCCTCGCCGCCAGCGCGCTCGACCAGGACAGCGCGTTGCATCCGGTGATCGCCTTTCTACGCTCCGCGGCGCAACTGGAGCCCGACGATGTAAGCGACATGCAGATCGGCAAACTGCGCTCGCTGATCGCGGGCACCGAGGCAACCAAGCGGGCCGTGTTGCCGGTGTTCCTCGAGCTGGCGGGCATACGGGTTGCTGCATCGTCCTCTAGCGCACTCTCGCCAGAGCAGTGGCGCGAACGCGTGCTGTCGATACTTGTCGAGCAGATCCTGCTCTGGGCCGATAACAAGCCGCTATGCCTGCTCGTCGAGGACCTGCACTGGCTCGATCCGACCTCCACCGAACTGCTGGGCCGGATCATGGAGAACGCGTCCGGCCGCCCGGTGATGAACGTGCTGACGGCGCGGGATGGGTTCGAGGCGCCGTGGACTTCAAGGCGGGCAACGACCGTGGTGCGGCTGGTGCCGCTCTCGCGCACGAACGTTTCGGACATGGTGCAGAGCCTGTTCACACAGCGGGACCTCCCGCCGCAGATCGGCCGCCTGATCGCAAGCCGCACCGATGGCGTGCCCTTGTTCGTCGAGGCGGTCGCGCGGGAGCTGCTGCAATCCCAATCCCTCGGCGATTTCGAGGACGACACGCTCGCGCTGCCGGACCAGGCGATCCCGGCGTCGCTGCGGGAATCCCTCATGGCGCGCCTCGACCGTTCGGGTGTTGCCAAGCAGGTCGCGCAGGTCGCGGCGGTGATCGGGCGCACCGCACCGCGGGACATGCTGGCGATGGTTGCCGGGCTGCCCGACACGGCCCTGAACGAGCCGCTGGCGGCGCTGCTCGACGCGGGCGTGCTGTTCCGTCAGCAGGCCGATGGTGTCGAGGGCTACACCTTCAGCCACGCGCTGCTGCGCGATGCCGCCTACGACAGCCTGCTGCGCGACGAGCGTCGCCAGTTGCACCTGTGCGTGGCGGCGGTGCTCGAGCGGCAGAGTGCCGATTCCGTCACCGAGCAGCCCGAATTGCTGGCGATGCACCTGGCCGCGGGCAACGAGCCGGAGCGGGCCGCCCCGTACTGGCTTGCCGCGGCGCGCAGCAGCCTGGCGCGCTCGGCGCTGACCGAGGCGACGCGAGTGCTGAAGCGCGGCCTGGACGCGTTGGAGAAGCTGCCGGCCACCGACCGCATCCGTCGTCTGCGCGTGGAGTTGAGCGGGCTGCTGGGCCCGGCGCTGATCGGGCTCAAGGGTCCCGGATCGGCGGACGCGCAAGCACTGTACGCCACCGCCTACGAGGTGTGCAGCGCCTTGCCGGAGGAGCCGGCCCATTTCCCGATCTACTGGGGTTGGTGGCGCGTCTCGCACAGTTTCGACGCCTGGGTCGCCCGGTCCGAGGCGATCTTGCAGCGCGCGATCGAGCATGACCATCCGGAGTTCCTGCTCCAGGCGCATCACAGCGCCTGGGCAAGCCATTACCACGCATGCAACTTCGAGCGCTGCTGCCAGCACATCGAGGCCGGCCTGGCGATCTACGAGCGCGGCGACTACCGGCACCACGCGACGCTATACGGCAACCATGACCCAAAGGTCTGCGCCCATGGTGAACTGGCACAGTTGATGTGGCTGCAAGGGCGGCCGCGCAGCGCCCTCGCATCGGATCGCAAGGCCGTCGCCTGGGCCGAGATGCTCGACCATCACGGCAGCCGGGTCCACGCGTCCGACACCAGCCTGTTGCACTTGGTCTACCGGCGCGATTACCACGACGTGTTCCAGCGCTCGGCGGAGCTGGTGAGGTTCACCTCGGAACACGCGCTGTCGGATCACCGCTCCAAGGGCCTGATCTTCCGCGGCTGGATCACGGCCATCCAGGACAACCCGGCAGATGGATTGCGGACCCTGCGCGAAGGACTGGCCTATCAGCGCGCCGGCACGGCGCGGGAGGACTTCCCAGTGTATGTCTGCCTGCTCGCCGAGGCGCTGATGGCGGCGGGGCGGCCCGACCTGGCCATCGACGAGTTGCAGCAGGCAGTGCCGGACTTCGACCGCATCGGGCTGCTATCCTGGCGCCCCGAGGTGCTGCGGGTGCTCGGCGAGGCGATGCTGGCCGCCGATGCAGCGGCCGCGGATCAGGCCGGTGCGCAGTTCGCCGAGGCCGCGAGGATCGCCGGCAGCCAGGGTGCGGTCATGTTGCGCTTGCGCACCGCCGTCAGCCAGGCCCGGCTCGACCTGCGGCTCGACCGCGTCGCTGAGGGCGCGCACCATCTGGCGGCGGCACTCGCGGCGGTCGTCGAGGACGATGACGGGCCCGACCTGCGCGAAGCCCGCCAGATGGCCGCCCGGTTGCGCGCACGGCTGGGCTCGGCCACGGCGGTGCCGGCCGCATGAGAATGGGGGAATCGCGACCGGAATGGCCCGATGGCCCCGGCGGCGATAGCGCCAAGCGCTTTCATGACGGCACCCATCGTGTGGTGGACCCCGAGACCACCCTCGCCCGCGTCATGCCGCTCGCCGGGCGCATGGGGATCACGCGGGTGGCGGTGCTGACCGGCTTGGACAGTATCGGCATCCCCGTCGCTGCCGCCATCCGGCCGAACTCCCGCAGCGTCGCGCAGCATCAGGGCAAGGGCGCCACGCTCGCCGCCGCGAAGGCGTCAGCGGTGATGGAAGCCATCGAGACCTACCATGCCGAGACCGTCACGTTGCCATTGCGCTTGGCCTCCTCGGACGAACTCGGGGCAACAGCAGCGGCGCCGGGTCGCCTGCCGCTTGCGCCGGAGGGCGCCGGCCTCGGCCGCGCGATCACTGCACGCCGGGTGCTGTGGGTCGAGGCGCAGGAGTTGTTCGCCGCGGCGCAGCTCTGGGTTCCGTTCGAACTGGTCAGCGTCGACTTCACCCAGCTTCCGCCCGCGGGCGCGGCGCTGTTTCAAGCCACCACCAACGGCCTCGCATCGGGCAACACCTGGCTGGAGGCGGTGCTGCACGGCCTCTACGAGGTGGTCGAGCGCGATGCGGTTGCCCTCTGGCGGGCGTCCACGGCGCCCGCACAGGACGCCCGGGCCGTCGACCTGGGCAGCGTCGATGCCGAACCCTGCCGGCAGTTGCTGGCATTGTTCGCGCGGGCCGGCATGCATGTCCGGGTTTGGGATGTGAGCTCGGACGTGCGGCTGCCCGTGTTCGTCTGCCTCGTGCAGTCGCGTGACACCGCCGACGGGGTAGAACCGCAGCTTGGCTCGGGCTGCCATGCCGCCCGCGAAATCGCCTTGTCGCGCGCGCTGACCGAGGCGGCGCAGGCGCGGGCAACCGTGATCTCCGGGGCGCGCGACGACTTCCACCCCGAGGGTTACAGCGAAGCCAGCCGCTTGCGGCAGTGGGGGATCGCGGCGCAATGGCTGCGTTCGCCGGCCTATCGGCCCTTCACCGCCGCACCCGGCCCTGCGGCCGACACCGACCTCGCGGGCGATCTCGAGACGGTGCTGTCGGCGCTGGACGCAGCCGGCTTCCACCAGGCGGCGTGGGTGGATCTTGGCCAGCCCACGATCGGCATCCCCGTCGTGCGGGCGATCGTCCCGGGGCTGGAGGGGCCTTGGACGCCCGCAACTGGCGAATACACGCCGGGGGCACGGGCGCGTTCCCTGGGCACGGCCGGGGCCGCGCGCGCGGCATGAACGCGGTGGTCTTCCTGGGTCCGACGCTGCCATTGGCCGAGGCGAAGGCCCTGCTCCCGGCTACTTACCTGCCGCCGGCGCAGCAGGGTGACATCTACCGGGCCGTGCGCGCGCTGCACCCGACGGCGCTCGGCCTGATCGACGGGCGGTTCCTCGACGCGGGCGCAGTGTGGCACCGCGAAATACTCTGGGCACTCTCGGAGGGCGTGCACGTGTTCGGCGCTGCCAGCATGGGCGCTCTGCGGGCTGCCGAACTGGCGGGCTTCGGCATGCGCGGCGTCGGCCAGGTGTTCGCCGCCTATCGCGACGGCGTATGGCCGGGCGAGCCGGACCCGTTCGAAGACGACGACGAGGTGGCCATCATCCACGCTCCGCCGGAGGCCGGCGGCGCCGCATTGTCGGACGCGATGGTGGATCTGCGCGCCATACTGGATACGGCCGAAGCCGCTGCCATCGTGACGCATGCCGACCGGCGCCTCCTGGTCCATGCCTTGAAACGCCGGCCCTTTCCCGAACGGTCGAAAGCATCGCTGCTCGAGGAGGCGACCGCGCTGCTCGGCGCGGCTGCATCGCACCGTTTGGCGGGGTGGCTGCCCGGCCACACGGTCAGCCAAAAGGGTCTGGACGCGATCGCGATGCTGCAGGCGATGGCCGCGTTGCTCGCAGCCGAACCCGGCCCGTTCGCCGCCGAGTTCGTGCTGCAGGAGCCGCTGTTCTGGCGCCGCTTCGTCGCACAATGCGACGCCACCAAGGCGGACGCGCTCGATCCCGCGGAACGCCGAGCGCTCGACCGGCTGCGCCGCGACGCCAGCGCCTGGCACGCCTGCGCCCGCGCCGCACTTGGCCGGCTACCACCGCCGCTGCCCAGCGAGCCGGAACCCGGCGCAGCGGCGCACCCACACCGCGCGCTGGGCCGGCTGCGGCAGGAACGCGCGCTGTGGCGACGCGACGACTTGGCGGCATGGATGGCGCTCAACGCGCTCGACGAGATTGGCTTGGAAAGGCTGTTGCGGCGGGAGGACGCGCTGGATCACTGGGCGGTGGAGCAGCCGGCCGGGTTGCTGCGCGCCATGGCCGATCACCTACGCCTAACCGGCGCGTTCCCGGCCTTGCTGCGCGACGGAGCGGGTGGTTGATGCCGAAGCTTCGGCAGGGTGTCCGCTTCCGGCTGTTCCCCGAATATGCATCCGGCTACGCGGCGCCTGAAATGGTCACGTTGTCGCTGGCCGCCGGCAGCGTCGGGGCCGGTCCGTCGGACGGCGAAATGCACGCGGTGAACCCGGTGCTGAAAACCGAGCCCTATTCCCCACCCGAGTTCATGCCGGCATGGCGCGGCCCACGGTTCCCACCGGCGCTGCCCGACCCCGCTGGTCACTTCGACCACATCCCCACGGGCTCCGCCCAATTTCTGCCCGCCCATCTTTACGGCTGCGTCCGCCGCACGCTCGATGTCTGGGAGCATTACCTCGGGCGGCGGGTGAGGTGGTGGCACGCCGCGTTCCTGCCCCAACTCGAGCTGGTTCCCGTGGTGAGCGGCTGGGCCAATGCCCATTCCGGCCCCGGGTTCATCGAGACCGGCGTGATGCCGGACGAGACCGGGTCACAGCAACTCCTCGCGCTGAACTTCGACGTTATTGGGCACGAGACCGGCCATGCGATCCTGTTCTCGCAGGTGGGCGTCCCATCGCCCGGCAAGATGACGGGCGAGTATCTAGCGTTCCACGAGAGCTTCTCCGACATGATTGGGCTGATCGCGGCGATGAACTTCCCATCGGTCATCCGCAAGCTGCTGACCCAGACCGGCGGCAATCTCTACGTGCTCAACCTCGTCAATCGGCTGGGCAAATTGTCGGACCGCACGCAGGTCCGCATCGCCGACAACACGACGACGATGGCCGACGTTGCCGGGCTGCACCTGCTCGCCGACGGCAGTTGGGCCGATCCTAAGAGCGAGGACCGCAACCAGCACGCGCTCGGCGAGCCGCTGACGGGGGCCATTTTCGACATGCTGGTGGAGATCTTCCAGGACGGCCTGGTGCGGCGCGGGGCGATCGCGCCGCACCGGGACCCGCGCGGCTGGACCCGCGCGGCGGTGGATGCCTCGTTCGCCACGCTGCACGCCGAATCGCGGCATGCGCTCGCGCGGTTCACGGATGAGTTCACCGCTGCGACCGACACCGCCCGCGATGTCGTCGGCGGCGCGATGGCCCACGCGATCCTGACGCTGGACCCCGAGACGCTGAGCTTCGAGCGGGTCGCCGCACGGATGCTCGAATCCGCAGCCGGACAAGGCCAGGGACACATCCTGCGGGCGTTGCTCGACGACTTTCTCTGGCGTGGCATCGATCCACGGCCGTACCTGCGGATCCATGTGGCGCGCGACCCGATGCGGCGGCCAGGCCGGGCCCGGCAGTTTGTGCGGGCAACCGAGCCGGTTGCGCGGCCTGCCTGCGGTTGCTGCGACCCGAGCGCCTTCATCTTCGCCCGGCGCCTCATGCCGCACGCGCATCGCGAGCAGGCGGCAGAGTCCGTCCAACCGGGAACGAACCCGGCGATGCCTCAACCAAGCAGGAGATAGATCATGGCGGCACCATATCTCGGCGAAACCTTGCTAGCGCCCGGATTGATCCGGCTGTTCGGACGCGAGTTCACCGGCCTGCACCTATCGGGAGACGCCGGCTTCATTCCGAGCTCGAACAATCAAATCTCCCTGCAAGAGCAGATCACGCAACTCAAGCACGAACTGGCCAAGCTGGCCCCGGCGGCTCCAGAGGGGGCTAAACCCGAAGCGAAGCCGCTGGATGACAAGCCCCGGCTCGCGCGCATTTACGGCCTCAGCTATCTTGGCACCTACTATAAACTGGGCACTCCGCCGGTGCTGCGCGTGTTCGGGCCGGGTCAGCCCATCGAACCGGGCTTCGCCCCTGAAAACACCATGGATATCCTGGGTGTCGAGTTCAAAGACGCGGATTTCGTCGCCGGCATTTCCATGTGGCCAGTGGACCATCTCGACGTTGCGCTTCGGGTGGACATCACGATTGGCTCGTTCCGCGAAGTGCTGCTCGACACCGACATCTCCGGCGACGGCACTGTTGCCGGCGGCAGCGCTGCGCGGGCTGACGTCGTCGGCCGCGACAGTGGATTGATCGGGCGCGACAGCGGCTTGGTGGGCCGGGACAGCGGTTTCGTGGGTCGCCCGCGCCGCTGACCTGCACGGATCGTCCGCCGGGCGGCTGCCATCACTCAGTCAGACCGGGAGCCAATGGACCAGCGTTGGGATCAGAACGCCGACCAAAATACCGCTCAACCCCATCGCGAGGCCGGCGAACGCGCCCGCCTCCGCGTCCAATGCGAGCATGCGCGCTGTGCCGATGCCGTGGGCGGCAATGCCGGTCGCCAAGCCACGAGCCCTCGCGTCGTGAACCCCAACGAGATCGAGAACTCCTGTGCAGATCACCGCGCCAATGATGCCGGTCAGGATCGACAAGCCCGCGGCGAGGCTTGGATCGGCGCCGATGTCGGCCGCCACCGCCATGGCAATCGCCGCGGTTGCCGTCTTCGTGCTGACCGACAGAACGATGAGCTTGGAGGCACCCAGGGCCCCGACGGTCAACACGGCCGAGAGCGTCGCCGTCAAAACACCTATGGCGATGCCCACGAGCACCGGTCCGAACGCCTGCCGGATGCGCGGCAAGCTGCGATGCAGCGGGACCGCAAGGCTGATCGTCGCGGGGCCGAGCAGAAACGGCAGCGCCTGAACGCTCGAGGCGTAATCCTCGGCCGATTGGCTGGTCGCCTTGAGCATGGCCACGACCAGCAACACGGCGGTGAGGACCGGGTTCGCCATCGCGGCGCCATTCAGCTTGCGCTGGATCCGCAGCCCCGCCTCAAAGGCCAGCAACGTGCAGACCAGGTCGGCCAACGGCCATGGGCCCGAGGGTAGCCAGTGCGCGTCGATCATGACCCGGCCACCCGGTCCTGAAGGGTCACTGCGACACGCTCCCGCGACAGCAGTATCTGCGTTACGCGACCGGCAACGGCGAGGGTGACGATGCTTGAAGCCAGGAGCGTCAACAGCAGGCCAGGCCAGATATGTCCAAGCCTGCCGAAGTGCATGACGACGTCGACCCCCAGGGGTACGAAGAACAGCGACAGGTAGGAGAGCAGTGCGTCTGCCGCCGGGAGCTTTGGCGCCGCCTTGCCAATGCCTGCCGCGGCGCATAGTCCGAGCAGAAGAAGCCCGATGCCGAGCACCGGTCCTGGCACGGGTAGTCCTAGGGTTCGGTGCAGCACGTCGCCCAAGATTTGGCAGGCGAACAGGACTGCGATAGATACAAGTATCGACATCATCTCGCCTCCCTAAAACATCGCAGGACAGGCTCGTGACTGCTAAGTAAACGGCAACGAACCTGCCTGACATTGTGGGGGACCACGTCGCGGCAGTGCGGGATTTGTAGCGCCGGCATGGCACAACTGCCGCACCAGCTAGCGGCGAAATCTGACGGAAAAGGTGTCAGATGTTCGCCGCTAGGGTTTGATCTAGCGGGCCGATTCGGCTGCCGCCCTGCTCGTGAGCGTCAGAATCGGACCACTAGCCTCAGACGAGGACGGGAACCTTCAACGAGAAAACCTCGTGGCCGAAACGGATGGTGACCTCGTCGTAGGCAGCCCTGGGCGGCTGCTCGGTATAGGTCACCTCGGGCATCAGGACGATGTCACCCGCTGGGCCATGCGGCGGCTTTGCCGTCAGATCGAGAAGCAGGATCCGCGGATTGACCCCCTGCGGATGAGCGCGTTTGAGCGCTAAGGTCCAACCCGTGGTCGGAACCTCGACTTCCCCCGTGACATGGAGGCTTGGCTCAGTTCCTGGCTGACGGTCCATGACGGCCTTGAACGTGCTCGTAACCGGTGATGCTGGCATTTCGCTCTCCTCGTTGCTGTTTCGAGAAGCGATCTGTAGCCCTCCTCGCCATTGTGAGACTGTGACGTAGGTCACGCCCGAGGCGGCGCGCGTCGGCGGCGCCGGTCACTGGCGCAGGTCGGCGACCGGCCAAACCGATCTAACCTTTTATTTAAGGCTCAGATTGGTGAGTCGGGCTTGAACGCCGGCTTGCGCTTCTCCCGGTGCGACGCAAGGCCTTCCGTCACATCCGGGCCGCCGAACCCAAGGAACTCCATCGCCAACGACGCATCGAAGGTCGGTCCGGCCTGCCGCAACCAGTTGTTCAGCGCGTATTTGGTCCAACGGATCGCGGATTGCGCGCCGTCGGCCAAGCGGCCGGCGATCTCCACGGCGCGCTCGTCGAGCGCTTCGTCGGCCGGCGCCTCGGTAATCAGCCCGATTCGCTCGGCTTCGGCGCCTAACAGGGTCTCGCAGGTCAGCAGGTAGTATTTCGCCTTCGCCATCCCGCACAGCAACGGCCAGATGATCGCCGCATGGTCGCCCGCCGCCACGCCCAGCCGCGTGTGGCCATCGAGGATGCGGCACTCCGGCGTTGCCAGCGACACGTCCGCCAGCAGTCCGCAAACCAGCCCGGCACCGACGGCTACGCCCCGCATCGCGCTCACGATCGGCTTGGAACAATTGATGATGTTGTAGACGAGGTCCCGCGCCTCCTTCCAGCCGCGGGCGCGGGAGTCGAAGTCATCGATATGCGACTGCACCAGCGAGAAATCGCCGCCGGCGGAGAAATACCGGCCGGCTCCCGTCAGCACAATGGCATTGACCTCCGGGTCCAAGTCGACGTCGCGCCACACCTGCCCCAACTCGTAATGCATGACGGCGTCGGCGGTGTTCATCTTGCCGTTGTCCATCGTGATCCGCAGCACCCGAGGGCGCGGCCGGTCGAACCGGAGCCGCTGGTAACCATCATAGCGGCCTGCGATCTCTGCCATCTCACGCCCCCTTAATCGGTAGGAACGATCCTACAGGCAGGCCGGCGCGGCGCAACCGAGCTCGACCGACCGCAACGCACCAATTTTGTTCATAAACCACAACGAGTTTTGACCCGGCGTCGAACGCTACTGAAGCATGGGCGGCAGCCGGTCGTGCCAGTCCGTGTCGCGCTGGTAGGCGTCCCCGACCGCCAACACCCGCGCCTCGGCAAAGGGCCGTCCCACGATCTGCAACCCGATCGGGCAACCGTTCGGGTCGACCCCGCAAGGAACACTCAGTGCTGGTAAACCCAAGTAGTTGAATGGGCGCGTGTTGTGCGACACCGCCATGAACCGGGCCTCCGTGCCAGGCGGCCCATGATCGATATCCGTCTCGGCCAAGGTCGGTAGCACCGTTGGGATCGTTGGCAGCACGAGCACATCCGCGTCGGCAAACGCCTCGCCGACCACCGCCCTTAGCAATGGTCCACGACCGGACAATGCCTCGACATAATACGTGGCCGGGATCGCATACCCGGCGTAGAGGCGAGCGCTGAGATGCACTGCGTAATCCTGTGGGCGCTCGCGCATCCAACGGGCGTGGATCGCAGCCGCCTCGCACCGGGACACGATGCCGCCATACGCCATCACTGCATCCAAATAAGGCAGCTCGACGGGCACAACGGTGGCGCCACGCTGGGCCAGCACACGGGCCGCCTCGGCGACCGCGGCCACGACCGGCGCATCGCTGCCCATCAACTCGGGGTTGGTCAACAGCCCGACCCGCACGCCGCGCAGGTCGCCCGTCAGCCCCGCCTCGTAATCCGGCACCGGCTCGGCCGCGGAGGTCGGATCCGCGGGATCGTGGCCGGCGATCACGCCCATGACCCGGGCACAATCCCGCACCGTGCGGGTCAACGGGCCCACATTGTCCGCCGAGAAGCTGAGTGGCATGACCCCTGCCCGACTGACCCGCGTCTGCGTCGGCTTCAACCCGGTCACCCCGCACGCGGCGGCAGGCAGCCGGACCGACCCGCCCGTATCCGAACCAAGTGCCGCGAAGGCGAACCGGGCCGCCACCGCAGCGCCAGACCCGCTCGAGGACCCACCGGTGATGAACGGCGGGTTCCAGGGATTGTGGCAGTCGCCGAAATGCCGGTTGTGCCCGGTCGGATTCTGCGCGAACTCCGCCATGTTCAGCCCGGCGAACGTGATGGATCCGGCGGCGTGCAAGCGCTCCAGCACCGTTGCAGTACGGTCCGCGACCCAGTTCTGCCGGATCATCGATCCGCAGGAGCTGACCTTCCCCGCCTGATAATACATGTCCTTATGGGCCATCGGGATGCCATGTAGCTTACCCAGCGGGCTACCGGCCGCGATGACTGCATCGGCCTGCTCAGCCGCCACCCGGGCACCCTCGCGATCGATCCAGATGGTCGCGTTCACGGCCGCTTCATGCGCGTCGATTTCAGCCAGACATGCGTCAAGCAGGGCCGAGGCCGTCATTTCACGCCGGGCAACTGCCTCGCCTGCATCGACAAGGCTAAGCCGGTTCGGGCTCACTCCTTCAAATCCCGCAGCGCCGCCTCGAAACTGCTCGGCTCGTCTTCAAACCGGAGCCGGTTCCGCTGCACCTCGAAGCCAGCAATTAACTTGCCGAGATCCATCGCCAGCCGGCGAGCTGGGTCGTTCGGCAGCTTAACGCCGTGCCAAATGTCGATGTAGGACCCAATTTTGTCGATGAAATCGTCGTCCATGCCCGCCTCGCGTCAGCTTGAGCCTACGCTACCCAGTGAGTAATCCGCTGGGAAGCGTTTGGACGGAGCCGTTTAGGCTACAGGAGGGCTAAATTCGATGGTGCTGCTGGAGGGGATTGAACTCTCGACCTCTCCCTTACCAAGGGAGTGC
>CAXTVQ010000020.1:56349-68046 GCA_964247705.1 uncultured Acetobacteraceae bacterium | reverse complement strand
TCCGCCAATAGGTTCAGTCCGATATAGACGAGGGAGACGAACAGCACGATCGCCTGCACGACGAGGAAGTCGCGCGACTGGATGGATTGGATGGCGAGTTGGCCGATGCCGGGCCAGGCAAACACCGTCTCCACGATGACGGCGCCGGCGAGCAGGTTGCCGATTTCGAGGGCGATGACGGTGACGACTGGGATGGCAGCGTTGCGCAGTACGTGCCGGGCGACGGTGCTGGCCATCGAGAGGCCGCGGGCGCGGGCGGCGGTCACGTAGTCGCGGCCGAGTTCGTCGAGCACGGTGATGCGGGTCATGCGGGCGAAGGTGGACATGGCGAGCGCGCCGAGGGCGATGGCGGGCATGACCAGCGCGGCGGGGGTGTCGGCGCCAGAAGTGGGCAGCCAGCGCAGGGTCACGCCGAACAGCAGGATGAGCAGGATGCCGGACCAGAAGGTGGGCAGGCTTTGGCCAGCCAGCACGATCGCGGCGAGCAGCCGCTCCAGCAGGCCGCCGCGCCGGACAGCCATGGCGATGCCGGCGGGGATGCCGGTGGCGAGGGCCACGAGGAGTGCGCCGGTGGCGAGTTCGAGCGTGTAGGGCAGGCGGGCGCCGACGATGAGGGAGACGGGCGCGCGCTGGACGAACGATTGCCCGAGATCGCCATGGGCGAGGGCGGCGAGGTAGGTGACGTATTGGATGCTCAGCGGCTGGTCGAAGCCGAGTTGGTGGCGGAGTTCGGCGATCTGCTCGGCGGTGGCGCCTTCGGGGACCAGGAGGAGCGTGGGGTCGCCGGACAGGTGCATGATGAAGAAGACGATGGTGATGACGCCTAGGGCGGCGATGAGCGCTTGGCTTAGGCGGGAGGCGATATGGCGGAGAAGATCGGGGCTCTGCCCCGAACCCCGCGAGGGGATGGTCATCCTCTCGACCCCTTTTTGCTTCGCAGGGTTTTCAGATGACCAGCCCGCTCGCCCGCACCAATGCCGCCGACTGCGCCATCGACTCCGTCACCGCGAGCGCCGCCGCCAACGCCCTTCGTCCGGCCGCCGCGTCCACCAGCACCGGCGCCCCATCCAAACACGCCGCCACGAAGCCCAGATGCTCGGCGTCCATCGCGTCATGGTCCTTCCAACTGATCGCCTCGCGCCGGAACCCGCCCGTGCCCGGCAACGGCATCCCACGCTCCCGCCCGATCATCACCAGCTCGCGGGCCCCGAAATCCGCCGACAAATACCCCTCCTGCGAGAACAGCCGCATCCGCCGGTCGGTCTTGATGGAAATGCGGCTGGCCGTGATCGTCGCCACGCAGCCGTTGGCGAACCGAACCCGCGCGTTGGCGATGTCCTCGGACGGCGAGGACACCGCCGCGCCCAACGCATCCACGCTGTCGATCTCGCTGTCCACCAGCGACAGCACCAGGTCCAGATCGTGGATCATCAGATCCAGGATCACCGACACGTCCGTCCCGCGCGGCTTGTACGGCGCGATCCGTGTCGCCTCGATATACAACGGCCGGGTGATCCGGCTGCTGATCGCCCGGTGCTCGGCGGAGAACCGGAGTAAATGGCCGACCTGCAACACCAACCCTTTCGCCGCCGCAAGCGCCGCAAGCGCGTCCGCCTGCGCCAAGGTCGCCGCGATCGGCTTCTCCACCAGCACGTGGCACCCGGCCTCCAGCGCCTGCGTGGCCAAGTCGTGATGCGCCTCGGCCGGAGCCGCTATCACCACGGCGTCGCACGCGGCCAACAGCCCCTCCAGCGCCATCGCCGGCGCGCCGCCCGCCTCGCGCCCAACCGCCTCCGCACGGGCCATATCCGGATCGTGCACGCCAACCAGCCGGGCCCGCGGCGCCGCGGCCACCTTCAACGCGTGGAAGCGGCCAAAATGCCCGGCGCCCACCAACCCCATCCGCAACCGTGCTTCGCTCATGACCCGCGCATAGCTTCACTCCCATCCCGTGCATAGCACGGGGCCAGCAGGGTTGCATCGCATCCGCCCCCTCGGCATAGACAGTCCCAATTGGAGTAACCCGGCCCCCATGCTGTATTTCGGCCGCGCCAAGACCGCGCTGATCCTCGGCATCTGCGTCCTCGGCGCCCTGCTCTGCCTGCCCAACATCCTGCCGGCCCCCGCCTCCTGGGTGCCATGGCGGCAGGTCCATCTCGGCCTCGACCTGCGCGGCGGATCCTACCTGCTGCTGCAGGTGGACCTGGACGCCGTGCGCAAGGAGCGGCTGGACACCATCCTGGACCGCGCTCGCCAGGTGCTCACCGGTCAGTACCGCACAATCCAGCAACCGACCGGTGAGAGCCGGGTGGTGGTGACCCTGCGGGACCCGGCACAGCCGCAGCCGGCGCTGGACGCGCTGAAGACGGCTGCGGCCAACCCCGATGGCGGCGTTGATTTCGATGTCGCCACCCGACCGGACGGTTCCCTGTCGCTCGCCCCGAACGAGGCGGCCCTGCGCACCCGCGCCAGCAACGCCGTCCAGCAATCCATCGAGATCGTCCGCCGCCGCATCGACGCCACCGGCGTGCTGGACCCGCAGATCACCCGCCAGGGCGAGAGCCGCGTCGTGGTGCAGTTGCCCGGCGTCGACGACCCGAACCGCATCAAGCAGCTCATCGGCACCACCGCCAAGATGACCTTCCATTTGCTGGACGAGGCCGCCGACCCGGCCCGGCCCGCTCCGCCGGGCGACGAGGTGCTGCCCTCCGAAACCAACCCCGCGCAGAAATACGTCGTGCGCCGCCGGGTGGAGGTGGATGGGTCCTCGCTCACGGATGCGAGCCCCGCCCGCAATAGCCAGACCGCCGAGTGGGTGGTCGATTTCGTGTTCGACAGCACCGGCGCACGCCGCTTTGCCGACATCACCACGGCCCAGGTCGGCCACCCATTTGCCATCGTGCTGGACGACAAGGTGCTGACCGCACCCGTGATCCGCGAGCCGATCACGGGGGGGCGCGGCCAGATCAGCGGCAACTTCACCGCCCAGTCCGCGACCGACCTCGCCGTGCTGCTGCGCGCCGGTGCGCTGCCCGCGCCGCTGACGGTGGTGGAGGAGCGCACGGTCGGCCCCGAGCTGGGCGCGGACAGCATCCGGGCCGGCGCCATCGCGCTCGGCGTGGGCTTCCTGCTCGTGGTCGGCTTCATGGGCACGTTCTACGGCCTGTTCGGCTGGTTCGCGAACGTGGCGCTGCTGGTCAACCTGATCATGATGCTCGCGGTGCTTTCCCTCTTGGAGGCGACGCTGACGCTCCCGGGCATGGCCGGCATCCTGCTCACCCTCGGCATGGCGGTGGACGCCAACATCCTGATCAACGAGCGCATCCGCGAGGAGACGCGTAACGACCGCAAGCCCGTAGCGGCGCTGGAGGCCGGGTTCCGCCGCGCCTACAGCACCATCATCGACAGCAACGCGACGGCGTTCCTCGCCCACGTCATGCTGTTTGTTTTTGGCTCTGGACCCGTACGGGGCTTTGCCGTGACGATCACGGTCGGCATCGTGACAACTCTTTTCACCGCGACGGTACTGGCGCGGCTTATGATGGTCCGTTGGTACACTGCCCGCCGACCTGCCCTCCTCCCGGTCTGATACGGCGTCCGATCCCGGCCCAGACGACGCCGCCGCCGACCGCATTTCCGAGTGCCCCCGCCGACCCAGGACGAACCAACCATGCTGCTCCGCCCGCTGCTCCGCTTGGCGCCCGACAACACCCGGATCCGGTTCATGCGCGGCCGCTTCATCGGCTTGGCGACGTCCGCCGTGCTGTCGGTCGCGTCCCTGATCGTGGCCTTCCACCCGGGGCTCAATCTCGGGATCGACTTCAAGGGCGGCATCGTGATGCAGGTGCACACGGCGGACCCGGCGGACTTCAACAAGATCCGCACGGCACTCGCCGCGCACGACGTGCCGCCGGCCGGGTTGCAGAGCTTCGGCGACACTCATGGCGTACTCATTCGCCTCGACCGCCAACCGACCGAGGCCGGCACCGAGCAGGTGGTCAGCCGCGTGCGCGACGCCCTGGCCCAGGCGCAACCCGGCGCCACCATCCAGCAGACGGACGCAGTCGGCGCCTCCGTGTCGGACGAACTGTTCCGCAACGGCCTGCTGGCGCTCGGCATCAGCCTGCTGATGATCCTGGTCTACATCTGGTTCCGCTTCGAGTGGCAGTTCGCAGTCGGCGCCGTCGTGACCCTGCTGCTTGACGTGACGAAAGTCGTGGGCTTCCTCGCCGTCACGCGCATCGAGTTCAACCTCGTGATGGTGGCGGCGATCCTGACCGTGATCGGCTACTCGACCAACGACAAAGTCGTGGTGTACGACCGCGTGCGCGAGAACCTGCGCAAGTACAAGTCGATGCCGCTGCGTGAACTGATCGACTTCTCGATCAACGAGACGCTGAACCGCACCCTCGGAACGTCGATGACCGTCTTCCTGGCCAGCCTGCCGCTTGCGTTGTTCGGCGGGTCCGCGCTGTCCGGGTTTGCCGCCGTCATGCTGTTCGGCATCGTCGTGGGTACATCCTCCTCCATCTTCATTGCGGCGCCGATCCTCCTGCTGCTCGGGGAAAACCGCTTGCGGCGGGAAGCCAGGCCTGCCAAGCCTGCGGCACGCCGGGCCGAGAGCCTGCGTTAGGCGGCCGGACGATGGTTTTGCACCACGCCACGGGATGGCTGGCCCTAGCCGTTGTCGTGTCCTCGGCTGCTTGGCGAAACAGTCACATTAGCGAGCCGTCATCGCGGATAAAGGCGTAATTGGACCAGTTCTTGTCGAACCAGATCGAGATACCCAGGCTTGTGAGGCAGGTACTGATCCTCTGCAACGACCCCGCGTGGGTCGCAGCGGCGCAGCGGGAGGTGCAGGCCCGCGGCGATGTTCTCGACTGCGCACAATCGGCCACGGATGCGCTCTACCGGCTCGTCGACCCATCTCACCAGATCGGCCTGTTGCTGATGCAGCCGGAGGCCGCTGGGCCGCTCGTTCGCGACCTTGTCGGCGTGACGGCCGGGGAGGCCGGCTCGCAAGTGCAACTGGTGCTGCTCGGCGATACGGACGGCGTGTCGGGCGGCAAGACCCTCCGGCACGCCCGCAACCCGGCCGATCTCGGGCGCGCCCTGCGCGAAGCTGCGACCGCCGTGCGCACGCGCATGCCGGTGATGAGCACGTCCGACGTCGTGATCACATTCGATCCCCGCAACGTCGAGTGCCGGTTCCAGCCCATCGTCCGCCTGGCGGACCGCCGGCCGGTTGGCTTCGAGACGCTCGTGCGTTTGCAGCACAAGGAACACGGCACGATCGGGCCCGACCAGTTCATCCCCCAGATCGAGCGCGCCGGTCTCTCGCTGCGCCTCACCGAAGCCGTCGCCGCCGCCGCGATGACCGCGATCGATCCGGCCCTGCTGAACCGCCACGGCCTGTTCATCAGCATCAACCTGCCGCTCGACGTCCTGATGTTCCCCGAAGCGCTGCATCGCCTGGACCACCACCGCAGGCTCTATGCCATCCCGGTCGAGCGTATCCTGATCGAACTGACGGAAAGCCGCCCGGTCAGCGACCTGGACGGCCTGTTCCAGGCGCTCAACACCTGGCGCGAGGCCGGCTACCGCGTCGCGATCGACGACATGGGTCCGGAGATGATGAACCAGGCCAACCTGTTCGACCTGCCGTTCAACATCGTCAAACTCGACAAGCAGGTCGTGCTCAAATCCCAGACGGACCCGCTCGCGCGCAACTACCTCAAACGCACGGTCGACAACGCCAAGAGCCGCGCGCTCGAGGTGATCGTCGAAGGCATCGAGAACGAGGCGATGTGGGTTCGCATGCGCGAAATGGGGGTGGAGTATGCGCAGGGCTTCCTGATCGCCCGCGCCCTGCCTGCCAGCGTGTTGCCGATGTGGCTCGAGGCTTGGTCCAACCGGGTGGCGTTGCCACGGGATCGGCCGGTTAACTAGGTTCGCGAGGGCGTTGCAACGCCGATCCGGGTAGCCATTGCGTCAATGCCCATAGACCATGTCCGGCAGCCAGAGCGCGATGCCTGGCACGAAGGACATGATCACCACGCCCAGCGCCATCAGCACCACGAACGGCAAGGTGCCCCGGATGATCGGCCCGAGCCCGATGTCGGGTGCGATCCGGTTGATGACGAAGATGTTCAGCCCCACCGGCGGATGGATCAGGCCCATCTCCATCACCACCGCCATCACCACGCCGAACCATACGAGGTCGAACCCGGCGGCGCGCAGCGGCGGCAGGATGATCGGGGCCGTCATCAGGATGATCGACACCGGGGGCAGGAAGAAGCCCAGCATCACCACCATCACCAGGATCGCCGTTAGCAGCAGCCAGCGCGACAGATGCAGGCCTACGATCCAGCCGGCGGCACTCTGGCTGATGTGCAGGTAGCTCATCACGTAACTGTAGAGCAGGCTCATGCCGATGATCATCAGCAACATGCCGCTTTCGCCGAGCGTGCCTTGGAAGATCGGGCCCAGGTCGCGCAGCCGCCACGCGCCGTAGATCACCGCGATCAGCGCCAAGGCCATCACCGCACCCAGCCCGGCGGTCTCGGACGGGGTGGCGATGCCGCCATACAGCGCGATCATCACGCCGCTCAGGAGCAACAGGAAGGGCAGCACGCGGGGCAGCGCCATGAAGCGGTCCCGCATGGTGTAGGTGTCGGCGCGCAGGATCTCGCTGCGGGCGCCGCCGGCATCGGCCACACGGACGGCGCGGCCGAACTCGATGCGCCAGTTGACCACCGCCCAGGTCGCGAACAGCGCCACCAGCAACACGCCGGGTCCGAGCCCCGCCAGGAACAACCGGCCCAGCGACTGCTCGGAGGCGACCGCGTAAAGGATCAGCACGATCGAGGGCGGCAGCAGGATGCCGAGCGTGCCGCCCGCCGCCACCAGCCCGGCGGCGAACCCCGGCGAGTAGCCGCGCCGCCGCATTTCCGGGATGCCCGAGGAGCCGATCGCCGAACACGTCGCCGGGCTCGACCCGGCCATCGCCGCGAACAACCCGCACGCGATCACCACGGCGACCCCGAGCCCGCCCGGCACGCGGTGGAGCCAGGTATGCAGCGCGTCGTAGAGGTCCTTGCCGGCGCGCGACTTGCCGATCGCCGCCCCCTTGAGGATGAACAGGGGGATCGTCAGCAAGGTGATGGAGGCGAGCTCCTCATAGACATTCTGCGCGATGGTATCGAGCGAGGCGGCCGGCATGAAAACCATCATGAACACGGTCGCGACACCGCCCAGCGCGAAAGCGATCGGGATGCCCGAGAACAGCGCCACCAGGGTCGCGCCGCCATACATCAACCCGATTGTGCCGACACCCATTTGGCTAGGCCAAGTGCGCCGGGGCGGCGTCAGCATGGCGGCTGCCAAGCACCTGAAGCAGCAGTTGCAGGGTGAGCAGCGCCATTCCCGCCGTCATGCAGCCATACGGAATCCAGAGCGGCGGGCCCCAGGAGGAGGGCGTCGTCTCCCCCTCCGTCCATGCCTCCACCAGCAATTCCCAGCTTTTCCAGGCGAAGAAGCCCACGAACAGCAGCGAGCACACATCGGCCAGCACACGCCGCACCGCGTCCACCGCGGGCGGCAGCACATGGGCCAGGGCGTCGATGCCGACATGGCCGCGCCGCGCCTGCGTCCACGCCGCCGAGCCGAAGGTGGCGCCGATCAACAGGAAGGTCGAAAGCTCGTCCTGCCAGTCGCTGGCGATGCCCAGGAAGTAGCGGCCGACCACCTCCCAGGTCAGCACGCACCCGGCGGCCGCGATTGCCAGCGCGGACAACACCGCGAGTGCGCCGTTCAGCCCCGTCACCACCGCCTGGACCGGCGCCAGCAGGCCGGTGCTTGGAACGTCAGTGGCACCCGTGGCAACGCTTACGCGATCACCACTGGCAACGCTCACGCAACCGCCTCGGCCAGTTTCAGCATGTTGGCGCAGGACGCGTTGCGCGCGGCGTAATCCTTCCACGCCGAGTCCTGCGCGACCGCCTTCCACTTCGCGATGACGTCCGCGTTCATGTCGGCCACCTTGACGCCGGCCTTGCCGTAGATGTCGGCCAGCGCCTGGTCGTCTGCCTTGGCGGCGTCGAGCGCGAACGCCTCCTGCGCCGTGCCGGCCTCGGTGATCGCCGCCTGCTGGTCGGGCGTCAGGCTGTCGAACACCTGCTTGGAAATCAGCAGCGGCTCGAACATGAACCAGAACGACCCGCCGCGCGCCGACGTGACATTCTTCGCGATCTCCTCCAGGCGGAAGCTGATCAGGCTGGTGGAGGACGTGACGGCGGCGTCCAACGATCCCGTCTGCATGGCCGCGTAGGTCTCGTCCGAGGTGACCGAGCTGATGATGCCGCCGGCCGCCTTGAGCATCAGGTCCATCTCGCGCGAGCCGCCGCGGATCTTGAGACCCTTGGTGTCGTCCGGCTGCACCACGCCGGCGGCCCGGGAGGCGACGCCGCCGCCTTGCCAGATCCAGGTCAGGATCTTTACGCCGCGCTTGTCGAGCACCGCCGTCAGCTCCTGCCCGATCGGCGCGGTTTTCCAGGCCATACCTTGCGCGTAGCTCGTGACCAGGCATGGCATCAGGCCGACATTGACCTCCGGCACCTCGCCGCCCGCATAGGCCAGCGGGTAGAGCGTGAGGTCCAGCGCACCGCGTCGCAGCGCCGAGAACTGCGCCACCGTCTTCATCAGCGAGGACCCGGGATAGATTTCGAACGACAGCGACCCGCCCGTCTTCTCCTGCACGGCCGCCGCAAAGCGCCGGACCAGGCGGTCGCGGAAATCCCCCTGGTCTACCGTGCCGCCGGGAAACTGGTGGCTGATTTTCAGGACCCGGGCGTCGGCGGCGCGTGCCGTGCCGGCCCGCAGCAAAGCAGGTGCCGCGAGCAGTCCGAGCGCAGCCCGGCGTGTGATAGGCATTTTTGACGTTCCTCAACCGAACCGATTATAAAGCAAGGTAAAGGAGACGGCGCGCTGCAACAACCCGGCTTGTTTTTGATCGGCCGCTATCGCGATTTGCGCAGAAGCAACCGCACTGAGCCGACATTGGCCGCGTGGGGATGCGTCACCGCCAGCACCAGTGGCCGCAACTGCGGCAGGTTCAGCCACAATGGCAGTTCGCGCCGGATCACCCCGCCCTGCTCGCCGCTGCCTCGGCCGGTAATCACCTCCACGCAGCGCACCCGCTCGGCATGCGCGCGCAGCAGGAAGGCCAGGAGCGCCACGAAGGCGTGCTGCGCAGTGCGCCCGTGCAGGTCCAGGGTGCGCTCGGGAAGCAGCTTGCCGGTGCGCAGCCGGGTCCAGCTCGCCTTGTCCAGGCCCGCAGGCTGTGCACCGACGGCGACCTCGGCCATCGCCGCGACGCGTACCGGCCGGGCAATCACCAACGGCTGCGGCGGGATCGCGGCGGCGGTCGCGGTCTCGGGCGCCAGCGCAGGCAGGTCGTGGCCCGGCAGCGCCGCCACGTGCCGGGCATAGGCGGCCCACGCCTCCCGGTCGCCGTCGCTCAACGCCCGTCGCGCCACCGCCATGCCCTCCGCCCGCGCCGTGTGTGCAACGGCAACGCGCCGGAACGCCACTCGTCCAGCGCCAGATTGCAGGCTTCCGTTCGGCGGGCTAGTCACCCCGTCATGACCCAGCCTGTCATATCCATGCCTTGGCGGCCCTCCGAGCGCTACCCCGACCCGGCGGTGGAGGTGCTCGACGCCAGCTTCGCGCCTTACCGCGTGGTCCTCGCCGCGGTCGAACGGCTTTACACCGGGTGCCGCTGGGCCGAGGGGCCGGTGTGGTTCGGCGACGCACGAGCGCTGCTGTGGAGCGACATCCCCAACAACCGCATCCTGCGCTGGGACGAGGAAACCGGGGTCACCTCCGTGTTCCGCAAGCCGTCCAACAACGCCAACGGCAACACGCGGGACCGCGAGGGCCGGTTGATCACCTGCGAGCACGGCACGCGCCGGGTGACCCGCACGGAGTATGACGGCACGATAACCGTGCTGGCGGACCGGTTCGATGGCAAGCGGCTGAACTCGCCCAACGACGTGGTGGTTCGAAGCGACGGCTCGATCTGGTTCACCGACCCGGATTTCGGCATTGGCGGCTATTACGAGGGCGAGAAGGCAGTCCCCGAACTGCCCACCAACGTCTACCGCATCGACGGCCAGACGGGGGCGCTTACGGTGGCGACCGGCGAGGTCGGCCGCCCGAACGGCCTGGCGTTCTCGCCGGACGAGCGGATTTGCTACGTGGTGGAGTGCGCCGTCTCCCCCCGGCGGATCCAGGCGTTCGACGTGACGGCGGACGGCAAGGCGCTCACCAAAGGCCGCACCTTCATCGACGCCGGCCAGGGTACGCCGGACGGTTTCCGCGTGGATGTCGACGGCAATTTGTGGTGCGGCTGGGGCATGGGGGACGGGCTGGACGGCGTGGTGGTGTATAACCCGGCCGGCGCACTGATCGGCCGGATCGTGCTGCCGGAACGCTGCGCCAACCTCTGTTTCGGCGGCCGGCACCGCAACAGGCTGTTCATGGCGTCAAGCCAGTCGCTGTACAGCCTCTATGTGCACACGCAGGGGATGCCGGGCGGCTGAGACTTCGGTGCGGGCTGGTGGTGGAGGGGGTTGGATTCGAACCAACGTAGCCATTACAGCAGCGGATTTACAGTCCGCCCCCTTTAGCCACTCGGGCACCCCTCCATGTCGGGCCGGGTTATTCCCGACCGGGGGCGTTTGTCAACGGCACACCCGGCACCGGGCCACTATCCGTGCGCGGCCACCACACGGGACCAGTCGGCCGGGCGTTTCTCGGCGGCGGCGGCCAATGCCTCGCGCGCCTCGGGGCCGTGCAGCAGGCGGGCGAACTCGGCACCCTCCAGCCGCATCGCCTCGGCCACGGCCGCCGTGTCGCGGCGGAGCAGGGCGCGCGTGGTGCGCAATGCTTCGGGCGGCTTTGCGGCGAGCGCACGTGCGCGGGAGAGCGCCAGCGCGTCGGCCTCCTCCGGCGTGGGCAGGACGGCGTTCACGAGGCCGGCCGCGTGCGCTGCCGCCGCATCGAACGGCTCCCCCAACATCAGCAGCTCCGACGCCCGCAGCAACCCGGCGCGCGCAGGCAGCAACAGACTGGAGGCGGCCTCCGGACAAAGGCCCAGGTTCACGAACGGGAGATGGAACCGCGCGGTGGCCGAGCAATACACCAGGTCGCAGTGCAGCAGCATCGTGGTGCCGACGCCGACCGCGGCGCCATTGACGGAAGCCACGATCGGAACAGAGCAAGGGATCAGCGCCTCGAGGAAGTCCCAGGCGGCGGACCGCTCGCCGGGCACGGCGCGGGCAAAGTCGCCCAGGTCGTTGCCGGCGGTAAAGCACTCCGCGCTGCCGTGCAGCCAGATTGCCCGCGCCCCCGACGCGCCAGCTTCGGAGAGCGCGGCCGCTAGGGACCAGTATATCGCCCGGGTGAGAGCGTTACGCTTGGCCGGACGGTCGATGGCAATGGCGCGGACGCCCGCATCGTCGGTAACGGTGATCTCGGTCACGTCGCGCCACTCCGCTTTATCGTTGGTTGCACGCTAGCGGCCTGGGTGGGGGGCGGCTATACCCCGGCAATGTCAACGCCCCCTCGCAAGCCCGGACCGCCCGGCGGCCGGAACGGCTCGCCCGGCGGCCGGAACGGCTCGCCCGGCGGCCGGAA